>NZ_JAZETO010000004.1:0-430065 GCF_036864485.1 Alteromonas sp. S015 | reverse complement strand
AGAAAAAAAATGGGGTCAGAGTACATTAATCCGCACTCCCCCAGCAACACCTCAAATTGGGGTCAGAGTACTTTATTACTTTAAACATCAGAACATATTCATTCCCTTACCCCCAGTGCCGCTAAATCAGAGAAATGTACTCTGACCCCTTTATTGCAGGCTACCTAAACAAAACGTGGTTTTTATCTCTTTAGGAAATAGTTTGACGATATGGTAAATAGGTACAGACTGTAGCTTAGGTGCAATCGTTGGAAATACGAATGTAGGGTCAGAGTGCTTTAAAGCGTTATCTTTTAAAAAGTACTCTGACCCCACTATTGGGTGGGATTATGATTCGGTTTATAGAGCTTGCTTCTTCAGGGTTTCTATCATGTATTCGCGCATTTTAAACTTCTGAAGTTTCCCTGTTACCGTCATGGGATACTCTTTCACTACGCTGATGTACTTGGGCACTTTAAAATAGGCAAGCTTAGATTTTAAGTAGTCGCGTATTTGCTGTTCATCTATATGTCGATTTTCCTTTGCTTTAATCCATAGGCATACTTGCTCGCCATATTTGTTGTCAGGAATACCAAAGACAGCGGCGTCTGACACATCCGCATGTTGATACAAGACTTCTTCAATTTCTCGTGGATAAATGTTCTCGCCACCGCGAATGATCATGTCTTTAATTCTGCCAACAATAGTGACATAGCCTTCACAGTCCATTTCTCCGAGATCACCAGAATGGAGCCAACCTTCATCGTCTATGGTGGCTTTCGTCTTAACCTCATCACCCCAATAACCTTTCATTACACAGTAGCCTCTCGCGCAAATCTCACCCGGTTCTCCAATAGGCACCGTATTGCCTTGGGGATCTATGATTCTCACTTCTGTATGGGGCATGGCTCGTCCTACGGTTTTGACCTGTTTTTCAAACGGAGAATCAATATCAGTGATATGGTTGATAGGGCTGCATTCTGTTTGGCCATAGCCTATGACGACTTCAGTCATATGAAATTCACTATGAACTTTTCGCATTAGCTCTTCAGGACAGGTACTACCAGCCATAACGCCGGTTCTTAGTGTTGATAGATCAAAGCTCTTGAAGTTGGATAGTTCGAGCTCGGCAATAAACATGGTTGGTACGCCATGTAATCCCGTGCACTTTTCTTCTTCTACTGTACGGAGTGTTGTCTCAGGGTCGAATGACTCCCCGGGGAATACTGCGCATGCACCCGATGCTAAGCAAACTAAGTTGCCCAAGACCATTCCAAAGCAGTGATAAAGCGGTACGGGAATACAAAGTTTGTCTTTGTGCGTGAACCTCATTGCTTGTGATACTAATAACCCGTTATTTAGAATGTTTCGGTGCGTTAACGTTGCGCCTTTCGGATTTCCCGTGGTGCCGGAGGTAAACTGAATATTGATGTTATCATCCGCGCTAAGGTTCGATTCAACGGCCTCCAACTGAGATTTAAGCGCTTCCGTTGGTTCTAATTGCAATGCAGAAAAAGCCTGTAATCCTTCTACAGGCTTATCGCCAATAGTGTATACATATTTAAGTGAAGGCAACTTAGCAAGCGTTAGAGGACGCTTTGGTGTGTTCTTATCTTGGCTGTCTATTTCTGGCGCAAGCTCTTTCAACATGGCGACGTAATTTGACTGCTTGAATGACTGTGCCATGACTAAGTATTTTACGGCAACGTTATTAATGGCAAACGCTAATTCATCAGGACGATAAGCTGGGTTCAGGCATACCATGATCGCCCCGATTCGCGCAGTGGCCATCTGTACGATCGACCATTCAATATTGTTCGGAGACCATATACCTACGCGGTCTCCGGGTATTACACCGTTTGCAATTAAGCCGCAAGCAACACGCTCTACTTCATACCAATACTGCTGATAGGTCCAGCTAACGTCTTGATGTTTTACAATTATCGCTGGATTATCGCCGTAATTGTCGACAACATTTTTGAAATACTGACTGATAGTGAGCGACGTCAGTTCAGCGTCATCAGAGCCAGTAAACTCACTTTTCTGAAGAGGGAGTAAGGAGTTCGGTGTAAATTTTGATTCCATAATATCTTGCCTCCATGCGCGTACGCATCTGATTTATATATAAATAATAGAGTTGGCTGTTTCGGCTTTTGGTTCCAAATAACCAATGGCAACAATTGCAGTAAATGCTGAATACACAACGAATAAAACAAATAATTCAATCTTTATTAACAATATTGTTGCAAACGGGTTTTGTCGACAAGATGTTAGTCGTATATGGCGTTATTCAACGATGGATTCGTGTGACTCGTCGTACACGCTGAAAGGAGAGTAATAACTAAAAGTGACAATGTACTTGATGTCTAAAGAAAATTATCTCGACTTTAAAGAAAGAAAAAAGCCTCCGACGAAGGAGGCTTCCTAAAAATTTTTATTTTACGAGTGGTGAGCGTCTATTCAGACTCAATACCTTCGAAGTATGCACGATATTCCATACGGGTAACGTATGAATCGCCATTTTCATCTATCATCTCAAAGTCACCTTCGACATGTGCAACTTTTAACTCCTCGGCTGTAAGCTTACCGTCGCTGTCTACATCGATTTCAGTAAACTTATTGTCGGCTGTAGCTGACATCTCGGTGCGAAGCTCCTTATTCTTCTCTGATATCATCTCACCGTCAGCTTTAGAGAATAATTCAGGGTTGCCCTTTTCCGAGAGTAAAGCGTCATTGGTGCCTTCAGTTTTCACCTGAGTAATGATGTCGTCGCTAAACATTGATGGCTTTTCATCAACAAACTTGTTGAATTCAACACGGCTTATCATGCTATCACCATCGGTATCCATTTTTGCGAGAAGCTTATTGTCAATAACGCCAGAAGACTCAGAACCGACGATATAGCCGTTCCCATCTTTATCCATTGCGC
Organism: Alteromonas sp. S015; assembly: GCF_036864485.1. Taxonomy (NCBI): domain Bacteria; kingdom Pseudomonadati; phylum Pseudomonadota; class Gammaproteobacteria; order Alteromonadales; family Alteromonadaceae; genus Alteromonas; species Alteromonas sp. S015. Next base: position 427,157 of record NZ_JAZETO010000004.1, on the reverse strand, counting down.
TAAATCCCATCGAGATCTTCTCCTCGTGGTGGCCTGCTACTGCTGAAGCAGATAGTGTTGCAGCAATAACAGCGCTGGTAATCATACTTAGTTTTGTGATCTTCATAATCAAATTCCTTCTGGCTTTTACAGTGAACTTGGGCGCTCAATTGCCCTAACCACTAGGTCCACAGACCTCAACACAGGTGCAGATTGTAAGTTTCAACCTGACACCGCTAATGACTTACGTAATTCATTATTCATTGAATGTGCCAAATGCATAACTAACTGATTTAATGGCGTAATAAAAATTTAAGGCGAGGATTTTAATGTTATTGCTATGTTAAATTGTCGCAGTGTTTGCAAGATCTTCATACGTCAAACTTAAGTGGACATCATGTTTAGGTAAGACCCTGTTAAAGATACTAAAACAGTGAGAGTTGATCGTTCGCTATTGTCTCAAACTGTAGGCCAATAAGAGGCAAGATGCTATCGGCAATGGGTTGGATTTGCTTTTCAATATAGTGATCGTATTGAAGGGGGGCCGTTGCGGTTTCGACGGTTTGAGGGCCTTGTACTGTAATGACATAGGCAATAGTAGTATTAAACTGATAGCGAAGTGGTAATCCCTGTTCTTTATACTGCTCATCCGCTAATCGAGCTGCCCTTACGTGGGGAGGCAGCGACTTTGTATACGACGACAAAGGCTTTCGAAGGCGCTTTTTATATATCAAAGCGTGGTCCATTTCACCGGATCTTATCGCGGCTATCGTGCTATTTATGTAGTCTTCAACAGGCTGTCCAGTGAACACTTTTTTATACAGCTCGTACTGAAAGGTTTTAGCTAGTATCGTCCAATCAGAGCGGACATTTTCTAAGCCTTTAAAGACAAGTTCACCGCCTTTCATTCCTGCGTAACGTTTTTTGCTGCCTTCGGAAGAGCCTCGGATCGTCGGCATAAAAAACGTAGAAAAGTGAGATTCAAACTCAATTTCTAAGTGGCATTCAATGTCGAACTCACTTTTTAGTAACTCAGTCCACTTTCGATTAATAATGCTAGCTAGCTCAAGTCCAGTTTCTGACGGCGAACCCAGTGCATCATTCCCTTCTACATGAACAAATGTTGAGTCGGTATCACCGTAAATAACCGTATAGCCTAGTTCTTCAATCCAACCCGCAGTGGTTTGCATGATCTCATGACCCCGCAGCGTAATAGAGCTAGCCAGGCGAGGATCGTAGAAGGGACAGCCGCCACTACCAAGGACACCATAGAAGGAGTTCATTAATATTTTTATGGCCTGAGAGCGCGGTGCGTCTTTCTGTTTTTTCGCCTCGTCGCGCTGAAGCCATAGGTTTTCAATGATCGAAGGCAGAAAATGAGATTCACGACTAAATACTGCGCCTTTAAACCCTTCTATCGAAGAGTCCGGATACTTAAGCCCTTCTGCAAGCCCCAACGGATCGATTTTGAAAGTGCGAATTATGGAAGGATAAAGGCTCTTAAAATCGAGGACTAAAACGTCCTTATATAAACCTGGCTGGGAACGCATGACATAACCACCCGGACTAGCCAAGCCTCCATTTTCAGGTCTAACCCCCGCCACATAAGACTTGCGGTGAAGCTTAGGCAAGTACACATTTAAAAACGCGGCCACTGAGCCTCCGGGACGACTCATATCCAGGCCGGTAAGAATACTACGCAACGCTAAAAAATCGATAAACTGGGTTTTATCCTGAATGCGGTTAACCAGTTCAGTATCCTTGAAGTTATAGTTGGCGAGTACAACGGGGTCACTATGATACAGACGCTTTATCGCTTCAAGCTTATCGGCAGCTTGAATAAGCTTATTTTCGCCAAGCAGTACTTCAGAAACGTGATCAAGCGAGAACGACTCGAATTGATAAGTCATTGTTTTTAGTGCTTCGATCCCATCAATCACGCATCGTCCTGGTACATCAACCAGGGTTTGATCTTCCCACTGTCTTACAGATGCCTCTCGTTCGTGCCGGCCGATGGCATATTTAAGCGCATTCGCACGAGCGCGGCGCTCAAGTATCGCCATATCGAACTGCTTAACGTTCCACCCTAAAATGATGTCTGGGTCGTAGGATGTAAAATAGGCAAAAAATGCTTCTAGCAGTGCCTTTTCTGATTCAACGGTAATGAGCTCATATGCGCTGTCTTCTTGTCCCTGCAATGTTTGCCCAATAAAACGTGGCGGGCATACAAGCAGCACAACGTTGAGTCCTTCGCCTGCTAGCGCAATGCTAAACAGTTCTTCATGCTCATTGCATTCGATATCTATGCTTAGCGATGTAAACGTGGTTCTGAATTGGCAAGGCCTGATTTGCGCATTCTCTATAACAATCTGCGACGTATGCTCTAAAGGCTGAGGTGCCAGAAATTCCACCGCGCCATACACAAAGCGCTCCATTAAGTAGCGGTCGGCAACGCGTATATCAGCTTCGTACAATATAATGCTGCTTTCCTGCGCATGCTGGCGAAGCTGATGCATGTGTGATTCGGTTGCAGTTTTTACTGTCGCAACAGGAACTTGTTCCAGCGTGTGAAATCCGTCATCTGAAATACTGATCTTTGCTGAAATACGCTCGGCTATATTGCGTAAATCATTCGCGTGATCTACTGATACAAAGCAGGTGGGGTATTGGGGTGAAGAAATTAACCTAGCGGTGCTACTGGGCGTTTTTACCCATAGCTCAACATAAACCTTGCCTCGCCGGGTAAACGTACTTTTATTGAGTATAAACCCCTGTTGTATTGTTGAGGCTGACATGAATCTGATTTACTAACCGGCTTTGTTGACGTTAATTTCTTTAATTAGTCTCATGGGCGTATACGTTTTATAAACTCGCATTACCATTATCTGTTCTATGACTGGCACAAAGGCGCAATAAAAATGCGCTACCTCAGTGCACGAGAATCGGCATTTGGCTTAGTATAACGTTTGTTATCACCGACTCCTATAGATCTCTATTCGACAGATATGTTTGTTTTTGTAAGCAGCGCGAGTTACAACGAAAACGTATAGTCTTTGTGCAGGTTAGACCATGCACAATAGAAAAGGTGAGGGCGATATGGAATATCTATTTGATAAACAGGTAGAGCCGGGCGAGCTAATAGAAGTGGCCGATGGAGTACTTTGGCTGACAATGCCGCTTCCATTTGAACTTGACCACATTAATTTGTATCTGATCCGCGGTGAAGGCGGTTGGGTAGTCATTGATACTGGTATAGGAACGTCTACCACCAAGTCTCTATGGGAGAGAATATTCAAGCAATTAGACGGACCTATCGTAAGTGTTATTGTTACGCACTTACACCCTGATCATGTGGGGTTAGCCGGTTGGATAGCCGACACGTATAACGTTCCCTTTTACATGTCTCAAACTGAGTACTTTACTGCTCGCGCGTTTGCGGCAGGAAGAAATGGCGCAACTAATGAACGGGATGTGCAATATTACCAGCGAGCAGGTTTGGACAAATCAATGATCGACAAGCTTACTTCTGGCGAGGGCAATGGCTACAGTAGCGTGGTATCACCACTACCCATTAGCTACACCCGTCTAAAACAGGGTATGACGCTATCGCTTGGTGATAACGAATGGCAGGTCATCATTGGTCGCGGCCACTCTCCAGAGCATGCGTGCCTTTACAATAAGCAAAAAAATATTCTCATATCAGGCGATCATATTTTGCCGATTATCACGCCTAACATTGGCGCCTACTCAACAGAGCCTGACGCCAACACCTTAGACGACTACCTTAGCACACTGCCGCAATTTAAAAGCTTGCCGAAAGATACGACAGTCTTACCCGCTCACAAGCTTCCCTTTATCGGCCTACATGAGCGAGTAGATTCGCTTATTGCTCATCATCAAGAGCACCTAAAAGCACTGTTAAATGCGTGCGAGCAACCTCAAACGGTCGTAGAGCTATTACCAGTTATGTTTAAGCGCAAGCTTTCAAGCCGAAACATGGTGTTTGCAGTTGCAGAGTGTTTGTCTCATCTTAATTACTTGCTTAACGAAGGGGCTATTTCGCGGACGTTAAACAGCAAGGGGGTGTATACATTTAAAGCCTGTGAAGTAAAAAAGCTTGCTGGTTAGTTCAGTCAGAAGACATAAAAACACAGTGAGGATTACCAACTTCTCACTCTGAACTAGGCTATCCGAATTTTAGACTTTCCGCTTCATTCTCTTTATTCTCTTCATCACCTTCGCTAGAGGGTGCTTGTGCTGCAGGCTGTTTCGGAATGGTGATCTCTACCACGGTTCCTTTTGCCTCTTTGCTGCTAATAGATATTTTACCGTGATGTTGTTCGATGGCGGTGTAAGCCACAGAAAGGCCCAGGCCTTGGCCTTGCCCTTCGGGTTTTGTAGTAAAGAAGGGTTCAAAAACGCGCTTTAAATGTTTTGTTGGAATACCGCAACCCGAGTCCAGTATTTTGATAGTCACCGACTTGGGTGAATTGAGCACCGTAAGCTTAATGAAACCCTTATCTTTTATGGCTTGAGCAGCGTTTATCATGACGTTCATGAGCGCCTGTTTCAACGGTCCAGGGTTTCCCATTACCTCCACTTTCTCATGCTCACATTCAAATTTATATTGGGGCGCGCTGTACTGGGCGGAAATAAGCGTGATTAGCTGGCGGCATACGGCGCATATATCGACTATCTGCACGCCTTCGGTGGTTTCCAGCGAGAAGTTTTTGAGGTTTTCGACGATGTCTTTTACGCGGGTAAGGCCATCGGTAGACTCGCCAATTAACTCAGTGATGTCGTCTTTCAGCAAGTCGTAGTGATTAGACTCAAACAGCGCGTCGATCTGCTCTTTAAGTTCGTCGGTGAAGTATTCGAGTTGCCCTTGGACGCCATCACAGATTGCTATAAGGTGAGACGCGTATTGTTCAAGTGTATTGAGGTTAGCATTCACAAAACCAATAGGATTATTTATCTCGTGGGCGATCCCCGCCGCGAGCTGGCCAGTAGAGGCCATTTTCTCAGCTTGAATAAGCTGGCTTTGTGCGGTGTCGAGTTTGCGAATTAACTTTTTTTGCGCTTCGTGTTCTTTCTTAAGTGCTTCTGAAAGTTTTTGCTGTGCTCTAAAATAGCTGGCTTGGGCGGTCACATCTTGTAAAAAAATACACGCCAACTTTTGCCCCGTGTTCTTGTCTTTTATGGGCAAAATTTCCATATTTTGGTACATCTGGGTTTCTTCACCCGTTATAGGGCGAGAGCTCTTAAACGGAAAAATGTGGGGGCGTTGTTCCCAATAGCTAAAACTTGGGTGCTGCAGGACAAATACTGACTTTAGCCTTCGTTTAAGAAACTTACCTTGTCCTTGAAATAACTCAACGACTGGCGTTTCTTTATAGCAGTCGCGCATATTGTAAGGAAGCCTATCTAAAAAGAAGTCGTTCAGATAAACAACCTTAAAGTTCTCGTCGACTATACCAATTCCGACAGGTAATTTACCTACCAGCTGTTCAAACATTATGCGAGTAACTCATCCAATGTATCTTTCATGCGTGCAAGAGATTCATCGTCTAAGCAGAAAACAACGCGCATACTAAATGACGAGATCGCGATAATAAACTGCACTTCCATCACCAAGCTGTGCTGCCATTGCAACTCATCGAAGTTCGCTTTGTCGGGCAAAAATAACGTGGGCATATTCAGGTTAGTGGCAAGCTCCAACTGATCGGAAAGACCTGCCAAACACGCTCCAGCCAGAATGTTACATAGCTCCAGTATGATCTCTTGAATATCTTCTTTGCTTAACGGTTCATCGTAATCCATTAATGTAGCGACCTCACTCAATCCAGCTTGAGAAAGCACAGACATAACTTCACCGTGTACGTCCCCTAAAAAAGACTGACGAGTATAAAAGGCGTCTTCGGTTTCAAATAAGAGGCTATAAAGCTGGGTGGGAGTAACCGCTGAAATTTTTGGGATAGAAATATCGATTTTGGTTTCAATTAATTGCGCAAGAGAGTTAGCTGCTTGCCCCATGGAAATATTTAGGAGTTCTTGAAGGGCATCTCTTTGCTCTTCGTCTAGTGGTAGTACAATGCTCATAGATACCCCAATTCAAACAATGACATTGCTAATTCTTCTTTATCAAGCGGCTTGCGTAAAAAACGTTTTGCCCCCAAAGACATTACAATTTTTTGTTTTTCTGGCTGAAAGTCAGCGCTGATCACAATTACATTCGGGGGGTTGGGTCTTCGGTGCAAGAATTCCAACACGCCAACGCCGTCAACTTCTGGCATGGTTAGGTCTAGAAGAACCAATGCAAATTCACTTTCTGACAAAGCGTTAATGGCTTCTTGACCGTTTGTTGCTTCGGTGATGTCATACTCTAAATCTTGAGGAAGTGACCGAATCACACTACGCCTCGACAACTTAGAGTCATCAGCTACTAATACAGAAATTGACATTTACAGCCTCCTAGACGGCATTTAGTGCGATGCCTTTTTAGTAAAGTATGTGCAACTTTAGCGTTACTGCAACAATACTGTAAAAATTTTCCAAACCGCGTATTCTTTGAGCAGTGGCGCTTTAAAATGAGTATATGACAGAAGTGACTTTTATGCGTATTAGACTTTTAGTTGAAAATGATTCGTCGCGTAAAAGTGTAAGTAGTAGAAAGTGTGGGGCTATAAGTAGAAAGGTGTGCACTGACCGACAATGCACACCCTAACTGTTAAGTGTTTTGCATAGTGTACATTTTTTCAAGAGCTCTAGGCATGGCATCAACGTAGCGTTTTACGTCGCCAATTTTCCCCATACTTACGCGAGACCAATTGTTGTACGTACGGTAGATTCCTCTAATCAGCACGTTCTGTTCAGCCATGGCTTGACGGAAGTACTCGGCATTACCGTCACCTAGATTAACAAAAATAAAGTTAGTACTAGAAGGTAGCGCTGTCAATCCATTGGCTTCTACTGCGTCCATAACTATAGATTTACCCTCATAAATTTTCTCTTTAGAGAATGTTAAAAAGGCATCATCATTATAGCTGGCGATAGCTGCAGCAAGGCCTGCTTGATTCAATGTATAGCCGCCCATACCGTAGCGATTAATCCACTCAGTATTTTCCTCTGATGCGATTAAGTAGCCTACGCGCATACCCGCTAAGCCATAAATCTTTGAGAAGGTTCGCGCTACGATGACATTATGACCTGCTTTAACGAGCGGAATCATTGAATGCTTAGGTGGCTCATCGATAAGCTCGTTATATGCCTCATCAACTAAGACCAGCGTTTTTTTAGATGCTTTTATACAGAATTCGCGAAGCTTGTTCGGGTCGAGCACTTTGCCGGTGGGGTTGTTTGGATTACATATATGTACCATTCCAATTGAATCATCAATAGCGGCATACATGGCATCAAGGTCTATATCAAGATCTGCTGTGTTAGCGATTCTTACTATTTCTGGCGCACCTTGCTTTTCAGGCGCTTTAGAGGTGGTGTCCCAAAATAGATCAGGGCCCAAAATTTTTCCATTTTTGCTGGCAGCAAGGGCAGCGTAGGAAAGAATGGGGCTTGAGCCAGCACTCAAAGATATGTGCTTACGAGTGATACTATAGCGTTCAGCAATCATATCTAATAGCGTCATAGCAGCGGGATAAGCGTAGTAAGCCCCGCCTTCCGCAGAAGCTTTCGCGATTGCTTCTAGTGCTTTCGGGCTTGGACCAAATGGGTTTTCATTAGCGTTGAGTTTCGCAACACCTGGTTTTGGGCCATACATTACAGTTAATGGGGAAGCGGTTGCGCTGACAGATTGGGCGCTAACTAGGCTACTAATGCCACTCGCGCCTAATGTAGACGCAGCTGCGGTGCCGCCCATAAATAAGCGTCTTGAACGGTTAAAACTCACAGGTTGTCTCCTTTTTAAATGGCTTTATAAAACATTGCGCTAGAAACAATGACGAGATAAATGCCGAATAAGCGCTTTAGTTTCTTTTCACTGAAGTTATGCGCCATTTTTGCCCCAATGGGGGCGGTAAAGATTGCACCAATACTGATAGCAACTAGTGCAGGAATATTGATGTATCCGATAGTACCTGCCGGTAAAGCGGCGGTCTCAGGGTGCTTCATAAACAAAAAGCCAATGGCACCCGGAAGACCAATTAGAAAGCCGACGCCTGCTGCGGTCGCAACCGCTTGCTGAATGGTGCGTTGGCACATCACCATGGTGATTACGGTTGGCGTACCGCCACCTATACCAAGTAGAGCAGAGAAGCCACCCAGAACAAACGCTAGAATTGCTTTTCCTACTCCTTTCGGCATATCGAAAACCAGTCCAGGTCTTACAACGAACTCAGGAAAGAGGAAGTACACAGAGTAAAGTAGAACACCTGCGGCAAACACCACCGTTAGTCCATTGGCACTGGAATTATTTGCGATGAGTAGTCCGCCCCCAACACCAAGAATAAGCCAAACACTCCATGAGCGAAGAATGTCAAAATCTACAGCTCCTTTCGCTCGGTGTGCCATTACCGACCTAGCACTGGAAACCACAATAGATGCCAGAGAAGTTCCGATCGCTACCTTAACGAGAGCTTCTGAAGGAGGAGTAAAAAACGGAAAAACTGCGAGAAGAGCGGGTACAACAACAAATCCCCCACCATTACCAAACAGGCCGGCTGTGATACCCGCGATGGCACCAGTTATACATAAAGTAACTACAAACCAGAGTAGCTCTATTTCCATTTACCTTTTACTCCACATGAAACAGCTTTAAACATGAATAACCCTTTAAGTTTTTCTTATATACAGTTGGCTAGATACACAAACACCGACATAGGTCGGTGTTTGCAAAGAGCCAATTAGAAACGGGCGGCAAGTCGGGTGTAGTAATACCCCCCTTGCCAATCAACGACCGAGGCAGAGTCATAGACTTCACCGCAACAGGCGTCGCCGTTGGTACTCACATCTGGATAGTTGTCGAAGATATTTCTTACACCTACTGACAGCGTGAGGTTTTCGTTAATCAGGTAGGAGCCTTCTAAATCGAACATATATTCGTCACCAAAAGTTTGAATACTTGTTGCGTTTACGCCGTCATCACTTCCTGCATTTTCATACTCTCCAAAGTAGCTAAGACGAGCTACAGCGGACCACACGTCGTAACTGTGGGTAATCGAAAAGACCCCGCGCATTTCTGGACGGCTATTTTCGAAGTCAAATTGATCTTCGGGATCGAGATACTCGCTTGGATCAGAATCAAACTCTGTTTTGTTATAATTCACAGAGCCGGTTAACACCGTTGCGCCGTACTTCGATTCCATCCTGTAGGTGGCTACAACGTCTACACCTTCGGTTACAGTATCGAAAGCGTTTTGGAAGAAGAACACACCACCGATGGACTCTGCGCCAGAAACATTAGCACTCGCCAGGGCCAGGTAGTTTTGGTATGCATCATAGCCCTCAGCTTGCGGGTCGGTAACGACAGTGGTGGACACATCTCGTGTAGATACAGAGTAAAGACGGTCTTCAAGTTTGATGTTGTAGTAATCAACCGTTAACGTTAAGTCACCATAATTGGCAGTCATACCTAACGTAAAGTTTGTCGATTTCTCCGGTGAAAGTTCGTTGGCACCAAGAGCCTGTGCTACTTCGCCGCCAGCAGGGAATAGTCCTGTTGCTACAGGAAAGCCATCGGGGAGGCGCGTGGATACGTTGGTCGTGCCTTGCTGACCTGGAGTCGGTGCTCTAAAGCCAGTGCCGAAAGACGATCTGATGCCCACATCATCATTTAACTGATAAAATCCTGCTACTTTGTACACAACCTCTGAACCGAAGTCAGAATAGTCTTCATAACGTAGCGCAGCCTGGGCAAACAGTTCGTCAGTAATGTCACCGGAGATATCCGTATATACGGCATATGAGTCACGTTCATATGAGCCTGAATAGTCTGGCGAATAGCCCGGGAATCCGTTAGAGCCAACGCCTACTACGGTGTAAACGGCATCATCTGGATCTGAACAGTCTAGTGTAGAACCGTTTGCAATAACGGCTAAACCAGCAGCTGTGGCTGTGGTGCCATCACAAAATCCATAAGGGTCAGACGTTGCATAAGGCCCCGCAAAATATGAGCTTAACTCACCTTCAGTGATTTCGTATGACTCATCTAAATAGCTTGCGCCAAAGGCAAGAACATACTGGTTTAAGTCGTAGGTGAAGTCAGCTTGAACTTGTGTTTCTTCGTTGGTGAGATCTCCCGGCTTGAAGGAAGTGGGCGATTCGTTGCCAAGAGACGGGTTAATAGTATTGGCGAGCGTGTAAGAGATTTCGTTATTTCCGTAACGGCCACTGATGTCGTAAGTAAGGTCACCCGACATACCTTTAACGCCACCCACAAAAGAGTAGTCAGTCACATCACCGAAGAAACGCGGAGTGAAACCACCGGGGAAGAACTCAAGTGGGTTCCAGATTGAACCGTCCTCAAGTCGAATGTCTTCAATGGTGCCATTGCCTGGATAACGATAATAGAATGAACCGTCACCCTCACTTTCTGAATAGTTGCCGAATGCATAGAGCTCTAGTTCGCTAGATAATGCGTAACCTGCGTTGAAGAAAACGCGAGTACCACTTGTATTTGGCTGCCCCCATGGTTGAACTACATCTGAACCATGGACACTGTTCGCCATAGCGGTAGCATCAGCAATGTATTCATCTGACTGGTCATCCACGCAAAACCATGGTTCACAATATTGCTCACCACGAAAGGTGGCTTCGCTGTCAGAATACTCAGCGGAAATACTAAAAAATCCGTCGTCACCTAACGCAAAACCTTTATTCCCTGTAACGGTAATTTGATCGCCGTCTCCTTCGTAATAGCTCCCGTAGTCAGCAGTAATTGAGCCGCCTTCGGTGTTATTTTTTAATTGAAAGTTGATTACACCTGCGATGGCATCTGAGCCGTACTGCGCAGCCGCACCGTCACGCAGAACTTCAACACTTTGAATTGCTGCTGTTGGAATGGTTGCAATGTCTGGTCCCTGTGTGCCTGAGCCGCCAATTGAAACAAGGGCAGCTCTGTGACGACGTTTAGAGTTGACTAAAACAAGCGTTTTATCAGTAGGCATGCCTCGAAGTGTTGCCGGACGAATAAAGGTACCCCCGTCGGAAATAGGCTGACGGCCTACAGAGTAAGAGGGAACAAGCGTCATTAGCACATTGTTCATATCGGTAAAAGCGACAGCCTCAACGTCTTCAGCGGTGAGTACATCAACCGGTACTGGAGAACTGGTTACTGAACGTGGTGCACCGCGGGCACCAACAACGGCAATGCGTTCTAGGTCTTTGGCTTCTGTGGTTTCTTCTGTTACTTCTTGCGCCTGTACAAGCAATGAAGTAGTGAAAAGTGTTAATCCGGAAAGTGCGTAACGTACTGCAGTGTGGAGCTTTTTCTGTTTCATTTGTGTTCCCAATCGTGCTTATTGCTACTTAATTTGTGGATGTTGATTATTTAAATCTGCACCCTTATTAGGCACGCACGAGCACTACTTTGATGCGAACTGCATCCTGTTATTGTTATCTAGCTACTCGTGTACAAGGACTAGGCTAAAAACTCTTTAGTGTTGCGGGAAGAAAGAAGATTATTCAGGGGTATAAGAAAAATATTGAGCTATCTCTCAGAGCGCTAATTTTATGCTATTAGACTTAAGCTCGTGGGAATATGAGATTTTTTCACCCGGTTTCCGTTGCCGGATTTTTACAATTTTGCTTCATATAATTTAATGGAATGGCATATTCGTTGCTGTAACCTATCGAAAACATCCACCGTTCTTGATCTATAACTCACCGCCTTACTGAGGAGGGCTAGTGCATTCAAAACAGCTGCATTATTTTGTTATGACTGTACGCAAAGGCAGTATTGCGGCGGCAGCGAGAGCATTAGATATCGCCCAGCCAGCTATTAGCCAGCAGTTAGCAAGTTTAGAAAGAGAGATGAAGGCGACGCTGCTCGAAAGAAGCTTTTCGGGCGTGAATCTCACATCGGCGGGCGAAGTTTTTTATAAGCACGCAATAAAGCTACTAACGGAAATAGAAAATGTAAAAACGGCGATGGAAGCCTTACAAACCGGCCATAAGAAGGTTGTAAAAATAGGAATGCTACCGTCAATCGGTAATGTGCTTTCATTACCGCTGCTCACCGAAATCACGAAGAATTATAATAGTCTTAAAATCGAAATTAGTACTGGACCGTCTTACACCATTAATGACTGGCTTGAGTCAAACCAAGTGGATATTGCGCTTACTTATCAGCAAGCTGTCGACCCTAAATTCATGCGGGTTACGCCGCTCATTCAAGAAGATCTCCACTTAGTATTTTCTGCTTCCTCTTCGTGTGAACAATATGCCACGCTTCGAGATAAAACCACGATCCGGTTTTGGGAAATAAGTGAATTGCCTTTACTGTCACCTGGTAACAAAGACGCATTGGGACAATTAATTGCTGATTATGAAAAAGCAACGGGTGTTAGTTTGCAGCATGACTTAGCTTACTCTGGACAACTTATGACGGGGCTTAGGCAAGTTATGCAGGGAGAAGGGGTGATGATTCTCCCTACCTCTGCGATATTTCATTTAAAAGAGTCTGGCTTAGTTTCATCATTGAAAATAACCCAGCCAGAAATGCAGCGCACTGTACTTGCTGCAACAAATAAGAGTGCCGAGACAATGCAAGATCACAGTCAGTTTATTGATATTGTCAGGAAAGTAGTAGCACAAGAAAACGCGCTAAACCACTGGTGCGGCACATTAGAGTTTGCCGCTTCTTCCTTTATTTCTCGACCAGCATAACGCACTGCGCCAACAAGAAAGTAAAGCTAAATTGCGTACTCGATGTGAAAAAAGCAACGTAGTGAGTATGCGTAACAGCAATTTGTCAGCCGTTATCGTAGGGGAGCTCAATATCAACAAGTACAGGTAAATGATCTGACAAAATTCGTGTCTTTGCGCTTTTTAACCTTCTGCATGTTTTCACTTTGATATCGTCAGACACCCACACTCTATCAAGTGCAAATACAGGAAAGTGGCTTGGAAATGTTGCCCCTACTTTCTGCTGCGAGAGCAATTCATTTAGTGCTCTAAAGGCTTTTGAAAAAAACTGCCACTCATTGAAATCACCAGCTAATACGAGAGGCGTATGCCTTTCTTTTAGTCGACGAGAAAGGTGCTCGTGGAGCAAAGAGAACTGTGAGCGGCGCTCTAACTTTTTTAGTCCTTTATGTGTATTGACCACCGTAAGTGGTGTCTTTTCTGTTTTAAGTTCCACAATCTGAACATTTCTTGGCTGTCGACCATTTTGACTAACATCCACTGTATCGTGGGCTGTCACATCAAAGCGAGTGAGAATGGCGTTACCATACCAGCCGTCAGACTCCCTAATGGCGGGGGACGGAATGAGCTTAAACGTGTTTTCGGCGCAGATATCCTTAACGTCCTGTGCTGTACTCCGTTCAGAGGGCCGTGTATCCATCTCTTGCAGAAGCACAACATCTGCGCCGCTATTTGCGAGAAATTGTCCTACCCGTTTATAGTCGTGCTTTTTGTCTCTACCTATTCCGCTGTGAATGTTGTAGGTCACTATGCGGCACATTTCTCAACCTCATCTTTTTCACCATTGCCACTTACACTATCTTGACTGGCCGACTCCTTCCGTGCTTGGTAATAGCGAGCAAATTTTTGCGAGCCCCAAATCATAAGTCCCCATAAAACGATTCCGCCTACCAAATAGCTGATGGTTTCAATAGAAGGGTTCTGCCAAATTTGTGCGATCGAATCGCCCACAAGTCCTTTTGCAATCATGGGTGGAAACATACCTAAAAAAGTTCCCACTAAAAATTGGAAAATGCTAATGGATGAGATACCCGCAACCAAATTTACTAAGCTGAATGGTGCTACAGGCAACATACGAATTGCTGCAACGCCAACAATTCCACTACGCTTTAGCTTTTCGTCAACAGCAGCGACCTTTGGTCCACCTATTTTCCTAAGGCCCGCGTTGCCTGATACCTTACCTATTCCAAACATAATTGCAGAGCTCATTAATGCCCCCATAATGCCGTAAATAGGTCCCCATATAGGACCAAAAATAGCAGCTACAGCAAGAGACAACACTGTGACTGGGAAAAATAAGACGCCGCCGACAACATAAACCAGTAATACAGTCGGTAACGCAAAGTACGTCCCCCGGCTTTTTTCCAAAAAGGCATTTATGCTGTCAGAACTTAACCATGGAATAGACTGGCTAGCCCAAAACATAAGCCCGCCCAGAACGGCAATTATAGCGAGGCCAATTAAAATCATAATGCTGCGGCGTCTTGGGTTGCGCGCTGGCAATGCTGCTCCATCGAGGGTAGGCACTGAAATGAGCGGCTCTTCAGGGTCAGATAATGCGCGGAAGACGTTTTTTACCGATTGTTCGGTAAATACTTCATCACGGACTTCGGTAAGTACGTAGCCGTGTGCTATCTGATTCTGCATTAATGCTTCAACTGGGTATTCATTGTCGAATACCTCTGGCATTGCATTAATGTCGCGCCCGGTATGCTCTGCCAGTAAATCATTTCTAACTTGCTCGATACACGCTTGATTGTCTTTGGTATTACCAAATAACACCGTGTCAATTTCGGTGTCTAAGGTCATTGAGCGATTACTCAAGTTCGACGACCCGATAACGAGATATTTGTTATCTATTGTCATCACTTTAGAGTGGATACGTTTGTAAGCCTTGCGACCTTGCATGTCTTCTATTGACGAGTAAGTTAGTTTTACTCGTTTGGAGTCAACCCCTTTTTCTAAAATCGCCTTAAACTCTATGCGGCTAGCCCAAAATGCTTCGCACTCAAATTTCCCCTTCGGTTCGTAGGAACTTACAATAATGACCGATAGCTCGGGCTTTAGCTTTAATTGCCTATTAAGCGCCTCAGCAATTTCTTGACGAGTCGTGAACTGATTTTCAATATAAATGACCGATTCTGCCTCACCAATAAGGTCAAGCAGCATATGGCGTACCTCTTGCGCCGGCTCTACTTCATCCATAAACGGGATGGTGCGGGCAAGAGCACATTCTACGTCTTCAAAAAGAGGCGGATAATCTTCAGGCCATGCATCGGGAAGCGGCGCATTTTCATCAACGCGTGCATCTTCACGAATATCGATGGGAGACTCTTCTGCAACGCGTTGCCATCTCCACCTTACCAATTTAGAGAAGTCGGCAACCACAGGCCCACTTGAAACCATCTGTACATCATGAAGAGGCCCATACTCGCCGTCGGGACCATCGCGCTCTTCTGACACAACAGGGTGATCTCGTGTATCCCAACGATTTGTTGATACGTCCATCCCACCTGAGAACACCACTTCATCGTCAATAACTACAATTTTTTGGTGCTGGCTTCCGCCCATCGGAATGGTATCGTCGAGCTCGGTCTGAACATTATCTGGGGTCTTTTCTTCCCACACCTCTTTCGCCCACATTTCACGCTGCGCAAAAAAGGCGAGAGAAGAATCCCAACGAAGCAGGTAAATTTTGATATCAGGGTTTTGCTCAGCTTTCCATTTTAGCAGGTCACTAATTACGCTGGGAGCTTCGCTATTGGCTTCATCATCGCCTCGCAACAAACGAATGCGGCTGTCTATATCCCAACCGACAATGAAAATACAGTGCTTAGCTTTGACTATCGAGCTGTGCAGTGCCTTGTAATAGTTTCCGCAATCTATTAGAGGAGTGGAAAAACGAGCCTTGCTCTCTACCCAACAGTTTTGACCTGGTTGAAAAACACTCTTTCCTGATTGCATGGTGTATTACCTATTCTACTTTCTATCTATTTAAGTGATAGTGCAGAATTCGTACCTAATCATCCGCTAGGGTGCACGATTTTAAGTTTATGATTTAGCTATCTAATTTTCATTCTCGGGTGATTTGATTACGCGTTCCAAACGATTCCTTGTAATTTTTTCACGATAAAACGAGTTTAATGTTCATAGTTGGAAATTGGTTGAAATATCTTCTATATAAATTAAAAATTTATACAAAAGGTTAAAGTGAATGAAGCTTTTTTCTAAGGAAGACGCGTCGAAGCAGGCACTTGAACAGTCAATACTCGCTGTCGTGACTATTGATGAGAAAAACAATATTACGTTTTATAACGGCGCTGCTCAAAAATTATGGGGTTACACGCCAAGTGAGGTGTTGGGTAAAAATATAAAAATTCTAGTGCCTCAAGAATATAAGGCGAATCACGATAGTTACGTAAATTCTCACCGACAAACTAACGTCAATAAAATTGTTGGCAGTTCCCGAGAGGTTGAACTAGAAACCAAGAGCGGTGAGCGAATTTGGGTGCAACTCGCACTTTCACAAGTTATTGTCCAAGGCAAGAAGCACTACACCGCATTTGTGCGCGATGTTACAGAAGAGCGTGAATCACGCGAAATTGTGGAGCAAACCCTAGAACAAGCATTAGATGCTGTGGTGTGTATTGACGAGAACAATAACGTAACGTTGTTTAATGCATCAGCCGAAAAATTATGGGGCTACACGCGAAATGAAGTGATTGGCCAAAATGTAAAAATGCTCGTTCCCCAAGAAATCCAAGCGAACCATGATAATTACGTGAACGCGAACAGAGAAACGGGGCAAGACAAAATTGTTGGTACGAGTCGGGAAGTCAAAATAGAGCGCAAAGACGGAGGAAGTCTGTGGGGGAGACTTTCTTTGTCGAAAGTAAGGCTGGCTGATAGAACCCTCTATACGGCTTTTATAAAGGATGTTACCGAAGAAGTTGAACAACGAGAGATGCAGCGAATGCTTTCTCTTGTTGCTAATGAGACGGATAACGCGGTAATTATCTCTGACGCCAATGGGTTAATAGAATATGTGAATAATGGCTTTTATCGACTGACTGGCTGGCAACTTGATGAAATTAAGGGTAAGAAACCGGGCTCTTTTTTACAAGGCGAAGAAACGGATCCGCGGACCGTTAGTGTTATACGCCAAAAAATCAAAAACCGAGAAGCCTTTTACGATGAAATACTCAACTATAGAAAAGATGGAACGCCTTATTGGACTTCACTATCAATAAACCCCGTTTTTAAAGAAGGCAATTTAGTTAACTTCATTGCAGTGCAGGCTGATATCACGCGTGTGAAACAGATGGCGCTAGACTTCACGAACAAATTAAAGGCTATTGGCAGTGCGTTGGTACTTCTTGAGATGAAGCCAAATGGTGAAGTTATAGAGGCAAACAAATTGTTACGCGAAACATTAAAGGACGTAATGAGCTCAGATGCATTTGCTAGTGAACTAATGGGGAGTCTATCCACAGAAGATAAATCAACACTTGAAGCATCAGGGTTTGTTTCAAAGATTGCTGAGTTTGAAATTGGTAATAGTTACTTGGCATTTGATGCGCGAATAAGCGCGCTTAAAAACTTCAACGGTCAAATAACGCGCTACGTATTTTTTGCTATTAACGTTACGTCCAGAAAGCAAGCTGTAAACGACACGCAAGACGCCATGAAAGAATTATTGGAGACCAGCCAAACCATCAGTAACATTGTTGGCACCATTAACTCTATTTCCGAGCAAACCAATTTATTAGCATTGAATGCGGCTATTGAAGCAGCAAGAGCGGGTGAAATGGGCAGAGGGTTTGCAGTAGTTGCTGACGAAGTGAGAACGCTGGCAGGCAACTCGCAGTCATCGTCAAACGAAATTGACAACCTGGTAAAAACAACGGTGGCAAAAATAGAAGAGTTAGCTCAACTCATTCAGCGCATAGATGGTTAACCGAAAACGCCTTCGTCACCTGTGGCGAAGGCGTTTAGATCTCATCCGTTTAAATTAAAACGGAGACACCGTATTCAATTAGAAGCGGTATTCTACACCGATGCTCGCTTGTTTTAGATCTGTTTCAAAATCTGTATCGTCGATGTCGTCAAATGCTTCGTCTGCATCAAGCTCGGTATCATAAACAGTGTATTCAGCGTTAACTAAGAAGTTACTTGTAATTGCGTAACTTAGACCTGCGCCAACGAAGAGACTTTCGTCATCGTTATCGCGTGAAATACCGGCAAAGTTATACTCTGTCTCTGACCAAAGCTGGCCTGCTTTCGCGTACAGCGAAAAACGCTCGGTTAGCGGAAGAATACCTTTAATGGCTGCTGTATAACCATCTGTTTCAGCACCTGCGATATCGTTACCGTAGTCACCGAAATCAATATAGCCACCTTCAATGGCAACCCACTCATTAAACTTATAACCTACCAGGCCTTGCCAAACATCTTTATCGTCGTCAAAGTCATCTTCGCCTTCAACACGTAGATAACCGTAATTACCACCTACGTAAAAACCACTGTCCTTGGCTTCAATTTGGTTTGACTGAGCGTGGGCACCGAATGACGCCATTGCACTGATAGTGGCAACCGCAGCAAGTCCAGTTAGTGTTTTAAGTGTGTTTTTCATAAGTTCTTCCTCATTACTTCTTAACATTCCATCGACTTCTTATATGAAGCTAATGCGTCTTGATTACATGTATCCTGTATCAATTGCTGTGCCATGGTAGAAATTTCAAATTCTGGTTCAATTAAGAGCAAACTTTACATAGGTTGTGTTGTATCTGTTTGTTTATTAGTCATTTTTATGACTTGCTGGTATTTTTAGAAAATTAAAGACGAAAATTTTTCATGGCGTTTGAAAGAGATTCATAGATGATCATTTCGTTGGCAAGCGTAAGGGGGCTTAATACAACAGCAAAGAAATTATTAGCTGTGTAATTAAAGTGTTGAATATAAGATTTTTTATCTTTGATTGGATTTTCTAATCAGTTGAATTCATTTTATCAACTGTAAATATTGAGTGAGCCTGTCTATCTTTAAAAAGCTTATGAAGTAAACAGAATGTTAACGAGTGGGCGATGCCCTAGGAAATCCTCCTCGGTAATTACAACAAACTCAAATGGGAAAAGACCATGACTTTAAATAGGTTTAGAAAAACCACGCTGTCAGCGTTAGTTGCGCTTGCTTTGGGGGCGACAGGTGCCGTTGCGAACGACCAAATCAGCAAGCCTGCTGGTGCTAAAGGTACGGGTATGGCTAAAGCTTTCCAAGCGAAAACGAATAAATTTTGGTGGCCAGATCAGCTAGATCTTTCTCCACTTCGAGACCATGACAACCGTTCAAATCCACTTGGTGAGGATTTTAATTACGCTAAAGCGTTTGCCAAGCTTGACCTTGATGAGGTCAAAAAAGACGTCAATGAATTACTTACTACGTCTCAGGACTGGTGGCCAGCAGACTTTGGTAACTACGGTCCTTTCTTTATTCGTCTATCATGGCACAGCGCCGGCACCTACCGTACATTAGACGGTCGCGGTGGTGGTGACGGTGGCCAAATGCGTTTTGACCCGCTCAACAGCTGGCCTGATAATGGCAACCTAGATAAAGCACGTCGTCTGCTTTGGCCAATTAAGCAAAAGTATGGTGAAAGCCTATCTTGGGGTGACTTAATGATCCTCGCGGGCACCGTGGGTATGGAAAACATGGGCTTTGATACCTATGGTTTTGCTGGTGGCCGCACTGATGACTGGGAGCCTGACATGGTGTACTGGGGTCCAGAAGTAGAAATGCTAGCGAGTGACCGTGAAGAGCGCGATGGCAAACTTCAGCGTCCGTTGGGGGCAACGCACATGGGGCTAATATACGTTAACCCTGAAGGACCTAAAGGCGTGCCTGATCCAATGGGGTCAGCGAAAAATATTCGTACAGCATTTGGTCGCATGGCGATGAATGATGAAGAGACTGTAGCGTTAATCGCAGGTGGTCACACATTCGGAAAAATGCACGGCGCCCACAAGCCCTCTGATTGTCTGGAAGCTGAGCCAGGCGGTGCAGGTCTAGAAGAACAAGGGCTAGGTTGGAAAAACAACTGCGGTAAAGGTAACGCAGAAGACACGGTAACAAGTGGCTTAGAAGGTGCGTGGACACAGCTGCCTACCAAATGGACAAGTTTATATCTTCAAAATTTATTGGGCTTTGAGTGGAAACAAACTCGTAGCCCTGCCGGTGCTATTCAGTGGATCCCTACTGATGAATCGCTTCATAAGTCAGTACCAGATGCTCACGTTGAAGGTAAGAAAAACCCTCCTGTGATGACTACGGCCGACTTAGCGCTTAAGTATGATCCTGAGTATCGTAAAATTGCAGAGCGCTTCTTAGCGGATCCTAAAGAGTATCAAACGGCATTCGCTAAAGCGTGGTTTAAGTTAACTCACCGCGATATGGGGCCCAAGGCACGTTACTTGGGTAACGATATCCCAGAAGAGAACTTCATCTGGCAAGATCCTGTGCCTAAAGCTGACTATAAGATGATCTCTGATAAAGATGTTAAGAAGCTTAAAGCTGACATCTTAGACAGTGGTTTAACGGTTCAGCAGCTTGTGAAAACGGCCTGGGCAGCGGCAGCAAGTTTCCGAGCATCTGATTTACGCGGTGGTGCGAACGGGGCTCGTATCGCGCTAGAGCCACAAATGAGCTGGGAAGCTAACGAACCTGAAACAGTTAAAGCTGTTGTTTCAAAGCTTAAGGAAATGCAGGAAGACTATAACTCGCGCATGTTCTCTAAAAAGAAAGTATCGTTAGCCGATCTGATTGTTATTGGTGGCGCGGCTGCCATTGAAAAAGCGGCTGCTGACGCGGGTGTTGAAGTGACTGTACCTGTAGTACCAGGTCGTACCGACGCAACGCAAGAGCAGACTGACGTTAACTCTTTCTCATTGCTAGAGCCGACAGCCGATGCGTTTAGAAACTACTATAATGCAGAAGCGAGTTATCGTTCACCAACGGAGATGTTGGTAGATAAGGCTGACCAACTTAATCTAACAGTGCCAGAAATGACGGTTCTATTAGGCGGTTTGCGTTCGTTAGGCGCAAACGCAGGTGGTACAAGTCACGGTGTATTTACTGACAAGGTAGGCACGCTTAACAACGACTTCTTTATAACGCTGCTTGATATGGGTGTTAAGTGGAGAAAAACTGATAATCCATCTGTATATGAAGGCATAAACAGAAGTACGGGTGAAGTAATGTATACGGGAACGCCTGTCGATCTAGTTTTTGGTTCAAACAGTGAGCTACGTGCAGTGGCTGAAGTTTATGCCTACGACAACGCCAAAAAACGATTCGTTGAAGACTTTGTTGACGCATGGACCAAAGTGATGACGCTAGATCGTTTTGATTTACGTCATGATTTAAACGCCAGCCTAGGTAAATAGGTACAAGTGAATTGCTTTCGAGAATAATTTTAAAAACTTATTCTCGATAGGCATAACGGCTAAAAGGGCGCTTCGGCGCCCTTTTTTTATCAAATTACAAATGGCTTTATCAGTTCTAATTCCTAAAAGACCGAGAGGACATCGCAAACTCATCTTTAATTCGATACACTGAACTTTTACTTCTCGCTTCTACAGACAAATACCATAATGGCTAGTCTTCAACGAACATTGGTCAACTTAGAAATACTGAGTGACGATATTAACGCTTTAAATATTGATGCAATTAATTCCGTCACACATATAAAGCTTTTGCGCAATGTATTGGAAGAGCTGAAAAACGCTGAGTCGCTAGTTGCATTAGAGACCGAGGCCAGTTTCCACAAATTGTTATCCGGTTCACTATTTGAGCACATATTTGAGCGAAAGCGTATGGTAGGTGTTTATATAAAACTGGTGGGCTATGTAATTACAGCCTGGGAAGCGGGCAATAAAGTGAAAGAGATTATCAGCGATAATTTTGATTCGAGTGCAGATAAGCGATTGGAGTTACTTAAGGTAAAGGCCATCAAAGCTAAATCTCAATTGAAAACTGTAGCGTCAGCCATGGGAAAGGATGACTATGAAAAGTTTGTCCACACGTTGGGGTTATATGCTCAAGAGTGGCAGTGGGATACACTTCGCGCTAGGTTTTAACCAGCGCGAAGGTACAACTGAAAACGCGCATTTCATGAACAAGTAAAGTTATGTTATGGCGTAGTATTTAGAATTCCAATTCCTTGTTCGTTGATAACCCTTACTTCTCGTTGTGGGAAAGGTATTTCAATATTGTGCTCGCGTAGTGTTTCGAACACGGTAAGCAGTAAGTCGCCACCCACGCGGTTCTTACCATCGTCCACACCTTCCATCCAGAACTCAACGAACATGTTAACGCCTGAGTCGCCAAAGCTATCTATTTCACAGTCAGGCAACTCTTCAAAGGGAATATCATCACCACTGATCACCTGAGGATGTTCCGATACTGCTTCTTTGATGATTTCTACCATTGCGCGAATATCTGTTTTATAGGCAACAGAAAAGTCGATGCGGTAACGTTGTTTTTGATTTTTATGTGTCCAGTTTATTAGTAACGAGCTGATAAACTTCTCGTTAGGTACCAGTATGTCTTTACCGTCATAAGTTTCTAATACGGCATAGCGCATTTTAAATTCTCTGACGATACCTTTTTGTCCGTCTTCCAATTCAACGTAATCGCCTACGGTCAACGATTTATCCAATAGAATAATGATGCCCGAAATAAAGTTTGATGCGATAGACTGGAGACCTAAGCCTAAACCCACACCTACAGCACCACCGAATACGGCTAATGCAGTAAGATTAATTCCCATGACGTTAAGCAATAGAAGGAACACTACACAGAAAAGAGCAACTTCAAACAGTTTTGCGAACACTTCTTTGGTAGAAACATCGAGCGATTTATGGTTTCTAATAATATCTTGACCAATAGCATTGGAGCTGCGACCCAGCCAAAACAGCAAGCCACCAAACAACAACACTCTTGTTACGCCATATGCTGAAATTTCAACATTGCCGACTGAAATTGCTATTGACTCCAATGCGGAGGTTATCAGCGGAAGCACGCCAACTAAGTGTAGGAATAAAATAGGTAAACCCACCCATCGCATAAATGCTGCAATGGTCTTGTTTTCGACGAAGCCAGTAATTAAGGAATTAACAAATAGCATAAGTGCAACAACAACGGCTATTTCCAATAGCCATGCATCAAATTGAAATTGCGCACCCAGTACGGTGGTAAGCTTTAGCATACTTATGGTGATAAGCGGGAATAATGCCTCACCAATATTGTATAAAAAGCCATGCATAGTGTGCGCGCCTAGCTGTGGCTTTTCTCGGGTAAACTTAAATGGTTTTTTTACTTGCCGTGCAAGCAAAAACGCAACGCAATAAATAACCGCAATGGTTGTGAGCTGGATAAAGAAGCTATCAGTCATTACCGATGCCTTGACTAAAGCTAACTTTTCCTCGAAGTGCTGGGCAAAACTTTCAACATTCATGTATTTACTTCACTTTGTTACCCGCTATGACAGCGAGTGTGTAATTTGAGCGTAGAATAACTGCGCGCTTTTTATCTGTTATAACAAATATGGTAAAGCTTTTTTTATCTATCCAACATTAATTGGCTTAGATTATTACTTTGGTCATATAGGTTGAGTAATTTGTTATCTACTGAAGTTGAGCTAATATTTCTTCCCGAACATGTATATACTAGAATATCTCACTAAGATCGAATTAATTCCTTTCTGAACCAAGGGTTTATATTTTTCTGCTAATCTATATGAAGAATGTCGTTCGCCCTATAGGTGACTTTTTCCCTTAAATATTTATCGTGTAGATAGAAAAAGAGAAGGAAATGTAATATTGGTAATAATAATTGGTTGACATTTGGTAAGGCCAAATTGTAGTATGGTTTTGTTTTCTGCTGCTTGTTTGAGCAGAGTGTGGACGAGC
Source organism: Alteromonas sp. S015 (assembly GCF_036864485.1). Classification (NCBI taxonomy): domain Bacteria; kingdom Pseudomonadati; phylum Pseudomonadota; class Gammaproteobacteria; order Alteromonadales; family Alteromonadaceae; genus Alteromonas; species Alteromonas sp. S015. Next base: position 403,338 of record NZ_JAZETO010000004.1, on the reverse strand, counting down.
TTATCTATACGCCTAAGCAAAATATGGGAAAGTGAAATGGGCTAAATCCAAAAGCATACCTGATTTTTCTTTGGCATTTTAAGGCACAAAATAAAAACAGTGACTCGCTAGAGTACCCTACAAAGTAAACAGGCTTCTTAGAAATAAGAAGCCTGTTTTTTTTGATGAAAGGAAAAACTGATGAGCGTCTATCGCTATTATTGCCTTAAATGAGCAATAGAATAAAGGCCTCTGGTTTCATCTGTTTTACGTTTTATCTCTTCTAAGGCCTTGGCTTCACTAGCGTCAAAAAGCGCATTGATCAGCCGATTGAAATGTTGATGCATAGCTCGTCTAGCACCTGCTGAATCTTTACTTGCTATAGCATCATAGATAAACGTATGTTCTTGCAATCTTTGCTCTTCACCCTGTGAACAGACATCGCTATACGCAGCAATGACCTGAGGCACACTTCTTCTTAGCTCCCACAAATTTTCAACCGAGAGCATAATGGCGTTGTTACGTGTAGCTTGTGAAATAATTTGATGGAAGCGTTGATCTGCTTCATCAGCTTTCTGTGGGTTTTGCATTTCGACAAGGGTTTGTTTAAGCGCCTCTAATTCGTCATTCGAAATGGTAGCGGCGGCAAGTGCAGCAGCTTCGCCTTCAACAAGAGCGCGTGCTTGGGTAAGTTCAAACGCACTAATGGGTTTGGTTACTTGACCTTGTTTTTTTTGATGCAAAACATACACGCCAGAGCCAGTCTTTACTTCCACTCGCTCTCTCACTTCTAACGCAATTATAGCTTCGCGTATAGTCGGGCGGCTAACGTTATAAGTCTCCGCAAGTTCCCTTTCTGCGGGTAAACGGCTACCTTCAGGGTAAATTCCTTGGTCAATTAGCGCTTCAAGTTTTTCAACTATGCTCCAAAAGAGACGACGAGTCTTCATATTTACAGCCCTTGTTTGCCTGCTACTTACCTAAAAAATAAACAATTGGTAAATTAATTCTATCTGACCATTGTATATCGAAACTACTATAAAGCGCAAAGCCCCTCGTGCGCTGCCATGAAAAGCATAAAGGCGATGCTTACTTTTCCGATTGGTAATACATTGGAGGGTTATTGGTAAAATAAATTGGTTGTTTTTGGTCTATTTATTGGTTAGATTCTAAAACAGCCGCTAACAAATAAATAACAGCATAATTGCGTTTTTGCAAAAGAACATTGGCAATGTATGTGCGATTTATGTGATTTGAGCAATATCAGTAGCAATAGCGTTACCAATGGTGCTAACGAAACGGGGAATGTATGAAAGTAGTTAACGTCTTTAAGTCAGCGATGGGGATTATTACTCTCTTTATGTTTAACTCAGCGGTACATGCTGACAACTACTTAGTTGACTCCGAGCAAAGCTACCTAGAAGCACTGACCAAAGTTGCTCCTGGTGACGACGTCGTCCTTAAAAATGGTACATATCAGAATTTTGAAATTAAATTCAAAGCTCAAGGAAATGAACAAGCGCCAATTACGTTAAGAGCAGAAACCAAAGGGGGCGTTGTTCTCTCTGGTCAGTCAAACCTCTCTATTTCGGGAAATCACCTAATTGTATCTGGGCTCGTATTTAAAGGCGGCTTCTCCCCCTCAGGCTCGGTAATTAGTTATCGCACGAGCAAAGACGAACTCGCCAATAACACACGAGTTACCGAAGTCGTTATTGAAGACTATTCTAAACCCGATAAATTCGAAAATGACTATTGGGTCGCATTATATGGAAAGCACAATAGGCTAGATCATTCATACCTGGCAGGAAAACGAAACCGAGGTGTAACCGTTGCAGTGCGGTTAAATAGTGCAGGCAGCATCGAAAACTACCATCAAATAGACAATAACTATTTTGGGTACCGTCCAGAGCTAGGCTCAAATGGTGGCGAGACGTTAAGAATTGGCACCAGTCATTATTCATTAGAAAACTCGTTTACCCGTGTAGAAAATAATGTGTTTGACCGATGTAATGGCGAAGTTGAAATTATTAGCGTTAAGTCAGGTGGCAACGTTCTTAACGGCAATACCTTCATTGAATCTCGCGGTACGCTAACCCTAAGACATGGAAATGGCAATACAATCACTAATAATGTGTTTTTAGGAAATGGCGTTCCCAATACCGGTGGGGTGCGTGTAATTAATGCCGATCAAGAAGTAGCAAATAACGTGTTCAAAGGGCTTACTGGTTACCGTTTTGGTAGCGGTTTTACAGTAATGAACGGCGTGCCCAACTCACCACAAAATCGTTATCACCAAGTGAAAAACGCCAATATTCACCACAATACGTTTATTGATGTTTCTCACATTCAACTTGCTGCAGGGGCGGATGAGGAGCGTTCAGCGCCGCCAATGGACAGTATTTTTAGTAATAATCTTGTAATAGCCGATACGGTACCTACTACGTTTAGCTTTTTTGATGACATAAGCGGCATAGAGTTTACTAATAATGTGGCTAACTACAGTGTAGAAAGTCAAATTGAAAAAGGATTCACTAAGCGAAGCGATATACAAGCCTCTTCATCTCTCAATATTAAGGTAGACGGAATGCAAGTGGGTGCTGACAGCAGTGTTAAAGCGCTCAATAAATCTGACGTTGGACCAAGTTGGTATGAGAAAAAGGTGTATGAAACACCGTTTGGTTCAGGAAATGAAGTTTCTGTTGAGCCCGGCGTAAATACGCTTTTTGAAGCTGTAGCAAAAGCGCAAGATGGAGATACGCTTGTGTTAGCTGACGGCGTATACAGCGAAGAAAAAATTGTAGAAGTAGACAAAACACTTTCAGTCAAAGGAGGGGCTAATGCAAACATCGTCATTCTTCCCCAGCGTTCAGCGCTTTTTGAAATAAGTGATAATGGCTCACTGGAAATTGAAGGAGTAACCCTTTCAGGGGCGGATGCGCCAGATGCTGCCGGAAATACCTTTATTCGTACTAAGAAGTGGGGCATGTTAACTAATTACCGATTCATAATGAACAAGGTAAAAGTAACCGACTTAGACATCAATCATAGTTACCATTTTTTCTCAGCGGGCGCGCGCAGCTTCGCGACCTTGTTATCTATTACTAACAGCCAATTCGATACTATCTCCGGCCACATACTTGCGCTGAATAAAGAGAAAGATGATTTGGGTATTTATAACGTCGAAGTATTGAATCTAGAAAGTAATACTTTTAAAGATGTAGAGGGTGCGCTAGCTCTTATTTATCGCGGTGGTACTGACGAGAGCACCTTTGGGCCGAAGGTCACAATAAGTAAGAATGTGTTAACCAACGTAGGTTTAGGAAAAAGAAATAAGCGTAGAGCGAGTATTTTTCTTCACGGCGTACAAAAAACACAGATACAAAGCAATGAGTTTAACGCCACTTCGCCAGTTGAAATTGAGCACACTGTTGGGGAACCGCAAACATCACACAGCAGAAACACATTTGTTAATACGCACGACATTATTATTACTGACTTTTTAAAAGCAAAAGATGATTGTAGCTGTCTTGAATAAAGCCTGCTCATAGTTGTGTATCAAGTTTTGAAAGAACATAAGTAATTAACGTAATAAATTAAAGACTACGAGTTCGTAGGGTGGATGATATGAGAGTTGGTTTTATTGGCGAGTGCATGGCTGAGCTTAAAAAAGTGGACGGTAATTTAGAAGAAGGCTTTGCTGGTGATACCTTCAATTCTGCCGTTTATTTAACGCGGACATTTCCGCAATTAGAAAGCTATTTTATCAGTGCTGTGGGCAGCGATGCGCTTTCAAAAGAAATGCTCGACTTCGCTCAATGCGAGTCAATTAATACACGCTTTTTGTTTACCCATCCAGACAAGCACATTGGTCTTTATAAAATTTATACCGATGCAGAAGGCGAGCGCTCTTTTACGTACTGGCGAAATGATTCTGCTGCGAAGTGCTTGATGTCACTGCTTGCTGATGGCGATAAAGCGTCGATGACTGCATTAGACTTAGTGCTATTCTCAGGCATTTCACTTGCTATATTAAACAAAGAAGACCTACCTCATTTTTGGCGCTTACTGACAACGTTGAAGGAAAGCGGTACCCAAATTGTCTTTGACATGAACCATCGCCCTGCGCTTTGGAAGGGAAGAGACGATGCAATCGCACTATACGAAAAAGCATTTGAAATTGCAGATATCGCTTTGCCTGGATTAGAGGACTTTAATTTCTTGTACGGCTTCGAAACGATGGAAGAGGTTCTCAAGTTTCTAGCCCCTTTCTCATTTAAGCAACTGGTTATTAAAAATGGCAGTCGCGCTGTGACGCTGGTTGATGAAAAAGGTGAAGTTTCAGTAGTAGGTCTAACCCCCGTTGCTGATGTAGTTGATACTACATCAGCCGGCGACGCATTTAATGGCGTATTTTTGGGTGCCTACCTAACGGGAGAAAGCCCTGAAGCAAGTGTTGAAAAAGCGGCTAAATGTGCGGGTTTCGTAATCCAACACCCTGGCGCCATTGTTGATAAAGCTGCCTATGCTGCACTGGTGTCATCTATCGCTTAGAAAGTAAAATATTCAAATATCGCATAATACTACATAGAACTTCTTAGGGCAGAGTGCCCACCTAATAAAGAGACAACTCATGAAGAAAATATCAGACATTATGGGCGAACAAACCCTGCTTCCAATCATTCAAGCCGATAATGTAGATGATGGTGTGGCAATTGCCAAAGCGATGTCGGCAGCAGGTCTTACTACGGTTGAAGTCGTATTACGTTCTGAAAATTCGGCAAAGTGTATAACGGCTATAAAAGAAGCACTGCCTGACATGATCGTAAGCGCTGGAACTGTTATCGATAGAGCATCTTTAGATGCTGCTATTAACGCAGGTGCAGACTTTATCGTAACGCCTGCGGTGACAGAGCGTCTGCTTACTATGCTAGTCGATTCAGGTTTACCGGTACTTCCTGGTGTGTCTAATGTGTCAGATATTGTGCTGGCGCGGGAATACGGATATAGGGAAATGAAGCTATTTCCAGCGTCTTTATCTGGTGGGGCTGCTTTCCTGAAAGCCGTGGGCGGGCTGTTTAAGGACACAAAATTCTGTCCAACGGGCGGCGTATCGCTAGAAAATTTTGAAGACTATTTGTCTTTAGGTAACGTATTTGCCGCTGGCGGTACTTGGGTAGCGAAACCTCAGTGGGTTGCAGGTAAACAGTGGGGTTTGATTACAGAGGCGTGTTCTCAAGTATAGCGAGCGAAGCATAATCTCGACTAGCTAAATTTAAAAATACTAGATAATTAAGTGATCCTTAATAGTTGGACTATTCAATTACTGGGGTTACTTTATTTTATGCCCTTTATTGTCTATCAATTCTATAGAGATGGTGTTAATAGTTGGTGCCAGCCTTCTGTTAAACGTTATTTGAACAAAAAATGCGCTGGTGGCTTTCTGGTTTTAGTGGTAGACTCCGCGCGCAATTTGTAAGAGTAAACACCTACGTTCTTTTCTTGATGTCAAACACCAATAAGCCAAGTTGGCAATAGCGTATCTCTTTAGGTTTTCCCAGTAATCTATAACCCCCCACGGTTAGCAATAAAGCACTAACGCTTATACCTTTGAGGTATGCAGTTTCTATATAATACCTATGACAGGAGTTTGTTAATGTCATTTACCCAATTAGGGCTCGCTGAACCCTTGTTAAAAGCTATTGAAAAACGAGGATTTAGCACGCCATCACCTATCCAAGAAAAAGCAATACCAGAGGTGTTGCAAGGAAAGGATGTGCTAGCAGCTGCGCAAACGGGAACAGGGAAAACCGCGGGGTTTGGGCTTCCTATTTTACAACGGTTGATGTCGGGAAAGCCTGTGACAGGCAATAATGTTCGCGCGCTTATTCTTACGCCTACCCGAGAGCTTGCCGCTCAAGTTGAAGAAAGCATGCAAGCCTTTAGTGAGTTTTTGCCGTTAAAAACGGCTGTGGTATTTGGTGGCGTAGGCATTAACCCGCAAATGATGAAGCTTCGTAAAGGGGTAGATGTATTAATTGCAACGCCAGGACGACTACTTGACCTTTATCAGCAAAATGCAGTGAAGTTCTCTCAGCTTGAAGTATTGGTGTTAGATGAAGCCGACAGGATGCTTGATATGGGCTTCATACACGATATCAAGAAAGTGTTGAAACTGTTGCCACAAGAGCGTCAAAGCTTACTGTTCTCAGCCACATTTTCCGATGAGATTACTGCATTGGCGAAAACGATCACACGTGATCCGGTAAGTATTTCGACCGCGCCTGCGAATACCACGGTAGAAGCTGTTCAACAGCATTTGGTAACCATTGATAAATCTAAAAAGACGACTGCGCTTATTTGTCTGATTAAACAGCAGAAATGGGAGCAGGTTTTGGTGTTTAGCCGAACTAAACACGGTGCTAACCGTATTGCAGAAAAGCTGACTCGGTCAAAAATTCCAAGTGCTGCAATTCACGGTAACAAAAGCCAAGGTGCAAGAACTAAAGCCCTTGCTGACTTTAAAAGTGGTGCAATCAAAGTATTGGTTGCCACTGATATTGCAGCACGCGGCATCGACATCAGTGAATTACCTATCGTTGTAAACCTAGACTTACCCAATACGGCTGCCGATTATGTTCACCGAATTGGTCGTACAGGGCGTGCAGGCGCTAGCGGACAGGCGTGGTCATTTGTATGTGCCGAAGAGCTGCAAAACCTGAAAGATATTGAAACCCTTATTCAAAAGCTGCTTCCTCGTGAAACGTTGGAAGGTTTCGAGCCTCAGCAAGCCGTGCCTGTTACCACGCTTTCCAAGCCGAAAAAGGCTAAGAAGCCCAAAAAGCCGAAAGCATCACACGGTGACAATGGCAGCGAAGGTAAACGAAGTGGTGAGAACAAAAAATCGGGTCAACACCAAGGTACTCGTAGCAGAGATGGTAACCCGCGAACAAGCAAGTCGGATTCGCGCAACAATAGCGGTGTAAAGCCAGCAGGTCGACGACGTACCGGAAGTGACGGGAATGCCGCTAAACGACCAGCTAAGCGCAGAAGTAATCCGTCAAATAGCACCACTAATAATAGGGTTTTAAATAACGCAAAAGCGTAAATAGTTGAACTGCATTTGATAAAGCTATGTTTATTCGAAAAAGGGCCTTTGTAAAGGCCCTTTTTAATGTTCGGTAGGCGTTAACTATTTTAATTATGTTCCCAAGAAAACGGGTTGTAGTGTCGCAACGCCGGGGTAGTGTTTACGCCGTTACCATTTTCAGAATCTAGCGAAAGCTCTGCACGTTTTATAAGCGTTTTTTGTAGTTCAGTGCGAAACCCTTTGGTTTCTTTCCACAGCTCGTTAAGGCCTTCGGGAGTGTTACCTTGTAAATCTTGCGCTAGCATTGGACCAAGTTTGTCATAGGCGCTTTGCAATCTCAGTGCTTGCTCTTTGTTGTAGATCTCTTCCTCATCTGTCGCTTGCCAGTTAATGAACGGGGCTTTTTGCGCAGTTGTCATTGCGGGAAAGCGAGAGAAATACTGAATATACTCCGATAAGGAAATGCTGTCAGCGCGTCCCCAGATATCCATCGACGTTCTGTTTAACAATGCGCTGGTTTTAGGTTCAACCACCATCACTGTTGGTGTGGCGTAATAAATAGGATAGTCAAAACGCTCGGTTATATTTCTTCTGTCTTCAAGTGTCCCGACATCAACAAATACGGTTTCATAGTGAGCGCGTAAAATAAGATCCATTTCCTTTGTCGCAAATCGCTGGGCTAGGCCAGTACTGTCATGGCACCACTGAGCGCCCAGCACAACTAAAAGTAACTTGCTTTGCTCTTCAGCTCGCTGCTGCGCATCGATTACATCTTGATAAGGTGATGTAGAAGGTGTGTATGTATAAGGATCTTCATTCTGTGTACTTACACATCCATTTAGCGCGGAAAAAGCAGTGATTAAGGTAACGAAAGTTAAACATCGCTTAATAAACGAGGATTGATGAAAAAAGAAAATGTTCTGCATACAATTGTCAAAATAGTAGTTAAATCAACCACAATGTAGCATAAAAAGAGAGAAGAAAAGCGGTAATTAAACGTAGTAAACCCCCGCTTGATCAGGTTGGTTTAAACAGCAACGGGAACTAGTTTCATGTTGATATTCCCAATTCCTTCAAAAGTGACGGTGGATGTGGCACCTGCCACCGTGTCATGAACGCCGGTGATAGCGCCTGAACAAATCATGCAGCCTTTTGGAAGGGCAATGTTACGTGCAGCTGCTTGGTCAATTAGATAAGCTACTGCTGCCATCGGGCCATGTAATACATTATTGGAAGGTGCTGTGTTGATGTGTTTTTCATTAATAAAGACAGAGGTTTGAATTTTCTCAATCACTTTATCCCACGACGCTATAGGGGCACCTACTACCATGCCTTGGTTTACACCAAAATCGCTGATAATGGCTGTAGGTCCATAGCTATTTAAATCGATCACCGGGCTACTAGCTATTTCCACACCAGCATATACGGCTTTGATTAAATGCTTTAAAGATCCTTTGGTATCGATCGAACCAGGAGTAACCTCTTCTCCCAATTCAAACACCAGTTCAGCTTCGACAGCAACCATACCACCTGCGTAGACTTCTAGCTTGACGAATTCATCGTCTGCATGAGGACGGCCAATGAAATGGGTAACTTTTTTAAAAATTGGACCCATTAAGCGCTCAGCCCCCATTTGCTCACGAAGCTCAGGGATGACCATTCCTACTTTCCAGCCGGTAATTTCATCGTTCCACTGTGCAAGTGACATATCCTGAACGTGGTAGGCCGCGTCCAGTGTCGTCGGAACATCGCCCGGAAACGTTTCTAATACACTGGCATGCTTACGCGCATTAACAAGTGTATGTGATAGCGTTTTCAGGACGTCTTCTGTTAGTGGTTTATCAGGAAACATCGGAATGATTAAATCCCTAGTGCCTGTCCGCCACCAATTTGCACGGTCTCTGCGGTAATAAATGATGCATCTTCGCTTACCAAGAATGACACCACAGACGCTACTTCTTCAGGCTGACCAAGGCGACCAAGCATGATGTTGTCTTTCCAAGAAGCGAAAACCTCTGGCTTAGTTGCTTTGATTTGCGCATGAAATGGTGTATCAATTGTGCCCGGAGATACTGCATTCACGCGAATACCTGCTGGTGCTAGCTCTTTAGCAAGCGCTCGAGTTAGCGTATGTACTGCGCCCTTTGAAACACCGTAAATACCTGCGCCAGGGCCACCAGCATTCCAACCGGCGTTAGACGTGTAATTCACTATAGAACCACTGTCGGATTTCTTTAAGTATGGAATGGCAGCTCGAGATACAAAGAACGCACTATCAAGGTTCAGTGCCATAACAAAACGGTAAAATTCCGTTGTCATCTCTTCCATTGGGCTTCGACCGCCAAGACCTCCAGCATTATTGATAACAGCATCAATTTTGCCGTACTTGTCGCCAATAGTTTTTACGTTTTTATTAACCGCTTCGTCACTTGTAACGTCGAAGCCATAGTATTCTGCTTCAATGCCTAAGTCGGTTAGCTCTTTAACACGCTCTGCGCCTTTGTCGTCTTCAATGCCGTTCAAAACTACAGTGAAACCGTCTTGGCCAAGTCTTTTGGCAACTTCAAATCCGATGCCGCCTGTTGCTCCAGTTACCAGTGCTACGTTTTTCGTCATAACAAAAACTCTTTGTGTTGTATTACATTTTGTAAAGCCAATATTAGGTTAATAAATTTAATTGGTCTACCTGTTTTGTATGTTTTTTGTCATTGCTTAATAAATACTGAAGCCCGCAAATAAAAGAATTGACGCCTTTTTTTTCGTTAGTTGATGATTAGTATAGATTTAATTAGGTGGGGCGTAGGCTGAATCAAGAAGGCCTAAGGTTAAATATATAATCTTAAAGCGAATATTATGCTACTTTTGGTAAGACCAATTTGGGCGTGGTAGGAGTCCTCATTCAAGAAAACGCTCGTGTCTGAATACTCGAGCACTTTACACCACTACTTTAAGGTGGCGTCGCTAATTTTTGAGCCCGATAGGACACTATTAATTATCAGTTTTTAACGAATTAAATATAAGTAAAATATCTCGATAAAAGCGGCTTGCCCCCTTTGTTAAAAATGGTGTTAGTGTATAGTTCAAAACTAAGTGATTCCTTCCATTATTCAACACACAGAGAGAACCATGACCGTAAATGTTGACACTCAGTCTTTGATTGCATCTATGCGCGATGTAGTAGGGCAAGCCTATTTGTTAACTGATAAAGCGAAGAAGCAGCCGTATACCAAAGGGTTTCGTTTTGGGGCGGGAGAAGCGCTAGCGGTAGTGCGCCCAGGTACGCTGGTCGAAATTTGGCGTGTTTTAAAGCTGTGTGTTGAAGCTGATGTTGCTGTAATTATGCAGGCGGCAAATACAGGGTTAACCGGCGGCTCTACCCCAGATGGTAAAGATTACGACAGGCCCTTAGTTATTATCAGTACCATGCGTATTGATGGTATTCAGTTGGTTGACGATGGAAAGCAGATTGTTGGTTTAGCGGGGAGCACTTTATTTGGGTTGGAAGAGACGCTCGCGCCTTACGGTCGAGAACCTCACTCTGTAATTGGTTCTTCTTGCATTGGTGCCTCTATTGTAGGCGGAATATGCAACAACTCAGGGGGAGCGTTAGTTAAGCGAGGCCCAGCCTATACGGAATTAGCGCTTTTTGCCCAAATAGACGCCAATGGCAATCTATCTTTGGTAAACAACCTAGGGATTAACCTAGGTAGCGAGCCAGAAGAAATTTTGAATAATCTTGAGAACAAACGTTACAAAGAGGCTGACGTTCAGCACCCTGACGCTCGTGCATCAGACAATGAGTATGATGAGCGAGTTCGAGACGTTGATTCAGATACACCTTCGCGCTTCAACAATGATGGCAGGCGACTTCATGAGGCCTCAGGTTGTGCAGGGAAACTTGCTGTTTTTGCAGTAAGGCTAGACACATTTCCAATTCCTGAAAAGAAACAAGTATTCTACGTAGGCTCTAACGATGCCGCTGTATTTACAAAAGTCCGTCGAGACATTCTTTCTTCCTTTAAGAATTTGCCTGACTCAGGTGAGTACCTTCACCGCGACTGCTACGACGTATCAAAGAAATACGGTAAAGACATGTTTATCGTTATCAGCAAACTCGGTGCGAAGTTCATACCGAAGTTGTTTGCGTTTAAGCGGAAGTTTGACGCATTTACCGACAAGTTAGGTTTTTTACCCAACAAAATGTCAGATCGCGTTATGCAGTACATGAGCTATATTTTTCCAAATCACTTGCCAAAGCGGATGGAAGAGTACAGAGATAAATATCAGCATCACTGGATTTTAGAAATGAGCAACCACGGGGTAGATGAAGCTAAAGCCTACCTAGATGAGTTTTTTAAAACCAACGAAGGTGGCTACTTTGAGTGTACAGAAGAAGAAGCTGACAAAGCGATTTTACATCGTTTTGTTGCAGGTGGCGCGATAGGTCGTTATCACGTGATGCACAGCAACGAAGTGGGCGCCATGATGACCATAGACGTTGCGCTTCGCCGTAACGACCCTCATTGGTTTGAAGTATTGCCTAATGAAATAGATGAGCAGATTGATACCAAACTGTATTACGGTCATCTGTTTTGCCACGTTATGCACCAGAACTATGTATTGAAGAAAGGCGCAGATGCCAAACTGTTGAAAGGTAAGATTCTGGAAACCTTTGACGCAAGGCGTGCTGAGTATCCTGCAGAACATAACGTGGGTCACGAATACTTTGCTAAAGATGCGCTTAAAAACTTTTACCGAGAGTTAGACCCAACTAATAGCTTTAACCCAGGCATAGGTAAAACAACCAAGCTTAAGAACTGGGCTGAGCATGATGGAAGTTGTTGTGGTGGGCATCATTAAAAACTCACTAGATTAAAAATTTAAATAAAAAGGCTTTGTTTGTTGTTGAGCAAATTAAAAGCAAGTAGAGCCTTAATTCCTTTCCGTAAAACTATTATCTACTAATATTATTTCCAGCTAATTCTGAACTCGATGCTCAGGTATCAATGCCAGTTTGACCTGAACCAAACCCAATGCACGCCAGTAGTAAAAGATAGTGTTTAAACTTTCACAGGGCTTAAATTTACCTGTCAGTGAAAAGGGATTTGCTATGAAAGGCCAAGTAAACAACTCAACCATTCTTCTTCCTGTATTTCTCCCCGCCGTTGCTATTATTTTTCTACTAGTTATTGGAACTATCAGCAATCCCGAACTTGCCGGTGAGGCCTTCGACAGTACATTGGTATGGATTACAGAAACCTTTGGTTGGTTTTATATGTTATCGGTGGCTATCTTTTTGGTATTCATTGTATCGATAGCATCTTCTAGCTGGGGGAACATTAAATTGGGGCCCGATCATGCTGAGCCGCAATATAGTTTTCCCGAATGGTTTTCTATGTTGTTCTCAGCAGGCTACGGCGTAGCGCTGCTCTACTTTGGCGTGGCTGAGCCTGTATTGCATTATTCATCGCCACCCGCAGGGGCTGCTGAAACTGTTGATGCGGCAAAGCAGGCGATGCAGATCGCGTTTTTTCACTGGGGTTTTCATATATGGGCGATCTACGGGCTAGTCGGTTTGGTCCTTGCCTATTTCGCATTCCGACACGGTCTTCCGTTATCCATTCGCTCTGCTTTGTATCCGCTGATTGGGGATAAAATTTATGGCCCTATAGGTCATGCGGTAGATGTATTCGCCATTCTCGGTACATTATTTGGTATCGCCACTACGCTTGGGCTATCTGTTACCCAAATCAATGCAGGGCTTAACTACCTTTCCGGCGATATCCCTATCGATATTATGGTGCAGGTCGGCACCATTGCCATTGTGACTATTGCCGCAACAATTTCTGTGATTGCGGGGATGGATAAAGGCATTAAACGGCTATCTATTCTCAATATGGTTCTGGCTGTATCGCTTATGAGTACGGTTTTTGTGTTCGGAGAAACCGTACATATTTTAGAGACTTTCCTGCAAAACACGGGAAGTTACATCAACGGGATCATCGAACGTACCTTTAATCTTCAAGCTTACAGTCGTAGCGATTGGATTGGGAACTGGACGTTGTTTATTTTTGGCTGGACCATCGCTTGGGCGCCGTTTGTGGGCATGTTCATCGCTAAAATAAGTCGAGGCAGAACCATTAGGCAGTTTGTTTTCGGGGTAATGCTAGTGCCTACCATGTTCACTTTCCTTTGGTTTTCTGTGTTTGGCGACACCGCGCTAAATGCCATTATGAACCAAGGTGTTACTACACTCATTAGCGATGTGCAGGAAAACGAAGCGGTTGCGTTGTTCAAGCTTTATGATTTGCTACCTGGCGCGTCAATCATGTCAGGCTTGACCGTGTTATTGATCATTACATTTTTTGTGACGTCATCAGATTCAGGGTCGCTGGTTATCGATTCTCTTGCTTCTGGTGGTAAAGAAGAAAGTCCGGTTTGGCAGCGCATATTTTGGGCGTGTTTGGAAGGCACAGTCGCAGCAGTATTGCTGTTGGCTGGCGGATTGAATGCCCTGCAAACGATGACCATCGCCAGCGCCTTACCTTTTGCCTTTATAATGCTAGCGTCTGCAGCGGGTCTATGGCGTGCGCTTGTCATCGAGGGCTATCGAAATAACAGTTTGACGGCGAATACGCTTAATAGAAACCACAGTCGCTCGACTAGCCTAAAAGGACGACTCGCAGCAATGGTCGATTACCCAAGCCGAAATGAGGTGCATGAGTTTATTGATAAAACGGTGATAGCTGCGATGAAAGACGTGCAGGCTGCACTGAAAGCGCGAGAGTGGGAAGCGTTCGTTAAGCTGGATGACGAAACAGGCAGGGCTACTTTCACTGTGGAACGTCATGATCATATGGACTTTATTTATGACATTCGTATGACTGAGTATTTAGTACCCGGCTTTAGCTATGCAGAATTACGCTCAGAAGACGATAGGTTGGAAAAATATTTTCGCGCTGAAGTTTTCCTTCGCCGCGGAGGGCAAGCCTACGATATTTACGGATACGACAAGGAGAGCATTACTAAGGACATCTTAGATCAGTTCGAAAGTTATCTGCATTTCCTTGATACCAGTCCAGGTGAACTGCCTTGGGAAATGGATGCGTTTGATGACATGCTGACGCAGCCTAGGGAGTAAAAAATCCGCAGGGTTTGAGAGGTTAGGGTTGAAGGGAAAGCGAGGCTGCTTTCCCTTATTCATCCCCTAATTAATTACTTACTTAGAAGTAGTTAGCAATTTGGTTAATAACTGCATTTACCGCGCGATAAGCATTTGACTCGTTTTCAACGCCACAGGCTTGGCCATTACAGCCTGACCAGTAAGGGTCAGAGAAATAGTCTAGCTGTGTGGCACTACCGAATGCCTGAGGATAGGCCATGATAGTTGAGAAGTTATTATTAACGCCGTGACCTATACCGTCGCTATAAACACCCCCGACTGAACCTTGGCGCACAGAGTGACCTAAGCCCATGTTGTGACCGAGTTCATGAACGAAAGTAGATAATCCACAGTCAACGGCGCTGATGCTGTACATACGGCTTTGCGAGCTAGAGTACAATGTACCGTTGTTGCCTTGACCTACCCAGCCAATGCCGCATACATAACCGGCTAGCTGACCGCCTTCATAAATGTTTTCACGATTACCTAAAAGCACAACCATGTCTGCGCCGTTAGAGGTTCGCGCGTTTTGTACACCACTACTATCAGTTAACAAATCTAACGCACTCTCAGTAGGTTGAAGGTCGCTAGATGTAGCCGCAGAAGACTGAGCGCCCACTAAACGCAACTGTAAATCTATCGCATTATTGCGATAAACACGGTTGGCGTGTGAGATGTATTGGTTAATTTTAGTGTCGATATTAGACACATTGTTTGCAGCAGGTTGGGTATAAAGCACCATCACATCGATGGTGGCTGCTGTTGCCGTTGTTGCACAAAGCAGTGAAACTGCCATTGCCGTTAAACACTTAAATGTGTGTTTCATTTTTATTTCCTTCTTGTTGTTTTATTTGAGCTTGTTGAATTTCCTGTGAAGCTCAACAGGCACTAGGGGATTAGTTTTGGCCGAGATCGAAGACTTCTTCAGCGTTGTCGTCGCTAAGCGGGCGTTCGCTGTCAGGTTCACGTTCGATGTGGTTTTGCATCATTGAAGATTTTGGGGCGATCCATGCGTATTTTTCATTGCCTTCAAGCACAAACACGTCGCGAGGCGTGGCTAAGTTTCCGTAGGTGGCATTTTCGCCAATGGTTATCACAGCGGCATAGAGAGAGCCCGCGCCTGGAATGTGCGCCTCTACAGTACGGTCGCCATTTGGATGAGTTACAACGTGATCAACTTCACCGGTGTAACTTCCGCCGAACTGTGGGATGTATAAATCGAGATACTCGCCAACTTTCACCGACATCAGCTCTTCGCGATCAAGCTCAATGTAGGCTTCGTCGGTGACGTCAGCAGGAATATGGCCTTCTGCTTCAAGTACTTTTTTACCTTCTTCTGATGTCGTCCAGACGATGGTGTCTTTCTCTGACTTACCATTAGTATTAGTTGTAGCTTGAGCTTTTAGCTCAGCTTCGTTTTTCGGTTTGAAGTTATCGATACCTGTCGATAGCACCTTGCCGTTTCGTTGCCTTTCAACAGCGCCTTCTTTACCAACTGATTTTGTATTAGTTTTCGCCGTCGCTACCTCATTTTTGTCAGAAGGAGAAGTGTCAATAAAGGCGAAAATACAACCAATAGCTACAATTGCCATCGAAGCGGCAACAATACGCTTTTTCATAGTGTGTTCCTTTTATTTTTACTTAATGAAATTAGGAAATTGAACGTTATAAATTAGCGACACTCGGCTTCTTCAAGCACGCTTCAAACGAGCGAGATATAGAACCAGTGTGTTTAGTAAAATTACGTAGTGAATTAAGTAAGTCATTAAAACGTATAATATTTTAAAGCACATAAACGTATCGATTAGCATAAGGGGGTATAAAGTTTAGCCCCTTAATACAGTGTAAATTCCTTAGCTTAATTACAAGATTGCAAGATGTGGACCGCAAAGGAAACCGGCTCGAATTTATGGAGTTTTAAGAACGAATAATTAATGTAAAAGTAGCCGTGAATGATGAAACGAAAACACCAAATACGAAAGAAATAATCCCATCGGGGTAAAGATTTGGTATAGAAAACAATAATGCTAATGTAAACGGACTGGGCAGACCTAAATAAAAAAGAGCGAGTAAAATCCTTTACTCGCCCAGTAAGAAGGCCGCCTCTTCTGAGGGAAAGCAGCCGTCGGAGAAATGTTGCTTTTTTGTTATGCTAATCGATTGATTATTGAGGAGAAGTCCATACTTGCATTGCCTTCTTCACAATGCATTTCAAACCATTTTGCAGCAAGTTCACCCATAGGTACTTGCGCATCTACCCCCTTTGCGCCTTGCATGGCTAGGCCCAAGTCTTTAAGCATAAGTGCAGAGGCAAAGCCGCCAGCAAAATCGTTATCAGCAGGACTCTGTGGACCAACGCCTTTTACGGGACAGTAGCTGGTCATTGACCACGTTTGACCCGATGCATTTGACGCAATATCGAAGAACACTTGCGCATCTAAGCCAAGTTTTTGTGCCAGCTGGAAGCTTTCACACGTCGCAATCATGGTCGCGCCAAGTAACATATTGTTACAAATCTTCGCTGCTTGCCCCGCTCCATGACCGCCCGCATGAACGATTTTTTTGCCCATTGCACCAAGTACGCCTTGCGCTTTATCGAATGCGTCAGCATCGCCACCTACCATGAAGGTAAGGGTGCCGCCTGCGGCGGCCGCAACGCCACCAGAGACCGGCGCATCGAGCATTTTAAGGCCTTTTCTCTCAGCCAATTCTGATACACTTTTCGCCGTTTCCACGTCAATGGTGGAGCAATCAATAAGCAAGGTGCCTTCTCGGACAGAAGCTAGGATCTGATTTGAATAGATATCTTGTACGTGCTTGCCTGCTGGTAGCATAGTAATAACGATGTCAGCTTCAGAAACAGCTTGCTTGGTACTTTGTGCAATAGTACAGCCCGCTTCTTTAGCTTTTGCTAGCGCCGCTTCGCTTAAGTCAAAAGCCAATACGTTGTAATCGTTTTTAACTAGGTTATCAGCCATCCCTGAGCCCATATTACCTAGGCCAATAAATGCAACTTTGGTCATAATAGTCTCCTCGCTTAGCCCATGGTTGGAATAACAAAGGCGTTGTCGTTCGTATCTGAGCCATCTGGCCAGCGCTGAGTAATAGTTTTAACCTTGGTCCAGAATTTCACCCCTTCCATACCGTGCTGGTTGGTATCGCCAAATGCAGAGCGCTTCCAGCCCCCAAATGTATGGTAGGCAACCGGAACAGGAATAGGCACGTTAATTCCAACCATGCCTACGTTTACACGGTTCGCAAATTCGCGCGCCGCATGGCCGTTACGGGTGTACATAGCAACACCATTGCCGTATTGATGGTCACTTGCTAAGTTAACCGCTTCGTTGAAATCTTTCGCGCGTACCATTTGCAGCACTGGACCAAAAATCTCTTCTTGGTATGAGCGCATGTCTTTGGTCACGTGGTCGAAGAACGTTGGGCCGATAAAATAGCCTTGACAGTCGTCTGGGATCTGGCTGGTTCTACCGTCGTAAACAAGCTCAGCACCTTCTTCTATGCAAAGGTCGATATAGCCTTCAACGCGCTCTTTGTGAGCAGCAGTAACCACAGGGCCATAATGGGCGTTAGGATCTTCACTATGACTTACCATAATGTCTTTAATAGCCGGAATAAGCTTAGCTTTCAGTTTTTCAGCGGTTTCGTCGCCCACCGGAACGACAACCGGTAGAGCCATGCAGCGTTCACCGGCACTGCCGTATGCAGCACCCACTAAGTCGGTTACCACTTGATCCAAGTCTGCATCAGGCATTACGATGCCGTGGTTTTTTGCGCCGCCCATAGCTTGAACGCGCTTCCCAGCACGAGCGCCACGCTCGTAAACGTAGTTAGCAATATCAGAAGAGCCTACAAAGCTCACTGCCTTAATGGTTTGATGATCTAGAATACCATCAACCACTTCTTTATTACCGTGTACTACGTTAAGCACACCTGCAGGAAGGCCAGCTTCAATCATAAGCTTTGCCAATTCAACAGGTACTGACGGATCGCGCTCTGATGGCTTTAGAATAAACGCGTTACCGCAGGCAATTGCCACACCGAACATCCACATCGGGATCATGGCCGGGAAGTTAAATGGCGTAATACCTGCCACTACGCCGAGCGCTTGGCGCATGGAGTACACATCGATACCCGGGCCTGCGCCTTCGGTATATTCACCTTTTTGCGCATGAGGAATACCACAGGCAAACTCGATAACTTCAAGGCCGCGCTGAATATCACCCTGGGCATCAACCAATACTTTTCCGTGCTCGCTTGATAATAACGCGGCTAAGCGATCGCGGTTGGCTTCAACCAGCTCTTTAAACTTGAACATAACACGGGCGCGTCGTTGAGGGTTTGTTGCTGCCCACTCAAGTTGTGCAGCTTGGGCCGTTTCAATTGCATAGGCTAAGGTTGAAGTGTTAGCTAAGCTTACTTCAGCCTGTACTTCACCTGTGTTAGGCGCAAATACCGATGCGGTATTTTCGCTGCTATCCTCAAAATCTTTACCTGCGATAAAGTGAACAATTTTTCTCATGACATAGCTCCAGTAATTTTTAACAATATTGAAACCTTGTGTTTGCAAAGGCAATACATATACTTGCAGTATGGTGCTGTAAAAATGCAGGTGTTTAAGTGAATTGGGACGACATGCGTTTGTTTCTTGGTTTGGCAAGAAATGGTCGTGTAGCTATTGCAGCTAAAGGCTTAAAGGTGGACCCTACGACGTTAATTCGTCGTGTAAAAAAACTGGAAGACTCATTAAATTGCAAGTTGTTCGAGCTAACTAAAAAGGGATATGTGCTTACCACCCATGGTAGTGAGCTGGTTACGTATATTGAAAAAGCAGAGCATTACTTTTTAGAAGCGCAAAATGAGTTGAGCGATGAGCGTTCACACTTGGCTGGTACGATTAGAGTGAGCGTTTCTGAAGGCTTCGGCAGCTGGTTTTTAGCGCCTTTACTACCCGATTTCAAAAAGCAGTACCCGGGAATCAGTATTGAGCTGGTGGCAACCAGCGGCTTTTTAAACCTGAATAAACGAGAAGCCGATATGGCTATCTTGTTAGAAAAGCCCAGTAAAGGTTTGCTAGTTACACAAAAATTAACGGACTATAACCTTTATCTTTATACTCATCGGTCCCTTATCAGCGACAACAAACCACGAACATTAAAAGCGCTTACCGCATTCAATTTAGTGAGCTATGTCCCCGATTTGGTGTATGCACCACAATTGAAGTTCATTGAAGAAACGGCACTATCACAGTTAAGTGCACTTCGCAGCACTAGCATTAATGCGCAGTATCAAATGCTTATTAATGGCGCAGGCGTGGGGATTTTGCCTAAATTTATGGCTGAAACACAACCAGGCTTAATTCGACTCATTGAAAACGAGATTCATATTAAGCGTACATTCTGGCTGGCCACACACAAAGAAACCCATTCTCAAGCACGCTTTCAGGTATTTACACAATGGCTTATAGATAAAGTCACGCAATACCATTCAAAATTTCTCGACTAAAAAATTAGACGTTTATCTACTGTCTTGCGCTGGGTAAATATGTAAAAAATAGCGTAGCAGTGTCGAAAAACTCGCCAGCGCCTTCTGAGTGAGCAATTATCTATGCGAATTGGTATTAATCTGTCATATATTCAAATTATGCCGACATGTCCTAGTTAACAGACATTGTCTAGCGAACCGTTTGCTAAACTTTGTGCACGTCAATCAAATTTCCGTTAAGGCAAGGTTGGTTACTGCCGATATACTGCATATTACAGCATATCTCTGTCAGGGAAGGCCCTATGTTCAACAAACACTTAGTGAAAGAAAATGAAGCGCTCCGGGAGGAGCTGCATATACTCAGACAAGTGCGAGAAGGCTTGCGTGAAGAAATGATCTTCCTCAAACTCAATGAGCGAGGTGAAATTGAAGACGTTAATGAAATGTTCGAGAAAGAGCTAGGTTATTCGCTCTCTCAAGTTAAAGGCCATCGCTTTTTTGAGTTTGTTCCTGATATAGCCAGAAATACCCCTCATTTTAAAAAGCTAAAAGATGCTATCCAGCGCCGTGTACATTATTGTGGGGCAATTGAGTTTCTCCGCAACAACGGAGAAGAAGCATGGCTACGGGGTATTATAGAGCCTGTTTTTGACGGAAAAGGGAATATTTACAAATTCTCAGTTAACCTCAATGATCTTACGCGTACTATTGCTAACTCGAAAGAACATGAAGATTTAGTGGCTGCGTTGCATAAGTCAAATGCAGCAATAGAGTTTGATTTAAACGGAAACATTCAAGACGCAAATGACGCTTTCTTAAAGACCGTTAAGTACAGTCTTAATGACATTAAAGGTCAGCACCATAAAATTTTTTGTGATACTGAGTATGCGAATTCCCGAGAATATAAAACGTTTTGGGAGAGTTTAGCTCAAGGTGAGTTTGTCGCAGGAAGATTCGAGCGCGTCGATGCGCACGGCAATACTATTTGGTTGGAAGCCACCTATAACCCGATTTGTGATTCTCATGGTCGTATGTATAAAGTGGTAAAGCTGGCTACTGATATTACCGAGCAGGTAGCACGAGAAAATGCCGTGTCTAGTGCCGCCGATATTGCGTACCGTTCTTCAAACACCACAGATCAAGTCGCGTCTCGAGGCAAGGAAGTCATCAGCGAGTTACTTTCTGAAATGTCTTCATTGTCGAAGCAAATGGATAGAGCAAAAGAAGGGATTAATGCGTTGGACGCGCAGTCTCAGCAAATTGCCACGATTATTGGAAGTATCAGTGCTATTGCTGAACAGACCAACTTACTTGCACTAAATGCTGCAATTGAAGCGGCGCGTGCAGGCGATCAGGGGCGAGGCTTCGCTGTGGTTGCTGATGAAGTGCGGCAGTTAGCGTCGCGTACTACAGAAGCAACAGAGGAAATCATCAATGTGGTTAAACACAACCAGACATTGACAACCGACGCTGTGAACTTGGTTAATGAAGGTGATGAAAAGGCGCAATCAGGGCTTAACTATGCCAAAGAAGCGGGCGAAGTTATTGCTCAAATTCAAGACGGTGCAAAAGAAGTGGTTGATGCAGTAGGTCAATTCAGCAGTCGACTGGAAAACTAGTAACGCAGAGAAAGAGATCGCTATACAAGCAAAGCCTCATTAGAGGCTTTGTTGCAGCTTATTAAATAAAAGTACTGAAAAGCTTTTTACATATAGAAGTACGGGCCTACCCAACTATAGCTCTCACCGCCTAGGCTAACCTGGTGTTTTGTACCGTTATCATTATTACTCTTAGTAATTATGAATAACTGTGTCTTACCCTTTACATCGGTAATACTTACGCCAGTGTAATCTTCATTGTCCAACACTACCTCAAGTCTCGATATGTTACTTGTAGAGTTAATCGACGATTCACTCACTGGGCTGTATGAACCATGGGGTTCTACTATAGAAACAAACAAGGTATCTTGGGTGTTATTTCGTCTAAGGGTAATAGCTGCGTCGCGACGTAAATTGAAGTCTGGATCGTTTGCGCCAATGCGAGTCAAATACACCTCGTCTTCAGCGTTGGTAACCGTAGTCAGCGTATAATACTTGCCATGCTGAAGCCACTGGAACTTAGTGTTGCCTTCACTTGCGTTACCCTTGCCCTCTACGAATAAATGTTGATAGCCATTGTCTTCACCAAATGGTGATAACGTGGTAGGTGACGCGTGAGTAAAGCTCTTATCAATTATCTGCCCCATGTAATAGAAGGGCAGGTCATATTGATTTTTCTTATCAGAGTCAACGCGTAAAATGTCCAATACAAACGGCTTTTCGAAGTTTTCGTCTTTGATTACCGCCATGGTGCGGTGCATTAACGTACCAGGGTAAGCATTTTCTTCTGTTGCGCTAACCACTTTTACATTGTCATCTTCTGCGTCGAAAGTGAAAAGCTCAGAGTGATGTTGGCTAGCAACCTCGTACTTTCCATCAAAATGCTTTTTGCCATTTATTGATAAGGTATTATGCGCAATAGTTGTCTTAGCCCATGTGGTATTTTCTTTTAAATAGTTACCCCCGCCTTTTTGACTTATATTCACAAAGCGAGCTAGACCATAATCTTGCAGGACTTCCTCACCTTTTTCGTATAAAGAGAACGACAACTTATCATAGTGACCGTGGCTTAAACCTTGTGCGGCATACTTAAACACCAGCGTTAGATCTTCATTGCCATAACGCAAAATGCCAATACCGCCCTGCTGACCATTTATGCCATCACTTAAATTAATTGAACGTTTCACAAAGGGCTTCGCTTTGCCTTCTCTCACTCCAATGGCCGCTTCAAGCCCAGACTCTTGAAGTAATACTTGGTTTTGTTTTTCCACAATACTCAAAAGTTGAGGGTTTTTATCCCCATAAAAATAGGCAAGATCTACTGCGGTTACTAGAGACGCACTGTAATAAGACATGCCTTTTTGACCGTCATTGAGTGGGAAGAATTCACCATTAGCGTCAGACAAATTTAATAGGGCTTGTACGCCTTTAAGGAGTACGTTGTCTTTGTGTTGAAGCACTTTCAAGTCGGGGCGGCTATTCTCCATCGCCAACGCAAAAATAAGGAACGGGTACATCGCATAGCGCTGGTAATAAGGTCCTTCGGTGTAGTATCCGTCAGGAGAGAAGGGCTCTTCTAAGTTAGCAAAAAAGCCTTTGCGCTGTCCTTCTACTTTTATTGTACCACCATCGTTGTCTATACCCCCAACTTGTAAGCCATCATCTTCAATACCATAAAGGGCGCGTTGAATAAGCTCTTCATCGTTCATAACTAGGCCAATCATGCCTACAGCGGCAATGCCCCAGGTACTATGGTTATGAACACGATTAAAAAATTGTGGGTTTTCTAGCGAGATAAAATCAGCAAAGGGGCGGAACAGATTGTCTTCTAACTGTTGGCGTTCATCTGCAGGTAAGTAATCGTAGATAGCATCATAAGCCTGGCTCATGTAAACCAGCCAGTTGCTGTCGTTTAGGCATTGCCAGAAAAGTTTGCCCCGCGAATATGAGCGTTCTTGAGGATGAAGAGGTAAGTCTTTGTACATGGCTTCATATTGAAACAACATGTCGCGAATATATTTGGCGTATTTATCATCTTCTAGAATTTGATAAAGCACGCCTGCTTTTTGTGCAATGAAAAAGTTTTGTTTGTGTCGCTGGTGGGTATAACCACCTGAAAAGTCCTTAGGAATGGGCGTATCGATACCCATTGCAATTTCGGCGTCTACTTCTTGCTTAACGGTTGCCAAGCTTTTATCAAACAGAGGAACTTCACCCAAGCTATCTCTCATTCTTTCTACGCCAGGTTCGGTAAGAATAAGGTTAGGATGACCTTTTGCTTCGCTAGCAAAAGACGACAGGCTGATACCAACAGCTAGCATGGTAAGGCTAAATTTCTTGATGTTCATTGTATTTATTTCCTTGTTATCAAATAGGCATTTCTGAAAACAAATAACAGCGGGTGTAGGGTAAACGTGGTGTTACTTTTGAAATGACTATTGGCAATAAGCACAATAGCAGAAGTTGGAGATTGGTGCAGACCAATTTTATTATTTCGGTAAGAAATACTCTTTAATTGGTAAGGTGGTTTGGGCGTGATACTACTGCACTTTGCATTTCATTGCCTTTTACAACTGTTGGCAGAGAATCAAAGGTTGATGATACTGGGACAAAGATTATTGAATAGCGGCGGCATCACACCAGCTGTAGTTTACTTAATATCCCAAAGGCGAGGGCGGTAATAGGCAAAGATGCTAGTGTGCTCACTGCGATGATACTTGCCGCCAAACGATAATCACCACCTAAGTTTCTAACCATGACATAGCTTGCCGCAGCGGTGGGTGAAATCGCGAGAAGAAGAACAATGCCCAGTTCCATACCTCTAAATCCAAACGCATAGGCAAACGCAACTAATATGGTGGGATAAATCATGCATTTACTGGTTGTGCTAAGCACAATGTTAAACCAGTCACTGGAGAATGAGCGGAACTGTAGGGAAGCACCGGTACAAATAAGTGCAAGTGGCAGCGTTAGCTGAGCAAAGTATTCACCGGTTTTTATCAAGGTGGTGGGCAATTGCCATTCTAAGTAAGAGAAGGGGAGCGCTGCCGCGATAGAAAGAATTAGCGGGTTTTTCGCCATGCCAGTAACTTGACCCATCAGTGAACGCGACGTGCCTTGATAAAAGTTAAGAACAAAGACAGACAACACGTTAAACAATATAGTAACACACCCCATATAAACCGAGGCTATAGCAAGCCCTTCTTGCCCATAGGTATTGGCACAATAAGCTAGGCCAATAATACCCATATTGGCTCTGAAACCACCTTGTACAACCACACCTCGGGCTTTGTACGGATGTACGGTCAGATGAGAGATAATCATCAGAGCGGCAAAAACAATGAGAGTACCCATTATCCCAATGCTTATCAGCGATAGGTTGGCGGCTTTAGAAAAGTCTGCTCGCGCTATCGATAAAAATAACAGAGCAGGGAGCGCAACATTAAATACCAGTTTAGAACCAGCTTCTATAAACCCTTCATTAAGCCATTTAATGCGAAAAAATAGCCATCCCATCAACAGAAGGATCAAAACAGGAATAAGCGTGCTGGTAATAAAGCTAAGCATAAAAAGAACTAACGCCTTTGAGTATATTTGCGAAGAAAAAAGTAGATTGCTGCTTTTTGAATAGTAAGAAAGAGCCATAGTATGCCAAGCTTCTGTGCTTATGCATAAAGTAAATGTGAAATTCCCTAAAGAAAAAGCGACAAATAAGTGAAAGTATCTAGCTAATTTATAAATATAGCATTCTCACGTATGATTCTGCTTTTCGTTTTCTTAGAGTATTCTTTTCATGTATCAAGATTTTCAAGCAGAGTTGGCGTGGGCCAGCCTGCATATGCCGCGCACTCGTAATGCCATCGCATCACTTCCCGATCTGTCGAACGTTAAACTTGCTTGCAACATGCATTTAGATTTGAAAATGGCGCCTTTGGTTGAAGGGCTACTTTCACGAGGATGCGACATTTTTCTTACCACGTGTAACCCCACTACGGTACAAGATGACGTGGTGTCTTACCTTGTTGATAAAGGCGCAACAGCGCATGCATGGCGAGATATGAGCGACGCTGACTGGTCTGAGTCATTCGATAAAGCGCTGGCGTGGCAACCCACCCATTTGTGTGAAATGGGTGCGGATCTGACTACTCGACTCCACGAAAATATAAAAGCGAATAAGCCAGTACCAAGCATTGTATCGGGATTGGAAGCAACGGGCTCTGGCATCAACCGCTTAAACGGTATGACGCCAAACTACCCGATATTTAACTGGGATGACTTACCAGTAAAAGAAGGGCTTCACAACAGACACATGGTGGGCCTAAGTGCATGGCAAACCTTCTTCCAAACTACCCATTTAACCCTGCACGAAAAAGTAGTGGTTGTTATTGGTTATGGTTTGGTGGGGCAGGGCGTTGCTGCGTCGGCAAAAGCGTTTGGGGCACAGGTTCAAGTAGCGGAACTTGACCCAGCAAGAGCGCTTCAGGCGAAATACGACGGCTGGCCAGTGGTCGATTTAAATGAGGCCGTTAGCCAGGCTGATGTTATTGCAACAGCAACTGGCGCGTATGGCGTGGTTAATTCGAATCACCTAGATAGCATGAAAGACGGTGCGTTTATTTTAAATGTAGGCCATGTAGCTCAAGAAATTGATGTGCCATACCTTAAAAACAACGCTACGCACAGTGAGCCAATGCCTTATGTAAACGCTTATAAGCTGGGCGATAAAACACTGTATCTTTTGGCTGATGGTTCTATGTTTAATTTAACCGCGGGCTACGGAGACAGCATTAATGCGTTTGACGTGACGTTAGCGGTTATGGCTGCTGGTATAGGCTTTATCGTCAATGAAGGTGCGAGGAGTGAAAAGGGCCTTTATTTGCTGCCTGAAAAGGCATGGAAAGGCGCGCTTTAAAGTACAAGCTGTGAGGCGTGTAATCTAATTAATACACAAGAACTAAACGAATTATCGGGGGAGCGACTGCTATCTCGACATTATTCTTGAGTGTTGTAAAGTGAGCCCGTTTTTAAATTTCAGACCTAAGGCGGGCTTTGATGAACACTGCTATCGGCACAAAGACAGCGCAACAAGCACTAGATAGTCTTGTCGACATGACAAGCGACCTAACACCCATCCCTCTTTCTGAGTATCAGGCACGAATTGCCAAAGCGCAACATTATATGCAACAGCGGGGCATAGGCGCGCTTTACTTAAATGCGGGCACTAACTTAGCGTATTTTACAGGAATGCAGTGGTACGCCAGTGAGCGTTTAGTGGGGGCGCTTCTGCCCGCAGAGGGGCACGTTGTTTACCTAGCTCCTACGTTTGAAATTGACTCTTTGAACGAACGCAAAGTAGTGGAAGGGGATATTATCGGTTGGCAAGAGCACGAAAGCCCTTACGCACTTGCCATGTCTATTCTGAATACCGTCAATACGGCGGGTGGCATAAAATTAGGTGTTGATGAATCTACCCAATTTTTTATTGTTGATGGGTTTACCAAGGTGCTGAATGAACCTTGGCAAATTGTGAATGGTTCAGAGGTTACCGCGCATTGCCGCATGCACAAGTCAGAAAATGAGCTTGCGCTAATTCAGCGGGCCATGGACATGACCCTTGCTGTGCACAAAGCCACTGCCAGTATGCTTTATGAAGGTATTACCACCACAGAAGTTGAAGCATTTATTAACGATGCGCATAAGAAAGTGGGGGCCAGAGGTAACTATTTTTGCATTGTGCTGTTTGGTAAAGCAACCTCATTTCCCCACGGCGTTAAAGACCCGCAAGTATTAAAGAAAAACGACTTAGTATTGATTGATACTGGCTGTAAAGTACATGGCTACCTCTCTGATATCACTCGAACCTATTGTTTCGGTGAGCCGACAGATAAACAGCGTGCACTATGGGAAAGCGAAAAGCGCGCGCAGCTTGCGGCATTTCACGCTGCAAAAGTCGGTGTTCCTTGTGGCGATGTGGATAAAGCCGCCCGAGACAGCTTAGCAAAAGACGGTTTAGGACCAGACTATAACTTACCGGGTTTGCCCCATCGAACAGGGCATGGCATTGGTATGGATATTCACGAATGGCCGTATTTGGTTAAAGACAATCCTCATCCGTTAGCACCTGGCATGTGTTTTAGTAACGAGCCTATGATAGTGGTGCCAAACGAGTTCGGTATTCGCTTAGAAGATCACTTCTATATGACCGACGAGGGCCCAGTGTGGTTTACTAAACCCAGTTCGGCCATCGACTCGCTGTAAGTAGACTGAGATGCAGCTGCTCTTCGTTACGAAGAGCAGCTGTAATGCGCAACACCGCCTGCACTGAAAAATTCAAGTGGGCGCAGTTGGTAATACTTATTCTCTATCTCTTCTGATTGCTCATCATAAGGCGCGGTGAGGATGTTCTGAAGTTCGTGTATTTGAGTAAAGTCACCTTTCTCTGCGGCTTTATAGGCAGGCACAATAAGCCATTCGCGCCATGTGAACTTAGGGTTAGCTTTGCGCATATTCTCTGCGGTAGCAGCAATAGCGTTTGGCACATCACCTTGTGCTTCGGCGTCCTTTTCAATACGCTCACGCCAGCTTTGTAACCAGGCTTCCCATTCTGTCATCACCTCTGCTTTAGGCGGGTAGTAAAAGCTTTTCGTCAAACCCGTCATATCTTCAGGTATCGACGATAACTCTCGGAAAAACAGATTGTAGTCTACGCCAGTGCGCAGCATTAATTGCAGAAGCTTAATAAGCAAGTCGTGGTCGTAGTTGGCAAAGCCAAGCTTAGTTGCCCACATGCTTTCCATAGCCCGCTCCATAACGCCAGAAAAACCGTCGTTAATATCGTTAAGCTTAGCGAGTTGTTCACTGCTGCCTTCAAGTAGCGTCATCAGTGAGCGACAGAACATATCAAAGTTCTTTTGGGCGGCAATGGGTTGGTTTAAAAACGAGAAGTGACGACCACCGCCTGTCCAAGGTTGGTAGTCTGCTTCAAAAAACTCACAAAAGCCGAATGGCCCGTAATCCAGCGTAAAGCCGCCGGCGGCGCAGTTATCGCTATTAAAATTGCCTTGGCAATAACCAACGCGAACCCAATCGGAAACAAGGCGAGTTAATCGGCCTCTAAATAGTTCGGCCAGCGTTACCACTTGCTCGACAAACGGCGTGGTTGTGTCAATTTCGCTTGCGTATTCTCGCTCGATAAGGTGCTTAACGATGGCTTCTAGTTCGTTTAACGCTTCGCTGTGTTCGTTACAGCGAGCTCGCCTAGCAAAAAGCTCTATTTGCCCTACGCGTAAAAAGGAAGGCGCCACGCGGGTAGATATAGCTGTTATATTTTCTACCATCACTTCAGGTTCATAGGAATGAGAGCCTTCGCGATACCAAGGCCTGTCTACGGTGTCTGATTCAGACATAAACAAACTCAGCGAACGTGAGGTTGGAATGCCAAGTGCGTGCATATGTTCTTGCACTAAAAATTCGCGTACGCTTGAGCGCAATACGGCGCGCCCGTCTGCGCCGCGACAATAAGGCGTGCGACCAGCACCTTTTAACTGCATTTCCCAACGCTTGCCGTTTAATACTGCTTCAACGATAGAAATTGCTCTGCCGTCGCCGTAGCCGTTACCTGTTCTAAACGGGCACTGCTGTGTGTACTCCGTACCGTAAATAGAAAGTGCGTAGCCGGTTGCCCAACCGAAGGGGGTCATTGGTGCAGGTACATCCGACATGTCACCTGAAAACAAGTGGACGAAATCTTTAGATGTTGCCAAGCTATCGTCTAAGCCTAATTCGGCAAACAGCGTTTCGCTGTGCGCAATGTATGTCGGTGCAGTTAATGGGGTCGGAGTAACCGGCACATAGTGGCCAGAAAACACTTGGCGCGGATTGCGATCATCTCCGTCGCTCGTTGACTGAGGGTCTGGTGAGAGTGTGTTCAGCAAAGAGTAATCAACGTGCTTTGCTAATTCATTTAGTGTTTTGATACGTTCTGTCACTTCCATCACCTTTTGTTGCGTAGCCGTGCTTAATGACTCATTTGCAGAGTGCTTAATTATCAAGTTGAGCTCCTGAACGGCTTTGCATTGTGTTGCTGTTTTTCTTCATTATTTGACCAAGAACAAACAATGAGACTAACGCGCATTGTACTCTTATCTATACTTTTATGCAGGCATACAGCGCTTGTTGAATGCATAGTACCGCTTGTTCAGTGTATAGCATTCTAGTTTACAACTTGGTCACCGTTGTGGGGCATAAAATGCCACACCCGCCTAACGAATTCCTATTAGTAGCGAGTGTATTACGGGTTGCTTTTCATAAGCGAGTAACAAATAAAGAAGATGGTAGATGGATAGTATCGTACTGCTTGGCAATATTATTGGTGGTTTAGGGCTTTTCTTGCTAGCCATTGGCATGATGACCGACGGGCTTAAACTAGCGGCAGGAAACGCTTTACGTACGCTACTTGCTAAATGGAGCAAAACGCCATTTAGAGGCGTGGTCTCAGGCGCGGCAATGACCGCATTAGTGCAGTCTTCAAGTGCCGTAACCGTGGCATCTTTAGGCTTTGTTAATGCCGGTTTACTGAGTATGCGCCATGCTCTAGGCATTATTTACGGCGCAAACATCGGCACCACTATGACAGGCTGGCTTGTCGCAATGGTAGGCTTTAAGTTAAATATTCAGGCTGTTGCTTTGCCTATGATAGGCGTAGGCATGATCCTGAAATTGTTAAAACCCAATAGCCGTTTAGCGTCAGTCGGTATCGCCATCGCCGGCTTTGGTCTTTTCTTTGTAGGGATAGACAGTTTAAAAACAGCTTTTGAAGGAATAGTAAGTGCCTTTGATCTCAGTCAGTTTAAAGCTGAAGGTATTGAAGGTTTTCTTATATACCTAGTTATTGGCTTTATTATGACGGTGCTAACCCAGTCATCTAGTGCATCCATCGCGCTTACTCTTACTGCTGCAACGTCTGGCATGGTTGGCATTTATGCCGCTGGTACAATGGTCATTGGTGCAAATATTGGCACGACTTCTACGGCTATGTTTGCGTCAATTGGCGCTACCTCTAGCGCGAAACGCGTTGCCGCTGCACAAGTTGTGTTTAACGTGGCGACCGCCGTTGTGGCTGCGCTTATTTTACCGCTGTTGTTTGGGCTAATCCATTGGATAACGGTGGTGGTAGAAATAGACGCTAACCCAGGAATCACCTTAGCCATTTTCCATACGCTGTTTAATTTATTGGGCGTGGCACTTATCTTTCCTCTGAACGACAAACTTGCAAGCTTTCTTGAGCAGCGCTTTGTGTCACTTCAAGAAGAGGCCTCAAAACCTAAACATCTGGACAAAAATATTGCTCAAACCCCAGACTTGGCAGTAAACGCGCTCATCTTAGAATTGCTGTCAGTATCTGACCGCTTTATACATGTTTACCCTAAACTGTTTTCTCAACAAAGCAGTGAAATAACTGCCGTTGAAAACGACATACATGGTGTTGAGGCCTTATGCCAACACATATCACAATTTATTGTAGACGTAGAGCGTGCAGCTTTAAGTGAAGAAACCACAAAAGCGTTGGCTTCGCTTATGCGAGTAGAGCACTACATGCTATCTAGCGCGCAAAAGGCACTCGCTATTTCTGCAGTGAGCAGGCGTCGGGATGTCCTCACCAAGGCTGAACTGGAAGGTCAACTGCTTAACTATTTATCGGTAACCAACGAGTTCATGCGCATGGTGCGCTGGAGACAATTTGATAGTAGCGATGCGCTAAGCCTTCAGTTTGACTTGCTCGACAAAGAGCACCACAAAGTTAAATCAGCACTTGTGATGGGGGCAACACAAGGTGACATTGCTATTACCCAAATGACAGATGCCACTGAGTGCATGGAATTTTTATTACAGATCGTGCAGATGTGGATCAAAGTGTTTAGCCGCATTCAGCAGGTCGAGGACAGCATTACTACGGCAGATTCAACGCGCGGTGATAGTCAACAAAACGTGAAAGGCGATTAAAGGAGCATACTATGGCATCACTTACCTTTTTAGGCGCAGTTGAAGGAGTGACAGGGTCAATGCATCTGCTTGAAACAGCGCATAGCACCTTATTACTTGATTGCGGGTTATATCAGGGCAGGCGAGATGAAGAGGCGAAAAACCACGAACCTTTGCCAATAGATGTCAGTCAACTAGATGCGGTGATATTGTCTCATGCACACCTCGATCATTCCGGCCGCTTGCCTATTTTATTAAGAGAGGGTTACCGCGGACCAATCTACATGACTCGGCCGACCGCCGATCTTATTGAAGTGTTGTTAAAAGATGCTGCTTCTTTACAGGAGCGGGATGCTGAGTGGGAAAACAAGCGGCGGCAGCGTGCGGGCAAACCGCTCATTGAGCCTTTGTATCGCCAAGAGGAAATAGACGGTGTGATGAAACTATGCATACCAACTCGCTATCACACCAAACGTAAAATCACGCAAGACGTGGAAATTAACTTCGCTGATGCTGGGCACATTCTTGGATCAGCAATAGTGGAAATATTCATTACTGAAAATGGTCAGACTACAAAGCTGGTTTTTTCTGGCGATCTTGGTAATTCGCAGGCTGCGTTACTCCGCGACCCAGACATAGTTACCGATGCTGATATCGTGCTTTTAGAGTCGACCTATGGCGATCGCAACCACCGTTCAATGAAGGAAACGCTTGATGAGTTTGAAGAAGTGATTTTACAAGCCAGTGAAAACGGCGGAAACATTCTTATTCCATCATTTGCAGTAGGGCGCACCCAAGAAATCATATTTCGATTAGGCGAGCTATATCAGCAAGGTAAACTAGCGCAGCAACGGGTGTTTTTAGACAGTCCAATGGCTATAGCGGTAACCGAAATTTATCACCGTTACCAAGATGTTTATAACGAAGAAGACCTCGATGCTATTTCTGATAGTGCCGATCGCGCTCATAGCCAAAATCAAAGCTTACATTCACTGTTGCCTATTTTGAGCTATACCACATCAACAGAAGAATCTATTGCGCTTAACAAGGTGGTTAGCGGTGCCATAATTATTGCGGGCAGCGGTATGTGCAACGGTGGGCGTATTCGACACCATTTAAAACAAAATTTATGGCGTAAGCAGTCCCATGTAGTTTTTGTAGGCTTTCAGGCAATGGGGACACCGGGACGAAAGATTATCGACGGAGCTACACATGTAAAAATGGCGGGTGAGGACATTGCCGTTCGCGCCCAAATTCATACGCTAGGCGGGTTTTCAGCACACGCAAGTCAAGAGCAGCTTATTGACTGGTTGTCACACTTCAATGCACCGCCCAACATTTACCTGATCCACGGAGAGGAAGGCGCTAAGCATACATTGCAAAGTGCTATTAAAGAGAAAGGATGGAATGCGTTTATTCCGCAATACCGAGAGACAATAAGGTTTTAGAGACTAAATGTAAAACAGCGCCCTCAACAAAATGACGGCGCTTCGATAAAACGTTACAAGCAGTACGTGTCTGTTTTGTCTGCTTTTAACTTGGAGGTGGTCATCTTAGAAGTGATAGTCGAAAGTCACTGTCACGTTTCTGCCTTCGCCAGGTAAGCCACCTAAGAACATTGCCTTTGAATAATAGGTTTTATCAAACAGGTTGTTTACATTGACGCGCACTTGCCAATCGTCGGTGGTATAGCCGGCAGCAGCATTCCACACGCTGTAGCTTCCTGCCACAGAAACGGGCAGGCCAAACGATGTTGAGTTTATGGTTCTCTCATCTTCGTAGGTTAGGCCAAGGCTTGCATTGATTTGCCCTTGCAAGTCGAATAAGGTGTCGCGATATTCACCCCATACGCTGGCAAACTTTTCAGGAATACCTTTAACTGGGCCTGATACCGGCGTGTCAGTTCCGCGATTACTATTTCTAATAGTCTCAGCATCTTGATAGGTACCGTTAGCATTCATTGAGAACATTTCGTTAATGTCGAAGTTCAAATCAACTTCCACACCACGGGTTTTGTCTTCGTCATCATAGAAGAATTGCGGCACGTCGATATTGAACTCAGGATCGTCAGGGTTATCGTTAAACAGTGGGTTGCTGTAGCGAAGGTTAGTTCTACTGGTATCAAAAAAGACGACTGATCCAATCAATTCTTCATTCAGTGCGGTAAAACGCACACCAATATCAAACGACTCAGACTCTGAATCAGGGCGATTGTCTTCTTCTGAACTCGAAATGCTATCTAAAATGCTATAAGCCGTGCGCCCTTTAGCAACATTTGCAAACATGGCAAATTGAGGTGTTATGCGGTAGTTGAGCCCGAGGTTGTAGGTAATTCCTTTATCGTCGGTGTCGGCTTCTTCTGTGCGAAGTGGCGAGCGGTCAGTGCCTAAGTGTTGGTATTCTTGCTCAATGCCAGTAAAGGCAGCGCCAAAACGGCCAGTTAGGCTTTCTGTGAAATACACCACCTCTTGCAGGCTTATGCCCATCGAGGTCACTTTTTTATTGTAGTTACTGCGAAGTGATGGTGCGTAGTCGTCAAAGTCACCGGTTGGCCAGTTAGGATTTGTAATATCTAAAATATACGGTATGGCATTGTCGGCACTGGTACCGTCGGCGTCGTAAATAGACCAAGATTTTAAGTGAATATCGCGAGATTCAAGGTTAGCACTAACCAAATGTTCACCGCGCACACCGCCGTAAGACCAGTTTGATTTCAAATCGGCAAAGTACTGAATAGACTGTTCATCGGCATATTGGCGACGGTATTCTTGGCGCCGTGCTGCAAATGGATAAAGCACATCGTCAATAACAAGCGGTGCGCGAGGGTTTGCGTTAATCTCTCCATTTCGGTTCCAATATACATAGTTGTATGCACCTGTTTGACGAACAAATTCAGACTCATAATCGCGATACTGCAATTGCTGTATTAGCAACGTGTCGCTAGATAGCTGCCAATCTGACTTTATTTTGATGCGTGTTTCTTCACCTTCATTAGGTTTGGATAGTGGCGAGATTACCGAGCCACTTCCTAAATCATAAGGGCGTAAGCCATCAGTGTTGGTTATGGTGTTAGCGAGTTCTTGCCGCTGCGTATCAGTTAGCTGAATGCCAAATACACCGTCGCCGTCCGCATCGCTGTCGTTAACAAGTGCGGTCCAATCGGTTTGTGAACCATTAATGCTATCTTCATTTACAATGCGAACAGGGTGGCCCACCGAGTCTATTTGGACACTATCGTCGATGTAGGCACCAAAAAGGGTAAGGGTATGCGATTTGGTGTGCTCAAAACGAAGGGTCGAGTAGACTTCGTTTCTTTCTTGGCCCAGACCTCGGTAGCCATCACTCGACTCGTGGTTTGCAACAAGTCGATAGGCTAAGTGTTCAGACAGTGGCCCTGTTGCATCCAACATAATTTGTTGAGCGTCCCAGCTTCCCGCGCGAGCGCGGACGTGAAAGGCGTCTTCAAACTGCGGTTTTTTCTCAACTAGGTTTAGGACACCGCCAGCGGCACCAATGCCGTAAAGCCCCGTTGCAGGGCCTTTCAACACCTCCACGCTTTCTACGTTGATCATAGAGCGAGTAGGATTAAAACTATTACCTAAGTCACCACCTGCGTACATCCCGTCTAGCGTATAGCTTACACCTAGACCACGAATAACTAAGTTGTCGCCAACGCCGTAATTGTTGCCAGCTTGGTTTAAACCACTAATGTTATTGATGATTTCTTGCAAGTCAGTTTTGCCTTGCTGATCAATAAGATCTTTACCTATCACCACAATAGCCGCTGGAATTTCAATTAGTTCCATGTCTGACTTGGTTGCCGTACCAGAATTTAAAATAAGCTGGTTTTGTTGACCATAAACGCTAATGCGCTCAACTTCTTTCTCGTCGCTATCACTGGCTGCAACAGCGTTCAACGACATAATCGCCAAGGCAATTGGTGATAATTTTAATAACTTCATAAAGCGTGTTTTCCTAAAGTTTGTAAATAGCAAAGCGTCCCTGTACTCAAAGAGACTGAGCGGTTTCCATATTTGATGTAATAAGTAAGTACAGTGAGTGAAAAAGCTCGATTGGAATTATTGATGTGGCTCTAACTGCTTGGGCGTATTATAAGTAGATAAGCAAATAAGTAAATGGTAATAATTCTTAATAGCGTTAGTGTTCAGCTGGGCTGCTTGAATTTAATTACCATGTTTCAACAATATCTTAATCGTATAGAGCTGAGTGGCGTTTTTTGTCACGTCGTCGATTTGGGCTCTATGCAAGAAGCGGCTGTACACTTTGGGGGAGTCTGGCCGCAGTGAGCCAAACAATGAATCAACTAAAAATAGAACTGAAACAATGCTCTTGCATCGCTCAACTTGCAGGATAAATCTTTCTGAGAAGGGGATAAATACTATACGTGGGACAAAAAATGCTCCACGCCGCGAAGCAAGCTAAAGAGATATATTACATTGGCAATAGCGTTAAGGCTTAGCGCTTAATCTTAATTGACCTTCTTCAATGATGAGTTGCATTGGCACTGTTGAAAGTAAGTTTACGGCTTTATTGGTAGCGTCTAGCCGATATACTGGGTTTGAGGACAAATAGCCATTGATGAGCTGCATAAATTCGCCGCTGACAGGTGCTAAGTTACCTTTAAAGCCGCCTGCATCAATAGTGCTGTCAAGCGATGACAGTGAACGCACAAAAATGGCTTTCTCATCACTGTCGTAATAAGGCGTGCCTTCCAGAGCAAGGCTTACTTTTGCGGGGTAGCTCAAACCAAACGCACTAACGCGAGCAGTGGCAATTACGCCTAGCTGCACCACGTCTCTGCCATCTGGGCCTATGGTTGCTGTCATATCTTCCACATCCAAGTAAAGAGGAATACCAGCCAGTGAGGTTTGTTTTTGCAGTTTACTTACTTGGCTATCAAGCACTTGCTCTAACTCGGCATTAGAAATGGTATAAACCGAAAGCTGTGAAAGGGTAGCACAGCCTGCAAGAATAGTAGCGAAGGCAACAGAAAGTAGAATTTTCATAAAAAAGTTTCTCTTAGCAATGAGCTGCTGAATTATACTGCGTGAGCTTTAAATACTGACGCTGTAACAACGAAGTGCGCCTATTGTACGGACAGAAGTAAGGGAAAAACAATGAAACCTTTACCGTGCTGATACCAAAGAGTATACCGTCATAGCCAACAAAAACTTTTGCCATAACGCCTTCAACAAAGCAGTATAAGAACTCTTCTTACTAAAAATAAAAACTTGACAAGGCACTTTCTATGGTTTCACAGAGACTGGTTTCTGGGAAAATGGTAGCTGCGCTTGCTTTTTGCATGAGCGCGCTTTCTAGTTTCTCGCATTCTGCATTCGCACTTGAAGATATCGTTAATCCTGAGCTTTTCGATAAAATGGAGTATCGCTTTATTGGGCCTTATCGCGGTGGGCGTTCGGCAGCGGTTACTGGGGTTGAAGGTAATACCAACCTTTACTTTATGGGCACCGCAGGTGGCGGTGTTTGGAAAACCGAAAACGCGGGTTTATCGTGGACAGCCATATCCGATAAAACATTTAAAGTAGGCAGTATTGGCGCTATCGCCGTTGCGCCTTCAGATTCTAATGTTATTTACGTAGGTACGGGTGAAGGCCCTATTCGAGGTGTAACCACTAGTCACGGCAAAGGCGTTTATAAATCTACAGACGGCGGTGAAACATGGAAGCTGATAGGCTTAGATAAACGCGGTCAAATCCCTAAAATTCGCATACACCCCACTAACCCCGATATAGCTTGGGCGGCGGTACAAGGCAATATTTGGGGGCCTAATGAAGAGCGCGGTATATTCAAAACGATAGACGGCGGTGAAACATGGCAGCATGTATTGAAAGTTAATGCTGATACGGGCGCTGCCGACTTAGCTATCGACCCTACTAACCCCAGAATTCTTTATGCCAGCATGTGGCATCACGGCAGAACACCGTGGTTTATTAAATCAGGCGGCGAGGGCGGCGGCCTTTATAAGTCAACAGATGGCGGTGAAAGCTGGAACAAGTTAGAAAAAGGACTGCCTACGCTTATTGGTAAAGTCGGTGTAGATATTGCCGCGTCTAACCCGAAGCGCCTGTATGCTATTGTCGAGGCTGAAGAAGGCGGCGTGTATCGCAGTGATGATGCGGGTAAGTCGTGGTCGCTAATGAACGGCGACAATATTCTTAAAGCTCGAGCGTGGTACTACAACCACATCAAAGTTGACCCAAACGACGAAAACACCCTTTATGTAATGAATGTTCAGCTGCACAAATCTATTGATGGCGGCAAAACCTTCGAGACGGTTTCGTTACCCCATGGTGATACTCACGATATGTGGATAAACCCTGAAAATAGCTTAAATATGATCAACGCTAATGACGGTGGCGCAACCGTCACCTTCGACGGCGGTGAATCGTGGTCAAGCATTTACAATCAGCCAACGGCGCAGTTTTACCGCGTTATTACCGACAACCTAAACCCTTACTATGTTTATGGCGGACAGCAAGATAACTCGACCATGGCTACGCCCTCTCAAACTTGGGGGGACGGCATGGGAATAGAAGATCAGTTTTCTGTTGGCGGCGGCGAGAGTGCGCATATTGGGTTTAACCCAGACGATCCAACACTGATTTACGCCACTACCATCAATGGAACATTAACAGAGTACAACCGCGATACTGGGCTTACGCGCCCCATAATGCCATACCCTGAATATGTGTTTGGCAGAAACGCACGAGATCAAAAGTATCGCACCAACTGGAATGCCCCAGTGATAGTATCAAAGCATGATCCTGACACAGTATATTACGGCACGCAGATGATCTTAAAAACCACAGATCGCGGTGTAAACTGGCAAGAAATTAGCCCAGACTTAACCCGTAACGAGCCTGAAAAGCAAGGCTTGAACGGCGGACCCATTACCAATGAGCAAGCTGGGGCTGAATATTATAATACGGTTTTCTATATTGCCGAGTCGGCGGTTAACAAAGGTGAACTTTGGGTGGGAGCCGATGACGGTAAGCTGCATATAACCCGTGATGAGGGCAAAAACTGGAAAGATATCACCCCTCATAAAAAAGAAGCGCAGGTCAATGCCATAGAACTTAGCCCTCACGCACAAGGCAGAGCTTACGTTGCGGTAGCAGGCTATAAATTAAATGACTACACGCCTTACATTTACAAAACCGACAACTACGGCAAGCGCTGGAAGCGTATTGACGAAGGTCTACCTGAGGACGCCTTTGTCCGCGTAGTACGCGAAGATACAGAGCGCGAAGGTATGCTGTTCGCAGGTACAGAGAGCGGCATGTTTATTAGCTTC
The DNA here is from genome assembly GCF_036864485.1 of Alteromonas sp. S015. Classification (NCBI taxonomy): domain Bacteria; kingdom Pseudomonadati; phylum Pseudomonadota; class Gammaproteobacteria; order Alteromonadales; family Alteromonadaceae; genus Alteromonas; species Alteromonas sp. S015. The sequence continues at coordinate 364,693 of NZ_JAZETO010000004.1, read as the reverse complement.
GACAACGGTAAACACTGGCAAGAGCTGGACTTAAACCTTCCGCCTGTGGCGATTACCGATATGCAGGTGAAAGGCGATGACTTAGTTGTTGCAACCCAAGGCCGAGGCTTCTGGATTTTAGACGACATAGCACCGTTACGCGAAGTGCATAAGTCGCTAGATGGCGAAGCGCTGTTTCAGTTTGAACCCGTAGATGGCATTCGCTTGTTATCTGGCGGTGGCATGACCGACCAGCCACAAGCGAAAAACCCGCCGCGTGGCGCAACGTTGCGTTACTACCTGAAAGACGCATTAGACGAAGAGCAAACGCTACGCATTGATATATTTAATGCCGATAACGGGCTGGTTCGTACACTGTCATCTGCACCTAGTGCATTTGAGAAGTGCGCGAAAGGTAATGAAGACGTTCGCAGCCCTATTAAATTTAAACACCCTTCAACAAAAGCGGGTTACAACGAATTTGTATGGGATCTTCGACGTGAGCCACTAAACTGCATCGAGAACGTAAAACTGTTTGGCGGTTGGAACGGCGCCCGTGTTATGCCTGGCGACTATAAGGCGAAAATCACTGTGGGTGAGCAGGCACAAACCCGCGCGTTTAAAGTGCTTCCAGATCCAAGAGAAGAAGCAGATAAAGCGCAGCTTCAAGTGGTTGAAAAGAGCATTCAGGCTACAGAAACTTTACTAAATGATTTGTTTGCTCACCTGCAAAAAGCCCGTAATGTGCGCGCGCAGTTAAGTGGTGTTTCTGTGGAAAACGTCATGCTGGCAAGCGATGTGTCGGCTTCAATCGAGCGCATTGTTAGTGCAATCGACGACTGGGAAGCCTTGGTTATTCAGCCTAAACATCAAACTTTTGAAGACGACATTAACTGGCCGAATATGCTCGACAGACAAGTTCGTTTCTTAATGGATAACTTCGATAGAACCGGCGCGCCTGCACAAGCTGGTGCACTAAAACGCTTGGAAGATTTAGAGGCAAAGTGGCAGCAGTATAAAGTGCAGCTAGAAACCTTGTTTGGTGAAGAAGTGAAACCATTAAACGAAAAGCTCTCAAAGCAAGGCGCATTTGATTTAGAGAGTTTGTAGGCTATCGGTCTACAATTCTTAGCTGAAATTTGCAAATAAAAAAGGCCAGAAGATAGTATCTTTCTGGCACTTTTTTGTATAACACCCATGTACAAGAGTGTGTAACGCGGTTTCAGCTGCGCATTAAAACTGATACTTTACGCTCACCGTATAGTTAGTCGGTGAGCCCGGCATGGTCCAAAGCTGATGGTATGAGTTTTCAAAGTAATCTCTGTCGAACAGGTTGTTAACGTCAAATCTCATAGAAAGCGCATCGCTGATATTCACAGACCCTGCTAAGTTCACAAGGGTATAAGACGGCAAGATGAATGTTGGATCTGTGGTTTGCCCTAAGCGGTCGCCCACGTAACGCATGGTCACACCAAAGAACGCTTCTTTTTCAAATACGCTGGTGAAGTGATTAAGCGAGATATACCCCGAATGTTTTGCAATATTAATTAAGCGCGATCCTTTAGGAATAGGCACGCCCCAATCTAAGTTATTGACTTCGTTCGCGGTTTTAGCATCTATGTACGCGTACGCCATATCGAGGCGAATGTCTGAAGTAAGGTCAGTCGTTAACTGAAATTCTACCCCTTGGCTTTCAACTTCACCGAGCGTAGCTGAAAAGCCAGTGTTAGGTTCAGCGGTAAGCATGTTGGTCTTTTCAGCATCAAAAATAGCGATGCTACCAGAAAACATATCAGCAATGTTTTCCCACTTAGCGCCTACCTCAAAAGAGGTGGTTTCTTCTGGGTCAAACGCGTTGCGATCTGAATCAAGCCCCGGGTTAGGTCTGAATCCTTCAGCATAGCTGGTGTATAGGCTAACGCTATTATTGAGTTCATACACAAAGCCAAAGCGCGGCGTCACTTCCGTTTGGTCTTGTTCTTGCCCTTCATTGCTTAACTTATTAAGAATGTCTTGCTCGAATTTGTCCACGCGAAAGCCAACTAAAAGCTTGGTAGCTTCGCTAAGCTCGATAACATCTTGTGCGTAGAAACCTAACCCTTTTTGCTTTTCAGCCGTGAGTGTAGTGGGCGTAACGTCAGGTCTGAAAATAGTGTAGTCTGGATTTTCAGGGTTGATGCTGTAAGTGGTATCACCAGCGCCCCACGCTGTGCGCCAACGACGATAGTCTGTATCGATGTGGTAGTTGTAATAGTCCAAACCAAACAAGACGTTATTTACCAAGCCTGCCACGTCTACCACACCACTTAATTCAAAGCGTAGTGATAAGTCTTGTGCTTGATAGTCGCGGATTCTACGTTGCCTTGAAAGTACAGATGGGTCGGTATACAAAAGCTGACGGCCTTCAGATAGCTCAGTATCTGAAGACTGCCCTTCAAAAGAAGAGTCTCTGTAGGCGAAGCCACTGAGTAAATGCCAGTTGTGGCTCAACTCGTGATTTAACACTAGCTGATGCCCAAAAGCTTTTACTTCATGGGCTCCGTCTCTAACATCACCATAAAAGTCTTCGGCATCTGCGGCGTCGAAGTCGTTATTCAATATGGACACACCGCGGTCAAGCGGCTTTTCCTGATCCAATATTTCCATCTGGTAGCTTAGGCTTGTGTGATCAGAAATGTTCCAAATGAATGAAGGATTAAGGTTCAAATTCTTGAAAAACACGTTGTCGCGGTACGTATCAGAGTCCTCGTACGAACCGTTAATACGATAAGCCATGTCTGTATTGATACCGTTCGTATAATCGAACTCTACTTGTTTCTTATCGAAATTACCGACGGTGCCTTGTATATAACCTTGTTCTTCAAACTGAGGCTTTTTGGTAATAACGTTAATGGTACCGCCAGGCTCCCCCTGACCATATAAGGCTGAGCCCGGCCCCTTCATTACTTCAATAGTTTGAACGTTGACCGTACTTCTATTACCGCTGTAGCCACGCACATTGAAGCCGTTTATTAAATAACCCGACGGGTTATTTTCATCGCCAGAAAAGCCTCGGATTGCAAAGCTATCGAACATGCCGCCGGAGTTGTTTTGTCTAACAATGGTGGGCGCAAAATCTAAGGCATCGATGAAGCGCGTGATCCCTTCATTCGCTAAGGTATCGGCAGTTATTCTGTCGATTGCCTGAGGGGTGTCGATTAGCGGTACGTTACCACGATATGGCTGAAAGTGTCTTTTTACCTCAATGTGCTCAAGTTCATTATGAGCATCTTGAAGGGAACTTTCATCAGTTTGCGCAGCGGCGCTTACCGATAGTGCAATTAAAGAAAATATAAACGGTGTTTTAAGGTTACGCATAAGTAAGGTATAACGTGTCTTCGGCTGGTTTCAGAAGGTCGCAAATGTTATGTTATCTCGTTTCTTTTCGCAAGGAGGATAAGGGAAATAGGCGAAATGGATAATTGTGAAATGGGAAGTACTCATAGTTTGGTTACGTTGAGAAACGGAATTACACAGAGCTTTAAGTAAAAAAACACTTATAGGTCGAAACTCACCTGCCCAGCGTTTTCCTCTGCCAACTAATACTATACACTTCGCGTTTTTATTACTCTTGCCTGCAGGCTGAACCTAAATTTCTAACTAGGACACTGAATGCGTCACACAATCCTATCTTTGCTCTTTTGTACTGTACCTTTTGCCGCCATGGCCGCTGAAAGTGTTGATTCATCAAATGTTAACGATAACGCTGGCGTGAACAGCAACGAAAAAGGCGTAGAAAAAATTACGATTGAAGGGGCGGCGACGGCGAATAACAAGCCGGTAGGCACGTTTAATTCACCTATATCTAACCTAGGGTACGATCCGCGTGTTGATTTGCAATCAAGGAATATGGCAGAAGCACAGGCTGACGTTACTATTCGCGGCGGCATATTCGAAAACACTGGCTTTCGCGTAGGAAGCGCTGCGCTTATCGACCCGCAAACGGGGCACTATTTCGCTGAAATTCCCATTGCGCCAGAAATGTTGACGAAACCGAGTATTTTCACGGGTGTCGATAACGCGCTTTACGGCGTAAATAGCTCTGTAGGTACGGTGTCTTATGGCTGGCGTCCCATCCAAACAGCTGGCAGTGTGTCACTGGGAGTGGGCAATAATAACTTCAATCTGCAGCGTTTACACGGTGCAGTAAAGCACGCGATCGATGATCTACCCGGTTGGTTTGTTGGAGTTGAAGGAGAGTATTCTCGCTCTGAAAGTGATGGCACTATTGCTAATGGCGATCATAATTTCGAACGCGCGTCGGGACGTATTCAGCTGGCAAGTGACGACTCACAAACAGACGTATTTTATGGCTTTCAGCAAAAGTTCTTTGGCTGGCCAAACTTGTACACACCTTTTAACGTAAACGAAACGGAAGATATTCAAACCCGTTTGGTCATGCTAAATCACAAACAGCGCTACGGCGAAGACGGCATGGAAAATACCTTTGAGCTTTCAGCTTACTACAGAGAGAATGACGACCATTACGTATTCTCACGTGAAAACCCTGAAGCGTTTCAGGCGTTTCACGAAACCCAAGTGAAGTCATTGGCGTTTTCTGGCACTCATAATGTATCGCAAGAATTCGGTATCAACTACGCAGCACAGCTTACTACAGACGACATCACATCAACCACGCTAGAGAACAACTTCACCTCTCGCGATTACTACAAAATAAGCGTAGTGCCCGAGTATCGAACGAAGTTGAACAGCAATGAATCGCTTACCGTTCGTTTAGGCGGGGCGTTTGACGATACGAATCGCGACGACGACCGACTGTCTTTCGTGGGCGATATTAGTTGGCTTACCCAAATGGGGACAAATGCCTCGCGTACACTTTATCTATCGTATGCAGAGGCGACCCAGGTGGCTGGCTACACAGCTGTAGGCGGCAGTACCACAAGCGGTCTGTTTAGAAGTAACAACCAGTTACAGCGAGAAGTCAGCAAAAACCTAGAGTTTGGGGCGTCGTTTGATAAATCGTCTTTCAAAGTTGATACCGCCGTATTCTATCGCTGGGATAACGAACTGACGGATTGGACGTATAGCTTCGACGCTACTTCAGCTCGCAGTGCAAACCCGGTTGATATAGAAACCCTAGGTGTCGAGGTGATTGCCATTAAACGCTTTGATAGCGCGGATGTGGTTGCTAGCTATACCTATTTAGATAAGTCTGAAGATTATCGAATTGATGAGGTAGACGCTAGCTTTTACGCGCTTAACTATCCGCCGCATCGCGCAACCCTTGGATTGGTGTGGTTTGCAACCGATACGGTTGAAGTTCGCATTGACAACGAGTGGCGACAACAAGAAACCAATGCGCTTAGAAGCGGCAGTGACTCAGCATTCTTCTCGCATGTTACCCTTACGTATTCACCGGCCCAGATTGAAGGGTTAAACCTAGTATTGGCCGTGGATAATTTGTGGGATGAGCGCTTTGAAGAAATTCCTGGTACGCCGGGTCGCGGCGACCAATACTCTGCCACCGCCACCTACTTCTGGTAAAGGAAAGCAATGATAGAAAACCTTCCTTATACCCTAGAGGACTTTGTTGGAAGATGGACGCTATCGCGCAAAATTATCCAGCGAAACGGCGATGTTTTTACCTTTTCTGGCGAGGCTGAATTTAGCTGGCTTGAAGGGCGCTTAAAAGGCGAAAGTAGCACCTTAGCGTATTACGAAAAAGGCGAAGTAACCGCACCTACTGGCAGTATAATACTAGCTGAACGTCGGTATTTCTGGCAGCAGCCTCAAACCGGTTTGTTTGAGGTGTTGTTTGACGATAAGCGCTATTTTCATACATTTAGTGCAACTAAACCAAACGCTGAACATTTATGCGGCGATGATAATTACGTGGTGCGCTATAATTTCTCTGCTTGGCCTGTGTGGCGCTCTACATGGCAGGTCATTGGACCCCGCAAAGACTACACCATGGTGAGTGAGTATAGTCCTGCGTAGCTTTGGCTTTTTTGAGGCTTATAGCTGTTTCTGCTTCTTGGCGTATTGATGAGACATCCATAGCGCAATCGCAATAATGGTGCCACCAAGAAACAAGCGAGTAAAATCAGTGTCTTTTTGCCAAAGCAGTAGGTTAACCACAAGCCCTGCCGGTATAAGCGCGTTATTCATGATGGCTAACGTACCGCCAGAAACCTCAAGCGCGCCTTGATTCCAAAAATAATACCCAAGCCCCGACGCCACAATACCCAGCCACAATAGCACTCCCCATTGCTCGGTATTCTGCGGTAGTTGGCTTGTGTTGCCGAATAGGAAAAACGCAGGTAAGGCAACAGCCAGTGCGCCTAAATAAAACCATGCGAATACGTTGTGATAGGACACATGGGTTTCAAATGTCGAGGTCAGCTTTTTATAACCTACTTGTCCTAGCGCGAAGGAAAGGTTAGCACCTTGAACAATGGCGAAACCAAGCCAGTAGCTATCAGTAATGCCATCAAAGCGGATTATGGCTGCACCTGAGGTGGCGATAAGTGCACACAACAAATAAAAGGGGGTAAACCGCCTAAATAACGCGTCGTTTAAAATGGCGACATACAGCGGCGTGAAAATGGTGAAAAGCAGAACCTCTGGCACGGTTAAAAATAAAAATGCGTGGTAGAAAAAAATGTACATTAACCCTAACTGTACAGCACCTAAACTCGCCAGAATCGCTTTTTGCTTTGCGCTTAGTAAAGATATTTTGAGAAACGGAAGAAACACTGCTGCAGCGAGAGTAATACGGGTTAATACTGCAAAGTAGCTATCTACCTCCCCCGCCAAAAATTCGCCAATGAGCGAAAAGGAAAATGCCCATAGGACAGTAACTGCAACAAGATAAAGCACGCGATCCTCTTCTTCTATTCCATTCAAGTAATACGCGCGCTAAAATATTTCAATGTACCGCTTTAATCAACCTTTGGTTGAGAGGTTCGCAAATACCTTTAGTGAACAGTGTTAGATAATACTGACGTACGTGCAGGCTTTGCCTTTCGGCCATCTTTATGACCTTCCTTAAATTCACCAGCCTCTTCAACCAGTGCTGACATGGCGTTAATAATATCAAAGAAACTGGATAGCTGTTCAGGCGTCAGGCCATTAGACAAATCTTCGATTTTATTGATAAGTTGTTCAGTAGGTAAGCGCATAGTGTCAAAATCTCGTTGTTTACGTGTTTAAAATTCACTTCTTTAAGTTGTCTATCAAATTGCTTGCCAACATGTAAAACTGCGCTAAACAAGTGTGAACGCGAACGTTAACAGGTTCTTATTGCTTCAATTTGAATCCAATGTCATTGTAGAAACATCAACATTTTCAACCGTTATGACAACAAGGAAGCAAGTGATGGCAGATACCAAAAGACGACAATTTTTAGCAACCGCAGGCGCGCTTGCTTCGCTATCTACATTGCCCGCAATGGCGCAATCAACACGTACTACAAGCGCTGAACTGCCACCTATTCTTCACATGGTTTACTTCTGGCTGAAAGACCCAACGTCAGCAGAAGACAAGCAAAAACTCATTGCCGGTTTACAGTCGTTGCGCGCAATCCCACAAGTACATTCGCTACATATTGGTGTTCCTGCCAATACGCTAAAACGTGACGTGATAGATAACTCATTTGACGTGTCTGAACTTATGCTATTTGAAAGTGTTGAAGCGCAAGATGAGTACCAACGTCATCCTATTCACAAAAAGTTTGTGGAAGAGTGTTCTCATTTATGGCGTGAAGTCGTGGTAAGGGATTCCGTGTCGATTCAAAGTTGATTGGTTGTGAGAAAGTTCTACTTTCACATCGAGTAGCCTTGCATTCTTCGGTGTTAAAAACGAATCACTCAGTTTAGACGCTTTTAAAGCATGGTATGATGCAGCTCAGACAATGTCGTGACATAAACTTAAGCGCTATTAAGGAACAAAAAATGCCGCACATCCGTGTAAGAGGTATCGAACAAGCAGCGTTAGAAGAGGTTGCAGGTTCTATCGTTGAACAGTTTGCTAAACTCACCGACACCCCTAATGACCATTTCACAGTAGAGCACATTGCGAGCCAGTTCGTTGTGGCTGGTGGAGCCTCGTCGGCTTATCCGTTTATAGAAGTGTTGTGGTTTGATCGCGGGCAGGATGTCAAAACTGCAGTGGCTCACGTTATCGATACTGCGCTTCGCCCCTTTGTAGGAGAGGATAAGGACATCACCGTTTTATTTGAAGATCTCAACGGTAACAATTATTACGAGAATCGCGAACATTTCTAACTTGAGTGCTTCTTATGATACTCAAGGGATTATTGTGTAGAAGGGGAAGAGTCAAACTATTTTGACTCGAGAAGTCTTATCCAGTGGCCAAATACGCCCAAATTTTCAAGAATAATCTTAATACACATCAAAATAGGCACGGCGAGTAAAACGCCTACCACGCCCCACAGCCAGCCCGTTATCGCTATCCAAACTATGATTATAAGAGGGTTAAGTTGCATGCTTCTCCCTAAAACCGCTGGCGTGATTAGTTGTGACTCAATGATATTCAATACTAAAAACAAACCTGCGGGCAGAAACGCATTACTGGTAAGCCCAAATTGCACAAGCCCAACTACCAGCAATACAACGCAACTCGCGACACCACCCAAGTAGGGGACAAAGTTCATCAGTGCCACCAGGGCTCCCCAAAGTAATGCGTCTTCTATGTCCAGATAGTAAAACATGCCTGCTGTAGCTAACCCTAAGCAAGAGTTTATGATGCTGATTGTGACGATATACGAAGAAAGTTCCCGTTGAATTTGATCGACTAAAACGAGTGTTTGCCGTTTATTAGTGACAATAGGGAAATCTTTTACAAAAACACTAAACAGGTTGGGCCCGAAAACCAACAGGAAAAAAATTAAAACAATACAGGCAAGTACTTGTGCCAGTAAAAAAGGCGCGTTGCTGAAAAGTGATAACCCAATATCTATGCCGCTTTGTTTGATTTTGTCCGTCACCGAGTTTGTTTTGTCTTGCGGTAAAGAAGGTTCAGGGGACTTTTCATCGTCACTAAACCAGCTAAAAAATGAACGCTCTTTTTCGACGGGCTCGGAAGGTGGCGCCGCATAGGCGTCGATGTTACTGCTTATTTCTTCAATTTCTTTGGATATCTCGGCAGCAACTTTAGGGAGGGAATGCATCCAGCGTTCTGCGGGCTCGGCAAGCTCGATACCTAAAAATGTGAAAGGCGCGACCAGCAAAATAATGAGTGCTCCTGCTGATAGTGTGCGAGGTATGAATAACTTACGAGCAAATGCAACAAGTGGGCTTAAAAGCAAAGCAACAAAGCCAGAAAAGAAAAGCGGAACGAGCAGGGATTTGGCGAGATACAACGTATAAATAACAGCAAAAATTACAAGAATATTCAGCAATCTGGTCTGTTTGGCTATTTTAGGAAACTTTCCAGCATACATTGTATTTCCTTCATTTTGATTCGAGCCAGAGTGATCCATGTCTTAGCCTTGGTAGAAAGTGATCTTGGTAGAACTTTTACTAGTAACAGCGTAAGTGTTACGAAAATTTAATCATTTAAGTTCACTAACCGCACCGCTAGAAAAGTCGCTTTGTACTGCTTAACGTAAATCGTTAGCTAAATAGTGATTTCTACTTTAGTATAATTTTTTCTGCATTATTTGAGCGAATTATGTCTGAGCCAATAAGTAAGGCTTCATCTTCTTTTACCGACGACATCCCCTTTCAAGCTCTTATAGAAAATATAACTGATGCGGTGATATTTACCGATGTTAAAGGCAACGTTATTTACGCTAACCATCAGGCCCGTTCCATCTGTGGATTAGACAAATCTGATCTCTTTGACAGCTCGGTGTTTAGTTTGTTTCCTCAGTCGCAAGTACCGAATATTACTCAGCAGTTTGAACTGGCAATAAAACAGGAATCCGGTAAAACAACGGAAATTCGGTTTGGTATTGACCACGCCTGGTTCAAGCTCACCATTTTCCCCGTTGCGGAAGGTATAGTGGGGTTTTCGTTTCATGATTTCTCAATGAAACGCAGACTACAAATCATTTCTCAGTCTCAAAGGGATGCAATGAGACTCGCGTTATCTGGCGCTACGTTAGAAGATGTGTTGACCGTTTTGGTCAATGCAGTGGAAAAGGTGACAGATTTTCAAGCTGTCAGTGGAATATCCTTGGTATCTGAAGATGGGTTATCACTCATTAGTGTAGCTGCACCGTCAATGCCTGAAGAAACTAGGCGATACTTCAAGAACATTGTTATCGATGAACTAACGCCGTTAGGCAAATGTTGTCAAACGCGTGATGTGGTGAATGTTCATATCAATGCCCAAACTGATTCGAGCGATTTTAGTCGCTCCACTCAGGCATTAGGGCTTCAATCATTTTGGTGTCGTCCCATTTTATCTGCTGAAAGTCGCACGGTATTGGGCACCTTCTGTTTATTTCATCGCGAGCGATTTACTCCATTGCCCGATGACATCGACGTCATTAATGCACTGTCTAAAACCGCTGCAATCATTATTGAGCGCAACAACGAAAATCGCGCTCGACGGGTGGCGGAGTCTGCGTTATTAGAGAATATTGAGTCATTTAATAAACAGCGCAGGCTTTATGAAACAGCGTTGTCGAATACGCCGGACTTGCTTTATATCTTCGACCTTGAAGGGCATTTTACGTATGCCAACGACGCATTACTGCAAATGTGGGGGCTGAGTTGGGACGAAGCGATCGGCAAAACATGTTTAGAGCTTGGGTACGAACCTTGGCATGCAGATATGCACATGAAGGAGATTCGTCAGGTAATTGAAACAAAGCAACCAATTCGTAGTGATGTTCCTTTTACCGGTACTCACGGTCGCCGTATATATGACTACATATTTGTTCCTGTTATTGGTGAAGACGGAAATGTTGAAGCCATTGCTGGTTCGACGCGAGATGTTACTGAGCGTAAACACGCTGAAGAAATGGCTAAGCGAGCAGAGTCTCGCAGACGCTTAGCACTGGAAGCATCACACAGCTTTGGTATTTGGGATTGGGATATTAAGCAAAACTTGTTCACCGCAGATGAACGTTTGGGAGAACTCTTTAACCTCAGTAGCGATGAGGCTGAAAACGGTGTAGCCATTGAAGTGCCTAAACAATATATCCACCCAGACGATTTAGCAGCGTGTGAAGCTGCTATTTGTGAAAGTATTAATAACCGCACCCCATTTGATGAAGAATACCGTATTTTACAAAAAGACAGCACTGTCCGCTGGGCTTCATTTAGAGGACGAGTCATTTATAACAGCTCTGGTGAGCCGGAACGTTTACCGGGAGTAGGTGTAGACACCACGAGAGAACGAAATGCGATAGACGCGCTTCAAGAGGCCGATCGCCGTAAAGATGAGTTCCTTGCTACGTTGGCACATGAATTACGTAATCCGCTTGCACCAATTCGCAACGCTTTAGAAATTCTACAGTCAGACGGTTACAGCCAAAATCAGAAGAGTGAGGCGTTCGGTCGAGTCGAACGACAAGTAACGCAAATGATACGGCTTGTTGATGACCTTATGGATGTGTCACGAATTACCCGAGGGAAAATCCGGATACATCGTAAACCTGTGAACGTGTGTGAAATACTGGGCACAGCGGTTGAGACTATTCAGCCTCTGATTGATGAAAAACGGCACACATTGCTGGTGGAAAAAGTAGCAGAGCCTGTTTGGGTAAACGGAGACCTTATCCGGTTGTCACAGGTTTTCTCGAATATTATCAACAATGCCGCGAAGTATACTCCACCTGGTGGCAATATTGAGGTTCGCATTAGTACTTGCGACGGCAAGGTAACCATTGCAGTTAAGGACAATGGACAGGGCATTCCTGCAGACAAATTAAAATCGGTTTTCGATATGTTTACTCAGGTAGATGATGCCCTTGAGCGTTCTCAAGGCGGGTTGGGTATTGGCCTTACTCTAGTGAAAAAACTCACTGAATTACACGATGGAACTGTGTGTGTGCAAAGCGATGGCGTTGATAAAGGCACAACGTTCATCGTTACCTTACCCGTTTTAAGTAAAGTACCCCAATCAGCCAGTAAACCGGAAAAGACTAATGACGTGATAGGTGCTACCACAGAAAAGCTCAACGTTTTAATTGCCGATGATAATCAAGATGCAGCTATTACCATGGGATGGATATTGGAGGCAAAAGGGTGTCAGGTCCAAGTGGTGGAAGATGGGCCATCCGCTTTAAAGGCTGTCGCGTCTTTTACACCCGATTTAGTGTTGTTGGATATCGGCATGCCGGGGATGAATGGCTATGATTTATGTACGGCACTTCGAAAAAATCGCGCCTTAGCAGATGCCATATTTGTCGCGCAGACAGGGTGGGGACAACCATCGCACATTCAGCGTTCTAAAGAAGTTGGCTTTAACCATCACCTTGTTAAGCCTTTGGATTTGAACGACCTTGAACCAATTGTAGCAGAAGCTTGGCGGGCAAAGCGCAAACAGAGAAAACGGTAGCGTTATAAGGCGCTTTTGCGCGAATACGCTACCGGACAGTGAGTGCCATTTGTTCACTTTACGACTGGGTCTAGCAGACTTTTGTGTCTTAGCTACAATTCATCGAGAAGGTTAATTAGCGCATCCAAGTCCTTTTTGTCAGCTAATTCACTAAACCATTGGGATATTTCCGTCGCCTGAATTAGCCCCATTATGGCCCCCAATACAAAACCGCGGTGCACGTTGTCGCCCCCCACGTTGGTGTTCGCAATCAACGCCTTTTTAGGCGTATCAGCATAACGGTAAGCGAGGTACAAAACGGCGGGCCACGCGTCTGAGATATAACACGCTGGCGAATACATACGCCCAACAATTTCTATATTGCTTTTGTTTTTTGCCGCTATCGCAGCCAAATTCATGTGCCCAGATTTACGGGCAATATCTTCTAAAATGGCCTTGGGTGATTCACCTTCGCGATGCACTAATTTGTAGATTAACTCAACATAGAAATCGCACACCGATGCTAAAGACTCATCTGGGTGAGTTAAATAAAGGTGACTACGACACAGGCGTTTGATGTCCTCAAGGGCTGTGCTTTTGCTTGCTTCTACTACCGCCAGAGGTGTAACCGACACAAAAGCGCCTATTGAAGCTGTATCATGTGTAACCGCCCCACATTGGTGTGCTGGTGTACCTTGTTCTAAGTTCGCAAAAAAACCTCTGTGATAAGACTCAGCATATGTGTCAGGGTGTTTGGGTTCATCAGCGCGCATAAAGCTAATATATTGAGTTAAAAACTCGTTTACGTCATACCCTTTAAGTGCGCACGATAAAACGATACGCGCGCAATGGGCGTTAAGTGTATTTTCCCCCGCTTTCATACCATGATGGTAATGAATGTTGTCCTTACCCCAATACAGCCTTTTACCTTTGAGAATAACGTCGCCCACTATCTCTTTTTGATTTGCAGATGCCTTATTCGCGCGCCCACCGTGCTGCGTGGAATGTAGCGACATTATTGAAGACGGATGAAATGATGGCGCATCCTCAAATTGCTCTACCCCTAGCGGAAACGCCTTATATATATCTGCCGGGTTGTAATACCAATGTACCGGCATAGCCAACGCGTCGCCGATAAACGCGTTCTTAAGCGCCGCTTTTGCTCGTTTGATTGACAGTGAAGACATTTCTTTAAGCCTACCTCTTATGCAGTACTGTGCGGGATTGAATAATCAAGTACCTTTAAATTACGCACTGTAGGTCGAAAATGATCGTTCTAATGCTCATCGAAAAGCGACTTGTTGCGGATATATTTTCGCATGTAGTGATAAGTAATTGGGCGTAACAACCAGCTGTGAAGCGACATCAAAAAACGTTTGTGGGTAGGCGTGTTTTCGTAAATTTTATCGTCGTGTAGCCATAGCATTTTACCTACGTGCCAGAAGTAAAAGGGGAAGGGCGGCATAAAGGTAATTACGTCTAGGTCACAGCAAATGCGATATGTTCTGTGGTGTAGGGTATAGTGCTTATACCAAGAGCGCGTGCCCACTGCAGGCTGTCCGAAAGTTACCACCCTTTTAACTGACTTAGGGAACCGCCTTTCGAAGTAATCGGCCATTAACACGGCGACTGCACCACCGGATGAATGACCGATAAACGAGAACCGTTTGCCTTGTGCGCGAAGTGGCTCTAATACTTTTACGAGTAATTCTCTAAGTGGTAACGCGTCATCAGAGGTTTTCGTACTTGAATACATGGGTTGCGCAAGCAATCTGGCAAATCCCCAGTGAACAAAGAAACTTCGGTTCAACTGACGCAATCTATAGGGTACGAAAAACAGGTTAGCAAACCAATCTTTGAAGCCCAACGAACCACGAAAAACGATAATGACTTCTTTTTTATTCTCGACCCACAAGATTCTTACGCTCATTCTGCCGTACTTATCAACAAGATGGCGTTCATAAAAAGGATCTAAGATTTTTTGATATTGCTCGTCGGCATCAGGGTAGGCGAGTTGGCAAAGAATGGCATATCTTTCATATTGATAGCGTTTCAATTTCTTCATGAAAACTCATACCGGAGCATTTAGCGTTTTTAAAGCTGAGCCGTGGAAGACTCATTCACCGAATTTTCCACGCTACAGGGAGTTTATTTCAGTGTTATGACGGGAGAGTGTCATTGAACGACTTACCTAACCTAGAGTGGCCTTCGGAGCTTCGCATTAAACATAAATAAACGTGCTGCTTGTTCGTTAATGTTCAATTATGATGCCGAGTATAGTAGTTTTGAGCGTTAAAATGCTGCTGGCTACAATAGGCTACCGAAGTTATCCCGCTTTATCTTTACTCGAATAGATATCTCAACTTGATAACTATTTTATGGTTCAAGGGGGTTAGATAAGGATAACAGTTGTGACTTTATCTCGCGTCTCAAATGTGTTGGAGCATCGACTAGCACTTCCTCAATAAAATTGGGTGAGTTATAAAGATCAATCAACTTATCGTTAACTTTCGCCAACCATTCTCGGCTTTCTTTTGTTCGGTTGCATAAAATGTGGCTACTCGTATAGCCTTCATTCCCTTCAATTTCATAAGCTCGAAGCTTTGAAATATTCTCATTTCGCAATGCAGAAGAAAACATCAACGCGTAGTCAACTTTTCTGTGGCTAAATATATCGAAAACAGGATTGTCGGCTCCACCTAGTGCAACTCTATATATTTGATTTTTCTCTACTTTTCTTATTTCTTTATCCAGGAAGTCGCCATAACTGATTCCACTTGCTAGCAACAATGAAGATTTTTCATCTAACGCCATCAGCTTTTCTAAACTTGGAATTTTTCCACTTTCATTGAGCACAGATTTATCCAAAATTTTATCTGAACGCTTCTGGTACAAAGAAACAGAGGGGAGTATTGCGATAGGCAAAGAGAACAAGTACTCGTCCACTCTTTCATTGTTTTTTCTTGCAAATAGTAGGCATGATGCTTCTTTACGAGTTTTCATATATTTCATTGCACGTGCGAACGGCAGTATTTCTAATTCATAGGTATTAAACATCGATCGCAGCAGGCTTTGATAGCTATCCCTACTAAATGAATTGCTCAGAAGATCTGTTTTGTAATGGGAGTCACTCGAATACACATTAACCTTTGAATATACTGTTGAACAGTAGAAGTAGAGTATTAATACAAGATAACCTAATAACCTTAACAACGAATTACCCCTTCGAAAAACTACAAAATCATATTTTTCTTTAAAGTATAATTTAAACAAAGTCTATGGACTATACCTGATATTAGACAGGTTCCAGCATTCTTTACTTTATTAGGAAAATCAATCGTTCACCTTTTTGGTATTACTTTGTCAGGATTACGCATTACGGGCGGGGCCTAGTACGATCGCTACTGCGATGAATTACTCAGCAGCAGGTTGGCAGTATATTGTGGTGACCATACTGGCCTTTGCGAGTTTATGTGCGATTACTTTTATATGCTTTATTTCTTCTTCTCGTACTATTAGGTTAATTGGTGACAGCGGTTTAAGTATAGTAACTCGCCTGATGGGACTAATATTAGCGGTGATTGGTGTACAAACGGCAATTGCTGAAGTATCCAGTGTGGTCACAAGTTTCTTATCTTAATGCACTTTGTTATGGGGGAATTTCTGTAGCGCAGCATCGACAGTGTTAATGACAGCTGCGTCACAGAGTTTTCGTGTTTTCCAAACGAGCACTTCGTCTTTTTCGCAAGTGCTCCTATTTGTGCATACCGCGAATAGGGTAGTTGTTATCAGGATTACGGATCCAGCCCAAACCACTTACTAATGTCTCTAACTCAGGTCTAACAAATGGGTTGTTAGAAATATCAGCGACGTGCACATTACCTTCATTGTTCACAACAAACAGCGCTGGCTCAGAAAACGGGTGATCAGTTTCTTGAGGAGATCTTGGATCAGAGATATATACGCCTAATTCTTCCATCTGCTCCACCGTTAAGCCGTACGCAATTGGAAAGTTAATGTCCAACCTAGGCAGGTGACTTTCCAGCTGCGCTTTACTGTCGCCAGACACTGCTATAAGGTCTACGCCAGTTTCGGCAAGATAACCCCTAAAACTTTCGAGTTGATTGAGGTATCGAGTGCAAAGTGGGCAATGTTGCCCTCGGTAAACCACTACCATTTTCCAATCAAGACCGTTCTCAGGTGTCGCTAACTTTTTAGTGTCGCCATTTAACAGCTTTGCTGAAACATCTGGAAAGGCAGAACCTGCATGTAACTTATTGGTGTATTCAGTACTCATGATAATTCCTTAAAAATGCTTGTTTATATGAGCTTCAAAACGTTTAAAGTCGTTTTCCACATCGGCGTTTTTCATCACGTCAAAGCTGGCGAAAGTTTCCATTGGCTTCATGCCAAAGAACTTGAAGTTCATATGCATTGGAAACAGTAAATCGTCTACAGATTTACCTTCGAAAAACTCTTCGCTGTCGTTAAATGACTCTTCTGGAGCATTGAAGGTTAAAGACATCATGTATTTAACGTTAGTAAGCGTACCGCCTGTGCCGTAGTTTTTCTTCGGCGCTTCGGCAACGCGGCCATCGCCGGCACATAGGGCGCCGCCCATACCTGCAGTGTATATTTCATCCATGTACTTTTTGAATGACCATGGCACACCCATCCAATTAATTGGTGCCTGTAGAAGAACGATGTCAGCCCACTGGTGATGGGCCAGCTGTTCTTCAACGTTGTGCGCTTCGGCCATTGTCACTACGCGAGTGTTATAGCCTTTAGCTTCAAGCAGCGTTACCGCTTTATCGACGAAAGACGCGTTTAACTTGCCTTCTGAAAAAGGGTAATACTGGTGTGCATTGATAATTAGTACATTGCCTGTCTTTGTGGTGGTCATCTCAAAACTCCCAAAAAAATTGAATAAAGCTTATTGCTTACTGGTGGTTTATTTTAGTTACCTTTAAACTTTAAGCAACTAGTGGTGTTTTGGTAACTATGTTGGGGACTAACGGAATATTGTATAAATTGACTTTGAATCAATTGGTTAAGTGATTAAAAAAGTGAGTTTTTGAGCGAAGTTTACTGCTATCTTCAACCGTCTACTTTACTGAGACTTATAGTTTTCACTTTTCGCTAAAAAGTAAAAATTTCAACTTTGTCATTTAGATAACACTTGGTGTATCTCACTTCTTAGCCACCTTCTCATTGGGTCCTGATGCGTGCGTCCGTGCCATATTTGGCTAATGTTTACCTTTGGTAAGTCAATCGGACACTCGTGTATGGTTAATCTGTCGAAGGTGAAAGCATACATTTTTGCGATAGACTCTAAACACACTAAAATGCAGTTTGTATCTTTTGCAATAAGCGGGGGCGTTAAAAAACTTGAAACGCCAGCAACTACATTTCTAGTTAAGTTTAGATTGCGTAGTGCTTTATCTACTATTCCGTCAAGATCTCCGGTTAGTGTGGTGACGATATGCCTAGCGTCTAAAAAAGTGTTTAGGTCTAGTTGCGCTGTTGGGGCAAGCTTTGCGCTACTACTTAAAACAACAAAAGACTCGTCCCTCAGTTTTTGTTGATAAAAAGTATCGGGCAAATCATTGTAAAAGCCTGCAATAGCTAAATCACATTCGCCTGTTTCCAACTCTTTTTTGGGCACTTTGCCTAAGGTATTGTGGCAGACTATCTTAAGGTTTGGTGCTTTCGTTTCTATTCGCGTTAACAGGTCTGGCAATAACAATTGCTCAATAAAGTCTGTCGTATATATGTGAACAATATCTTCGTTAAGTAAAAAATTTTGAGATTCGAGTTGATGATACAAGCCTTCAATAGATTGAACGGCTTGTAATACGAGCGGAGCAATTTGTTCAGCCAATGGGGTTATGGTTAACCCTCTAGCTGCCCTTACAAAAAGCGCGTCATCGAATTCATTTCTTAACTTATTTAGCTTATGGCTAAGTGCAGGCTGGCTGAGTGCCATGCGTTTAGCTGCATTGGATAAGTTCCTCTCTTCAAATAAAACTTTGAACACATAAAGCAAGTTTACGTCTTTGGTTGAGATATTCATAAATTGGATTAGTGTTATAAAAGCTATTCATTTCTGGTGATTGTAGTTTCTCCTTAAACTGCTCGTCAATTAATCACTGGAGATAAGTATGAATAAGTTACGTTTAGGTATTGTTGGTTCAGGCATGATTGCGGGTATTATTGCAAATGCGGTAAAGCAGGTAGAAAATATTGAGTTAGCAGCCGTGGCAAGCCGCCGCCCGGTTTCAGCTAAGGCATTTGCCGATGAGCATGGCATTAACCTTGTGTTTGATACATGGCAAGAGATGTTAGCGTCAGACTCGATTGATGCAATTTATGTAGCAACACCAACGGCAAGCAAAGAAAAAATTGCGATTTACGGCGCACAAAACAAAAAACATTTGCTGGTGGAAAAGCCTTACTCAAGCGCAAAGTCACTAGAAAACATGATAAATGCTGCAAATGTGAACGGTGTTAGCTTTATGGACGCCACGCATTTCACCCATAATCCGCGCACTAAAGTCGTTAATGACATTATGGAAAAGGAAATAGGCGCACCGCAAGCGGTTAGAACGTCTTTTTTCTTTCCCTTCATGGATAAAACTAACATCCGTTTCGATACCTCAAAAGAGCCGACAGGTGCAGTAGGAGACATGACGTGGTATTCAATGCGGGCCATTGCCGAATATTTGAAGCCAACGTCACCGCTAAAACTTATTTCTGGCGCAATTGTTAGAGACGAGGAAACCAATGCTGTTATCCGAGGTTCGGGCGTTGCAGTGTTTGAAGATGGTAAATCGTCTACCTTTGACTTTGGCTACAACGTTGGAACGTGCCTGATGGATTTAGATATTCTGGGTCATGAGGGGGTATTTAGCATGTCTGACTATGTACTTGATTGGAAGAATGGCTTTGCATTTGATAATCAAGACCATGTTATCGGTTTTACTAAGCGCAAAGAAATGCAGCAACCCAGCGAACATCAGTATATTGAAGCAGATTCCTCAGAGGCGCAGTCAGTCTTTATGATGAGAAATTTTGCCACGCTAACATCAGATGTGGAATCGACCGAAAATGCAAAAGCGCAACACTTGGCCTTGTTAACCCAGAGGTTGCTAGACGCATATTGGGATGCAGTGTCATAGAAGAGCAGACACCTGAATCCGGGCTTTATTGGTCCAAATGCAGTGAAGCGAAGCTCGGCCGCCACGCTTGCGTGGCGATTTGCTGAACTTCAGACACAAAAAGCCAACTGAAAAGTTGGTTTAATGTTTGGTAGCAGTGGGCGGACTTGAACCGCCACGCTATCGCTAGCAACGGATTTTGAAAGGTTAGCGTGTACTTTGTTCTTATAAATCAGTGCCTTAATTCTCTTATAAATAGCTTTGCAAAGCTATTGAGAATAAGTCTCGCTTATCCCCAAAATATACAAGTGGTAGTGGCCGTCAAATCCAAACGTCGTTTTCAGCTCTAAGACCACTATCTGTATCACCAGTATTAACCACGCCTTTGGGCTCAATGAGCATTACGTGACACTCTTTTTCTGCTACAGGCTTATGCTCGACTCCTTTAGAAACTATGTACATTTCCCCTTCATTTAATTCGACACAGCTTCCTCGAAGCTCAATGCGCATAGAGCCGGAGATAACAAAAAATAGCTCATCGGTATCTTTGTGGTCATGCCAAGTAAACTCTCCCTCAAATTTTGCTAGTTTTATTTGATAGTCGTTCAACTCCGAAATAACCCGAGGAGACCAAAAATCATTAAATTTTCCAAATTTATCTTTTAAATTTATTGCGTTAGCCATTATTTTTCCGATATTTACGTTGATTGTTTCTATTAAATAAAAAAGTTACGTTCGATGTCCAATTAATTGCTGGTAAATAACATCACACCAAAGATCACAAGTCCCATTCCGCAAGCTTGATTTATAATGTGACTAAATTGCTGAAAGGTACCGAAAGCCTTGATGGATGTAACAAGAAACGCCAAAAAGCAAAACCAAATAATGTGCAGTGACGTGATGTACAGACCACACATCAACACAAACATTAAGTTGTTCTCACTTTCCGGTGATACCAGTTGACTAAACACACTGAGAAAAAACAACATTGTTTTAGGGTTTAATGCGTTACACAGAAAGCCTTGTGCAAAACATTTCTTAGTACTACTGTTAACCGGCTTTTCATTCTTAATGTCAATGGTAAGTTTAGAGTTAAGCAATCCTGAGAGACCAAGGTAAAACAGATACGCTGAGCCTGCGTATTTAACTAAACTAAAAATAGCCTCGTTATGTGATAAAATGTGACTAATTCCGAGTATTGAGTAGCTAACGTGAATACAAATGCCAAGGCCAATGCCTATTCCAGTCATCAATCCTGCCTTCCTTCCACTACATAGACTATTCTTGAGCACTAATATGAAGTCTGGTCCTGGGCTTACAACGATTAATAGGCCTAAAACTGCATAGCTAACTATTTCCATTTCTACACTCTTTACTCCTCTAACTTACCGTCATTGTAATGACTAAAGAGCGAGTTATAATCGAAATAAACGCTTAGTTAGTGTGAGAAAAAATCACAGATGAGACACCTTAAAGCCTTTCATGTTTTTCATATTGCAGCAGAATCTACCAGTTATAGTGAAGCGGCAGATAAGCTGTATATAACTCACGGAGCAGTAAGTAAACAGATAAAACTGTTAGAAATGTATCTTTCTAAGACATTGTTTTATAAAAATGGTCGGGGAATGAATCTTACTCAGGACGGGGAGTTGCTTAAGCGATACACCAATGTAGCTTTTGATGCGTTAAATACTGGTATCAGTAAGCTAAAAGAAACAACAAGTGATTATCTTGAGGTTTCCTGTGAACCAACATTAACTATGCGTTGGCTTATGCCAAGGCTTTCAAATTTCTATCAAAGCTCTGAGATTGATATCCGGCTGTCTACAGCGGGCGGCCCCGTTGTTTTAAGTGAGGCGGGGTTGGCAATGGCAATCCGCCGAGATGACTTTGATATACCTTCTGACTACGCGAAACACAACTTGGTTGAAGAATGGGTTGGCCCGGTAATGTCTCCTCAGTATTGGAACATGATCCAGAGCAATCATGCGAGTATTACTTTGCTTCATAGTAAAACGCGTCCAGATGCTTGGGATGATTGGATCGCGGTATCACATCATGATCTTCACCTGAATAAGTCTAACCAATCGTTTGATCACTTTTACTTTTGTATACAGGCTGCGGTTGATGGTCTGGGAGCTGCAATCGGCTCATTTCCGTTAGTTGCCGACGACCTTAAAGCTGGGAGGCTTATTGCTCCATTTGGTTTGTGCCCGTCAGGGCATAATTACTCACTAATACGACATTCACGAAACCTGAAAGCAAAAGAGGAACGGTTTCAGCAATGGTTGGGAGCTGAGCTATCAAATTGTACTCCTGATAAGTTCGAGTTATGCATTTAATCTAAATTACAGGTGCTTATAATGTATATTGCATATTTTCAACCTTGGGGATTACAGAATAAGAGTGATGACTCGTTGTGCCATGCCGGTTACTAGACGGGATAGTGTTATCAACAGAGTAAGATGAATGCTAATCCCTCTGTTTATGGGCGAGAGCCGACTCAAAGTGCGGTTTCAGTATCTGCTTGTAAAGAAGAGGATGGCATCGGTGAACGGGCTTGGATAGACCGACACTCGGCCGACACGCTTGCGTGGCGATTTGTTGAAATTTAAACACAAAAAAACCAACTGAAAAGTTGGTTTAATGTTTGGTACCAGTGGGCGGACTTGAACCGCCACGCTATCGCTAGCAGCGGATTTTGAATCCGCCATGTCTACCAATTCCATCACACTGGCATAGTGTATAGACATCAACGTGGTGTTGATGCTTGGCATTATAGCGATGCGGCGCGCCTATACAACTACTTTTTGTGCTTTTTATGGCTAAGTGCCGAAAGATTGTCCAAAGGCGCGCGCCGTTTTAGTCATTTCTTATTTTTTGTCACTCAGTATAAGCTTACTCTTATCTCTCAATTAATAACTAGGTGTGCCGCTGCTACCATCTCTGCAACGTCCAATTAATCGCTACTACAGCAATTACTGACGACGCAATTGGCATAATAGTTTTTGAATATAACTTTACGTTTCTAAGTAGGATGAGTAAGGGCAATAGCAGCGCAACTATGACAAGTTGGCCTAGCTCAACGCCCATATTGAAAGCGAGTACGTTCATCACTAAGCTACCCGACTGGGCATTAAGGTCGCCAAACACGCTCGCAAACCCCATTCCATGAAGTAGGCCGAACCCAAAGGTAATAAACCTTAAACGCATGATGATAGGGTACACATTGTTAAGCGCAGTTATAGCCACTGATATAGCAATGCCTAGCTCAACAATACGGCTATCTAGCGTAATAAAATCCAGTGCTGTGGCAGTTAATGTAATCGAGTGCGCTAACGTAAACGTGCTTACTAATATCACCGTACTTTTTATAATGTGCCTTTTGCTTTGCTCTTTCACCCAGCTCTTATTTTCCCTGTAAAGATTAACGGTGAGCAACGTGGCAACCAAAAACAGTATATGGTCTAGTCCAATGAAAATGTGCCAAACTCCCTGATAAACCATCTCCCCAAACTGCGAAATCCAGCTGTTTCCTGTAGCAGAAGCAGTGATAAAAGAGCGTTCATCGCTTAGTACATAAACACTTGTGTGATAGTTTAACGTTACCGTTGTGAGTAGCTTGTGGGTGGGGAAGTCGCTAACTATGCCAGTGTATTGTATGGATACTTCGTTTACATATACGCAGTTTACCGACAGCGGGTATACCAGTAATGACTCTGCAGAAATATCTCGTATAGAAGGGGGAGCAATACTAACCGTACATCGCGTTTCGCTACCTCGAATCACTAGGTGGTTTTGGATATAGTCGTTCGCCATAGCGTGGTTTCTGTTGACTTCACCCCAGGTCAAATTACCGTCATTATTACTATCTAGCCCTGCTGCTTGCCCTATATCTTCAGGCTTTAGCAAAAGCTCGCCAGACAAAGTGTTATTTGAATCGTTTTTAAGCGTTAAGTAGCCGTTACTCAGTTCGTGTGAATGCGTGAAAACGCTGAAGGCGGCGAAGATGAAAAACGCGATAAATCTAATCATGGTTAATTCACTAAAGTAATTGAAAGCATTAAGCATTGGTCGATACATCATTCGCTCGGCGAGCGCGTTCTAAGAGGTTTTTGTCATCCAATGACTGTGCGTATTGCCAGTTGATTTCGGCAAATTTAAGCGCCAGTGGGTAATTGGGCTCTATCTCTAAAAAGTAAGTGGCGACCTGTGCGGCGTGGGAGCTGTCTTCTCGCCACACCCGAATTTCCATGTTCTTAGCAAGCTGAGTTTGCACTTCAGAGCGCATAATACCCTGTGCTCGTTCGGCAATGGCCCATTTCAGCAGTAGGCCATCGTCGGCTGTCGTTATTTCGGGTACGGAAGTGTTAAACCCAGAACTTACTGCCTTATAGTTATTCAATGCAAAATGAGCGTCTGCCCACACTAACATCGCGCTTATAGGTAGCTCTTCGAATTCTATTTGTGACAAATACTCAAGCGCGGCTGCAGCGTTACCAAGTTTAAGTGACATGTCTGCAAGCACTTCGTAAAACCACTGGCGTTCTGTGGGCCTCACTGCACTGGTGTAGGTCTCAAAAGCGCTAAGCTTTTTCAAAAATTTTACGTCTTTATTTTGTGAAAAATCAGCGTTTACCATACACGTGAAGGCGATTAAAAAACTTGTTTGCCCTACCAGCTTTTCGCAGTTTTCTTTCGCCTTTTTAGCGTTACCTTGCTGAATATTTATGTCTGCCAGCAATAAGTGTGCAGCGGGAGAGCGAAAGCGAGCTATTTGCTTCAGATGTTGCTTGGCTTGTTCGAACTTATGAATGCCTTGTAGTAGCCGAGCCTCTAAAACAACTAAACGCTCTTTTTGACCCGAATTCAACGAATCGAGTCTTTGTCGCATTATGTTAGTGAACCTAACAATGCGCTCTCGTTCATCGCCTTTTGCTTGAAGGTATCTACTTAAAGTTAAAATTTGCTCCGCTTCGTCGATACTTGCTATGGATAGCTGTTTAGGCTGCCACGTTGCGATAACGGTATCATAATTAGGTTTTTCAGGCTGAGCAGATACCGAACAGACTGTTAGGGCTGATAATACGCTCATTACAGGGAGTATAAGAGTACTGCTTCTCATCAACTTCATCAGAACTTCCTTTATAAAAGCCTTCCTTGGCTTTACGGTTGACACTGTGTACTGACCGTTCGTTATTGACCAATCAATAAATCATCGAACGTGGTGTCGTCAGCATCTTGGGTGAACTCGCGGCCGTTAATTGGCAGAGGTTCATCGCTCGGGGCTTGATTAAAGGCATCACGGGTATAGCTAGAGAACGATACCTGCTGAGCCTCAATCGTAACGCTTACGGTGGCCGTAACCGCTGGATTTACGCCGTCAGATACGGTGAATGTGAAGCTATCGCTACCCGTTACCTGAGCGTTAGGTGTGTAGGTAAAGCTGCCATCAGCATTAACTTCTGCATTACCTAACGTACCGTTTTCACCTAGCCCGAAGGTAAGCGCATCACCATCGGCATCGGTTGCTGTCAACGTGCCATCAAACGCAATATCTGCTTGCGTCGTTAGCATTTCATCAACGGCTACGGGCGCTGCATTTTCTTCTGGCGCTTGATAATCGTTATCGTCATCACTATCGAAACAACCAGTTAGCGCTAGCACCAATCCAGAAATGACCCATAACTTATGTTTCTGCAAAGGGGCTTGAGCCGACTTCACAAACGCGGGTGCATTTGGATTCTTGTTAAATAACCTAATCTTCATAGACATGATGGGTCTCCTTATTCAGAGCCAGCAAGTGGTGTTTTTAGGTAAGGAAACGATGAATCAATCATGCTTGCATCTACAGGTGCACCATCAGTGAAAGGTACATTACCTACGCTGGCGTCTTCTGGTGTACAAAGGCCAAGATCTGTATCTTCACCTGCTACCGGGATGGGGTAGCACAAGCGGCCCATAACTACGCGAAGGGCAATATCAACCACGTCATCACCTGGGCGGCGACCGTTCGGAAATCCTGCTAAGTCATCGCCTGCCACACCAAATGCTGACTGCGATTCTGCTGGCGTTGCTGAAATCGCTGTGTTTAGGCGCAGCATTTCTGATGCTGTTACCGTTGCTTGTTGGTTTACGCCTGGGAAACCTGTAAGGAACGCTGTCACTAAGTCCATACGCGGGAAATTCGTCGGCGCAAGGGTCTCAATATCCGTACCCAGCGTAGTATTCACTGCATCTTTAAACAGGATGTTCAGTAGTTCTGGCAAAGAAGGGTGGGTTACATAATCAGCGAATTGACCGTCTGCACTTGGGTGAGAAGTAGAGAATTTGTCTTTATCGCCAATACCGATAACAAGCTCATTTACTAGCGGGCTACCTAAACGAGACACTTGAGTCATCGCACCACCATTAGTCTCAGGTTTCGCAAAAGTAGCATCTGGGTTTAGGATACGCGCTTGCGGCAAGCTTGCCGTGGTCCAGCTACCAATTACGCCATTACCTTCACCTGTAACACACGCCTTGGGTACTTCAATAGATAACGCTGTCACGTTTTTATCGGCTAAGTCATCATTCATGGCACTTTGCGTTATACCGCCAGGAAAACCTTCACCATCGCCTGCGCCCGGTGCGCTGTCGCCCTCAACAGGCACGTAATTTACCAAGTCGAATGTTTTGCCCAAGTTAACAACGAAGGGGTCTTTACGCTGACCGACAAACACTTTGGCCATGTCATCGCACCCAGGGATACTGAACGAGTAAATGAAGCTTTCAGCATAGCGTGCGTACTCCGCTTCACTGGTAAAGGTTTTATTACCAATGTAATCAAGCGGCTTTTTAAACATATCGCCCATGGCGGGTGTAAGAGTAGTTCGAGTGCCCGTTTGCATGTCGCCATTCACCATAGTGAGGCTATACATCTCTGAGAAATTCGCTGCGCTTGAATCGTCTGCGCCGATACCGCCTACATTTTTAAGCGGTACTTTCACCATTTTCTGTTCGCCTTCAGGGCCTATTGGCAAGGCAATACCTTCGTTATCTGCAGCGAGCATATTGTTGAATTGAAAAACAAAGCTGATGTCTTCAACTGCATCACCGTCGCTGTCGATGTGAATGGCATAATGCGCGTTTGGATCCATTGCAAAGTAGTTAGGGCCACCGTACGCATCTTGAAGTGGGATATAGTTTGCGATAAACGTCACGTAGTCTTCACGCCCTTGCTCATAGCTGTTAAAAGCATAAAAGTCGGTGCTATCCAAAGCTGGGTGTCGAGTAATATTAGGTGCTTCACGGTGACTTGACGCTATTGCGCCCGCAGTTACGGCTGCGCATGTCACGGCAATAGCCAGTGTTAGAGTTTTGCGTTTGAATTGGATCATGTTGGGTCTCTCTATTTTTATGAGTTCAAAAGACCAAACGATTGAAGTTTCAACTTAGATGCAAAAATGTTTAAAAAATTAAAATAAAATTTTTATTAAAAGTAAAAGTGTACTGTTTGAAAGGATGTTTTTAAAAAAGCGATAAGTATAAATCGCAAAAAGGCCACGTAATGTGGCCTTTTGACTAAGTGTATAAGTGATTGAACTTAAACGGAAACAATCGGTGCTATATAAAGTACCTCCGTTGGCGCCCCTGTAACCGAGCCGCCTGGTGCTTCTAAGCTCACTGCTAACGCAGCGATGCTTTGGTCTAACAAAATATCTGGTGTTGCGCGCGTGTCGCCATTAACTTCAGGCATCAAGCCAAGGGAAATCGGCGCCTCACCATTTGCCGGCACCATCCAAAGCTCATAGTCTTTGTCTGCTAAAGCCACAAACGCATCGGTGACCTTAACATTCATGGTCGTGTCAGAAACTTCTATCACCCACAATGGCGTGTTATCAGCATTGTTGACGACGGCAATATGGGAAACCTCTGGGGCAGGTACAGGTTGCATGACGAAAAGCAATACGGCCAACACCATTGCAGCTGCGGTGGATATGAACGATAAGTTCTTCCAGCGCTTCTGTTTCTCTTTTTCAAGATCAATAACATTGTCGCTACTTGGCGCAGATTCGGCAATATCATTCGCAAATGCAGCGTCGTTGGCCGCCTTGTGCCCCAGTTTCACTTGAATATTTTCCCATACGCCTTCGGGCGGTGCGACTGGAGGCAAGGTTTCAGCAAACCCAGTAAGGTATTGCTCCCATTGGGCAGTTGCATCGCTAACAGCCTGATATTGCATCATTAGCTTTTGATAGCGGGTGCGCGCTTTACCGCGCAGCGTTCCAACTACATATTCAGCGGCGAGGGCGTTTAATCGCTCTTCTTTTAAATAATTCATAGTGATAGGCACCTCTGCAGACTTTGTAAACCCCGTCTTATCCAGCTTTTTATGGTTCCAAGTGGTGATGCCAAATGAGTCACAACTTCTTGATGTGACATACCGTTGATATAGGCTAAATGGATAGCCTGGCGCTGCGGTCCGTCCAATTCATCTAAACACGCGGCCAATTTTGCCTGCTCCGCCCCTAGTTTTATCGTTTGGGGGCTTTCTTCTCCTGTTGGTGCGTCATCGTTTAGTTCTACTTCATTTCGTACATTGTGGTAGCGAATTAAATCGAGTGCGCGATAGCGAGCTATGCTTACCATCCACGTGAGTACTGTACCTTTGCCCCGCTGATAGTTCCCCGCGTTATGCCAAATTTTGATGTAGGCGTCTTGGGTGGCTTCGTCAGCAAGTTCGGGACGTTTCAAAAGCCTTAAAGCAACAGCGTAGAGCTGTGGACTTGTTATCTTATAAAGCTCTGCGAACGCTTTTTTGTCGCCGTCTGCGGTTTTACACAGCAGAGGAAACAGAGTTTCGTGTTCCATTGTTGCTCCTATTTTTATCGTTGTGGTGCGGCCATCTGTTTTTTGCTTTAATTGTCTGGCAGCTACTTTTAAAAGTAGCATGCTATATTTACCACTGCCCGAATGTTTGCTTAATCACAAAAAGACCTCTAAGCATTGAAGCGTTTTATGTACTAGTACTTTATTGATAACGTAAGGCGAACATTTCTTGGCTCGACAGGGTGATAATGCAAATCCTCAATCCCTTCCTCTGGCTCACCGGGCAGCCTAGATGCGTAAAAATAATCAATATCGTGATCGTCGCTATCTAGGGCGTTCAGCACTTCTAATGTTACATCCCATGACGGCTGACGGTATGCAACCTGCGCATTCAATAAAAATGTTGAAGGTGGTGAAATTTCATCGAAGCTTTCAACGGTACGAGAGCTCAAATAGCGGCCACGTAAAGTATAGCTAAACCCTAATTGATTACTTTGTTGGTAATAGGTCAGACCTGCACTGACTACGCCCGGCACTGTTCCGTCTATGTGACGACCTTCTCCCTCCACACTGTCACTAAACCTTGCTTTTGTCCACGCTGCTTCAGTGTCAGCAGTAAGGTGATGGCTGATCCAATAGTAGGCACTTACTTCGATACCGTGCCTTTCAGAGGGTCGGCTGGCCTCGGTAAAACCGGCGTCGCCCACGTAAACCAGTTCGCTATCAAGCTCTAAGCGCCACAGGGCAGCAGATAGGTTATAGGTTTTATTATCAGTATAGTTAACACCCGCTTCATAGCCAAGGCTCTTTACTAACAATGGAGCAGCTTCGGTGGTGTCACCACTTACCGGGTCTATGCTAATTGTTGCTCCTCTTGCATCGTTGGAATGAAAGCCCTGCCCAATGTTGGTAAATGCGGTGAGTTGGTCTGAAACACTGTACTTCAAGCCAGCTTTAAGGGTAAATAAACCGTCACTTTCGCTTCCTGAATTAGCCCTAAGATTGCTGGTTACGTCCACATCTAAGTAATCGTATCGACCGCCTAATGACAGGCTAAGTGCGTCACTCAATATAATGTTTGACTGAGCAAAAAATGCATAGCTGTTGCTGTTTATCTCGTCTTCTCGGATAGTGCCAAAGCGGGTTAAGTTTTGGGTGCGATACAACCCCACGTTATCAATGTTGTCAAAACGCCACTGGCCGCCTAGGGTAATGCTGCTTCCATCCGTAAGTGCTAAGGGGAGGGTAGTGAATATTTCACCACCGTAAATTTGCCTGTCGTCGGCCTGTTCGAATTGATCGCCTGTCTCTGGGTTATCAAGGAAGTAAGTAAAATTAGAGAAAAGGCTTAGCGTTGTATCTATGGCATACAGTGAGGCATTCCATGTATCACTCGTATAGTTTGCGGAGAGACTATAGCGAGACGAATCGCCGCCAACTTGGGTGTCGATAGAACCAAGACGATCTATTAAGCCGCTTTCAATAGCGCGTTCAGGGATTTGGTCAGCCCCATTCCAGCTATTATCGTAGGCCATACCTGTGATAGTAAGTTGTCCGTCTAGCAAGGGCGTAATGTAACGAATGTGGGCGTTTTTCTTTTTTACATTTTCGTCAACGTCAGTCCACGGGCCGTCATAAGTTTGATATTCCAGCGCCGTAATAACGCGGCTTTCACCAGCTTCAAAGTGGTTTAATGCAACAGCCCGCTTAAACCCATATTCACCTAAGCCTAAGAACAATTGGTTTTGCTCAAGTGAATTTCTTAAATTGAAGAACGCCCCGCCAGCGCTGGAAAAATCGCCGATGTTGGCATAATAGGTGCCTTTGAAGTAGCTTAGGTTGTCGATAAATTCGGGGATTATAAAGTTAAGGTCACTGTAGCCTTGACCGTGTCCGTGGCTTCGCATGTTTACCGGCATGCCATCTACGCTGACAGTGAAATCGGTGCCATGGTCGAGGTTAAACCCGCGCAGAAAGTACTGGTTAGCTTTTCCCGAACCGCTGTGTTGAGTCACCATCATGCCTGGGATAAACTCCAGTATTTCGCCGGCGCGCAGCATTGGGCGCTCAATCAACGTGCTACCAGACACCCACCCCTGAGAAGCTGAGATAAACTCACCGTCTTTTACCGATAAATCACCATGCACTCGAATGTGCTCGATATCACCCTCTGGGTTATCTATTGCCAATGCAGGTGAAATACTAAATGCAAAGGAACTTGCTATAAGTGTTTTTACTAGAGTTATTTTTGTCACCGTTATTTACTTCCATCATCCGTTTGTAATTATAATAACGCTTAACTATGAGGGTTAGATGCAAAAGTCAGTAAATTTTCTCGAAGGCAAATTGGGTGGTTGCAACTTTATTAAAAGGCAGTAAGTGTCGTTTATATTGTTTAAGCTATCAGCAGCTTGTGTCAAAATAAACGCCGTTGTTAATGAAACAAAGAGAAGCCAGTGGCGAGACACAACAAAAAAGCCAAAAAGAACTCCACATCACCTAAACACCTTATGGCGAAGGATGATAAAAACACGCTCAACGCAGAG
The DNA here is from genome assembly GCF_036864485.1 of Alteromonas sp. S015. NCBI lineage: Bacteria > Pseudomonadati > Pseudomonadota > Gammaproteobacteria > Alteromonadales > Alteromonadaceae > Alteromonas > Alteromonas sp. S015. The sequence continues at coordinate 333,687 of NZ_JAZETO010000004.1, read as the reverse complement.
ACTGCTAGTTCATCGTTTGAGCGAGCAGGGTTCGTGCGTCGGTTGTTGGCCATGATTTACGATACGCTAGTGGCCACTGCCGTAGGGATGTGTGCGGCCATGGTCATGATTGTAACGCTGGTGGTCATGCTGAAAAATGGTGCGCTTGATCTCCAAGGTTATGCTGAACCTGCCGATCTTATTCAAGCTTCTTTAGGCTATAAACTGCTTATTCAAACGTGGGTAGGCTTGTGGATAGCTGGTTTTTTCTTGTGGTTTTGGCGCAGAGGCGGGCAAACCCTAGGCATGCGTGCATGGCGTTTGCGAATTTATAGTACGGTTGAAGAACCAATGACATGGCCACGCTTGTTTATTCGCTTAATCGCATCGTTAGGTGGATTAGGCACGTTACTTGTTCTATTTGATTTTAAAAATAAACAGTCACTGCAAGACCGACTAGCAAAAACCGAAGTGTTGAAGCTGACCAAAGAAGCGAACGATCACAAGAGCTGGTAGAAACGTTCTGTAGGGCGCTAAAAAAAATATGAAAAAGAGGCTGAAAGAAGCCTCTTTTTTTATAGGCTTTAACCTTTAAATTGGTCGAATGCAGAGAGTTAGGTCAACGTCTCAGCATCACACCTGCGATAGCAGCAAACAGTAGACTTGGTAGTAAAGCGCCCAAGAACGGCGGCAGCTGATATACCAAACTCACTGGGCCAAATACTTCGTTAAGAATAAAGAAACCGAAGCCTGTCAGTACGCCCATAATAACGCGCGCACCCATGGTAACACTACGCAGCGGGCCAAAGATGAACGACAATGCCATTAACAGCATTACGCCTACTGAAATAGGCTGAAACACCTTGCGCCATAAAGCGAGTTGATACCTAGAGGGGTCTTGGTCGTTATTTTCCAGGTAGTTCACATAATCCAATAGCCCAGTAATAGATAAAGCCTCTGGCTTAACGGCTACAATGCCTAATTTATCTGGGGTCAGTGTTGAATTCCAACGCATGCGGTTGTTCTCATCTACCATAACTTTCGTGTCTGTAAACTTGGTCAATTCAACATCACTTAGCCACCAACCGTCACCGTCGAACGCTCCATTTTTAGCGTGAGTTATGCTCTCTAGCGACAAGTCAGGGTTAAAACTGAAAATACTCACATCTTTGAGTGAGTCTTGGGTGAGCACTTGGCCTATACTTACAAATCGGTCGCCATCTTTTGCCCACACAAGCTTATCGGAAGAAAATAAGCTACCGCCTGAAATGGCCTCTGTTCTTATTTGCTTTGCCTTGGTTTCGCTGTAAGGCGTTACCCATTCACCTACGGCCATCACTAATAAGATCATTACAAGCGTCGACTTCATTGCCGAGTTTATGATGTTCCAGCGGCTCATGCCTGCGGCTTGCATCACCACCAGCTCGCTGTTGCTAGCCAATACACCCATTCCGATAAGGCCGCCAAGTAGGGTTGCCATGGGGAAGAACTGCTCTAAATCACGGGGTAAGCTTAGTAATACGTAGATAAAAGCGACCAGCATGTCATAGTCGCCTTCGCCAATTTTACGCAGTTGTTCTACAAATTTTATTAGCGCGCTTAAGCCAATAAGCACACTTAACGTAACGGTTATAGTGCCTAACAGCGTTCGCGCTATGTATAAATCGAGGATCTTAAACATCTACTTTTTCCCCAATAGCCAAGCGCGAAGCTCTGTGCCAGTTTTTCTGTCTCGCACAATCAACATGACGCCAATGATCAGCATGATGGTGTGCACCCACCACAAGCCTAGCTGTGGGGGCATTTTGCCGTCTTCCAATACGCGCCTACTTGCAAGTAGCAGTAAAAAATAACCCAAGTAAAGCAGTATGGCGGGGAACATTTTGCCAAAACGTCCCTGACGCGGATCGACAGCGCTAAGCGGAACCGCAATTAACACCAAAAACGGAATTGAAAGCGGTATGGCAATGCGCCACTGAAGTTCGGCTCTGGCTTCAATACTGTCGTCTTCCCACAATTGGTCAGTTGGCAATACGCTTACCTTGCGTCGGGTTTCATCCGCCGGTTTATCGGCAATTTGAATTTGATACTCGTCGAACTCTACTTTGCGGAAAGCCCTGTCAGACTGCTTACCTTCGTACTGCATCCCTTCTTTTAACACTAGGTTTCGAGTACCGTCTGGGTTATTGGCGACTTCACCGGTTTGTGCATACACAACGCGCACGTCGCCTTCATTATCATCTGACTGATTTTGCGATAAAAACACACGTTGTAGTTTATCGTTACTGTCCACGTCATGCACAAAAATAACCGCTTTTTCGTTACCCGTTTGCTGGAATCTACCTGGCATTAGCGCCGATATTCCCGCTTCATTACGGGCTTTTTCTCGAAGTTGATACTCGTTTTCCGCGGCGAGAGGCGCGAAATAAAGTGTGATTGCGCCTGTGACTATCATAATGAGTACTGATAAAAACAGCATCACCCGTGTGACGTACCATTCACTGATACCACAGGCACGCATTACCGTCATTTCGCTGTCTACATACAGCCTGCCATGCGCCAGCATAATGCCCAAGTAGGCACTGATTGGCAGCACTAGTGAGGAGAGAATAGGGGCATATAAACCTAAAAAACCAAGCACTAGCCCAGCGGGAATATCACCATCGGATGCGTCGCCTAAAACACGCACAAATCTTAGGGTGACAAAAATTGCCATTAGGATAAAGAAAATCGCTAACTGAGATTTCAGCGTTTCCTTAAGTAAATAGCGGAATATCAGCATCTCAGCCCTTCCGGAAAATTAGGAATTTTAGTGAAAGAAAGCACAATTTTGTTTAAACTTACCGTTTTTACAAGTTTTGCCTGCAATCATAAACCGTTTGCATGGTGTTTTGACGCAAATTTAACCTATATTCAATAGGTCTGTAAGCGTGAATTGCAGCGAACTAAAAAGTTATGCTGCGTATTAAAACATAAAGCAGCGCGAAACGTTACGTGATTTTAGTCATCGTGCAAACCATAAACGACGAAAAGCGAGGTGATATCGTGGAGTTTAGTGTAAAAAGTGGCAGTCCTGAAAAACAACGCAGTGCATGTATTGTTGTGGGTGTCTTCGAGCCGCGCCGCCTAACGGCAGTGGCTGAACAACTAGACGAAATCAGTGAAGGTTATATCAGCAACTTGCTACGCCGTGGCGACCTTGAAGGTAAAGCGGGCCAAATGTTGTTGCTACACAACGTGCCAAATGTACTAAGTGAGCGCGTGCTTCTAGTCGGTTGTGGTAAAGAGCGCGAATTAGACGAGCGCCAGTACAAAAACATAATCGCCAAAACCATTCAAACATTGAATGAAACGGGCTCGATGGAAGCGGTGTGTTTCTTAACAGAGCTGCACGTTAAAGGCCGAGATACGTATTGGAAAGTACGCCAAGCCGTAGAAGCGACTGAAGATACGCTTTACACCTTCATGCAGCTTAAAACCAAAAAAGGCGAGCCTCGCCGTCCACTGCGTAAAATTGTATTTAATGTTCCTACACGTCGTGAACTTACTGTAGGCGAACGTGCAGTTGAGCATGGTTTAGCGGTAGCTCGTGGTTCGAAAGTAACCAAAGACGTGGCTAACATGCCGCCAAACATCTGTAACCCTGCGTATCTGTGGCAGCAAGCGCAAGAGCTTGCCAGCCAGTATGAGAGCGTAACCGCTGAAGTCGTAGATGAAACTCAAATGGCAGAGCTGGGCATGCAGTCTTACCTTGCCGTTGGTCGTGGCTCTGCAAATGAAAGCATGATGAGTATTATGCATCACCGCGGTGGCCCTACTGATCAAGCGCCAATTGTGCTTGTTGGAAAAGGTCTTACGTTCGATTCGGGCGGCATTTCAATTAAGCCAGGCGAAGCCATGGATGAAATGAAGTACGACATGGGTGGTGCTGCAGGCGTACTGGGTACCATGCATACTATCGCAGCGCTCAACCTGCCAATTAACGTTATCGGTGTATTGGCAGGCTGTGAAAACATGCCAGATGGAAAAGCGTACCGTCCAGGTGACATTTTAACGACCATGTCGGGTCAAACCGTTGAAGTACTAAATACTGATGCGGAAGGCCGTTTGGTATTGTGCGACGCGCTAACCTACGTAGAGCGCTTCGACCCAGAGCTAGTGATTGACGTAGCCACGCTAACTGGCGCAGCGATTATCGCACTTGGTCACCATGCAACAGCGGTGATGAGCACGCACAATCCGCTTGCTCACGAACTACTTAATGCGTCAGAGCAAAGCTCAGATCGCGCATGGCGCTTACCGCTATGGGACGATTACCAAGAGCAGCTTGAAAGTCCGTTTGCCGACATGACTAACCTTGGTGGCCGCCCAGCTGGGTCTATCACCGCAGGTTGTTTCTTGTCACGCTTCACTAAGAAATACAACTGGGCTCACCTTGATATTGCCGGTACGGCATGGCGCAGTGGTAAGAACAAAGGCGCAACAGGCCGTCCAGTGCCTATGCTGTCTCAGTTCTTAATGAACCGTGCTGATATCAAGTTAGAGGACTAATTATTCATGCCACAAGTGATATTTTATCAACTTACCAGTAATGACAATGGCGTGGCAGGCCGCGCCAGTGAAGTTATTGCCTCAGCGTTTGCCAATAAGCAAAAAATTAGCGTGCTGTGCGATACACAGGCGCAAGCTGAAGACGTTGATGAATTGTTGTGGCAGCTGCCAGCCGACCGCTTTGTGCCCCATAACCTTTATGGTGAAGGGCCCCAGTCGGGAACGCCGGTGGAAATTTGCTGGCGGCCAGAGCAGGTCGCCAGACGACAAATGGTGGTTAATGTGGGTTCCGGTATGGTGCCTTCACCCAACCAGCATCGTCAAATCATCGATTTTGTGCCCGTGGACGAGAACGCCAAACAGGCCGCGCGGGTAAGATACAAAAACTATCAGCAAGCTGGATGCAACATGCAGTTCAAATCTGCATAAGTCATTCGCGTTTAGCTTCAATTTGAGAGTGTGTAATGGATAAAACCTTCGAACCGCAGTCCATCGAGCAGCAATGCTACAAGTCATGGGAAGAGGCGGGTTTATTTAAAGCTTCAGGTAGCGGCGACCCTTATTGTATTTTGCTTCCGCCACCAAACGTTACCGGTAGCCTTCACATGGGCCATGGTTTCCAACAAACCATTATGGACGCCTTAACCCGTTATCATCGCATGAAGGGCGACAATACCCTTTGGCAAGTGGGCACTGACCACGCCGGTATTGCTACCCAAATGGTGGTAGAACGCCAACTTAATGCACAAGGCAAGACGCGCCACGATTTAGGTCGCGAAGACTTCATCAAAAAAGTGTGGGAATGGAAAGAGCACAGCGGCGGTACTATTACTGGCCAAATGCGCCGTTTAGGTACCTCACCTGATTGGTCTCGCGAAGTATTCACCATGGACGAAGACCTGTCTAAAGCCGTAACTGAAGTGTTCGTTAAACTACACGAAGAAGGCCTTATTTACCGTGGTAAGCGTTTGGTTAACTGGGATCCCGTGCTTCACACTGCAGTATCTGATCTTGAAGTACTGAACGAAGAAGAAGACGGCCACATGTGGCACATGCGCTACCCACTTGCAGATGGTAGCGGTGAGCTAGTGGTTGCAACAACGCGCCCTGAAACTATGCTAGGTGACACTGCGGTTGCAGTACATCCTGATGACGAGCGTTATCAAGACTTTATCGGCAAAGAAATTAAGCTACCAATTACTGGCCGTTTAATTCCGGTTATCGCCGATGACTATGTCGATCAAGAATTTGGTACAGGCTGCGTGAAAATTACGCCTGCTCACGATTTCAACGACTACGATATGGGTAAGCGTCATAACTTGCCTATGATCAACATTCTTACCGACGATGCGAAAATTAACGATGATGCGCCAGAAGCGTATCGCGGTTTAGATCGCTTCGACGCCCGTAAGCAAATTGTTGCTGATTTAGACGCACAAGGCGCATTGGTTAAGATTGAGCCGCACAAGCTTAAAGTGCCACGTGGCGACAGAACGGGGGCGGTAATTGAGCCATACCTAACTGACCAGTGGTATGTAGCCGTTGAATCTCTTGCTAAACCTGCGATTGAAGCGGTTGAAAGCGGCGAAATTCGTTTTGTGCCAGAGAACTGGAACAAAACCTACTACCAGTGGATGCACAACATTCAAGACTGGTGTATTTCACGTCAGCTGTGGTGGGGACACCGCATTCCGGCGTGGTACGACGAAAACGGCAACGTTTTTGTTGGCCGCACCGAAGAAGAAGTGCGCGAAAAACACGGCCTTGGCAGTGACGTAACCCTTTCACAAGACGACGATGTACTAGATACCTGGTTCTCAAGTGCACTATGGCCGTTCGCGACCATGGGCTGGCCTGAAGAAACGCCAGATCTAGAAACTTTTGTACCGTCTTCAGTGCTAGTAACCGGCTTTGACATCATCTTCTTCTGGGTTGCCAGAATGATCATGATGACCAAGAAGTTCACGGGCAAAATTCCGTTCAAAGACATCTACATTACTGGCCTTATCCGCGATGAGAACGGCGATAAAATGTCAAAGTCGAAGGGCAACGTGCTTGACCCAATCGACTTGATTGACGGTATTGATATTGAATCGCTAGTGACTAAACGCACCGCTGGCATGATGCAGCCTCAGCTTGCTGAGAAGATTGCTAAGCGTACCCGTAAACAGTTCCCTGAAGGCATTCAGGCCTACGGTACAGATGCATTGCGCTTTACTTTTGCAGCTATGGCGTCAACTAGCCGCGATATCAACTTTGATATGGCCCGTGTTGAAGGCTACCGCAACTTCTGTAACAAAATTTGGAACGCGTCGCGTTTCGTATTGATGAACACAGAAGAGCACGATACAGGCCGTGACGGTGGCGAAATGGTGCTTAGTATGGCTGACCGCTGGGTTTGGGCCAAGTTCCAACAGACGCTTGTTGAGTTTGAAAAAGCCCTTGAAGACTACCGTTTCGACATTGCTGCACAAACCGTTTACGAGTTTACCTGGAACCAGTTCTGCGATTGGTACCTAGAACTTACTAAGCCTGTGCTTAACAATGACGCCAGCACCGAGGCTGAAAAGCGCGGTACGCGTCATACGCTTATTAACGTACTTGAAAGCCTGCTTCGCTTATTGCACCCGCTTATGCCATTTATCACCGATACTATCTGGCAGCGCGTTGTGCCACTAAGTGCACTTAAGGTGGAAGAGGGCGCAAGCATTATGGTTCAGGCATTTCCTGAAGTTGATGCAGCGAAACAAGACGACAAGGTGCTTGCCGATATTGAGTGGGTGAAGAAGTTTATCGTGGGTATTCGTAACATCCGTGGTGAAATGGATATCTCGCCAAATAAACCGCTGAATGCGCTACTTAAAAATGTAAGCGACGAAGATGCGCGTCGTCTTGATGCGGCTAAGGCATTCCTCGATAAGCTTTCAAAGCTTGAAACCGTGACTATTTTAAAAGACGGTGAAGAAGCGCCAGCCAGCGCCACAGCGCTTGTGGGTGAGATGGAAATTCTTATCCCAATGGCAGGGCTTATCGACAAAGATGCAGAGCTTGCTCGTATTACTAAAGCCATGGAGAAAATCGAGAAAGATGTATCTCGTACTCGTGGCAAGTTGGGTAACGAGAAGTTCGTAAGCAATGCGCCAGACGCGGTAATTGAAAAAGAACGCGCTAAGCTGGAAGAGGGTGAAAAAGCCCTAGCCAAACTTAACGAGCAGTTTGAAACCATAAAAGTGCTTTAGGTGCCGCCCTTGGAAAAGGGGCTTTGTAATAATTAAAGGGTTATCGAAGAGGTAACCCTTTTTTATTGGAACGTGAATACAAAACAAACATCAGAGGCGGTTAGCCTTATTTTATATTCTCAACGCGTCTCGTATTGATATGTATATTTACTTAATTTGCTCACAGCTGTTTGCCTAAATGTTGTTTTAGCATGCTTATCAATGACTTTTGCTTTATTGGCTTAGTAAGGTAGTCGTTCATACCCGCATCTATCGCGCTTTGCTTATCTTCCTTCATCGCGTTAGCAGAAAGACCAATAATAGGTATGCTCGTAAAGCCTTTTTCGCGAAGTAGTGCAGTTGCTTCATAACCGTCCATCACTGGCATTTGCACATCCATTAAAATTAGATCGTACTGCGGAGCATTTTCTACTTTTTGCACGGCTTGCTTACCATCTTCAGCAATGTCGAAAGTAAGTCCAAGGTTGGTAAGCATTTCACCGGTGACAAGCTGGTTTATATTATTGTCTTCTACTAAAAGCACGTGGCCTTCAAGCGAAATTGCTTCTACCTCGTCACTAAAATGATGTCCGTCATAATTTGCGTCTTTAGATATCACTTGGTAAACAAAGCGTTCAAATTGCGCAGGTGTGAAAGGGTGCATGATCAATGGTCCCTTCCATAGTGAGTCGTATTTAGATTGCAGTGCGCTGCCTGCACTTTCCATTACCAGGCCAACAGACTTCCCTTTTTCTAACAACGTGTTTAACCAAGCAATATTCTGCCTAAACTCACTGAACTCATGAATATCTACAATGATGTGTTCAGGTAAAGCGGCGATATTCTTGGTATCTTCTATCGATAGCGCAGATTTAGTCGACAGCTGTATTTGGTTGCAATATGCCTCGGGCAGCAACGCAGCCTCAGTAACATAAAGGCTATCAACAGGTAGCTGAGGTGTTTGCTCAAGTACACCGAGTTGATTTTTAAATGCTTTTAGCGGTAGTTCAACTTCAAATGTACTACCTTTTCCCATTGTAGACGTGGCATCAAGGCGGCCGTTCATAAGTTCAGTGAGTTGACTGACAATAGCAAGACCCAGGCCGGTGCCACCATATTTTCTGTTAGTCGAGCCGTCTGCTTGGGTGAAAGGCTTAAATATTCTATTTAGCTGCGCTGCACTCATGCCTATTCCGGAATCGGTAATTCGCATGGTGAGGTTTAACAGGTTCCCTTTATCGTTCAAGCTGCCGTCGAACTCAATATCTATACGCCCTTGCTCGGTGAATTTCACAGCGTTGTTGCCAATATTCATAATGATTTGAGCAATGCGTAGTGGATCGCCAATAACTTGCGGCGGTATCTTTGGATTTACCGTAAAGTGCACCGACAAGTTCTTTTCTTTTGCGCGCAGTGCAATCACGGCGATAAGGTTGTCGAACAGTGAATGCAAAGAAAAGCTGACTTCTTCAATTTTCAATTTACCGGCTTCAATCTTAGAAAAGTCGAGAATATCGTTAATAACACTAAGTAGTATTTGCCCTGAATACGCCGCCTTGTCGAGATACCCTTTAACGGTAGTGGAGAGCGCTTGCTGCTGTGCCAGCTCAATTAGGCCAATAATTCCATTCATTGGCGTGCGGATCTCATGACTCATATTGGCTAAAAACATGCTCTTAGAAGCGGTTGCTTGTTCGGCTTTTATTTTCGCCTCAGTCATCGCTTTATTTAAACTTTCAAGTTGCGAGTTCATAGTTCTCGCTTCATCTAGCAACTTTTCTGTCTCACTGTTTTTACCACTAAAGACAAGAGCGGCTTTCGCTAGCTTGCCAATTTCGTCTTTTCGACTGCTACCGGGAATATTGGAAATTTGTACGCCTTGCGCGAGTTTATTAAAAACTAAAGTGATAGAACGAATAGGACCTAAGATGCGAAGCATGGCAAATAGTGCTGCGGATAGAGCGAGCAAAATAGCAATTAAAGAAAATAGCTCTCCGTTACGCTGTGTGCTTTCGGCAAGCGTGTAAGTGCGTTGGGTCGCTATTTCAGAATCGGTGGTAACTTTTTTAGCTAATTCACCACTTAGATAGAGAAACTCATTGGCGGACCCAGCCATGACAACGTTAACTAAGAATAAATTACCTTGTGTTATTTGAGTCAGCTTAACGAAATCGGCTTTGATTTTTTCCGACACCCCCTTCACTCTTTCTTGAAGCGCGGTGTTTTGTGTTAACGTTGCATTGCGTAGTGAGTCTGCGGCCTCATTGAACGCCCGAACAAAATTCATGTCGGGTTTCATCAGGTATTTCAGCATCGCGTTCTCTGCGCGAATAAGAAGCGTTTTTGCCAGCTCTTCGGAGGCAGAAGATATGTCACCTTTTGCTTTTGCGTCACTGAGTATCCTTTCCAGCAACGTAATATCAGATAGTGTACCCCTTGCGATTAGGTTATCTCTTTCTGACCGGGCATCAACAACTTGGGCAAAGTTCTCTTCGTAGGCATTGAGATGCTCCCTCATTCTAGTAAGAATATGGTTTCCTTCCTGTTCTCTGTTGTCTTCGCCTACCAGCGCCAATTTGTCGAGTTTGCTGTTAATGGTCAGCATGAGCCGACTGAAACGAGTAATGGCGGATTTACTCGCATTCTCTTTGAATATGAGTACATTGCGCTGTAAATCCACCACATCCCGTTCAAGTTCTTTTACAAGTGCCACATCAACCACCGCTTTTGAAGCCGATGCTACCCCTTTGTTTAGAACCTCTTGGTTCTTTCTGGCAATAAACCCCTGAGCCAAAATAAGCGCAATAAGAGCGAGTAGTACGGTGACCAGCTGAATTCGAATTGACGATAACATGTGAACTAAAAAAGCCTTATTCCATTAACGTTATGGTTTTTTACGTAACGCGATATTATGCGGTTATGAATTCGTACCACTTTTGTAAACTGTATTCATAGGTTGGCATAACGGTGTTCCATACGGCAACATTGCTAAAACGCTCTTCATAACTACCACCATTGCGCTGAGCACCTTTTTTAACACTTATATTTCCGTCGGGACCCGCAAGGGGCTCAGATGCCACTCGCCCCTTGTACCAGTAGTCCCACTCTGCTTTTGAAAGATACTGAGCCGAACGTTTAGGGTTAGAAATATAGTAGCCTTGCCTAGCTATAAATGCGCCAGCCCACCCTGACAACCACCAGTTCATATATTCGTAAGCCACATCTTTCACTCTGCCTTGAGTGGCTGAAGATAGGCACATTACGCCATGCCAACCGCGGTAGCCTTCTTTTGGTGCTGCAAAAGTAACCGGAATATCTTGACCATTTAATACAGAGACCGCTGGGGAGAACATACTTTCAATAGCGACCCGTCCACTTTTCATAAACTCAACTGACTCGGGGACTGAGGTCCAAAACCCATTGAAATGATTTAATTGAGTCAACTCTATAAGTAAGCTAAACAGATCATCAAGTTCATATTCGGTCATGGCACCTATATCTTGAAATTGGATGAACCCTTTGGCTTGGGCGGCTAGTGCTAGATCGAACAGCCCAATTGTCGGATCGTTCACTATGCCTACTTTTCCTGAGTAGCGACTGTCTAGAAGCCAGCCCCAACTTTCCTCTTGCCCCTGGAGTTCTTGGGGCAACGTCGACGTGTCATAGCCGAAAGAGTCTACGTTGTGTACGTAGGGTAAAAAACTAATGGTATCGGTATGGTTAGCGCCTAGCGTGCCATCGTCCTGCACATTAATAATTTTATGTGGTGCATCACCAGCACCCATTCGCGCATTTTCAGTAAGCTTGCCCGTTTTACTTAAATTATTTATTTCTTCCCAGTACTGAAGGCGTTTTTTTTCAATGGGTTGAATAGCTTGAGCGCGCCATAATACATTAATGCTATTAGACCATTGCTCATAGAGGTCGAATGACGCAGGGTTCATTGACGCCTTTTGAAGAACGGTTGCACTGCCACCAGGTTCGAACTCAACATTAATGCCTAAGTCTTCCATGGCGCGCTGGCGAATGGCCTCTTGGAGTGTGACATGGGTACCCAGCACTCGTAGCGTAGGTTTTTCTTTTCCTATTGAAAAAGGGGCAATGCCCGCAGTTAGCCCAAGTGCAAGACCGCCTTTTAGCAAGGTACGACGCTGCACAGAAGAAGCAGCGCTTTTATCAGTATCTGAAGTCATTAACGTACGTCCATAGTAAACGATGACCTTATCTCATTCTGGCATCTATTTCATAGAGTTACCAAGAAATGTTATCCAGCGTTAAAAATTAATGGTTGCTTTGACATATTTAGTTACATATCAACGTTAGCGAGAAATCCTTTTATGACTTATAAAGATATCAAAATGATATCAAGAGGTGGTGGTATGAGAGAAAAGAAAGGGTTTTCGGTAAACGGATACTTGATGATCGGTGTCTTATTAATCGCACAAGCTGCGGCATTTTTCTACGCCGTGTCGGGTATTTCTGAAATCGGCGGAGTACTTAGCATATTGGTGGGCAGTTTGTGGTTGGGCTATTTTATGGTACAGCCTAACCAAGCTAAGGTGATGACATTTTTCGGCAGCTATGTAGGTACCGTTTCTGAAGTTGGCTTGCGTTGGACTATTCCTTTTTTCCGCAGAGCTAACATTTCGTTGCGGATAAGAAACTTTGAAAGTGCCAGAATTAAGGTGAACGACAACCAAGGGAACCCTATTGAAATTGCGTCTATCGTGGTTTGGAAAGTCAGCGATACTGCTGAAGCGATGTTTGACGTAGACGATTATGAAAGCTTTGTTCGCATTCAGAGTGAATCTGCTATTCGGAACATGGCGAGTAGCTTTCCTTACGATCCTCGTGATGATGAGCAAGCGGAAGTGGCCCTTCGCAGTCATCCGATAGAGATCTCTGAGCGGTTACAAGAAGAAATACAGGCGCGTCTGGCGAAAGCAGGGATCACCATATTAGAGTCTCGTATAAGTCATCTTGCTTACGCGCAAGAAATTGCAAGTGCCATGTTACAGCGTCAACAAGCTTCAGCTATTGTCGCAGCACGCAAACAAATTGTAGACGGTGCTGTGGGAACGGTTGAAATGGCCCTTCAACGGCTAAATGAAAAAGGGGTCGTTGAGTTAGATGAAGAGCGCAAAGCGACAATGGTTAGTAACCTACTAGTCGTACTGTGCGGTGATAAATCAACGCAGCCTGTTATTAATACAGGTACAATTTACTAGTAGAGTTTCAAGTTTGTAATTTTGGTGCCGCAGAGTTGCTCTGTGGTACATAAGGTTTTTATTTTGGCAAAGAAAAAAGCGTATCCACTTAGGATTAATGAAAATGTACTTGCCGCTATGGAAAGGTGGGCCGCTGATGACTTGCGTAGTGTTAATGCACAAATTGAGTATGTATTAAGGCAAGCGCTTGTGAAGCAAGGCAGAGTGAAGCTGGTCGAAAAGGTTATTGTTGAGGTTGAAGAAATAAAAAACACTCAAAAAGATAACTGAAAGCAAATTGAGAGTGTATCAGCTATCTTTTTGAGACAAGTAACACTAACTAGCGTTTAGATATTACGTTTGCTTGCACGTCTTGTAAGCACAATGCCGCCTAACAAAAACAATGGAAGTAACGACCAAGCACCGCCGTGTTCTTCTACTATTACTACCGTATCTTCTACGATGTACTCGTTATTCTTACTTTCAAGAGGAAGATAGGCCAATGCGCTGTCGTCATAGGCATCGATATACGCCACTAGGACTTCAGTATCTGCATCGTAAAGCTCCAACAAAATGTCGTATTCGCTAGATGGAAATCCAGATATTAATGAACTCTCAATAGTGAATGTATCGGTTGAATCTTCTGAATAAATATAAAATTCAGATGATACGTGAATCGCATCGTAAATACCGTCTTTACCTAAATACAAAACAGCGTATACAGGCGCTCGTGTGAAAATCGTGTCGGCATCAAACTCGATTGAAAATGTAGAGTGATATCCGTCGTAATCAATGTCTTGTTCAAGCGTAACCCAACTTTCATAAATCCAAAATTCGTTAACGCTGCTTACTACGATGTCGCTTGATGATTTGTTTACACCCAGATGTTGCTGATGTGTATTCGTTTTACTAACTGTATTTTGTTGTGCGGTAGTGCTAACGGCAGACTGCTCAACCAGGCTGTCACTTCGCAAATCGCCTGTTGTTTTAGGTAAAAGTGATTCTGAAGCTACGAAGGGTTTGTCGTAACGGAATTCGGTCGAGGTAACCTGTTTATCTTCTGATTGACTATCAGAATTTGCATGTGCAGGTGATAAAAGAGCAAGCTGTAATGTGGCGATAGCAGAGTATGCAGTAAGTGCTAATACTAAGTTTTTCATCTGTCCATCCTTTTCCAATCGATAATGACATTGTCATTGTTGACGGAAAAAGATGAACAAAAGCTGAAGAGTAACTTAATGGCTCTTCAACGTATAAAGTGACAGTGAAGTTTAGTCGTCGAAATAATGGTCTTCTTCTTCGTACTCACCTTCCTCACGTGGTTCAAAGTACGTACCCCATCCATCGTAGGTCACGTTGTGTTTATCGGCAATTTTTAGCAAAGTGTCTGAATCAGCATTAAGCTTTTCAATATCTAGCTTTCTTTCTACCACGGCGTCGAAGCAGAAAATGGTTTCGCCATCATCTAGAATAAGCTCTTCGGCATCTGTCACTTCAAAACCGGCTTTGAACGCATCAACAGCCGCCTTTTCTAGTACGTCGAAATCGGTGCTGGCGAAATGGTGCTCAATGGTGTAGTCGGCATCGGCTTGACTGCCATCTTCTAGAAGGGCATCAATCGTTTCTTGGTTAAATTCGTACCACTCTTCTCTTTCATCGAACTGGGTCATAATAAACACTCGTTAGCAATTTAGGCGCAAGTTTACCTGCTTTTTTCCAGTTCATCGACCTGTGTATTGAGCGCATCAAACTTTTGTTTCATTTCATCGTTAAAGTGCACCATCCACTCTTTGATCGAACGTTCTTCTGTTAGCGGTTCAGGCGCAGAAATATCAATGAGTACAATACCGTTGTCCCATCGGTTCCATTTTACTTTGTTGTGTAGATTGCTAGCCGTTACCATAACAACCGGCTCATTGGTGGTTTTGGCTAAACGAAATGCGCCTTGTTTGAAAGGTAGAATACCCCGGCCATAACTTCTGGTGCCTTCAGGAAATAGCCATACGGATGTTTTCTTCTTGGCGATGCGATTGGCGGCAATATCTAAGGTGTTACGCGCTTTTCCTGAGTTTTTTCTATCGATCATGATATTTCCCGACAGCCAATAGATCTGGCCGAAAATAGGGATCCACTTTAAGCTCTTTTTACCAATGGTCACCACGCCGGGCAGTGCAGCTTTACAAATCGTAATAACATCAAAGCTATTTTGATGATTCGCAATGAAAACGTAAGGTTCATTCATTTTCACTGCGGGATCCCTTTGAATAACAATTTTAAGACCAACAATTTTGGCCATTAGCGAATATAAACTTCCAGCAGCATGAACGTTATCTTTGTGAAAAGGGCGTGCTATGCAAACAACCAACAGAATAATGTTAATCAGTAGAAAAGCGATAAAAAGTGCCGGAATGCGTAATAATGCGATCAAAACAACTCCTAGATACAATTGACGCGCGCAGTATAGATGAAGTTTCAGCGTACACTTGTCCGATGAGTTTTTATAGTATGGAAGGTATAGCTCATAAACAAGTGGGTAAAGTCGCTATGTTTATCACCTTTAGTATGAGGAAATTTTGCCGATACCCGTTTACAATAATAAAAAGCGCAATCGAACCTAACTCGGTAACCACTATATGCAGACATTTACTCCAGATGACCTAGAAGAAGATATTCTTGCTGACCTTATGGAGGAAATAAACGAACTCTATGAATCAAGTGAACAAACCTTGATCGAACTTGAGCTTCGTCCGGAAGACAATGAATTACAGCGTGCACTATTTCGTTCCATTCACACTATTAAAGGCGACTTGGGTCTCGTTAATTTCTCTCCCATGATTCCGCTTTTGCAACATGTTGAAGACTTGCTAGATTATTTGCGTAAAGGGCAAGTGGCGTACACAAGCACTATGAGTGACTTAGTACTGCTTACTATGGACAGAGTGAAAGCCTTCGTGGAGGCTGTAATGGCCAATGGTAAGGCTGAGTATGATGACAATCTTCACAATCAGCTTGTTTTAGCGATTGGCCGTGTGACACCTGAAAATTCCGCTGAGCATGAGAAGCGCCTGACCGAAGCTGTTCTATTACTTAATCCAGCATTGGATATTGTTGCTGATAAAGATGATCCCCAGAACGTTCAGATAAAGGCGCCTACATTAGCAGCGACAGGTATCCCTAAGGATATCAGTAGTGAAAAAAAGCAAGACATCCTATTTTTCCGAGACTTAATGCAAACCATTGAGCGTCGCTCTAACTATTGGGCTGGTCGTGGCGATCGCATTGCAAAACTGGCCATGTATATTAACGACGTGGCAGAAAATCCTGTCGATGAAGACCAGCTTGCTGTAGCCAGCTATGTGCACGACTTCGGGATGGCCTTCATGCCACTAAAGCTTTTACATAAAGGAGATGCGCTAAGCGATATCGAATTTAATCTAATGCGCTCTCATGTATACAAAAGTGCCCGTTTGTTAGAGCACCTAGATCAATGGGACATGGCGCGCAAAATTGTGATGCAGCATCACGAGCGCACCGACGGAACGGGTTATCCTCTGGGCATAAAAGAAGACGATATCTGCGAAGGTGCGAAGTTGCTCGCTATTGTTGATACTTACGATGCAATGACACATCCAAGAGCACACAATGAAGACAACGTGCTTTCTAAAAAAGAGGCGGTAATTGAGATAAATCGCAGTGCTAAAGGGCAGTTTAGTATGAAATGGGTAAGGCATTTCAATCAAGGAATGACAGCACTTTTAACCAAAGGGCAGTAAGCACTGCCCTCTGGTTTCAATTTGAATTAGGTGCTAATTGAATGGTAGGCTGCCTTTAAATTCTCGAATCAAGCTGTAATTCACTACAGTGTTTCTGTTTTTGGAATTCCCAACAAAGTGGCACTGTTTCCTTCTTAGGGTGACTCAGCACCATTTTTAGTTTATCGAAGTTTGCATAAGTAACCGGCTTTCCCTCGAATTCAGTGATGATACTATTTATCGGGATCTTGGCGGCAAAAGCCCCAGTGTCTTCAGCAACGTCCAGGACAATGGCACCTCGGGAATGGGGGAGCAAGCGAAGGCCAGAACGGTTTGTGCCTATAAAGGAAGTAAATTGCTTACTGGGTTGGTACCACATGCGTTCTGTAGAAAAATCAAACACAGTGTTAAAACGTTTTAAAATTTGATTGCCTACTACCCCGTCGCTTCCGTCCTGCGAATTACTGCCTTCAAATCTGAAATATGTTGGTAGGTGATCAAACGTGGTGTTGCCAAAAGAGAAGTGAGTGAGTAAACCCACGAGATTAGCCGAATCCCCTTGAATTCCGGTACTTGTTGCTACAAAGGTTTTATCTGGCAACGCAAAACGGTCATTCTCAGCAAATAAGCTCAATGTGCCTGTCGAGCCAGTATCTAGCATGAGTTTTACTGTTTTCAGTTTCTTTTTATCGTGAAGTGTCGTTGTGAAGTAGGGCGTATTGTTCTCTACAGGCATTGCGATTTCCTGCCACTGCTCAGTGCGATAATGCGCTCTGCTGTTATCGTCCGGTTTGGTAATTATTAATGTCTTAGCGTCGTGATTTATCTCTACAAGACAACAATTAAAAAAATCAGCGCCAAGTACACCGTCGAAATAAGTTTCATCTACACTGCGAAACGGCATTGCAGATGTTGGCGCGTAAATTACCGATAAATCGGCGATAGAAAAACCACCTAATTGAATATGGGCATCACTCACAATATAAGCCGTTGGTGCCTTACCGCTTCCAGCTCCCCCAATTGTGATTGGCTTATTCGTAGATAAATTAAGTACATTGGTTTTATCCGTTTCGGTAATAACTGTGGCGGCTGCGCCCGAGTCTAATACAAAAGTCAGGGGCGTAGTTTTGTTAAGCGTAATATTCACCAAAATGTGGTTATTGAGCATAGTGAAAGGCACTACTGTTTGGGTTATGGATTTATTTACGAACTCTTTGTCAGCGTTTTTGCCCTCGCTTTGCCAAGCGATTTTCGCATTCTCATTTTTCCATTGAAAGGCAGCCATGTCCCAAATGCGACATCCTGACAGACTAATGAGCATAGTCGCAATTAGTATCCAACGCAGACAACTGCGTTTGGCGCAAAAATATGAAGTTTCGTTAGCGTGATTTGACATGACAATTACCTCGTTGTTTTTCTTAATTGTAAAGGAAATTAATTATTGTAATACAATAATATTTTTGCGTTTTGTTATAAAATATTTCTGTTTTGTGAGGTTTTTTTGTGTTGTGGATAGCGGTGGCGTAAACTTATAGAAAAAGGACAAGAAGGGCGCGCAATGCAATCTATAGAAAATCTAAAACAGGTAAGTCACTTTACTCGAATGATGTTGTTTGCTGCTGTAGGCATTTTTTTTAGTATTGCCATCTACGGCTTCGTAACACAAGGGCAGTGGTGGGTAACCTTTGGAGACAATCAATTTGACGCCTTGTGGCTTCAGTACAAAGAGTTACATTTCTTATTAGCAATCATTTTCTCTCCCTTGATTGGTTGCTGGCTGCTTGGATTCTATTTTCTTCAGCGCCTGTTACTTGCACTAAGCAGAGGGCTTTTTTATGCAAAAGCCACGTTACGTTACTCGAAATACGTATCTTGGATTACGGTTTTTTATGTTTGCTACAAAATGATAATGACCCCTTTGGCCACTTACCTAGTGGTGGACAATAGTTCAATTGATTTAAGCCTTAACCCCATGTCATTAATTGTAGTGTTGTGCTTACCTGTGCTAGTTCACCTATTTAGCGCTGCGGCCGAGTTAGATAAAGAAAATAAAGAGATTGTGTAATGCCTGTTCTTGTTAACCTTGACGTTATGATGGCGAAGCGCAAAATTCGCTCTAAAGATCTGGCGCAGAAAATTGGAATAACCGAGGCAAATTTGTCGCTTTTGAAAAGTGGCAAGGTTAAAGGCGTTCGGTTCACGACATTAGAAGCAATTTGCCACCATTTACAGTGCCAACCTGGCGATATATTGGTGTATGAAGATGAGTAAGGGAAATTGAAAAGGACACGACATGACATGAAGTGACTCCCAATAGTTGGATTAACCAATCACTGGGGTCACTTTAGAAAATGCCCCTTTTGATTTTTATGCGTTAATTTACATTTAATTCCTTAAGTTTACGGGTAAGCGTATTTCTTCCCCAACCTAAACGTTTAGCGGCATCTTGCTTGTGTCCGTGAGTGTGCTGAAGTGCTCGCTCAAGCATAACGCGCTCAAAGGTCAGCATCGCGTCGTTAAGGATATTATGATGACCATCTCGAAGCTGTTTGTCGGTCCAGCTAGCGAGTAATTCAGGCCAATCGCCAGACTCCGCGGTGGGCTTCTCAATGCTACTGTCGCTGTGAATCTCTGGCGGTAAATCGCTTGGCAATACTTCTTGGCCACTTGCCATTACGGTTAACCATCTGCACACGTTTTCAAGCTGTCGAACATTACCCGGCCAGGGGAGTTGCGACATTACACGCTCGGCATCTTTTGAAATACTTTTAGCTTCTACATCGAGTTCTTTTGCTGCGCGACGCAGAAAGTGGCGCGTTAGCAGTGGAATGTCTTCACGGCGTTCATTCAGCGATGGAAGATGCACGCGAATAACGTTCAGGCGGTGAAATAAATCTTCCCTAAATTTACCTTCAGCAACACGCTGCTCTAGGTTTTGGTGGGTGGCTGCGATTATGCGCACGTCCACGCTCACTGACTGATGACCACCAACGCGATAAAATTGGCCATCGGCAAGCACCCGTAAAAGTCGGGTTTGCACATCTAATGGCATATCGCCTATTTCATCTAAGAACAGTGTTCCTCCATCAGCCTGTTCAAAGCGGCCCTGACGAGCAGCTTGGGCGCCGGTAAACGCGCCTTTTTCATGGCCAAATAATTCTGACTCTACGAGGTCGGCGGGAATGGCGGCCATATTGAGTGCGATAAAGGGCTTACTCGCTCTGGGACTGTGTCTGTGAAGGGCATGCGCAACTAACTCTTTACCCGTTCCTGATTGCCCGTTAATAAGCACGCTAATTGAAGAACGAGACAGGCGGCCTATTGCACGAAATACTTCCTGCATAGCAGGCGCTTCGCCAATGATTTCGGTTACTACATCTTCCACTTGTGCTTTAGAAACGGTTGACTGTTCTCTTGCGTGAGCAAGCGCGCGCTGCGATAAGGTGACCGCCTCGTCAATATCAAATGGCTTTGGTAAATATTCAAACGCGCCTTTTTGATAGGCGTTGACTGCGCTGTCTAAGTCCGAATGCGCCGTCATAATGATAACGGGGAGCATTGGGTGTGAGGCGTGCACTTCGTTTAGTAACGTCATGCCGTCCATTTGTGGCATTCTTATATCTGAAATGATGACTTCAGGGGCTTGGCCGCTTTGAAGTTGAAGCAATAAATCTTCAGGGTTTTCAAAACTCAAACAGCTGATATCGGCTGCTTGTAAGGCCTTTTGCAGCACCCAACGAATAGAACTGTCATCATCGACAATCCACACAGACTCATTCGTCATCGTCTGTCTCCTTACGATCTATTGGTATGTAAATTACGAACTCAGTGTGACCAGGGTAGCTATCTACATCAATTTTGCCGCCGTGGTGGTTTATAAGGGTTTGTGAAATAGACAAGCCCAACCCAGAGCCATTTTGCTTGCTCGTGACCATGGGATAGAAAAGTGTGTCTTTTACTTCAGCCGGAATACCCGGGCCGTTATCAATAATTTTAATTTTTGCTACCAGCGCGTGACGTTTCGTTTGAATTGTCATTTGGCGTTCTATTCGCGTTATTAACCTAATTTGTGGGTTAGGGGTTTGGCTTTCTGTTAGTGCCTGAACGCTGTTGCGCACAATATTGAGCACCGCTTGCTGGATCATGTCAGGGTCTAACATGAGCGGCGGAATACTAGGATCGTAGTCACGAACTATGGTTATAGGGTTGTCTGAGTCAAAGCGCATTAAGCTGCGTATTTTTTCTAGCGCTTGATGTACATTGCTTTCTTCAAATCGAGGTAGTGAATTGGGCCCTAGCAAGCGATCAACTAAGTTTCGCAAACGATCAGACTGCTCAATGATCATGCTTGTAAATTCTTTGTGCTCGTCAATCAGCTCTTTTTCTAATAGCTGTGCTGCACCGCGAATACCACCAAGAGGGTTTTTGATTTCGTGGGCAAGGCCGCGAACCAATTCCCGTGCTGCGTAATGTTGCGCGTTTTGTAAAGTTTCTCGAGAAATTCGCTTTTGCTGGTCAATCTTTTTAACTTCAAATAGCAGTCGTGGGCCGTCTTCGAAGTGCAAGTTGGTAACGGTTAGGTCGGCAGATACATAGCGATTATCTCGAAAAGCCAACTTAATTTCGTTTTCGGTGAAATCTTCACCTTTTCTGATGGCGGCTTTAAGTCGAGTGGTTTCTATTGTACCCGGCAAGAAAAAATCTTGAAGTGGGTGTCCAATAAGTTGTTTTAATCCAGTCTCAAACAACGCCTCACCCGCGTGGTTGGCGTAAACAATCGTAAGTTTGCTGTCTACCATTACCAGTGCGGTATTGAGGCTATTGATTAGCTGTTGTGTTTCTAACTCGGTGGAATGCATCCGAGCTCGTCTCCTTTGCACTATAATTGTGCATTGTAGCTTGCAATGATGCGCTGCGCGAATAAAGAGCTCAAGAAGAAATGTTCAGTGAACCTCTATGGTGCGCATACTTAACAATGGTTGCACGCTATTAGTTATTGATTAACGCCGATGCCTGATGCAGGTAAAGGGTTTGTAATGGAGACGATGCAAGAGTCTTGCCCGTATTGTTAGTGAGTTCAACTTTATAAGTATGTGCCCCACGATGGATACCAGAAAGCTTAAAGACACCTGAACTATTGCTAACTAATGGGGCGTCGTCAAATATTAATCGATAGATTGGCGCTTTAGGTGCACCAGGTTGCGCGGCAGAGATAGTGAATTCACCCAAATTATTGCGAATTGTCGCTTCAGGTGCAGGTGACTTAATGACTACGCGATAGTTGGGCTTGGGGGCAGCCGGCTTCGAAGGGGTAGGTGGGGTAACCTTTGCCGCGGTTACTACGTTTTGCGTTTTTACATCGAACGCTAGTGGTTCTGAATTTTGCTGCGGTTTGTCGGTGTAAGTCACAGACCCATCTTTTCCAACCACTTTGTATATTGTCATTGGTGAAGAAGACGTTGCAGCAGCGGAGGCGTTAGCATCTTGACTAAGCAAAGCAGCGTGTAGAGGAGTTAATCCGAAGGCGCCGCTCATTAGCACTGAAATTAAGCAAATGTTTAGCTTCATGTTTTTCACGTGTCGTTACCTAATCAATGTGGTTTTGGTTGGCTAACTTACTCTCTTGCTCACTTCTTATGTTTAGCCTATCGCTGATTGAGTGCGGCCACATTAAACCGAGGTTTGTGGTTAGCTCATTGAATTGGCGATGCACTTTTGAATAGTACGTTGTCGCATAGGCATAAATGCATAGTAGATAATAAGCGCGCATAAAAAAAGCCCGCAGAGCGGGCTTTAGTATAAATTGCTATACAGTGCGAATTTACACGCTGTAGTACATGTCGAACTCAACTGGGTGAGTAGTCATGTTAAGTTTGGTTACTTCCTCAGATTTAAGGTCGATGTATGCATCAATCATGTCGTCAGTCATAACGCCACCTGCTTTAAGGAAGTCACGGTCGTTATCAAGAGCTTCAAGCGCCATTTCTAGCGAGCTTGCAACTGTTGGGATTTCAGCAGCTTCTTCTGGCGGTAAGTCGTACAAGTCTTTATCCATTGAATCGCCAGGGTGGATCTTGTTCTTAATACCGTCGATACCCGCCATAAGCATAGCGGTGAACGCTAGGTATGGGTTAGCTGTTGGGTCAGGGAAACGAACTTCGATACGACGTGCTTTATCGCTAGTTACGTGAGGAATACGAATAGACGCAGAACGGTTACGTGCAGAGTATGCAAGCATTACCGGAGCTTCGAATCCAGGAACTAGACGCTTGTATGAGTTAGTTGAAGCGTTAGCAAAGGCGTTGATTGCACGCGCGTGCTTGATAATACCACCGATGTAATAAAGTGCTTCCTCAGAAAGGCCAGCGTACTTGTCACCTGCAAAGATGTTTACGCCATCTTTAGAGATAGATTGGTGACAGTGCATACCAGAACCGTTATCGCCAACAAGCGGCTTAGGCATAAAGGTAGCTGTTTGACCGTATGCGTGTGCAACGTTGTGAACAACATACTTGTAAACTTGGATTTCGTCAGCTTTCTTAACTAGCGTGTTGAATTCGCAAGCAATTTCGTTTTGGCCAGCAGTTGCTACTTCGTGGTGGTGAGCTTCGATAACAAGGCCCATCTCTTCCATAACTAGGCACATTGCAGCACGGATATCGTGAGCAGAATCTACTGGTGGTACTGGGAAGTAACCGCCTTTAACGCCAGGGCGGTGTGCCATGTTGCCGCCTTCAAACTCTTCGCCAGAGTTCCATTTTGCTTCAGAAGAGTCAATCTTGTAGAAAGAACCCGCCATGTCAGTGTGGAAGCGAACGTCGTCGAAAAGGAAAAACTCTGGCTCTGGGCCAAAGAAACATGTGTCACCGATGCCAGTTGATTTTAGGAATTCTTCTGCACGGCGAGCAACTGAACGTGGATCACGCTCATAACCTTCCATTGTAGAAGGTTCAACAATGTCACAACGAATGTTTACTTGTGTTTCTTCAGCGAAAGGGTCAACAACGCAGCTTGTTGCGTCTGGAAGAAGCACCATGTCTGATTCATTGATGCCTTTCCAGCCAGCGATTGAAGAACCATCGAACATTTTACCTTCTTCGAAAAACTCTTCATCAACAACGCTCGCAGGGATAGATACGTGTTGTTCCTTACCTTTTGTATCGGTAAAACGTAAATCTACAAACTTCGCTTCACTTTCTTTAATCAGCTCTAATGCCTTTTCTACTGACATCGTGTCCTCCAGGTTTAATGTAAAAATGCGGAATGATCAGCTTCACTCCAACAGTGGCAAAAGTGAAAGCGATTATCATGCCATCTATATGTACACCGATTTTTATGGCATAGACGGGCATCTATCACTTCCGTTTGAATTAAAATGCGCCATATTGGTGCATCGCTGCACCAATATGGCGTTTTGTGCTCATTTGTACGTCAATCAGCCTAGATTACTTTTTAGTGTATAGCCACTTAATATGATCAATTCAGTGCAAAAGTGCGTGGTCATTTATTGGTCTGGTTTTCGAAAAGCAATAAAACTCGTTTCTATCAAAAAAAAGATGCGCAAACGTCGTGGTTTTTCTGTACAATCCGCGCAAATTTTTCTATCTGCATTTTTTTGCAACAAATCTAATGCAGACTTATTCGATTTCCGAAATAAGTCGGCATCGATTTACACAGGCTCTATATAAGCATGAATACCACTGATATTAGTAAATTGCGTAACATCGCAATCATCGCCCACGTTGACCACGGTAAAACCACCCTGGTAGACAAACTGTTACAGCAGTCTGGCACCCTTGAATCTCGAGGCGAGCAAGAAGAGCGCGTAATGGACTCGAACGACATCGAGAAAGAACGTGGCATTACCATCCTAGCTAAGAACACAGCGATTAACTGGAATGACTACCGCATCAACATCGTAGACACTCCAGGGCACGCTGACTTCGGTGGTGAAGTAGAGCGTGTCATGTCAATGGCCGACTCTGTACTTCTACTTGTAGATGCACAAGAAGGCCCAATGCCACAAACGCGCTTTGTTACGCAAAAGGCATTCGCTCAAGGTCTAAAGCCAATCGTTGTTATCAATAAAATCGACAAGCCAGGTGCTCGCCCAGATTGGGTTATGGACCAAGTATTTGACCTTTTCGACAACCTAGGTGCGACTGACGAACAGCTAGATTTCCAAGTTGTTTACGCTTCTGCACTTAATGGCTGGGCGTCACACGATGCTGACGAGCCGCAAGAAGACATGAATGCGCTATTTGAAACTATCGTCGAGCAAGTTTCTGCACCTGATGCAGACGTAGACGGTCCTTTCCAAATGCAGATTTCTCAGCTTGATTACAACTCATACGTGGGCGTAATCGGTGTAGGTCGTGTTAAGCGTGGCTCTGTGAAGCCAAACCAACAAGTAACGGTTGTTACTGCTGATGGCGAAAAGCGCAATGGTAAAGTTGGCCTTGTATATGGCTACCTTGGTCTTGCTCGTCACGAAGTTGAATCTGCGCATGCTGGCGACATCATTGCTATCACAGGTCTTGGCGAACTTAAGATCTCTGACACAATTTGTGACGTTAACACCGTAGAAGCGCTTCCTCCACTTACGGTTGATGAGCCTACGGTAACCATGACGTTTCAGGTAAACACGTCACCGTTTGCAGGTAAAGAAGGTAAGTACGTAACCTCACGTAATATCCTTGAGCGTCTTAAAGACGAACTAGTACACAACGTTGCGCTGCGCGTTGAAGAAATGCCTGATCCGGACAAGTTCCGCGTATCTGGTCGTGGTGAACTTCACCTAGGTATTCTTATCGAAAACATGCGTCGTGAAGGTTACGAGCTTGCTGTTTCTCGTCCAGAAGTAATTCTGAAAGAAGTTGACGGCGCAACGCAAGAACCATACGAAACCTTGACCATCGACTGTGAAGAACAGCACCAAGGGTCAATCATGGAACAGCTTGGTCTGCGTAAAGCGGAAATGACTGACATGTCTCCAGATGGTAAAGGTCGTGTACGTATCGACTTTATCATTCCAAGCCGTGGCCTAATTGGTTTCCAAACAGAGTTCATGACGTTAACGTCGGGTTCTGGTTTGCTATATCACACGTTCGATCACTATGGTCCGTACAAAGGCGGTATCATTGGTAAGCGTAAGAACGGTGTACTTATTGCCAACGCAAATGGTAAAGCACTAACTAACGCCCTGTTTAACCTTCAAGAGCGTGGTCGTCTATTCATCGGTCACGGTGTTGAAGTGTACGAAGGTATGGTTATCGGTATTCACAGCCGTGACAATGACCTTACTGTGAACGCGCTTAAAGGTAAGCAGCTTACTAACGTTCGTGCATCAGGTACTGACGAAGCGCAAACACTTGTTCCACCAATCAGAATGTCACTTGAGCAAGCGCTTGAGTTCATCGATGACGACGAGTTAGTAGAAGTGACGCCTGAGTCTATCCGTATTCGTAAGAAGCTTCTTACAGAAAACGAGCGTAAGCGTGCATCGCGCGCACCTAAGTCTTAATCATTTCTAAGACTTAAATCGATTTTAAAAATGCCAGCTGTAGCTGGCATTTTTTATTACGTTTCCCAGGCGTTTCTACTCACGTACCTCTTCGGCCATTATAAAAAGCTGCTACTAGCGCTAAGCGACGAAAAAGCGTAAATGTCGACCAAAGGTTAGTGGTCAAAAGCGTCTTGAGATTCTATGCTTGATAATACACAGGATGCTTTTAGTGTTAAGCTAAGTTGTTGTTATATTTGTGACGAATGACCTAATGAAAGGGGGAAAGTCGTGTTTGCTGTAGCAGTTGTTGAAGATGATCCCATCACACTTGACCTTATTGCTGACGCGTTAGAAACGCAGTTAGATGCTACCGTGTATCCATTTACCCGTAGCAAATTCGCAAGGGACTTTTTGCTGCAACAAACCTCAGATTCCATAAGTTTGATTATTAGTGATCAGGTAATGCCGGAGTATGATGGTCTAAGCCTTTTAAAAACTTGCCAGTCATCGGGTTTGAATGTCCCATTTTTGCTTATTACTGCCGATCCGAACAAAGAGTTAGTGATAGAGGCACGTAAGCTGCAAGTCACCGCGTTTCTCGCTAAGCCACTAAATATGGAAGAACTGATTCAAAAATCGAAAGAAGTGGTCTCACAGGTTAGCTGAGTCTGTCAGTTAGCGTCGAAGGATAACAGTAGCATTGAGACCAAAACTATACACAGAAAGTTAATTGGGCCTTTCGTTAGGCAAGGATTCGAACACAGAAGCTAAACGAGCCGGTTGCCATGTAGACTCATTGAATTAGTCTATATAAAAGTACATTTCGATATAGTAAATTCGAGTTAATTCATCTCACTCCTCTAGTTTATGAGGCGCTAAAATTCTACACTGATGGCATAAGTTTTTATGTAACAGGATGCAATGTGAGCGCCTTATTCGATAATATCCCTCCTAGAAAAGACACATTTTCGTTTAAATGGCAAAAGTACAAAGGAAAAGACATCATTCCTGCGTGGGTTGCTGATACCGAGTTTCGCTGTGCGCAGCCTATCCTAGAAGCCATTTCTGCTCAGGTTGAGCATGGCAACATGGGCTACATACTGCCCGCCCACCACGATGGCGCCATTCAGGCTGTAGTGAGATGGCTTAAAGATAAGCATAATTGGGAAATTCAACCCGAGTGGCTAGTGTGGACACCAGGCGTTGTGCCAGCGTTTAACGTAGCGTGTAAAGCCTATTGTGAACCCGGTGATAAAGTACTTATTCAAACACCTAATTATCCGCCTCTACTGGCTGCCCCAAAACTAAATGGTCTTGAACGGGTAGATATAGGCACGGTAGTGCAAAATGACGACGGCACGAGTTCTGAAACTATCTCGAGTGTTGAAGGTGCGCGCTATACGTTAGATTTTGAAGCATTAGAAAGAGAAGCGGCTGATCCTAAGTGTAAGATGTTTATTCTTTGTAACCCAATGAACCCGGTAGGTTCGGTGCTTACCAAAGCTGAATTAGAGCGCATTGCTGACATCTGTAACGCGAACAATGTTAAGCTATGTTCTGATGAAATCCACTGCGACCTTATTTTAGAAGAAGGCAAGCAGCACATTCCGGCGGGCCGTGAGACAAACCTTGCTGAAAATAGCGTTACGCTAATGGCCGCCAGCAAAACATTTAACATAGCTGGTTTGGGCACCTCTTTTGCCATCATCCCTAATCGCCAACTGCGACAGGCATTTACTAATGCCGCAGCGGGCATCGTACCTTGGGTTACTGTATTGGGTTTAGCGGCAACGGAAGCTGCGTTCACGCAGTGTGATGATTGGCATCAGCAGCAAATTATTTACTTGCGTGAGAACAGAGACATGGTGTTCAACACCATAAATAGTATTGACGGGCTTAATATGCTCAAAGCCGATGCGACGTTTCTTGCGTGGGTAGACGCCAGTGGGCTAGGTGTAGAGAACGTTCAGCTATGGGCTGAAGAAAAAGGCGTAGGCCCGTCACCAGGCATCGACTTTCACAAAGCGGATCATTTCAGAATTAACTTTGGCTGCAGCAAAGCGATGCTCCAAGACATTCTGCAACGCCTCGCCAGCTAAAAATTGGGGTCAGAGTACTTTTTCAGCCCCAAAATGGGGTCAGAGTACTTTTTATAACGACGCTCTCTATTAAAAAGGGCCAAAGTATAACTTTGGCCCTTCTCATATGCAGTTAGTTTGTTAGTCACGTAATTTCATTGCTATCTGCGAGCGCACACTACAATGACACACAAAGGAAGTAAATTACTCTGACCCCACTTTTGAAGCTAGCTAAATACGCCGATTAGTTTATACAGACCTAAACCAATCACAGTTCCCACTACTAGAAAGCCAGCCAGGTTACTTTTCCATGTGTTTCTAAATTCACCCAGTGCGGTGCTTTTATTCATAACGACCAGCAGAAATATGGCAATAATTGGCAGTAAAAGAGCATTAGTCGCTTGAGCAAACAAAATGGCGGGTAGGGGCTTAAAGCCAAGTGCTGCAACGCTCACACCTACTACAATGATGATAAACCATACCACTTTAAAGCTCTTGCTTTGCATATCGTCAGAAAGCCCTAGCGCTCCTGTTACCGCATAAGCGGCTGCTAGCGGTGCAGTGATAGCACTGGTTAAGCCAGCGGCGAACAATCCTAGTGCAAAGAACCATTGGGCTTTGTCACCTAACACCGGCTTAAGCTGCTCGCCCATGTTCGAAGCGTCCATAGTGGCAGCTTGATTGAAGAACGCCATCATTGCTGTTGCCATTACGACAAGTGTAATAAGCCCTCCCATACTAATAGCTCTAGCAGACTGGTTTCGGCACGCGATGACCGCTTCTTGTTTATCTTGGCCTTTCGATGATTTTGCAACCAAACTGGCGTGAAGAAACAAGTTGTAAGGCACTATGGTTGTGCCTATGAGGGCAAGAACGGTCGTAATAGCATCTGCGTCTAATCTTGGTGAGGTGAATTGGCTAAACATGGCAGCGAAATCAGGTTTGGCCACCAACAGTGTGATAAGAAAAACGCCAGCCATAATAAAGACTAGATACACCAGTACTGTCTCTATCCATTTGTAGCTGCCCGACCAGAGCAAAACTATAGCGATAGTGCCCAAAATACTGGCCCAGGGGCCAATGCCTATACTGATAAATGCGTCTAGGCCGATTGCAGCGCCGGTTAGGTTGCCCGATTCGTAGGCTGCATTACCAATGCCGATAGCACTGACGATAAGCACGATAAAAAGGTTCTTTAGCCATGGCTTGTAAGCCATGTTTTTCATGGCACTGGCTAGGCCTTGGCCGCTGGCCACACCTAAACGCGCAGCCATGTCTTGCAATACTATGGTTGCGAATATAGAGAAAAGAAGCGCCCATACTAGATGAAAGCCAAAGTTTGCACCTGCCAGACTGGCCGTAGTTACTGTTCCAGGGCCGATAAAGGCGGCCGCGATGATGTATCCTGATTTATCTTTTGCCATTGCAACGACTCTTAGTTAAGTTTTGCTATCATGACAATAGGTAGGCGAGCACGCAACAGTACCGCTAAACCAATACAGTAACAGATTGGTTTTAAACCTATTGTCGCGTACCCAGTGTAGAAGTTTATTGTTTACTCTCTATCTTATTTCCCATTATTTGGGGTAGATATAAGGTTATAAAGCATGCCTTCTACAAAGTGGCCGCGCAGACTACCGTTTCATAAAAGAGAACGCAAATTAAAATAGGATGGTAATGGTGAAAGATGAGTTTCCAATAAACACAATCAGCAATATTGTTTCGCTTCCCACTTTCGAAAATGTGCTTCCGGATACTTATTACGTAGATGGAATGATCTTTGCCGTTGCCTCCGCTCCAGAGATTCCCATGCCTGAACAGTGGATGCCGTGGCTCATACAGTCCAGTGACAGCCACCTTGTAGATAAAGATGTAGATAAGCTTGCCGATACATTAATGAATGGCCTTCGGGCACATTTAGATTTTATGCGTCAGGAAAAGTCGCCCATACCTAGTGAATTAACCGTTGCGATAGAGGTGCAAGGGGCAACGAGGCCTTCCAAAGAGCTCGAAAGCTGGCTAAATGGACTTTTACACGTACACAAGCAATTAGAGCCTGTATGGCAAAATGCTTGGAACCATTGGGAAAAGCATTTAGAAAAAAGTAAGGCGGACAAGAAAGACTGTGACAATAACGAGCTTGAGGAAACAGAACCAGCAGAAGCTCGCCTGTCTCGATGTTTAAAGCTTTTCTCAACGCTTGCTAATATTGAATTAGCCTTGTCTTACAGAAACAACAAACAAGCTGCTCAGCTTGAGAGTAATATATACATGCTTGTTAAACAGCTTCCTTCGGTGCTGGCTGATTACACGAAATTATCAGGGGAGCTAGCAGGTGCGTTACCCAATCAATTTGAAACCTTTAACAAAGTAACCTAGGGGAAAGTTTGATAACAGGGAGCTGCAGGAGAAGCAAAAAACAACAAAACGCTAATTTAAAATTAGCGCTGTCTTTGTTGTTGATGTCGTTGATTCAACGTGTGTTTAAGCGAAGCAGTATAGCTATCTAGTTCAAGCTTTGCCTTTTCGTATTGCTCGTTGAGAAGCCGCGAGGCAGGCTCCCTCATAAGCGCCTTGAAGGCAATGTCTGTCTGTTTGAGCAAATGCTTGAGGTGTTGATTACTGTCATCCATGGTTAGCATTCCGATAAAAACAATTTGTTAAACCCGAGAAGCTGCAGGTTCTGGGCGATTTTGTGCAATGCTTACAACACTCTCAACAACAAGCTAAAAAAATACTTCTCACACTGCACAGTAGTACTGGTTCCTTGAGTACTGACTTTTCAATAACTTTGTACGTGCGCCTTTACTATTTAGTTTGACGTTAACTTTTATAAAGGTTTTACCACAGCCAAGCAAACGATGGCGAGAATGATAAGCACAGGCGCTTCATTTAAAAAGCGATAAAAGCGCGGAGAGTGTCTATTTTCGTCGCGTGCAAATTGCTTCATTAGCTTAAACAAATAGAAGTGATAGCCGTAAATAGCAAGAAGCAGCAGCAACTTTATATGAAGCCACCCTGACATTTTAAACCAAGTTCCACCATAGCTGACAATAAGCGCAACGCCGAACGCCAGAGTTAACAAGGCGAATGGTGTGACGAAGAACCACAGGCGACGTTCCATGATCTTAAATTCGTCTTTTACCACTTGAGATTTCGTTGTCGCGTGATAGACAAAAAGTCGGGGTAAATAAAAAAGTCCTGCCATCCAAGCCAGCATAAAAAAGATGTGCAGCGCTTTAAACCATAAAATGTACATACTAATAATGAGCCTTTTGTAAGAAGCTTTGTAAGATATTCCACGTTACTACGCCAATGATATCGTTAAGCTCCTGATCGTAAATATAAACTGCGCCAGAGCGCGAATTTTTAAGGTGTTCGTATACTTCGTGTAGGGTAGACTGCGCACTAATGCCTTCCATTTCGTAATAGTTTAACGCTGTTGCATCGTGTTCTAAGCTTACATTGTATTGGACCAGCTTATACTGCACATCTATTTCAAATTTTAACTTCTGAATGACAATTTTTGTTGGATCGCTTTCTAAGTAGTCAATTAACGCTTGCTCCGGCGCATCGTGAAATAGCTTGTACTCGGTATTCATTGCTGCAAGTACGCCCGTTTTCTCAAGTGCTTCACGAATAGATGAGATCGCGTAAGGGAGGTTTTGATAGTCAAGCTGGCGTATGAAAATAGAGCGGTTGCCAAAGAACTGCGTAGAAGTCACGTAAGCAGGCACAATGACCAACATGGCAGGTAGAATAATTTGCGGGCTGTACGATAGTTCCATAACCGCAGAGAGCGCTGCAAGAGGCGCGTGCAATACTGCGGTCAACATGCCAGCTATGCCTAACAGGGCGAAGCTGTTGGTAAATTCGGGTACGTCAATAAAGTACGACAGTGGCAGTAAAAGTACGGCGCCAGCGAGCATGCCAATAACCATAACCGGGCCAATAATTCCTCCTGGAATACCGAGGCCAATTGCAAATACCGCCAAAACAACTTTAAACACCAAGGTAGAAACCAGCAACAGCGCGCCGGGAGAGCTATCAAATAAGTGCTCAACATCGATAAAGTTGGCGCCAAGGGCTTCAGGTATAAACATGCCAATGGTACCGGTAATAAGTGCAGCAAGTATTAGACGCCACACCATGGTAACTGGTCTGAACCACGTCATTACTCGCATGAGCTGGCTATTGAATAAGACCGCCAACATGCCTAAAAGAATGCCTAATAACACTAAATAGAAATACATCCACTGACTAAATGCATTGAACGATAAAAACGACAGCTCGTTTACCTCTCCAAATACAATGCGAGTGAGCACAGAGCCGCAGGCAGCAGCGAGCATAACAGGAACGAAAATATGTATTTTGTACTCTCTAAGTACCACTTCCATCACGAAAATTACGGCTGCAAATGGGGTGTTGAATGATGCTGAAATCCCGGCCGCAATTCCGCAGCCCGCAAGAATTCGAATGCTGTTGTAAGGTAAGCGAAGCCATTGCCCTAAGAAACTACTGCCTGACGCGCCTAAATGAACGGAAGGGCCTTCTCGACCAACCACGAAACCGCCGGCAAGAGCTAGCATGCCGCCAAAGAATTGGTTAATCGTGGTTCTGAAAGGAATATGACCGTAATAGTATTTTACCCTGTGAATCACGAAAGGAATACCCAAGCGATAGTGCTTAAAGCCTGTGAGAAAGGCGATAAATAATATCAAGCCTACACTCATGAGCGGCATGATAAGCCAAACTAACCAGTCATGAGCAAGAGCCGACTGAAGCGACGTAACGCCTGTTTCTTGAAGCCATTCAACGCATAGACGAAACAATATAATAATAAGCGCCGCGCAGGTCCCCCCAACAATGCCAAGCATACACAACTGAATAGATGTGCGTGGATGAGCTACTTCCTCTCTTAAAGCCTGCAAGCGCATGATGTGGTACAGTAGGTTAACGTAAAGAGAAGCTTACCATAAACGCTTAAAATTCATAATGTTTAGAGCGCCTTAGCGCACAGTGTTTTTTATTGATGTAGAGATCATGACGACCGAGCAGTTAAAAGAAGTATTAGGTAACTACAAATGGACGCTGCTAGTGGCGTTTATTATGTTTGCAATGGTGGGATTCGGTTACAAGTTAGCGCGGATCCTTGATGAAGGCGATGGCAAAAAAGTACAGGCTCAGCAAGAAACTATAGCCATATTATCAGAAGAGAATAATGCGCTTACTACGAAAGTAAACCAACTTGAAGTGGCGATGGAACTAGCCAAACTAGAGGCAGAAAATATTGCTACGATGTTAAGTGAACAGAGAAAAGAGCTTGAGGCGCAACAAGAGCTTTTGAGTTTCTATGAAAGGGTTATGGCGCCTGAGAAAAGCGACGAAGGCTTTGCAATTGAAGGGGTAGAAGTTTTTAAGTTAAGTGACAATACCTATCAACTTAGGTTGGTTTTACTGCAGTCCAAACAGCAAAAAGCGGTGATCAATGGCAGTTTAGATATTGCGGTTGCGGGGAAGCGAAACGGTGAGCCTGTTACGCTTAAATCCGGAAAGTCAAACTTGCTTGCCGAAGATGTAAAATACCGCTTTCGCTTTTTCCAAGCCGTTAACGTAACTCTCACTATCGAGGAAGATATAAATCCCGAATCCATTAGTTTTTCTACAACGGTCTATCAATACAAAACCCGTAAAGGCAACTATGAGATAAGCGTGCCGTGGAATGAAGCGCTTTCTGTCGAAATAGAGTAATCGCTGTGGGGCAGCGCTTTACTAAGCGTTAATTGCGTTTGTAATTCGTTAAAAGCTTTATTCAAATAAATACCAGTAGCCATAACCCACAAGAAACGCGGGAATGGCAGAATACACGGTGGCAATTAGCGCTGCTTTTGGAGAAAGCGCAATAGCGGGAAACAAGGCATCGCCGTCATTACTGATTGCATTACCGAGTTGTGCGGAAAATGGCACTGCGCCATTGAGGTATAGGCTAGTTACTAAAATCTGTGGACCGCATCCTGGTAATAATCCGATAACAATTGCCAAGCCGACTAAGCCGGGGCCCATCAATTGAAGAAGCCCTGCAATGTCGAGCCCAAACCAGACTACAGACAGCTCGAACATGAGAAAGGCAAGTACTACCCATGCCAGTACAAACTGCGTATCTAATGCGGCTTTCTCTTGCCATTTAGGCGGCGGCGGAATTACGTCCTCTTTTGTAATCGAAGCGTATCCGCTTCCTGAACCACACAAAGACCACAATCCAAGGCTCGAGATACATAACGCTGCGCCAATCAGCGTTAGGGTACTTTCACTGATAGAAAGGTAACTGTGTACGGGAAGTTGAAACGCCAAACCAAGCGCAATCGCTAGCGAAGGTAAGCCCACAATCGTCCAGAACATTTTAGAAAGTGATATGGCTCTTAGGCTTGTCGCTTTGGATTTATCACCGTTTCGCGAATGTTGATGCATACTATTGGTTACCGTTGCTCGGTAATTGTGAAACTTATTGACCACGAGCCCCGTCATTGCACCCGCCGTAACGCTGACGGCCATTACGGTTAAGGCGTCTAATGGCGCTTGGGCGAGTAACAGAAATGCGGCGTCTCCCATCGTGCTTGTGAGTACGGCTACCACGGCTCCAAAGCTTGTTACACCTCGCGTGTACTGAGTGACGACAATGATGGCCCCGCCGCAGCCGGGCAAAGCACCCAGTAGGGCAGATAAACCCACCTCGTGAACAGGATGCATTTTCATGTAGTTGCCAATGGCTTCGGCTGAAATGCGCAACGTGGCGATGTAATAAAGCGCAAGCGATGCGTACACAAAAGCAGCCACTTGGAAGAATGCATCTGATAACACCGATAGAGCGACAGCGCGAGTTCTATCGTAAGTAAATAAAGCAATGATAAATAGCGGCAACAGCAGCCTTTTATTTGTTACGTGAAGATAAACTCTGTTTTGCGAGAGGGTATTGGACAGAGAAGATAAGCACTTGTACCAGGCCACCGTCTTACCGCTTTTAGTTGTGTGAGACACTGTATCCATTACTAGCTATACTCTCGACCTACTGTTGTCCATGTTTAAGGCGTGCCGATGAGAGCACGCCTAGTTATCACAATGTGCTAGCTAGAAAGCGTGACAGTACCTTTCATGATGCCGATGTGACCTGGGAACGAACAGAAGAACATGTATTCTTCATCTTTACTTAACCCTTCAACAGAAAAGGTTGTAGAGGTTTGTTCGCCGCCGCCAATAATGTCAGTTGCGCCTATTACGCGCTTGTCGTCTGGCTTCACGTAATTGTTGTCTAAACCAGCACTCATGCCGTCGGTTGCTACCGCTTGTCCGTCGGCTTTAGTGGTCATCACCCAGTTATGGCCCATAGATTGTTTAGGCAGTTGTCCCGTGTGTTTAAGGGTTACAGTAAACTCACTACAACTTGCAGGAATAGTGACATTGGATGTGTTGAATTGCATGGCATCGTTAGATTCCACAGTAACCTCGCATTTATTGGCAAATGCGCTAGAGGTCATAAGGAGGAGGGCTGTGCCACCAAGAAGCTTCTTGATCATGAATAATATCCTTTGAATTTTGATTAACTACACCTATAGGTGAAATTGGAGATTCAAATTTATTACGAAAAAGAATAGCACTGGATCATTGTAAATGCTAATAATTATCATTTATATTTAATTATTGGTACGAGAGGGCTTGTTTGTATTTATCGAGTTTTCTATTTTTTGACGCATAAAGGATGCATATGTCTTCAGTACGACATGCACTTCAACATCTTCGGTTAGGATTTAACGACGAAGCGCTGAACACTACGCTTTTACAAAATTATCTAGAAGGCGTGAGCGCCGTTGCTCATTGTTTGCCAAGTGATAGCGAAAAATTTTCTATCTACAGAAATGCAGTTGAAGTGCTTTATGAAACTATGTGCGACCCGCTAGTTAGCAAGCAATGGCGCTATACCTGTTT
Source organism: Alteromonas sp. S015 (assembly GCF_036864485.1). Lineage (NCBI taxonomy): Bacteria > Pseudomonadati > Pseudomonadota > Gammaproteobacteria > Alteromonadales > Alteromonadaceae > Alteromonas > Alteromonas sp. S015. Next base: position 297,417 of record NZ_JAZETO010000004.1, on the reverse strand, counting down.
AGATAATTTATACAAGCCGTTACTTAAAGCCGAGCGCTACGCTTGTAACGAGAGTGATCGAATAGCGCTAGCGAGAATAAAAATAGATATGCAGTTGCTAGTGCCCCATTTTTTATAACGTAATGTTACAGAGACCTGTCGACCTTAGTTGCACATCAAAGGTTAAGAGGCTTAATGAGGTCTTTTATAGAAACATTACCAATACGCAGTAAATACGTTTTATCAACACAAGGATACGAGTTATGACAGCAACACGCACAGAACGCGACAGTATGGGCGAACTACAGGTCCCAGAAAATGCACTCTACGGTGCGCAAACTCAGCGCGCTATTCAAAACTTTCCAATAAGCGGGCAGCGAATGCCCGAGGCTTTTGTGCGTGCGTTAATTACCGTTAAGAAAGCCGCGGCACAAGCCAATATGAAACTTAAAGTGCTGGATAAAGATCGTGGACAAGCCATAGTGAGAGCCTGTGATGAGCTGTTGGCACTTGATGATGTGATGCTGCACTTTCCCGTTGATATATTTCAAACTGGCTCAGGCACCAGTACAAATATGAACGCCAACGAGGTCATTGCTCGATTAGCTTCGCGTTATGCGAGTGAAGACGTTCACCCGAATGATCATGTAAATTACGGGCAAAGTTCAAATGACGTAATACCCACTACTATTCACGTTAGCGCGGCCATTGCATTGACAAACCAGCTCATACCGGCCGTTGAAAACTTAGTTCGCATTATTGAGGTTAAAGCAAAGTCGGTAGCACAATACTGCAAAACAGGACGTACTCACTTAATGGATGCAATGCCTGTGGGTATGGACCAGAGTCTACTAGCATGGGTATCTCAGCTTAAACAGCAGGTGAAAACCCTGCGCGCTGTGCAGCCTGCAATTCAAACCTTAGCGCAAGGTGGCACTGCGGTGGGAACAGGCGTAAACGCCCATGCTGATTTTGCCGCTACGTTTTCAGATACATTAGGGGAGCTTACCGATATCGCGTTTAAGCCAGCAGACAATTTCTTTGCACTTATTGGCTCGCAAGACACGGCAGTGACGCTCTCAGGTGCAACAAAAAGTTTAGCGGTAACGCTCATGAAAATTGCTAACGATTTACGCTGGATGAACTCTGGGCCTTTGGCTGGTCTGGGCGAGATTGCGTTGCCTGCGTTGCAGCCGGGTTCATCTATCATGCCCGGCAAGGTAAACCCAGTTATCCCAGAAGCGGTGGCGATGGCTTCTGCACAAGTAATAGGTAACGACACGGCGATTACGGTGGGTGGACAGTCGGGTAACTTTGAGCTTAATGTCATGCTACCTATGATAGCCAGCAACTTGCTCTCAAGTCTGTCGCTAATGGCCAACAGTGCAAGGCTTATCGGCGAGCAGGCGATAGAGGGCTTCACTGTAAATCAAGATAACATTGAAGCTGCGCTTTACAAAAACCCTGTGCTCGTCACCGCGCTCAACCCTGTTATTGGCTATGCCAAAGCCGCGGAAATTGCAAAAACAGCGTACAAGGAAAACAAACCTGTTATTGATGTGGCCGAGGCGATGACAGATATACCCAGGCAAGAGCTAGAGTCGTTGCTAGATCCTAATAATCTCACTATGCCGTAAATGTCCAAAGCGAAATTTAAGTGATAAAAAGTGCGACAGATAAATCGCACTTTTTTGTATTTAGACGGGCGAATTAATACAAGTTTTTCTAGGTAAAACTCGTATAACACCGTCGTGTTTAAAAACTGTTCGTTCATTGGCACGTTCCTGGCTTGTTCTAGGTGTGTTCTTGCGCATAGCAGGGGCAAAACGTGTCTAAACAGATAGAACAGTTGCTGTATGTGAACAGGATTTTTGATACAGTGATGCAATAAATTATTTGCATAGCTGCGTAAGACAGCGAAAAATACTAGCGCTAATAGGTTTTACTTCTAAACATGGCTTTCGCTATGGAAAAAGTAATGCCTTTTCGGGAAAAAAAGATGACAGAAACTTGCTTTCGCATGAAGGGCACCACGCTCACCAGTATTGTGTTAGAAGTAGTAAATTTTGAGCCAGATAACTTTGAACTTCAGTTATCCCAGAAGATTGCGAGTGCGCCGCAGTTCTTCACCCGTTCCTCACTGATTTTGCATTTAATGAAGCCTCTATCTGCTACCGAGTTTGAATTGTTGGTGGCACTTTGCCGTCGACTGCATTTGCAGCCTATGGCGGTGAAAGGTGAGGTGGCAGAGCTGAAACCAACCATTAATGATCTGGGATTGGCCGACGTAAGCCAAAGTAAATTCACCGATAGCGCACTTCGTTCGCAAAGAGTGAGCGGCGGCGAAAACAATAAAGGGAGTGGCGAAAACGATTCTCACGCCTCTCAACAAGAGCATACCGTTTCTACGCCGTCGAAAAGTGAGCCGGCGCCCGCTGCTGCTCTGACGCTCAAACCTGCCAAAGTGATCAACCGCCCAGTACGTTCAGGTCAGCAAGTTTATGCAGAGGGCAGTGACTTGGTGGTAACGGCTTCTGTAAGTGAAGGTGCTGAGCTTCTTGCCGATGGCAATATTCACGTTTACGGCACACTGCGCGGCCGCGCGTTGGCAGGAGTCAAAGGAAACACGGGAGCCCGTGTATTTTGTCAGTCGTTAGATGCAGAACTTATTTCAATTGCAGGGCAATTCATAATGCATGAGACCGTAAAAGGCGAATGTTGGAAGAAACCTGCACAAGTATTTTTAGAAGAAGAAACATTACGTATAGAGCCGTTGGCTTAATGCTTTGTACGCACTAATAGGAAAGAATAGATGGCAAAGATTATCGTAGTAACCTCAGGAAAAGGTGGTGTAGGCAAGACTACATCGAGTGCAGCAATAAGCACGGGGCTTGCGCTAGCCGGCCATAAAACGGTCGTGATAGATTTCGATGTGGGTTTGCGAAATCTTGATCTTATCATGGGGTGTGAACGCCGCGTTGTGTACGACTTCGTCAATGTTATCAACAAAGAAGCATCCCTTAAGCAAGCGCTTATTAAAGATAAGAGAACAGAGAATCTTTTCATTCTTCCTGCATCGCAAACCCGCGATAAAGATGCCCTTACCGTTGAAGGTGTTCAGGCAGTATTAGATGAGCTTAAAAAGGACTTTGAATACATTATTTGTGATTCACCTGCAGGAATAGAACAGGGCGCACAGATGGCGCTGTATTTTGCAGATGAGGCTATTGTGGTTACCAACCCAGAAGTTTCTTCGGTACGCGATTCAGACCGTATCTTAGGTATTCTTCAAAGTAAATCTATGCGCGCAGAAAAGGGCGAGCCGGTTAAAGAGCACCTTTTATTAACCCGTTATAACCCCACCCGTGTTGAAAGTGCTGAAATGTTAAGTGTTGCAGATGTAGAAGAAATCTTGGCTATTCCGCTATTGGGCGTTATTCCAGAATCTGAAGCGGTACTTAAAGCGTCAAACCAAGGTCAGCCAGTTATTCTTGATGAAGAAGCTAATGCAGGACAAGCTTATGCTGACGCTGTTAAACGTCTGTTAGGCGAAACTGTTCCACATCGTTTCCTAGAAGCAGAAAAGAAAGGGTTCTTTAAACGTCTGCTAGGAGGGAAGTAATGGGAATTTTCGACCTGCTCAAAAAGAAGCAAAAGCCGAGCACTGCGGCAGTAGCCAAAGAGCGGTTACAAATTATTGTCGCGCACGAGCGTAAAAAGCGCACAGAGCCTGATTACTTGCCAATGATGCAGCAGGAAATCATTCAGGTTATCCGCAAATATGTGACGATTGCTGATGACCAAGTGTCGGTGCAGCTAGACAATAATGACGATTGTAGCGTGTTAGAGCTGAACGTAACGTTACCGGACAACAACAGCTAACGTATATTCGCTTAAGTTAGTTTCGATTGCCCGCCAAAGGTCGTGCGCCCTCGTCGCTAATTAGGTCTTCATCCACATCAAGTTGTTTGGAGGCCAGCGCTATTAAACGCTCATTCAGTGGAGGCGGAGAGATGTCTACGCCTTCACTGAGTTTTGTAACAACGGTATTGAGTACATTTACTCTTGCTTGCCATTTAAACTCTCCGTTTATAACATGCCATGGCGCGTAACGGGTGTGAGTGTGCTTGAACATGTCATTCGTCGCTTCGATATAGGCTTTACGCATCTTACGGTTATGCAAGTCTTCTTCGGTTAACTTCCAACGCTTGAAGGGGTTGTGCAGTCGTTCTTCAAAGCGCTCACGCTGCTCGCTTGACGATATATGCATAAAAAGCTTGATAACGCGAACTCCGCTGTCACTCAGCGTTTTTTCAAATGCGTTTATTTCGTCATAACCGCGTCGCCAAACCTTTTCATCTACGAGCTTATCAACTCTTTCAACAAGCACTCTTCCGTAGTGTGAACGGTCAAATATTTTAAGAGAACCGGGAGGGGGGATGTGTTGCCAAAAGCGATAGAGAAAGTGTTTTTCCTGATCTTCTTGAGCGGGCTTTGCCACAGGAAACACGCTTACGCCACGAGGATCGAGTTTTTCTGTGATACGTCTTATTGCGCCACCTTTTCCTGACGCATCCCATCCTTCAAACACAATTAGCGCACGCTTTTTTTGATGGAAATAAGATTGCTGCACGTGAAAGAGCTTTTCTTGTTGTTCCACTAATGCGTCTTTGTATTCTTCTTTGCTAGCAAAGCGAGATTGCCCGAAATCGTCAAACAAATTGACGTTAGCTTTCTGATGAGAAAAGTTCATATATATGGCCTATATTTCAACGTGATATCTGATTTTTAATCGCTAACGATTAATTTTTAAGAAATTACATGCAGAATTGAAAAGAGCGTCTACACTTACTTGTCAAATTACGCTAACAGGATATAAGTATGCAGTTCAACGTTTATTCGTTGGTTCTTTTGACAGCAATTTTTCTTTTTTCTTTTAACGCCCACAGTGCATCGTGGAGCGAAAACGAGCTTCATATCCAGCATGGGAAACTCAATCAGCCTTTTGCCGAAGCCTCGGGTACTGAACTTACTACGACAATTTTTACATTCCAACATGCCAGCGGTTGGGAATATGGTGGAAACTTCTTTTTTGCTGATTATGCAAGTACGTCTGCCGGTGATGAGCTATACGCAGAGTGGTATCCGACGTTTAGCTCTAAAGCGCTTTTCGATGCTAATTACAGCGGTGTTTTAAGCGATATCAGTTTTGTCATGGGGGTAAACATGGCCCCAGAGTCAGACGTTTTAAAATATCTGCCAGGTATACAGCTCCATCTCGATGTTGAAGGCTTCCAATTTCTCAATGTGCTTGTTACCGCATATTTAGATGATAGTGAAGGTATTAGTGCAGGAGGAGCACCTAAAGAAGGCGACAGCTGGATGGTTGATATTGCTTGGCGATACCCACTAAATCTTTTTTCACAGCAATTTTATATAGAAGGGCACGCAGAGTACATTGATGAAAGAACCTCTGAAATACCCGGGGCTATTGTTGAGTCATGGGTGTTAGCACAAATCCAAGCGCGCTGGGACGCTGGACAGGCTGTACTTAACGTAAAAGATAGGTTGTTTCTAGGGATTGAGTATCAGTATTGGAATAACAAGCTAGGAACACAAGAAGAAGACAGCGTAGTGCAAGCGCTGGCAGTCTGGCGTTTTTAAGACAGACCTAATGTTGATAGTTATTAAATTAATTTGGAGTAAATCATGCGTATGCAATTAAAGCGTTTGCTTTTCATTGCGTTAATTATCGCACTTACTGTGCCAGTGATCATTGCCACGACAGTTTTTGCAACGTCTATTTTAAGCTTTCTTACTGATAAGGTAGAAACATCTGACCTACCAACGGCCCTAGGGGAGGTCAAGAATGCCGTTGAATTAGATTTGCAAAGCACGATACTTCCAAGTCGTTCATTGGCTAATAATGTATACATTAAACGCTGGATACAAAACGGAGAGCCTTCAGAAGGTCTAGACGTGCTCACTAGCCACCTTTCAGCGATAAAGCGTGAGAGCAAGGCTATTAGTGCTTATGTAGTGTCGGGTAAATCTAGCAACTATTACACCCATGATGGCATCGAGCGTCAAATTACACCTAAAGGTGACCCTTGGTTTAAAACCTTTATTAGTAGCAGTCAGCCTTTTGAAATTGCTATTGATATCGATAAGTCAAGTGGCGTAGCTTCTGCATTTATCAATTATGCATTAAAAATTGAGGGTGAGCGCGTAGCCCTTGCCGGCGTGGGGTTATCGTTAGACGCCATGTCTAAGCTGATAGCGTCTTATAAAGTCGCCGACAGCGGCATTGTTTATTTAGTTGACGATAACGGCAATATTGCTTTGCATCCAGACATGTCGAAACGTGGTGAAAAGTTAAATGCAAGCGCATTTGTTAACAAGCCGAGTGAATTAGAAGTATCAGGTGTTGATGTAACGCGTCTTGCTGTGAAACTAGACTCTTTAGATTGGTATCTGGTAACAGAAGTCTCAACCGATGAACTCTACGGCGCAATAAACACAGCTATTTTAATTAATATACTTATCGCTCTTGTTATCATCGCGCTAGGTATGGTGGGTATGAAATTCTTGTCGAATAAGATTTTCGCGCCTATTGATACTATAACCGCAGCCGTTACTTCATTGAATGAACGTGACGGCGATCTTACCGCACGGCTCAATATAAATGAAAATAATGAGATTGGAGCATTGTCTGGTCAAATAGATTTGTTCTTGGAAAAGCTTCATGCCATGTTTCTTCAAGTCTCAGAGAGCGCACAGCACGTTAAGCGAATAGCTGCACAAGTATATGAACAAATAGAGCTTTCTCAAAGTTACTCATCAAGACAAACCGACAGTACAAACTCGGTTGCTGCAGCAATAGAAGAAATGGACTTGACCGTACGTGAAATATCAAATAGTGCGCAAGGCGCATCTGAAGTAGCAAATACTACCGAAGAAAACGTAAGCGCTAGCGCTAATACGATAAACAAAGCTATGCAGAACATGAGTGAGCTTAGCGGTGTTATGACAAAGTCGGTAAACTCTGTTAATGAGCTATCTAGCAGTATCAACTCTATCTCGTCGATATTGGATGAAATTAGGGGCATTTCCGAGCAGACTAATCTACTTGCGCTAAATGCCGCTATCGAAGCGGCTAGAGCAGGTGAGCAAGGCAGAGGCTTTGCGGTGGTCGCCGACGAGGTCAGAAACCTTGCGAGTAGAACAAACGAGTCTACGACGGAAATTAGTCAACTTATGGATGAACTTAACAAACGCACGTCAGACACCGTAGCGGATATTCTGCGCGGTAATGAAAGAACGCAAGCAACTTCTGAATTTTTATCAACCTGCGTGCAAGCTCTTTCTAACATATCGGCTGAGGTAAGCAAGTTAACCGAAGCAAATACTCATGTGGCTTCTGCAACGCGAGAGCAATCTGCTGCTACCGGCGAGATTAGCGAAAATATCTCTGTCATTTCGCAAACTGCAGAAGAAACTTCACGCAGTATGGAAAGAAGCTTTAGTTTGGTAAATGCGCTAGATGATGAGGCGAAAGCGCTGGATAAAACCATTAGTAAATTTACGCTTTAACACAAGTTAACCACAGTTGCAGTTGGATGGTTCAAGTGATATTGCAGGCTCAAGGTGATGGTTGATTCGTTAAGTTTTGCCCCAATAATTGCTAACTATCCGCAAGTATTAGATAATTGCGAACAAGCACAAAGTGCGTAAGCACGAGGTTAAAGTAGAGGTGGGTATGTCTGTAGAAACGGCGTTGCCGATTGAGTTTTCAGACGCTGCAGCAGCGAAAGTGAAAGCCCTTGTTTCAGAAGAAGAAAATCCTGATTTAAAATTACGTGTGTACGTAACAGGTGGTGGCTGCTCAGGCTTCCAATATGGTTTCACATTTGACGAGAAAGTGAACGAAGGCGATATGACCATTGAAAAAGACAGCGTAACTATGGTTGTCGACCCAATGAGCCTACAATATTTAGTGGGAGGGGTGGTTGATTACGTGGACGGCCTAGAAGGTTCACGGTTTTTAGTTCAAAACCCAAATGCCACAACCACCTGTGGTTGTGGTGCAAGCTTCAGCGTTTAAACGATTTCGTTTATTCGTAAAATCGTTCTTCAATGAGCGATTGCAGTCAAAACGGTAGGCATACATCGCATCATTTTGTATGCCTGTCGGTTGTCTCCAACGTTATACTTCCTTTTCTTTTTAAATTCCGGCTACACTAATTTCAATATAACTCATAGCTTAGGATAGCGATTATGAAATTGTATGGCTCAACCACTTCTCCTTACGTACGTCGCATTCGCATGGTACTTGCCTCTACCGAGCACGAGTTTTTGAATCTTCAAATTTTTTCAGGCGAAGATCGCGAACTACTGGCTTCTCGTAATCCCACTCTCAAGGTACCTTGTCTTGAAGACGACGGCCAAATGATTTTCGATTCTCGGATCATCTACAGTTATCTTGCTGACAAGCTTGATCATGATGGCTTAAGTTGGGAAGAAGAGAATCAACTCACTCTAATTGACGCAGCGAATGATTCGTTTGTTCAGCTTATGCTACTTAAACGTTCAGACTTTGATATCAACGAAGACAAAATGTATTACAGGCTTCAAAATGAGCGAATTGAGGCGGTATTGAGCGCGCTGGCAGACCAGCTTGATGCGGGTGGTTTTAGTGGATGGACCTACCCAGAAATCTGTTTATACAGCATGATAGATTGGGTTCTTTTCCGGGAGTTGCACAACATGAAGGATTACCCTCAATTATTGGCGTTCCATGAAAAGCATCACGACCGCATTGAGATAACGGCAACCGACCCGCGTAGTTAAGTTTGGCTATATACAAGCTTAGTTAAGAAGGCTTGATTGAAACTTAACTGAAGCATCTTGGGCCTTATCAAGGCTCTACTGAACTTGAAATCAGCTCAAATAAGGGCTGAAATATAATTAATAGCCCTTATTAAAATCAAACTGGTAATTAAGCGACTCGCCCTTAATATAACGAAGCGCATTTTCTAAAAACACGTCAGCTACGTCGCTTGGTTGAGATTCCGCGGCAGTATGAGCGGTTATTGAAATATTGGGGTGTGTCCAAAACGAATGGGCTGAGTCGAGGGGCTCGTTACTAAATACGTCCAATACTGCATGCGCCAAAGCACCGTTGTCTAACGCTTTCAAGAGCGCATCGTCGTCAACCGCACTGCCTCGCCCTGCGTTAATAAATACACTGTGGGGTTTCAGCGCGCTAAAAAAGTCGTGAGATAGTATGTTTTGTGTAGATGGCGTGTCTGGCATTAAATTAACCACGTGATCACATGCTCTGGCAAACGCTTCGATAGTGTCGGGTGTATAAACAGCATCGGCACCTTCTACTGCTTGCCCGCTTCGGGTTAAACCCACAACCTTCATACCAAATACGTTAGCGACGGGGATTAACGCCTGACCAATACTACCTAGTCCAGCAATACCCAGAGTTTGTCCATTTAGCGGCATTCGCTTTGATGCTTCCCATCTGGGCTGAGCGGCGCGTTGGTTTCGCTCAAATGCCTTTACGTTTCTGGCATACACGAGCAAGTAAGCAAAAACATATTCCCTCATTAGCTTACCAAAAATTCCCTTTAGTCCGGTAAGTATGTAGTTCTTCTTATCGGCATTTAGAAGGGGAGCATTGCCTGCCCAGGTAGACTGACACCAGGTGAGTGCTGAACATGTATCAATAATTCGAGACGCAAGGTCGGGGTCTGCAAGCAGTACCGTAACGGTTTCTGAATTAACATCTTCAGGGCATTGAGTAATTTGTTTAAGCGTTAAAAGCGGGCGGCCATCAGCGCCAACGAACTCGTCGTTAACTGATATTTTTTGACGAAGTACTTCGGCAATCTCATTGGCCTCATCGCTTAATATGGTTAGCTCAATTTTCTTCGAATCCCTTGCAGTCATTCGCTTAACACTCCTAAAGTAAACTTTTCTTTCCTCTATCTAACTGCACAATCATTGGCCTAATTGTTCTAAAAATGTGATTTAGGATTTACATTTTTGTAAATAGTTTTGGTGTCATGTACATGCACCTGAAGTCAATTTGCAACGGAATCGCTATGCAGTCAGAAAACAAATTCCAAAACTCAACAGATGTTGATGTAACGCGCGCTAAAGTGCTCTCACCAAAGCGTAACACAACTCAAGCTGAAACTACGCAGGCTTTGGTTGAGGAACAACTATCTCATTTCGGTATAAATGCTGAGAGCGACTACGGTAGAGCACTCGCTAGCACCGCCCATCACTTATATGGTGCTCAAGCCAGCGTTATGCAGCTATGGGATATCACTAGCAATACCTTGCAAGGACTCGACAAAGAAGACAGATTAGCTTACTTCAACGCAAAAAAGTTTTTGTCTTTTCAAATTGCCAAAATATTAGACACGTTACAAAACCCGTTTCGTACCACGTATCAAAGTTTGTCGAGTGGCAATGGCTCGCAAGGGCACTATCCACTATTCGACAATGTCACGGCACTTTTTTCTGCAACACCGGTGGTGGTAAGAACAGCGACTTATGTGTATGCCTGTACTGAATGGGTAGATGACGCGTTTCAAGGCAAAGAGTTCACCCACCAAATTTATTCGCGCCTGTTAAACCCTACTAATATCTCTCTTGCTAACGCCATTGTTGACATGGAAGCGGGTCCGTATGCTGCCGAGTATTTAGCGTGGAACTTCAATTCGGGCATGGCGGCAATTGATGCATGTTTGTCAAATGTTCTTAGTCATGGTGATGTACTTATTGTTTCTAGGAACGTGTACGGCGGGGTGTATCAGCTACTCCATGATTATTTCGCCCGCAGCAACCGAATGGATATCCAAATAGCGTGGTTTGATGGATACGACACTGCGAGCTTTGCTAAATTCATGCAGCAAACCAAGGCCGAGCATGCGTCGCGGTTGAATAGCGGGGCAAAAATGCACGTGTATTTAGAGTCGCCTTGTAACCCTCATGGCTATGTCTTGGATGTGCCTGGAATCTGTGAGCTAGCGCATGCACAAAACGCGTTAGTCATGCTGGATTCAACGCTTGCCACGCCTGTTTTGCATCAACCGCTGCAGCATACAAATAGGGCTGCACGACCTGACTATGTGATCCACAGCTACACTAAGGATTTATGTGGCAGTGGCGCAACTACAGCCGGTGTAGTGATTGGTGAAGGACACCGCATGTTCCAGCCAAAAGGCAGTTCAGCAAATGGTGTTGATTGGTCACAGACCATGTTCTGGGATGTGTACTACATTAAAGGCGCGTTCTTAGATTCTGAAAAGGCCTTTGATGTACTAAACGGCATGAAGACCCTAGAGCAGCGCATGATGACGAAGGTCATCAATACGCAAGTGTTTACTGCATTTTTGAATGCTCACGACCAAATTCGCGTTAACTGTCACGCTCTGCCTGAACACAGTAATGCCGGGTTACGCGAGAAACAGCATACACACGGTTGGCCGTGCACCTTATTCACTGTTGATATGGCGCCAGCAAATTTGCCTCGCGATGTATTTGTACGTTTCTTCGATGCGCTAGAGCCGGCATTCAGCCACCAAGTGAGTATTGGGCAAAACAATACGATAATTTTATGCCCAGCGCTGACGTCTCATTCAGAACTTAGTACCGAAGAGCAGAAAAAAGCAGGGATAGAACTGACGACTATGCGTATCGCTATGGGTACCGACAACGTTAAACAGCTCATTGCTCACTTCATGTTGGCGGCCAAACATTTTATTGAGCCTCACGTGCCAGGATTTTGTGAAAAGTTTATGGCAAATGCCGATATCGACAGTCTGTATTTGTCGGTAAGTGAGAGAGTAAGTTCACAGCATTTTGGCAGTAAAGCCAGTATGGATTCACTGATGAAAGGTGCATAGGTGAATTTTTTAGCTCAAGAAGTTGCATTGGGCTGTCGATAAAAAATGTTGAGGATGTTCTCCTTCTCCCGGGCCTTTCCTTACGCGGGCTCGGGATTTTTTTATTTTTAGCAAAGGTAAATGACGCTAGAGCGCCTAACTTTTGTTATAAGGTAACATAGATACAGATCTTTAACATTAAAGAATATCTAAGGCGACTTTATGCACGAGTTTAAAATTGATGTAACGCTAGATGCATCATTGCCCTTTGTTTTTGCAGCATTTCACGAGCCTGAATATCTTAGTGAGTGGTTTGCACCGGGTGATTGTTCGGTCACACAAATCATGAGTGATTTCAAGGAAGGCGGTCGCTATCGCATAAAGATGATGGATCCCAGCGGTATTGAAATGTCATTAACTGGTGAGTATGTGACTATATTAGCGAACGAGCAGCTGTCGTTTTCCTGGGCGTGGGAAGATGATATGGAAGAGTCGGTGATGACATCAGTGGACATTCACTTCGAAAAGACCGAAGAGGGTAATGCAAGGCTAATGCTCATTCAGCAGGGCTTTCTCAATAAGCAAGAGTGCGATCAGCACAACTACGCGTGGATGTCGTGTCTAGAAAAGCTTGCCGTATTAGCCGCTAAGAAAAAGTCGTTTAGCTAGCCCTCACAATTGAAAGAATGCGTAAGCGCTGCGCATGGTAATTTTGCCAGCAACGCTTTTGAAAAGGGCAGAGAAGTAGGCTCTGCCCATAGAGTTTAAGTCAGCGATGTCATGGCGTCTTTTCCGCTTTGTTCTCGATATGTGTCAAAATCGTTGTAGCCTTCTTCACCGCCTCCGTACCAAGCAGACGGATCGTCAAATGACGTAAGTGGGTAGTTATGCTTAAAGCGAGTAGGAAGGTCTGGGTTTGTGATCCATGGTCTTCCAAAAGCAATCATGTCACCATCGCCGTCAGATAAACGTTTCTCGGCTTCTTCTTTGGTATAGCCACAGTTTCCAATGATCATTCCGTCGAATAGCGCCCTAAATTCAGCAAGGGTCATGGCTTCGCCACGTTCGTGGAAACCAAAGGCCAAGCCATCCATCACATGTAAATAACCTATTTCTAGTTTATTTAGCTGTTGGCCTACATAGGTAAAGGTTTCACGAAAATCATCGGCACCCATATCGTTAAATGCGCCGTTTGGCGACAACCTGACACCTACGTGCTCTTTAGCCCATACGCTCAATACTGCGTCCATCACCTCGCCTAAGAAGCGGTACCGGTTATCGACACTTCCACCATAATTGTCACTTCGCTGATTGCTGCGACTATCCAAGAATTGGTTAATGAGGTAGCCATTAGCCGCATGTACTTCCACGCCGTCAAACCCTGCTGCCTTTGCGCTGATGGCTGCCTTTTTGTAGTCTTCGACAGTGCGTTTAATATCGTCATAGGTCATTGCTTTTGGTACTTCGTAAGGTTTCTTACCTTTCGGTGTGTGAATTTCATCCCCTTCAATTTTTATTGCCGATGCTGAGAGGGGAAGGTTACCGTCGTGAAAATCGCTGTGCGACGCGCGCCCTGTATGCCAAAGCTGTAAAACGATTTTTCCGCCGGCCTCGTGCACACGATTGACCACCGAGCGCCAGCCCTCAACCATGGCGTCGGTATAAATTCCAGGGGTGTCAACCCAACCAATGCCTTCTTCTGAAATGGCCGTTGCTTCAGTAATAATCAGCCCTGCATCTGCACGCTGTACATAGTGATCGCCCATAATTTTGTTTGGTATGCGATCGGCGCCCGCTCTACCCCTTGTCATAGGTGCTAATACCATGCGGTTTTGCAATGTATTGCCTGCCCAATCAAACGAACTAAAAAGTACTGAGTCTGTCATTCATAATCCTTATTCAACGTGGAATAGATTGTTGTTGAAGCGCTAAGCGTATTGGAGCTCGTAGCGCCATAAGATAGTAGTGAATACAGAAATAGCGAGGAGTTGGATTGGTATTAGTTAAGTATTAAAGCCGCTAGATTTACGTCGAACCTTAAGCCTAGAACAATAGCGTCATCAACTGCTATAACTCTGTCGCGCTTTGCAAACTGGTCGGGGTTGATGATATAATGGACGTTTGGCTGAATTCTTACGTGGTCATTAAATTGGAAACCGTAACTAAGCTCTAACATAGTTTGGCTGCTCGCCGGTGTACCAAACCCGCCGTTAAAAGATCTAAGTATACGCTGATCCTCTAGCGCTTCATCGCTATACTGTTGGCGGGTAAAAACAAAGCCAATGGTATCGTCAGGGCGAGACGTCAGTGTGCCGCGTAATACAAATCCTGCTTTTATATAGTAGTCTTCGATCAACTCGCCCGATGTACCGGTTAGCACTGCACCGAATAGTGTTAACCCTTCTTTCGTCAGTGGGTTAGGACGAGTAACGGTTTGTTCAAAACGTGCGAATATACCCGAGCGGTCTTTTCTAACAGCGTAATCATTGCCTGACTGCGCCGCATAGTTGCCCTCCTCATCAAAGACAGGGTCGGTGTAGTCTGCGCTATCGTACCAACCGCCAATTTCATAGCGTCTTGGCAGTTCGTCATTGTCCCACGTAGTGTGATATCCCAGAGTGAAGGGGATAACAACACCAGTAGCCTCATTAGTTGCCCAATCGAAGCCGTGATCGCCTAAGTCTTGATGACTGGTGTTATCTTCGTAAACGCCAGTATGAAAGTATGTTTTTGGCGAAAGCCAGTATTTCGCATGACCACCCCAACTCGAAACCGGCCACCACGTAAAGTTACTGGTTCTAAATACAAAGGTTGGGTTTCCACAAGCAGCATTGGTTTGAAAGTACTGACAAAGTTCAGAGCCTAAAAAGCTGATATTCGCTACTGTGCGGCCACCTTCTAGTTCTAAATCGCCATCTAAAAACGTGGAAGAAATAGTAAACCGTGCAAGACGGGTATTTTGGCCGCCAAAGATTTCTTGTACAGACGTGCTGTTCCCAATGTAGTGCTCTGCTAAGTTTTTGCCATGTCGATTTGTCATGGCAATATGGATTTTGGTGTGTTTCCAGCCCGCTAACGTATTTAAATCTAATTCCCCGCCTACAAAGAGCTGACCCGCATAGGCACTGCCTCTGCGTTCACCACCGTCAATATTGATGGCTGACTCACCCGTATAACTTGCTTGAAAATCAAACGCGTTTTGAAACTTACTTTGTGATGCCGACGCACTGGCGGTAATAATAGCGGTGCTTGCGAGGAGCGCTGCTTGCAAGCCTGTCTTATATCCAGAAAGGCAACGGGTAGCTGTAGGTGTTTTCATCATTATTCTCTCAATTAAAAATGTTTATCAACCACAGCGTGCTACGAGCATGTGACTGATGATATCTACGCTTTTGTTACTAACTCCTTGTTGACGCGAGATAAATCAGAGTTGGCTAACGTTACAACGCGTTAACATATGCTTGTTTTGAACGAAATCTAACTAACCTTTTCAATTAAATCAACCTTGTTTATTTATTTCTTTTTCTAGAGTTGTGTGTTTTCCGTTAATGGAATGGCGGGGGCGTTGAGAGTATATCGAGGAGCTAGAGAACTAGAGAATAAGGTTGTCTCTAATGCTATCTTATTGACTGTTATGCGCTTTTTTGTGCTCATATTTCTCGCTTTAGGTAGAGTACGAGTGATTTGTTAAAGGTGCTCTACATATAAAGTTTAATTTTTAACGAAATTCTAAATAAGTAAATTAAATTGATTTATTGACAGCGGTAAAGAGCAGTGCTTAAATTGGTTAACTAATTTTTTACAAGCGAAAGGCCGTTCTTATGAAAAACAACGCCCCTTTGGTTTCCAAAGACACATTGATTCCCTTTGTATTGTTAACGATTTGCTTTGCTGCATGGGGTGTGGCTGCGAATATGACAGACCCTTTGGTAAAAGTATTTAGTAAAATTTTTACTATGTCGGCTTTGCAATCGGCATTGGTGCAATTTGCTTATTATGGCGCGTATTTTTGCTTAGCCATTCCTGCTGCTTTTATCAACAAGCGCTTTTCATATAAAACAGGTGTATTGACCGGGCTGGGCTGCGCAGCCGCGGGAGCATTCCTGTTCTATCCAGCCAGTCAAACCATGACTTACGGCTTTTTCCTTGCTGCACTTTTTGTATTGGCTGGTGGCTTATCCATTCTTGAAACGTCGGCGAACCCTTACGTCATGGCGATGGGAAATCAAAAAAGCGCGACACGCCGTTTAAATCTAGCTCAAGCATTTAATCCCGTTGGTACTAATTTAGGTGTGTTTTTGGCTGCAACGCTAATATTGCCTAACCTGAATCAGGCATCTGCACAAGAGCGTGCCGCCATGTCGGTAAGCGAGCTTAAAGACGTGATAGGAGCTGAGCTTGATGCGGTAATGCTTCCTTATGTAGGTATGGCATGCGTACTAGTTTTGGTTTGGGTTGCTATCTTCCTAAATAAAGTGCCAATTCAAGAATCGGTTGAGTCTAGTGTGGAAGACGTTAAGTTGGGCGCTTCGCTTAAGCGGTTAGTTGCCAACAGGCATTACCGGTTTGGCGTATTGGCTCAATTTTTTAATGTCGGAGCACAAACGTGCGTGTGGACCTTCACCATCCAATATGCAATGAAAGCGACGGGTGGCAACGAAGTGAGTGGAGGTGAAATTTTACAATACAGCATGATTGTCTTTCTCATTTCTCGCTTCGTGATGACATGGGCAATGCAGTACTTCTATCCAGCTAGACTATTAATGATCATGTCATTGATTGCCATGATGTTATGTATTTTCATGACACAGTCTCCTAATTTAGCAGGCGTAATCGCATTGGTATCTATCTCTGCCTGTTTGTCGTTAATGTTCCCTACGATTTACGGCATTGCGCTTGAAGGTCTGGGTGAAGACATCAAACTAGGCGCAGCAGGCCTAGTGATGGCGATTCTCGGCGGTGCCATTATGCCGCTGTTCCAAGCGGCCATTATCGATAGCGCAGGTGTTGTTGTGTCATATTTAGTTCCAGCTATCTGCTTCTTGCTTGTAGGTGGCTATGGCTATTTCGATATGCGCGCTAAAAAGAGCAGTGCTAAGCCTCAGTCCGGTATAAACGCGGATGCCCTTAAAAAGATGGAAATGGGAATAGCTAAATAGTATTTCTGAAGTAACGTCTACGGGGTCAGTGATTTTATCACTGCCCCTTTTTTGTATATTGAACACGTTATGTATTCCACTTTTTTTAGGAATACACTCAATTAGTTAACAGCATTTTTTCACCGTATTTTCATTAGTTTAGTGCATGTTGAATATGACTGATTTTTCGCCCTGTATGGCGCAGAACACCTGCTAAGGCATGAACAGCAATCGTATAATTCACCCCTGACAATTTGGGAGTAAAACGTATGCTGGACTATGTGCTCATTGGCATAGCGGTAATGGCATTATTGGGTGTGGTATTTGAAGAAGTGCTACATGTGAATAAAGCCAAAACCACATTATTTTTCGGAACATTCGCATGGATCCTTCTTTTCATAGATGCGAATAGAGGCCCTCACCTAGCACAGCTCAATGAACACCTTATAGAAAACATAAGCGAAATATCCACCCTTTGGTTATTCCTTGTAGCGGCAATGACTTTCGTTGCTTACCTTAACCGCAAAGGTATGATTGAAAACATGTTAAACATCATCATGCCGCAAAAAATAACCCTCAAAAAACTCATATTCTTTACCGCTATTTTTAGTTTTTGCTTCTCCTCGCTAGCTGACAACATCACAGCGACCTTGGTCTCTATTGCCATGGTGTTATCCTTGGGTTTGCCCTTCAACCAAACCATGCGATTTGCCGTGCTGGTGGTATTTGCGGTGAATTCTGGGGGCGTGTCACTAATAACCGGGGATGTCACCACTCTTATGATTTTCTTGGATGATAAGGTCACTATAACTCAGCTGCTCTTACTCATTATTCCTTCATTCACAGCAGTACTATTTCTAGCGTTACTGTTGAGTATAGGTATGAAGGGGGAGGTTAAGATAAAAAAAACACGTCATGAACTTAGGCGAGTTGATTACGTTATTGCGGGAATATTCTTATCTACCATTGTGCTGACGTTAATTGCCAATGTACTTTTTGCCATCCCACCTATGCTGTCGTTTTTAGCGGGTATGGCGGTTATGTTCTTAGTCGCAACCTTTATGGGAGAAGAAAAATATGATGATCCTATCTTGGACTATATTCGCCTAATAGAATTTGACACGCTGCTGTTTTTCCTTGGGGTGTTGCTGCTTGTCGGTATGCTCGATCACATTGACGCATTAGGCGCACTTTTACATGTATATAGCGTAATGCCTTCAACAGGGGCCAACTTTGTGATGGGGGTGTTGTCTTCCATGATAGATAATGTGCCATTAACTGCTGCGCTGTTAAAAGCGGACATTGCCATGTCGACAGCCGAGTGGATGGCGTTCACGTATGCAGTAGGAGTGGGGGGCTCGTTACTTATTATCGGCTCATCAGCAGGTATTGTTACCATGAGTAAGGTAAAGGGCCTGACGTTTGCCAAATACGGCAAATTCGTGTTGCTTCTTCTTGCCGCCTATAGTGTGGGGTACGCGTTGGTACTGGTGATGGCGAATATGTTTGTTTCAGCAAGTTAAAGTGGTGAAGTGGCATTTATAGACTGAGCCAAAAAGCCGTTTGAGGGCGATGTTTTTTCGCCCTTTTTATGCTTTTTTATATAACGCTCCGAGTACCGTGGCTTTCGAAGCCCCTGTGACAGCAGGCACATTGCCTGGAATATCATTCATATATGCATGTGCAAACCACGCAAAAGCTGCGCCTTCAACGTGCTGTGGGTGAACGCCAAGTGTATGACTATCTGCTATTTCATAATCGCATAACGCATTGCTTAGATAGTTCATGAGCGCCTTATTAAAAGCGCCACCGCCGCACACTACAACTTCGCTTTTTGCACCTTCATGATTGGTTTTAGGTAAATGCTTTACAATTTCCTTAGCGATAGTGCTACCTGTTAGCGAAAGTAGGGTTGCTTGCACGTCTTTAGGGGCTAAATTATTGTTCTTTTCTTCGCTTTGTAGCTCTGCACTAGAAGGGAAGTAATCGGCAAGCGCATTGCTTAACCAATTGATATTGAAATGCTCTCTGCCAGTACTTTTAGGCGCAGGCAATGCAAAGTAATCATCCAGTAAGAGCCTGTCTAACAGACCTGAGTGACAATGCCCTGACGCCGCCCATGCTCCGTCTTTATCAAAGCTTTTATTTAAATGAAGGCTTATCCACTGATCCATCAAGGTGTTACCTGGTCCGGTATCAAACCCTTTAGGTGGAGAAGCATCTTGTTTTGGCGCAAGCAGTGAAACGTTTGCTATACCGCCAATGTTAACGAGTGCTCGGTATTTATCATCACTGGCAAATACTGCATTGTGAAAAGCAGGAACTAAGGGAGCACCCTGACCACCAAGGGCAATATCTTTGCGCCTAAAGTCGGCAATAACATCAATGCCGGTAAGAACAGCGATGGTATTAGGATCGCCTATCTGACAGGTGAAGCCGCGTATGGATGATTCTGCGAAGTGTGCTGATAATACATCGGAATTCGGGTGGTGACGTACGGTTTGGCCGTGCGAGCCAATAGCCGAAATATCCGAGGGACGTAGGTTGTTTTTCTCAAGCAGCGCTAAGGTGACCTTTGCAAAGGTTTCAGCAACCAGTCTATCAGCGATGGCCAAACTATTTAGCTCGTCTGGACCTTCACTACAAAGTGCATTGAGTGCAGTAAGTAATTCGGCAGAATAAGGGATTGAATGGGCGGCGAGGGTGGTGCAAGACGTTTGCGAGATGTCGCACAGGACGGCGTCGACGCCGTCCATGCTAGTACCTGACATCAGGCCAATATATTTTGCCATCTAGACGTCGCTATTTCATCGCAAGCATAATGCGCTTGTTATTATCTAGCTGCTCTTGGCGTATTGCGGCAATTTCCATAAACCTTTCTTTCTCTTCCTTAGCAATGGGAAGCGCCTTCGGCAGCTCTACCGTGCGAGGGTTTCTGTGAACACCATCCACTAAAAACTCATAGTGAAGATGGGCGCCAGTAACCATTCCTGAACTACCCAAATAGCCTACGGTTTGCCCTTGCTTAACCGTATCTCCCACTTTCACTGCACGTTTTTTAAAGTGAAGATATTTGGTCGTGTATTTCTCGCCATGCTGAATGAAAACATGGTGACCGTTATATTTATCGTATCCAGCTTTAATAACTTTACCGTCACCCGCAGCCATAATTGGCGTGCCAACAGCTGCAACATAATCTGTACCGCGGTGCGCTTTCCAACGCTTTTGCACTGGGTGGAAGCGAGCTTTTGTGAAGTTAGAGCTTACATATCTAAAATTCACCGGCGCACGTAAGAAGCTCTTACGCATACTGCGCCCTTCAGGCGTGTAGTAGGTGCCATCTTCGTGAAGAATAGCGCTAAAATGCTCGCCTTGGTTGGTAAATTCCGCTGCTACGATGTCGCCGTAACCCACAAATTCACCGTCAATGTATTGCTCTTCGAATACTACGTTAAACGTATCACCAGAACGGATCTCAATGGCGAAGTCGATATCCCAGCCGAAAATACCCGCTAGATTCA
Organism: Alteromonas sp. S015; assembly: GCF_036864485.1. Classification (NCBI taxonomy): domain Bacteria; kingdom Pseudomonadati; phylum Pseudomonadota; class Gammaproteobacteria; order Alteromonadales; family Alteromonadaceae; genus Alteromonas; species Alteromonas sp. S015. The sequence goes on along the minus strand of NZ_JAZETO010000004.1, from coordinate 276,873 downwards.
TAATTTGGTTACTAGTTAAACCAGCATCACTAGCGGCGTTCCAAAAGCTTGAGTGAATTTCACCTTGTGCAAAATTGTAGCGAATGTCCACATCTCGCTTTTCAAGCTCAGCGGTTAAGGCGCTGTTCTCATCCGACGATTCTGGACGTACAAATAGCGTTTCTGTTGAAGATAATTTGTACTTTAGCTCGCCGAAGCTGCCGTCTTTATTCGCTTTAAACGATAGTTCATCACCAGGCAATAAAGTAACCAGCGTTTTCGTTAATTCACCCGCTTGGGTAACGTTATAAACGTCGCGGGACGTAAAACCTGCGCGCTTAAATAATTTTGCTAGTGTATCGCCGCTACGTACTTTATACGTCTGCCACGAAGACTCTTCTTCACCCGAAAAAACGTTGGTTGACGGTGCAATATGGAGCTCCACCGGATAGCGGACACCCGCATCCAGAATGTGCGCCTCTTGATGACGGCTAGCTTCCACCGGTTCACTCGGAAAAAGAATAAGCCCACCCAGAAATAAGCTAGCAACGGCTAACCCTGTTCTGTGCTGTTTCGGTAATTTCTTAAATAAACTAAGCGCTTTAGAAGCGTCTAATTTCTTTCTCATACTACTGCCCACCTGAGAAATGTTATGTGCACAACACTATTTCACATACGTTGCTCAAAAATGCAACTTTTCTCATTATATTGTTAGCGCAAATTGTTACGCCCAATAGCTCTTATCATGAAGACTATCTCTCTTGAGTTTACTGAATACAGTCCACGTTAATTCAGTTCTCTAATTTCACTTTAAAAGCTGTTGGGTTTAACAACATGACTGTTTGTAATCCGTTTTTTGACGCGCAAACCTTTTAATGGTTCCGTTGTACGCGTAAAATGCCCGCCAATATTGAATATACAGTTTTTTTTAAGAGTGTGACGTACAAATGAAAGATTGGCAAACAGCGCTAGCTGAGATTAAACGGGGCGTTGATGAAATACTCCCCGAAGAGGATTTAATTGAAAAACTAAAATCCGGCAAAACCCTAACCATCAAAGCGGGTTTTGATCCAACTGCGCCTGATCTGCATCTTGGTCACACTGTGTTGATCAACAAGCTGCGTACATTCCAGCAACTAGGCCACAAGGTTGTTTTTCTTATTGGCGATTTTACTGGCCTAATTGGCGATCCTACAGGTAAAAATGTAACACGCAAGCCTTTAAGTAAAGAACAGGTATTAGAGAACGCGAAAACGTATCAAGAACAGGTGTTCAAGATCCTTGATGAGGATAAAACGGAAATACGCTTTAACTCAGAGTGGATGGATGGCCTTGGCGCGGCAGGCATGATTAAACTTGCGGCTAGTCAGACCGTTGCACGTATGCTTGAGCGTGACGACTTTAAAAAGCGTTATAACAACGGCCAGCCTATTGCTATCCACGAATTCCTATATCCACTGGTGCAAGGATGGGACTCGGTAGCCCTTGAGTCAGACGTTGAAATGGGCGGTACTGACCAGCGTTTCAACTTGCTAATGGGCCGTGAGCTTCAAAAAGAGCAAGGCCAAAAGCAGCAGTCAATTGTGATGGTTCCGCTACTTGAAGGCTTAGACGGTGTTCAGAAGATGTCTAAGTCTTTGAACAACTACATTGGTATTACAGATGCGCCAAACGATATGTTTGGTAAAGTGATGTCTATTTCTGATGATTTGATGTGGCGTTACTATGACCTTATAAGCTTCCGTCCGTTAGAAGAGATAGCAGAGCTTAAAGCGCGCGTTGAAGGCGGTGAAAACCCGCGTGATATTAAAATCATGTTGGCAAAAGAAATCATCGCTCGTTTCCATGACGACGCAGCGGCAGAAGGTGCGCATCAAGACTTTATTCAACGTTTCCAGAAAAATGCTATTCCTGACGACATGCCCGAGCTTGAAATTGCATTGAGCGATGAGGGTATTGCCATTGGTAATTTGTTGAAAGAAGCTAACCTTGTAGGTTCGACTTCAGATGCTATGCGCATGATTAAGCAAGGCGCAGTTAAAATTAACGGCGATAAAGTGGAAGACACCCGCTTAGTAATCACCGAAAAAGGTGAAAACGTGTATCAGGTGGGTAAACGCAAGTTTGCGCGTATTACGCTAGCCTAATGTTTTTCTGATAGTTTTTGGAAGCCCGCTTAGTTAAGCGGGCTTTTTTGCTTTTTATAATTCAAGAATAGGAGCGAAGCCCCCATAAATAAGGCGTTTACCGTCAAAAGGCATGGTTTTTTCGTTTTGCTGCATTCTAGGATCTTCCATCACTTTTTGCCACGCAGTGTCACGCTCTTCTTTTGAAGGCCAAAATGCAATAGAGAACACCACGGTTTCATTTTCTTTGGCTTTAACAGCCAGTGGAAAAGACGTGACTTCCCCTTCAGGGACATCGTCACCCCAAGCTTCGAGTATTTTAGTCGCACCATACTCTTTAAAAATATCGCCGGTGAGTTTGGCGTGCTCAATGTATAACGCTTTATTTTCAGTGGGAACGGCTACAGCAAAGGCATCGATATATGACATGAGGTGACTCCGTCAAAGAATAGATACCTAAAATAGCCTAATTTATAGTCAGTATGCAATGCTTACCGTTAAGGTGTATCGTGAATCATAACCATTACTAGCGTTCTGCAATTTTCGCCCATTGGTACAAGCCATGCAGCGTCAACCTTCTTACTTTCGCAAAGGGGTAGGTTTTCAAAGGAGAACGATAAAGGGGAAGCGATAAATCGACGTCATGGGTACCCATCATAAGTTGAGCGAGTCGTTGCCCTGCAAAGGCTGCAAAGGAAACACCTGAGCCGCAATATCCCATGGCATAACCGATATTGCCTTCAGAGCGGTTTGAATTGTTGCCGCTAGTCTCATTGTCGATAAAAATCCGCGGCATGCTGTCTAAAGATACGCTTACCCAACCACTCCAAAAATAGTCCATGGCTATACCGCTAAGTGAAGGGAAACTTTTTACCATGGCGCGATATAGGCGCTGTTTCTCTGAAGCGTTATGGGCATCTTTACCTTTTACAGCACCACGACCACCAAATAATAATCGGCCGTCTGGCAGCACACGGTAGTAGTATTTCATCATTCGTGTATCCATAAAACTCATCGGCGTAGTGAGGCCAGACTTTGCGCGCTGTTCGTGACTCATTGGCGCAGTAACAAAAATGCTCGACTGAACGGGGAATTGCTTATTGTCCACGCTGTCATGAAAGCGTTTAGGAGTATAAGCATTAGTGGCAATTAGTATATGCCTGGCAGAGACTGAACCACTGGGTGTTGTAACAAAATAGCCTGTTTTGTGCTTTTCAATGCGAATGGCTGGCGAGTCGTAAAAAAGCGTTGCGCCAAGCTCCTTTGCTACTCTTGCATATTCGCTTACTAATTTTAATGGGTGTAAGCATGCACCCTTTTGCTCAACGCCACCATACGCCCCTTCAATACCAAAGCGCGTAGTAAGGTCTTTTTCACTAAGCAAAGCGCTCGGTACGTTGAAGTGTGACGCAAGATGCTTCGCTCTGGCACAGAGTAGTTCGGCTTGCTTTATGTTATGCGCCAGTTTTAAATATGATCCTTCTGCTAAATCGACCTGCATATCAAAGTCTGCAATACGTTGTTTAAGCAGATGTACTGCGCCATCAAACTCGTCCTGCATAGCTTTGGCGATTTCACGACCCCACTTGTCCTCTATTGCGCTTAAGCTTAGTCGGCCGCTACCCGAGAGGATAAAGCCCCCGTTACGACCCGCACAGCCAAACCCCGGTGAATTCGCATCAAGCAGGGTGACGTCCTGCTTAGCTTGAGCAAGTGTAATTGCGGCGGAAAGGCCGGTATAGCCACCGCCGATGACTAAGTATTCAGTATTTATCTTTCTGTTTAAAGGTGGCAGTGTTGATGGTTTATGCGTGGCGTGCCAGTAGCTGTTTGCGACCGGTAACATTGATGAAACGCCGCGAGAAATAAGTGGATCGTAGGTCATAGAATAAAATGTTGTGAAGTCGGGAGAGCTTAGAATTGAAGTAGCATTTCTGCACCTTCACATTCGCAATAACCGTGACAAACAGGGCAGTCGTAGCCTTCGTGAATAGATGCGTAGCGCTACTTGTTGGGGTGTTTCTTGATAAGTTGCCCCCCATTTTTAGTGAAGTATTTAAATGCACTGTTGCCCGGGCTTGCCAACCAAATATGAGCTAAACCTGCTTCCGCACCCTGAGCTCTTGCACATTCAATCGACTTATTTAATAGTGCACTGCCAATTCCACAGCCCTGCATGGCGGGGTCTACAGTATTGCATTTGAAATAACATACGGTGTTTGGATTTAAGGGCCAATGTGAAGGAGTGCACCACTCATCTACTTCCCATTGCGTATGCGCAAAGGTTAGCCTGAAACCAACAACCTTTTGTTTGTGTAGTGCCACCCAGCTAGCATTGGTATTGCCAACAAAGCTCTTTGCATAGTAATCAGCAAGCAGCTCATTGGTTAGGTAGTTATCTCCGTGTACAAAATTGCCAAGGGTTATTACCCCTGCAAAAAACTCAGGCGCTAGTGACGCGTAGCTGATATCACTGTGAATTATGTGATTTAAATGATTTGCAGATTTCATACTTTTTCTTTGTGTGGGGTGTTTTTCATCCCGTCAAGGTGCACATCTAGGGCTTCAACTGATATCAATATTTCTCTTACCGACATCCATAGTGAATACAGAAGTGATACTAAACTTGCAGCAAACACCCAGTTTCCTACCTGTTGATAGGTTAGGTATATCGCTAGCATGGATACTACACAAAGAAAAAAACTACCCACACCTGCTATTTGCATTCGCTTAATAAGTTGAATACGTAATCGAAGGTTTTTTATTTGTGCTTGAGTATTCTCATCTCTCTCTTCTTTTGAAAAGTTTCGGATAATAGTTGCAAGCGTTAAAAAGCGATTGGTATAGGCTAGTAGCAATAAAGAAATCGCTGGAAATAACATGGCCGGAGTAGCAATATCTATTTTCATGGGTGTTTCATACAATCGTCGAGTAAAAAGAGTGTACCACAGGGGATTAGTTACACACAGTAATCAGCCAAGAGGTTGAACTTACAACATCTTTAGTGCCAAAGACTAATACGAAGGAGAAGGCGGAATATTGAGTCTACATTCGGTCAACTGTCATGCCAGCGGCACTCCAGCCTAACATATCGCCTTCTAAATGCATGACTTCAGAAAAATCGAGTTCTTCCAATACTTTCATTGCCAGTTTGGCTCTTCTGCCTGAACGACAATAAATGATAATAGGTTTGTTTTTGTGGCCTTCTAATTTGCTAAGGTAGTCATTGATATTTTCATGGGGCATATTTACTGCGCCAGGAATGTGACCATCCGCGAACTCTTGAGGAGAACGGACATCAATAAGAAGCCAGTCGTTGTTCGCAACCCGCTCGATAAGATAAGGTGATGCGGCCACTGAGGCTTGCGCGGTCGCCTTCGCTGTGCATTGAAGCGACACAAATAATGCAACACTGACAACAACTAGAAATCCCGCAACAACAATCCGCATGAATAAAAACTCTTACCTTTTTATTTAATTTTAGGGCCTGCCATTACTGTGTTACACGAAGGCGCTTAAAGTGGGCCAAGTCAGTGTGTATAGATTGGAGACTACCCAGCAGGTCTAGACTTAAGTATAACGCTTATGCGTTTTCTTTAATACCTTTACAGAGCACTTTTAGTTCATTTATTAATCGCAGTGAAAAGCGACTAGTGACGTCTGGATCTACGACAATCAGAGGGGCCTTGAGAAAAAAGCGATGAGCACGCCAAAACACCTCAAGCTCCGAAGGTGTACTTTTAGATGCTGCAATGAGTACACGAGGCTGGCGAGTAAGTACATCTTTCGTCGCGACTTTAGGATAGTCTACGGGACTGTCTGGAAAGAGTGTTTGTGCACCGCATACATTCAATAGCTTGTTACCCCACGCGTTGGGACCGATGGTCATAAGTGGAGCAGTCCACGAATAATAAAATACTGGTATAAGCGAGGATTTGTCGTATTTACTTCGAAGCTCGGCTAGTTCGTTGAGAAAATCATTGGAGAGCTGGGTCGCCTGCTCTTGCGTATTTGTAAGTGCCCCAAGCCTGTTAATTTCGCTGGCAATATCGGCAATACTTTCAACCTTACTGTTAAAGACGTTTAGTCCCATGGAGGAAAGCTTATTGATATCTTGAGGCTTATTGCCTCCATCCCAAGCAAGAATTAAATCAGGTTCTAATGCCACAATAGTGGCGATATCAGCACCTTGAAAATCTGCCACGCGCTCAATGCTTTTCGCCGCTTCTGGATAGTCACTATAGTCGCTTACACCCACGAGGTTAGAACCTAAGCCTAAACTAAATGCCCATTCGGTTAGATGGGGCGCAAGACTGACGATTTTTAGGTCGGTAGAATTTGCTAATGCGTTTGATATCGAGCTAGATGCTACATCGGGAGAACTAAATTTATTTGCATTGGCAAGGTGCGTTGTTTCGACAACAGACATTGAATTAGCAAATGTGAAAAGAGGTACATAGCATACAGCTACTAAAAAAAGCGTTTTCATCGTGCCTGCTGTTTTCATAATACGACCGCCAATGCCAGCATAGTTAACGATGCGAGGGCGGTAACCGCTATCATAGCGTGAGTGACAATACTTTTTGCCGCTAACATGTGAGAATATTTCACCTCGTTTACTCCGCCGACTCGAGGGTATCGAATTTTTTTGTTTGAATAAATCGCTGGGCCACCGAGTTTTACATCAAGTATTCCGCCCATAAGGGCAAGTAGCAATGACGTTTTATCTTTTACCGGCGAGCGCTTTACGGCCTGAAACCCCTTAATAGGATGGCTAACTAGCAGTGTTATCACCCCACCAATTGCCGCAGGTGGCAGAGTGAGCGTATAAACCAGTTTGCGTACGGGTTTGGCAAAGAATGTCATTGCAGGGGTTCGATAATGCCACTGCCAAGATGTGAGCAAAAGTAACCGATAAACGAGCGCGCCTATGGGGCCTGCTACTACAAAATAAAAAATCACTCCGCAATAAAGATAAAGAAATTTGAGCCACAGGGATTCTATGGCAGCTTTAGCAATTCCTATGTCGGTAAGTGAATTGCATTGTCGTGCGGTTATGGTTTGTACCATTTCACGAGCAAGGGATTTCTTGTTTCTTCCTACGCTTGCCAGCACCTTTTTATACTGTTGGCGCTGGTAACCATAATCGAGAAGTGCGACAAGGATAAGTGTCTCAAAAAAGACGGGGTACTGGGCCATATACACCAAGATTGCAACGCATATTACCAGTGGTGTCAAAAGGACTAATACGGCTAACGAGCCTGAAATGTAGTGTTGAGACCGCCCGTAGTCACGGGAAGGCACCACTTTACGCCCCATTTGCTGAACGAGGTAACGCATAAGTGTTAGTGGGTGAGTACTTTGGGGCCAGCGCCATAATGCATCAACGGCGATAGCCAACCAAAGTACGAATAGCGACTGGTATCGCGGGTCGCTAACTACCTCTGCCATCTTATTTTGCGAGGGCCTTAATCATTGCCATTACAAGTTGCGCTGAGTGCTTCGCGGCGGTGTCTAAATATTCCTTGAAGCTCACCGACGATGTTTTCCCCGCAATATCAGACAAAGAGCGAATTACAAGAAAAGGTGTGTCGAGCATATGACACGTTTGGCCTATAGCGGCGCCTTCCATTTCAACTGCTTTCATATCTGGGAAGTTTTCACGTAATTCTGCAACAGCCTCATCACTACCAATAAATGCGTCACCGGTACAAATTAAACCCGACGTCGATTGCAGCGATGTAATGCCTGCCGCAGCGTTGCGTGCCGCTTCCATCAAGGTAGTATCACAACGGAAGTCTTCAGGCATACCCGCACATTGACCTAGCTTGTAACCAAAATGGGTTAAATTAGCATCGTGGTGAATAACGTGGCTGGCGATCACTAAATCACCAATATTTAAATTCTTGTCGAAACCTCCTGCCGAACCGGTATTAACAACCGCATCAGGAGCATACTGCTCAATAAGCACAGTAGTGGCAATTGCTGCAGCCACTTTACCAATACCGCATTTTACGAGTACCACTTCTATGTCGTTAAGTGTGCCTTCGTAAAATGTGAGGTGCTTCCACTGAGTTTCTTTTACATTCCTAAGCGACGCTTTAAGTAGCGCAACTTCTTCGTCCATTGCACCTAAAATACCAATTTTTTTCATAACTATACCGACGGTGTTAAGGGAGTTTAACGCGTGAATACGCAGTTGAATGCACCAATTGTATAAGGAAAACAGAGAAACTGACAGAAAAATGCCTTTGTTACCGCTATTTGAGAGTAAGAAAACAGCAAAGCAACAAAGGCCAGGGGAAGTGTGCCTTACAGATTAAGCGGCCGCAGGTCTGCTTGAGCGTATTGGACGAGTAGGGCGCTTAGGTGGCTCTGGGTTATGCGTTGGCAACTGCGCCATTTTTTGCTGTATGCGTCGGTAGGGAATAAGTTTGTTTTCTAAACACTCGCGGATATCATCAACGGTGTAACCAGACTTCACCTTAATTCTTGCATGAGGAAGGCCCGCAGCATCAAGCGCACCGGATACAAACCAGTCTTTTTGCGATTTATAGCCTTCTTTGCCTTGGCTATGAACTAAGTCGATAGCAAGGACTGGGCTCATGTCATGCTTGTCTACTAATACAAAGTCGAGTTGCCTGCTAGAAGCTCTGCTTATGGCTTGGCTTACTGTTTTTTTACTTGCAGACTGGCGAACCGCCACTAAATCGTTAAGGCGTACACGACACACAATGCGAAACTCTCTCCCCATAGCCTGTTCGATAAGGTTTAAAAAAGAGTGTTCAACTGGAGTGAACAGTTGCGGCTTTCGCCTGAATGGAAATGCGACACCACCGTCTGACAACTTTATGGCACCCAGTGCAACGACAATAAGTAACATCATTAAAATAATTGCCAATTCCATCATAATCCTCGCAAATATCTGTCAAAAGTAGCGTCATAAAAATGACGCTATGATTAAACCAAGGGGGGTCTATGAATGATTTTGCAAAGCAGATGCCAGTTTTATATGTTCATTAACACGCAATTAAAATGTTGTGCTAGACCGTTAATCAGTCAACGGATTTTATTGGACACTAGGCTTTGGGGTGACAAGAATGTCGACTTGTGCACCTGTATTATCTGGTGAAATTACAATGCGAGTATGGTTGTTTTCAGAGGTGAGAAGGGTGCGCTGATTAACTGGTGCGTGAACGGCTAGTGCCGACATATTGGCTTGGTAAAAAGCGACTATATCGTCAGGTTTTTGTTTGCTGTGATAGACAAATGCAGCAGGCATTTGTGTCTCAAATTGCTGGCAGTGTGTGGCATCGTTGATAATTGCAACGTTGTGAAATACCGCTGGGCAAGACACAGTATCAGGTTGTGCTGATGATACAGACGTCTCTGCGTTAGCCGAGGCTTTGTCACTTTCAACTGACAGTGTATCTGCAGATACCGTTGACATAGAAAGCGCGTAAAAAGCCAACGCTGAAACAAACGCAGAGCGTGAAATAGATAATGCAGTTTGGCGGTGATACATGGCGCATTCTCGTTTTTACTTAATGAAATTATGTTACAAAAATACTAGAGCCGAATGACAAACAGTTCAACTACCTTACAGGGTTAATCGTTTCTAAATTAACCGGTTTTACGTATGTAGTTTTCAGGCAAGGTATTAGCCACTGGCGAAGAAGAACATAAGGTCATTGCTTAACGCATGAAAAAGCCCAGTAACAGGTTACTGGGCTTAATATTGACAAGTTTCAAACTCTATTCAAGTCAGAGCAGGTGCCTGTTAATAGCGCATATCAAACGCCAATATAATCCATGATACCTTCGGCAGCTTTACGGCCTTCGTCGATAGCGGTAACAACCAGGTCACTACCACGTACCATATCGCCACCAGCAAATACCTGGGGATGAGAGGTTTGGAAAGCGAACTTGCCCGCTGAAGGGGCGCGAACGCGTCCTTTTTCATCAAGCATGATGCCGAAATCTCCGAACCATGGTGCAGGACTTGGTTGGAAGCCAAACGCAATGATAACTGCATCCGCTTCAAGTACGTGCTCTGAACCTTCTACTTCCACAGGGCGACGACGACCATTGGCATCTGGTGGCCCCATTTCGGTTTTAACGAGCTTAACGCCACACGCCTTACCGTTTTCATCTACTGCAATGTCTAGTGGTTGCAGGTTGAATTTAAACTCAACCCCTTCTTCTTTCGCATTAACCACTTCGCGGCGTGAGCCTGGCATGCTTTCTTCGTCACGGCGATATGCACAGGTGACTTGGGCGGCGCCTTGGCGGATTGACGTACGAACACAGTCCATGGTGGTATCACCACCACCTAGAACCACCACGCGCTTGCCTTTCATATCAATGAAATCAGCCGGATCTTTTTCAAGGCCCATCACGCGGTTGGTGTTGGCAATAAGGAAAGGTAAGGCTTCGTGAACGCCTTCAACTTCTTCGTTATCGAAACCACCTTGCATCGACTTGTACGTACCCATGCCTAGGAAAACAGCATCGTATTTATCAAGCAAATCCTGGAACTGGATGTCTTTACCAATTTCAGTGTTAAGTACGAACTCAACACCCATCTCGGTAAAGATTTGGCGGCGTAGTTTGATTACGTCTTTCTCTAATTTAAAAGACGGAATACCAAATGTAAGTAGGCCACCAATTTCTTCGTATTTGTCGTAAACAACAGGTTTAACGCCGTTACGAACCAGAATATCAGCACATGCAAGACCAGCAGGGCCTGCACCTACAATCGCCACTTTCTTGTCGGTCCATACCACGTCAGACATATCTGGGCGCCAGCCCATTTTGAATGCCGTATCGGTAATGTATTTTTCAATACTACCTATGGTAACTGCACCAAAGTCATCATTAAGTGTACAAGCACCTTCGCACAGTCTGTCCTGTGGGCATACGCGGCCACATACTTCAGGCAAGCTGTTGGTTTTGTGAGAAAGTTCCGCAGCTTCTAGAATGCGGCCTTCGTTAGCCAAGCTTAACCACTGAGGAATGTAGTTGTGCACAGGGCACTTCCATTCACAGTATGGGTTACCGCAGTCCAAGCAGCGATCTGCTTGGCCTTCGGTTTGAGACTGGCTAAGCGGCTGATAAATTTCCGCGAACTCATGTTTGCGTACCATGATCGGCTTTTTCGGCGGATCGATACGTTCAACATCGACAAATTGATATACGTTCTTTGCCATAAACTAAATCCTCCTACTGAGCCTGAATGCGTAATTCAGCACTTGAACGACTGATGTGACCAAGCAAGTTTTTCACATCACTGGTTTTTGGCTTAATAAGCTTGAAGCGTTTCAGCGTTGCGGCGAAGTCAGTAAGCAACGACAACGAGTGCTCGCTTCCTGTTTCTTCGTAATGCTGATTAATTAAGCCACGTAAGTGCTCAGCAAGAATCGCTTTATCTTCAATTGGCATTACATCGACCAGTTCGGCATTTACACGGTTATCAAGGTCGTCGCCATCATCCATAAGATAAGCAAAACCACCTGTCATACCGGCACCGAAGTTAACACCAACCGGACCAAGAACTGCCACGATACCGCCTGTCATATATTCACAGCCGTTATCACCAATGCCCTCTACTACCGCGATAGCACCAGAGTTACGTACGCCAAAGCGCTCGCCAGCGCGGCCAGCCGCAAATAGCTTGCCGCCTGTCGCACCGTAAAGGCAGGTGTTACCCATGATGGCGCTATCGTGGGCGTCATATGAAATATTGCGCGGCGGGTGAATAACAAGCTTACCGCCGGTCATACCTTTGCCCACGTAATCGTTAGCATCGCCTTCAAGGTGCATATGCAGGCCGCCAGCGTTCCAAACGCCGAAGCTCTGACCTGCTGTACCGGTAAGTTCAACTTTAACAGGCGTGTCTTCAAAGTCGTGGTTACCGTGATGTTTAGCAATTTCACCTGATAGCAAAGCGCCTACAGAGCGGTCTGTGTTGCGTACAGGGTATTTAAGGGTAATTGACTCACCATCTACCACAGCCTGCTGTGCATCTTTAAGCATCTGAGCATTCAACTCACCTTTATCGATAGGCGCGTTCGTGGTTTGCGAACAGAATAAACGCGTATGCTCACCTGCTTTAGGCTGCGCTAGCAACGGAGACAAATCTAAACGGTTTTGCTTGGCGGTAATGCCATCTAAAACTTTAAGTAGTTCTGTGCGACCAACAAGGTCGTCGAACTTAGCAATACCCATAGACGCCATAATTTCACGCACTTCTTGAGCAATAAACTTGAAGTAGTTCATTACCATGTCAGGTAAGCCAATGAAGTGGTCGTCACGCAGTTTTTGATCCTGCGTTGCAACACCGGTCGCACAGTTGTTCAAGTGGCAAATACGCAAGTATTTACAGCCTAAAGCAACCATTGGACCCGTACCAAAACCGAAGCTCTCAGCACCTAAAATACCGGCTTTTACTACGTCTAAGCCTGTTTTCAAACCGCCGTCGGTTTGAACGCGTACTTTGTGACGTAAGCCGTTTTCAATAAGCGCTTGCTGAGTTTCAGATAAACCAAGCTCGAACGGACTACCCGCATACTTAACTGATGTCAGCGGGCTTGCACCTGTGCCGCCGTCGTAACCTGAAACGGTGATAAGGTCGGCATAGGCTTTCGCCACACCCGTTGCAATGGTGCCAACACCTGGCTCAGATACTAGCTTAACGGATATAAGCGCCGTTGGATTAACCTGTTTCAAATCGAAAATTAGCTGTGCTAAATCTTCAATTGAGTAAATATCGTGGTGCGGAGGCGGTGAAATAAGGGTTACACCCGGCACAGAGAAACGTAGCTGTGCGATGTACTTATTTACTTTGTCACCTGGAAGCTGACCCCCTTCACCCGGTTTTGCACCCTGCGCCACTTTAATTTGAATAACGTTAGCGTTAACCAAATAGTGAGGCGTTACACCAAAGCGACCTGAAGCCACCTGCTTAATTTTAGAATTCTTTTCAGTACCAAAGCGAGAAGGGTGTTCGCCACCTTCCCCTGAGTTTGATTGACCGCCCAAGCGGTTCATGGCAATTGCCAGCGCTTCGTGCGCTTCAGGGCTTAGTGCACCAATTGACATCGCTGCGGTATCGAAGCGCGGGAATAAGTTTTCCGGAGCTTCTACTTCACTAATATCAATAGGGTCGCAATCAGGGTTTATGGCCAGCAAATCGCGAATGTGTGCAGGCGCACGCTCGTTAACAAGCTTGGCATATTGCTGGTAGTCGTCGTAGTTACCTGACACCACAGCCTTTTGAAGCGTACTGACTACGTCTGGGTTATAAGCGTGATATTCGCCACCGTGAACGTATTTAAGCAACCCGCCGTGATCGACAGACTTACGCTTAAGCCAAGCAATACGGTTTAGGTTGATAAGATCTTGATGGAAATCATCGAAGCCCGCACCTTGAATGCGTGAGGTCACACCTTTAAAGCATAACTTCATCACTTCGTTGTTAATACCCACTGCTTCAAACAGTTTAGAGCTACGGTAACTAGCAACGGTGCTAATACCCATTTTCGACATGATCTTATACAAGCCTTTATTGATACCCTTACGGTAGTTCAACGTGGCCTGCATAGGTGAAATATCCAGTTCGCCTTTTTCGCAAAGCTGTTCGATAGTTTCGTATGCAAGGAATGGGTAAACCGCGGTTGCACCCAAGCCGATAAGTACGGCGAAGTGATGCGGATCGCGGGCACTTGCTGTTTCAACAACAACGTTAGCATCGCAGCGCAATGACTTTTCAACTAGGCGACGCTGTACCGCACCAACTGCCATAGCTGCAGGGATAACTAAGCGGTTTTGCTTAATGTTTCTATCAGACAGAATAACAAATGCAGCACGTTTGTTCTTAACCAGCATTTCTACTTCGTTACACACGCGCTCGATGGCTTTCTTCAAACCTTCTTGCGGCGCATATTGAAGCTCAATGACTTCTGAATAGTAGTTGTCTGGGTTAAATTCGCGCAGTTGTTTAAGGTCGGTATACATTAGCACTGGCGAGTCGAACAATACGCGGTCAGCGTAACCTGAGGTTTCGCTAAATACGTTTTGCTCGCGGCCAATACAGGTTGCCAACGACATCACGTGGTTTTCACGTAGCGGGTCAATCGGCGGGTTAGTCACCTGTGCGAATTGCTGACGGAAATAATCGTAAACCGTACGCTGGCGGGATGACATAACCGCCATTGGCGTGTCATCACCCATTGAACCAACGGCTTCTTGGCCGTCTTTCGCGAGTACTTTTACAACTTGTTGAATTTCTTCATAGCTGTAGGCGTGCAGCTTGTGGTACACCGCCATGGCATCGTCGTCAAACACGCGCTTGCCAATTAATGAAGCATCAAGCTTTTCAATGGGGGTTAGCCGGCGAATATGCTTATCTAGCCACTCTTTATAAGGGTGGCGCGCTTTTAAGTCCTCATCAATTTCAGTAGAGCGCCAGATTTTGCCAGTGTATGTGTCTACAGCAAGCATTTCACCTGGGCCCACACGGCCTTTCTCGATAACGTCAGCTTGTTCGTAATCCCAAATACCCACTTCTGAGGCAAGGGTAATAAACCCATTTTTAGTAATAACGTAACGCGCAGGACGTAAACCATTTCTATCCAAGTTACAGGCTACGTGGCGACCGTTAGTTAAAACGATACCCGCGGGGCCGTCCCATGGTTCCATGTGCATTGAGTTGAACTCATAAAATGCACGAAGGTCATCATCCATGGTTTTATTGTTTTGATAGGCTGGTGGAACAAGTAAACGCATGGCGCGGAATAAATCCATACCACCCGCTAGGAATAGCTCAAGCATGTTATCCAGTGACGATGAGTCGGAACCTTCGGTGTTAACGAATGGGGCCGCGTCTTTCAAATCCGGAATAAGTGGCGTTGAGAATTTAGCAGCACGTGCCATTGCCCAGTCGCGGTTACCTTTAATAGTGTTGATTTCACCATTATGCGCAAGGAAACGGAAAGGCTGAGCTAGTGGCCAGCGTGGTAATGTGTTTGTTGAAAAGCGCTGGTGGAACACGCAGATTGCGCTTTGCATACGCTCGTCGGCAAGGTCGTGATAAAAGGCAGGCAAGTCTTTTGGCATTACCAAGCCTTTGTAGATTGTTACCAAGCCTGATAAACACGCTACGTAAAAATCGGGATCTTTTTCAAGACGTTTTTCAGCGCGGCGGCGGATCATATACAAACGACGCTCAAGGTCGCGTTTTCTCCAGCCCGCAGGTGCGTTAACGAACACCTGTTCGATTTGCGGAACGCCCGTTAGCGCTAATTCACCCAGTACTGAGCGGTCGACAGGCACTTCGCGCCAACCCACTACTGAGAGTGTTTCTTTTTCAAGCTCTTCATTAAGTGCGTCACGCGCGGCTTGCGCAAGTACTGGGTCCTGACTTAAGAAAATCATGCCCACACCGTATTTTTTGCTGAGTTTCCAGCCATTTTCTTCGGCGATTGCATGGAAGAACGCATCCGGTTTCTGTAGTAATAAACCACAGCCGTCACCGGTTTTCCCGTCGGCGGCGATACCGCCACGATGCTGCATACGATCAAGGCCGTGTATTGCAGTCGTTACCAATTCATGACTGGCTTCCCCATGAGTATGAGCGATTAAGCCAAACCCACAGTTGTCCCGGGAATCATTGGGATTATATAAACTCATCTCTTAACTCCTTCAACCTTTTGACTGGGCAAGGTATGCGTTGCGTGTAGATGCGCCTAGGTTTGCGTATCACAACATTATTAGACGTCTTTTATGCCTGCGAGCGGTATTGCTTGCGGCGTGCGCCTTTCTTGTCGTTATTTTATTATTAGAGGATTCCAGTCGTTTCCGCATTTTTATGCATTATTGCGATGCGGGCCGTACAAAATACCCACATTAAAAACTAAAATCAAACGCTAAAAGTATAAGCTTTATAGTGAATTAGTATAAACATAATTAAATCTATATTAATCAGTTGTTTATTTGTTGCTATTTATATTTGTAATAAAAATGTTATCAGCGTTGTAAAGTGAATAACGTCTCCCTTATGAATGATATTGCTTCTCATTTGTACTTTGTTGGTGAATAAATATGCTGATGAAATGGTGTTTTATGTTGTCAATAGCGGTTTGGTGTGTATTTTTATTAAATCGTATAGTTTTGGTTCCACAAATATAAGTGGTTTGTTATATTGGTTTAAAATTGACCACAGGTAAGGCTTTTGAGGTCTTTTACTATGTTAAGCGAGAGCTCCGTGTGTGAATTGACTATATGTTTATGTGGGAGATGAAGAATAAAAATTCTCTATAGTGGCGTGCCGTTAAGACAATAAGGATTATTGTATGAATACCCTTCATGCTTCACCAACATCTACCTTTAGCATAGATGATCACATGTTAATTGGCGACAATATCAGCTACAGGCTTTCTCCTAACACATCTGGTTGTTTTCAATCTGGCGCTCCCGATACTATCGTTATTCATTTTACTGCCGGCAGTAGTCTTACATCTTCGGTTAACGTCTTGACCAATGCCGATAGCGGTGTGTCTGCTCACTTTGCCGTAGGGCGAAACGGCGACATCGTTCAAATGCTGCCGACTAACAAAATTGCGTGGCATGCAGGAGAGAGCCATTACGCGGGACGTAGTGGTTTGAACCAGTATTCTATCGGCATCGAATTGGAGAATGCAGGCCAGCTCAAAACCCGAGGCAACGGCGCCTATGAAAGTTGGTTCGGCGAGATTTATAGTGAGCATGAAGTGTTAGCTGCGCAACACATCAATCAGCCGTCAATTGGCTACTGGCACAAATATACCGACATACAAATTGCAAGGACATTGTCGCTTTGCAAAACGTTGTGCAGTCACTATGATATTTCGACCGTAGTTGGACACGAAGAAATAGCCCCCTTGAGAAAGGTCGATCCCGGTCCTGCTTTTCCCCTTCAAAAATTCAAGGCTACCGTTTTAAATGGTAACAGTGAAAAGTGGGCGGCTGAAACAAATGAACCGAATTTACAACGAGAAGCGCATGATCATATACAACACGAGCTTGCTAGCTCGGTAAAACGTGTGGCCAATGTAAGTGCAAACTCTTTGAGTGTGAGAAAAGGTCCTGATGTCTCATTTCCAACGGTTGAGAGCAGTTTGAACAAAGGGGAGGTGCTAAAAGTTATAGAGAAGCGTGGGGAATGGGCAAAAGTTTCCTATGCGAAGGTTGGATGGGTGAATACCAAATACATTAATGAAATTACCGAAAAGTCTCCCTTTAAATCGTGACCTTATATGAATGATAGCTTCTCGCTTTGACATACCGCATTCCCGAAGCGGAGAAAGCCTGATAGGATAACGACAAAATTAGCTTAAATTAGACGTACATGCATTCAGATTCACCAAACGATTCTTGGGCAATCCGCTTTGCTCAATTTGTCCAGCGTTTTGGCACTCTAAAGCTCAGCATATTGTTTGTTGTCCTTTCGCTTGTGTTTACGCTCGGCGGCTCATACGTAATACGCGTGAGCATGGGAAGCCAAGTGCAGCCCGATGATTTTATCAGTGCTGTAGTATTGACCATGTTGTCTGCGCCTTGGGTACTCTATTTCTTCAGTGAGTTAATTAAGCAATTAGAGAATTCACGCACTAACTTAAAGGAAGTGGTAAGCCAATTGGAAAGCTTGCGTGAAGAAGATGTTTTTCTTAACCGCGAACTTCAAAGCAACATCAGGCAGCTTAACCATGAGATAGAGCAGCGCAAGCAAGCACAGGAAGAGCGCGAAGCGCTATTTAAAGATTTAGAAAAAGAAATTCAGGATAAATCTGAACAGGAAGCGCAAGCCCGCCGCCTATCAACACTTTTACGTTCAATTATCGATGCCTCGCCAGATTTAATTTACTACCGCAATGAAGAAGGTAGGTTTGCAGGCTGCAACCGCATTGCTGAGTTAATGACAGGTAAAACTGAGCAAGAACTGCTTGGCTTAACGCCAAAAGATGTATACGAAGAAGAGCTAGCCCGCCAAATTGTAGCCAGTGATCATGAAGTCTTAGAAACCAACGCGAGTATCACTGAGGAATTATGGCTTCGTTTTGCTGACGGGCGTCGTCGTTACTTTGAAATGAAGCGTGTGCCTTTTTTCGATAAAGAAGGTAACCGCCTGGGGCTACTATCATTCGGTCGTGATATGACTGAGCGCAAACAAGCTGAAAATGCTGCGGCGAAAGCGAGCACAGACAAAACGCGTTTTATAGCGACCATCAGCCACGAGCTCCGTACCCCATTAAACGGTATTGTTGGCTTAAGTCGTATGCTGCGAGATACTGAGCTAAGCGATGAACAATTCAGCTGGGTTAGTACAATTTACGCTAGTGCTATTACACTCGGTAATATCTTTAACGACATTATTGACTTGGATAAGTTAGACAGAGATAAGCTTGAACTAAGTCTTAAGACGATTTCGTTAAAAGACTTCACCGAAGAACTAAGTAGCATCATTCGCTTGCTTGCTGCCGACAAACAATTAGAGCTTAAAACGACCATTAACGAACCGTTGCCCCGGCTAGTTGAAATTGACGGTACGCGCCTTCGCCAGATTTTGTGGAATATATTGTTCAATGCAGTGAAGTTCACGCAAAAAGGTCATGTAAGCTTATCGGTTTCCTCGACAAAACCTGATGGGGATAAGGCATACGTAACCTTTATTATTGAGGACACAGGCGTAGGTATCCCTGAAAGCGAAATTGATAAAATATTTGCTATGTACTATCAGGTTGATCACCCTGACCATCAATCGGCCACAGGTACCGGTATTGGGCTGGCTATTTGTAAGCAAATGGTCGACTTGATGAAAGGTGAAATTCACGTCTCAAGTAAAGTGGGCAAGGGCACCCGTTTCGAAATTGTATTGCCAGTTCAAATTTCTAATAGCCCTATGAAAGTCGCGCAACTTCAAGTGACAGGGCTTAATATCTTGTTGGTAGAAGATATTGAATTGAACGTAATGGTCGCCAAAGCTTTGCTTGAAAAGCTTGGCCAGAAAGTCGACGTAGCAATGACCGGGCAAGAAGCCATAGACAAAGTCAGAGAAAACCAATATGACCTTATCTTGCTTGATATTCAATTGCCCGACATGACCGGGTTTGATGTAGCGAGTACGATTATTGAAGAAGACTTAGTTATGCAAACGCCAATCGTAGCGCTAACGGCAAACGTCATTAAAAAGCGTGATGAATACCTGGAAAACGGTATGGATGACGTTATCGCTAAACCGATAAAAAAATCTCGCGTTATTGAAGTGTTTAATGAGCTGTTCCATGCACCGCCTGCGCCGCTAGAAATTGACGGTGAAGTAGAGCGCCCTGAACCGAATAAAATATTAAGTAACATTTTAGATATGGACTTATTACAGATGTTGGTCGATACCATAGGGGATGAGATGGTGCGCGCTAGCGTTAAAGTGTTCCAAGAAAAAATGCCAGAATATATGGAAATACTGCAGCTAAGCTTGAGTGCGGATGAAAAGTCAGAAGTGTGCTCACAGGCTCATAAAATTAAAGGTGCCGCTGGCTCCGTTGGTTTGGCCCGTGTGCAGCGAATTGCTAACCAAATTCAACAGGGTGACCACCCTACATGGTGGGAGAACGTGCATGATTGGGTAGAAGAGCTACAAATGGCCGTTCAGCACGACATGAAGGCACTACACGATTGGCTGAATGAGCAGCAGGTTGACGACTAGTTTGCGTAACGCGCTCTTTAATAGGTAATGTAAAAAGAGGGCTTGCCCTCTTTTTTGTTATAAAAACTGCGATTGAGTAAACGTTGAGAGCAATGTTGCTAAGTCCCTCTTTAAAAAAAGCGGCAGGCGTATCGTATTTATACAGTTGTAAAAGGAATTAATGTGATGACAATTAGCGCACAACAAGAGACCGTTTTTTCAAATAATCAGCTGAGTGTTGAGGACATTCCCTCACTTCAAATGCTTGCATTACTTCCTATATCCAAAAAGTACCGGGCGCTAAATATCCTCTCCATAGGATTGATAGCCTTAGCGCTAATAGGTATTGCTTCCGCGTTACGATTCCAAAGCTTTTGGTCGTTGCCAGAAGGACTGCTGCAAGCTTACCCATATGTTGTTGCAGGTATCGGTGCTTTACACTCCGTATGGGCGCTGTACCACTTTTTTGCTGATGTACGCATATTTTATGCGATTCGAGAGCAAGACATCAGTAAACAGTCAGGGCTAATTTTCAGAAAGCTCTCGTGCCAGCCTATTTTGCGTGTTCAGCATGTAGAGGTAAATCGCGGTCCGTTGGACAGGTGGGCGGGCCTTGCCTCACTTCAGGTGTTTTCGGCTGGTGGTGAAATGCACACGTTTGAAATACCTGGGTTAAGCATTGAAAGGGCAGAGCAGTTGCGTGAGTTCATTCTTGCTCATAAAGACATTGGTGCGCGCTGATGTCGATATCTGAAACGCCATCAAACCAAACGCCTAATGTCACTAGACCAAGTGAGTGCGAGCCTCACGTAAATGTTTCGCCTCAGCCTCAAACTCAGGGTGAGTGCTCAGGAGAGCCTAAGCTAAGAGTAGAAACCGGTGGAGAGTGGCTGCGTCTTTCCCTTATTTCTATTTTGTATTTTACAATCCGTAATTTCACAAATACAGCACAGGGAGTTATTTATGCTGTTCCTGCGCTAGCGATTTCCTTTAATATTTGGGACAACCTACTTTCCCCTGAAGTACTAATAGGCGCTGGTGTTCTATTTTTGTCTACGAGCATTAGTGGCTTGGTAAGCTACCTAATGTACAAGTTTCGGATACATAACCAGCACGTTGAGATTCATCATGGCGTGTTTCAACGCCGCTATACCAACTTGCCTTTATGGCGTATTCAAAACGTTAAGATAGAACGCCCTTTTTATTACCAACCTTTTGGGTACGCGTTAGTGGTGCTTGATACCGCAGGAAGTGGTAAAGAAGAAGCTAAAATCGTAGCGGTTCCTGAAGATTATGCTGAAGCGCTAAAAAAGCAGGTGTTGTATGAAAAAGCTCAGCACGATGAGGGTGACCTAGATTGTTTGCCAGATGAAGCTTTGTCCGACGAGCAGAGTTCATCTTTTCCCACGCCACGAACGCGCGCTAAAGCGGTAGCTTCTTCCCATTCAAATGAAGAAGTATTAAATCGACGATCTGTGAAAGACATTATTATTCACGGCATCACCAATAATCGCGTATGGATCATACTGGGTGCCGCTGCGCCTTTTTATGATGATGTGTTCGGTTTGGTGTCAGAGTGGTTAGCCGATAAAGGCTTACAGCTCAACCAGCTTGTTGGTGAACAAACGGTAGCGTGGTGGCAATTTGGACTGTATGCCTTCGTTATAATAATGATGCTAATGGCGCTAGTGGCACTACTTAGCGTAGGTGGCGCGCTTTTCACTTTTTACGGCTACACACTTTCACGAACAGGTGATCGCTATATCCGTCGCAGCGGCTTGCTTAATAAACTGGAAGTCAGCATGCGAGCTTCGCGCATCCAAATGATCACGGCGAAGCAAGACTGGCTGGATAAGATTCTTAAGCGGGTGAATTTGTATTTTGAGCAAAACTCCACAGCTGGGCAGCAAATGCAAGAACTGATGTCGCCAAATAAACTCATTGTGCCATCGGTTACCGAAGATGAAGCCTTCGCGCTAAGCCAAGAAGTCATGCCTGGATGCGACCTGCGAGGTCAAGAATATCAAACCATTAGCAAGCGATTCATTACTTTTTGGTTGCTTGCGGGTTGGACATTGCCATTCGCGTTTTTCTTCACCATTGGCGCCGTGTCGTCCCATCTGGATATTATGCTTGGTACACTCGCCGTCATTAGTACGGTTGCGCTTTTACTCACGCTTAGATGGTGGCGATGGGGCATAGCCTTCGACGATAATTACGTTTACATAAGGCGAGGTAGAGTAGGTGTAGACTATCAGTGTTTTGAGCCTTATAAAGTGCAGCAAGTTATCGTTAAGCAAAGCGTGTTTATGAAGCGAAAAAAACTGGCCACCATTAAGTTTGTGCTGGCTTCGGGGGCGGTGACTGTACCGTTTCTACCAGAAGAGTACGTTAATAAACTTGCAGACTGCGTGTTGTTCGAGGTGGAGTCGACCAGAAGATCTTGGATGTAACGTTCACCGTCTCTTTGTGCGTTGCTTTTTTATACGCTTTTTTATGCAAATAGACTGAGTTTATGTAATGGTAGGTATTTAGTTGCTCAACCTTGCGTCTATATGGATATTCTTGATTACAGTGTTATCGCGATTTACCTCATTACGTTACTCGTCATCGGCTTCAGCCTACGCGGACAACAGACAAAGAACGATTATTTTCTAGCTGGAAGAAGCTTAAGTTGGAAACCGCTCTTACTTTCAGTTATGGCGACGCAACTCTCGGCAGTCAGTTTCATTTCTGCTCCTGCATTTGTCGGCTTCCGTGAGGGGGGAGGGCTGATTTGGCTCTCTTATGAACTGGCAGTTCCATTAGCTATGCTTTTACTCATTACCACCGTATTGCCTACGTTGTACCGAAGTGGTGTAGTGAGTATTTATGACTACCTCGAGCGACGCTTCTCTACCTCTACCCGTATTTTCATCAGTATTGTATTTCAATTTAGCAGGGCGTTCGCCACCGGCATAATGGTGTATGCGCTATCCATTATATTGCAAGGAACCATGCAGATTTCATCTACGCAGGCAATACTGCTTGTTGGCGTTATTACCGTTTTGTACTCCTTACAAGGGGGGATGAAAGCGGTTGTATATGGTGACGCGGTGCAAATGGTTGTTATCGTATTAGGCACAGCTATATGCATTGCTTTTGGTCTTAATGCTTTAGGCGGTTGGGATTCTTTTTTACAACTACTTCCAAGCGAACGAGTTGCTACCCTCAATTTTTCATCCCTGGGTTTTGATAGAGACGGCTTTGGCTTTTTACCAATGGTGTTGGGTGGCGTGATCCTCTATGCCTCTTACTATGGCTGCGATCAATCTGAAGCACAACGAGCGTTGTCAGCCAAATCTGAAGACGATCTAAAAAAGATGATGCTAGCCAACGGCATTTTTAGATTTCCAATAACGCTTCTATATTGTTTGGCAGGCTTGGTTATTGGAACGTTAGCGTTTAACGACGTTAACTTATTATCTCAAATACCTAAAGACAACCCGGACTGGCTTATGCCAGTCTTTATTCTTAACTATTTGCCTCATGGGCTGATAGGTTTGCTTGTCGTCGCCATTCTCGCTGCGGCTATGTCATCATTAAGCTCGGCTATCAATTCACTTGCGGCTGTTTCTCTAGAAGACTATTTCAAATTCACTGGTAAGTGCACAAAACCTGAAGGCTACCTGAATTCTGCTAAGTTTGCGGGCTTGCTTTGGGGAGTGATCATTTTACTGCTCTCGCTCAACGCAGGTGATATAGCACCTACCGTAATAGAAGCAGTAAACAAAGTGGGCTCTGTCTTTTTTGGTCCTGTTTTGGCAGTGTTTTTACTAGGGATGCTTGCAAGAAAGGTAAATGCCAAGCAGGCTAACATCGGCCTAATGTGTGGTGTGCTGACTAATTTGTCGTTCGCATTTTTTGTAGAGGACGTGTTTTGGTTTTGGTGGAATGTGACGGGGTTCATCGGCACAGTCATGCCCGCGATTATTCTTTCGACTTTGTTACCTAGCGATAAAAGCACCCTGCGTTCGGCTCCCAAAACGAGCAACAGCAATGTATTTATTAATAAGTCAATTACCACTGTGTTGGTAGGCTATTTCGGCTTGCTGGTATTTATTTGCTATATGTTACCCGGTTGGCTGCTATAGAAACGGTTTATCAAGCATGAGCAGCTTTGGCCGCTGAGTCTCGAAGAATGATCTGGTTTTTGCCCGCGTGTTTAGCTTCGTATAGGCGCGCGTCAGCCACTTCTAATTGAGATTCCAAGCAATTATATTCTTCAGCGCATACGCCGATACTGCAGGTAATATTGAACTTGTGGTTGGTAAACGCTGTGGAACGAACAGCATCCATAAATGCAGAAAGTGCGGATAAGTACACTTTGGGCTGCCTTACCGATACCACAGTAAACTCTTCGCCACCATAACGAACAATAAGGTCGTCAGGGAAGTAATTTCTGAGTAGCGCAGCAAATTCTTGCAACAGCATATCGCCCGTCTTATGGCCGAAGGTATCATTCACGTTTTTGAAGTTATCAGCGTCTATCATCGACACAATGACATCTTTCCTCGACGCTTTATTTGCAAATAGCTCTTCCGCTTTTTCGTAAAGAAAACGGCGGTTGTATACCTTGGTTAGCGGGTCTAAGTTCGCTGAATTTTTAATGGTTTGAATCATTTCCTGTGATTCAAGGTTTTGCATTATCCGGCAATAAAACTCTTCATGATAAAAGGGTTTAGAAAGGAAATCATTCGCGCCGCTTTTAATGAACTTTGAGGTCAGCACGCTATCGCCGTTTGCCGATAGACCAATAAATACCAAGTCCTGCATGCGCTTTTCATGGCGTATTGCTTTTACCAGCTCATAACCATCCATGTTTGGCATACGGTGGTCGGCAATAACCATTTTTATATCACGGTGGTTGTCGAGTTCTTCTAGTGCTTCTAAGCCATCGCTGGCTTCGTGCACTTGAAATTGAAACTTGCGAAGCAATGAACAAATATGATTTCGGCTGGTTCTTGAATCTTCCACTACCAGTACTTTGGTTGTGAGGTTCTTTCTTAAGCGATCTACAAGTTTAGACACTTGAAGGTATGAATAGCGCGACTCTTTTGTGATGTAATCCAATACGCCTTGATCGAGTAGCTGAGCACGAGTAAATTCGTCGAAATTTCCAGTAAGCACGATCGTTGGAACGTTGTAGGAAAGCGCAAGTTCCACACTTTCACCATTTGGGGCGTCGGGAAGATTTAAGTCGACGATGGCTGCCAAGTATTCAGTGTCGCTCTCTAGCGCGCTTTTAGCTTCCGCAAGATCTTCGCACAAATCACACGTAAAGTGAGGATTATCCTCAATAAGTTTGTTTACAATCTTTCGGACTGTGAGACTGTCTTCTACTACAAGAACTTTATACATGTGATCTACTCTCGGCACTTAAGCTTCGATAATAACCAATTCTAAACGAAAAAGCCCTCTGCAAGAGGGCTTTTTAAACTAATGTCTAAATAACTTTTATCTTATGTAACACTGTGTTGCATTAACTTTGCTCAACGGGAACGCGCACCGCACCTTCCATCAAAATACGGGCGCTTCTGCTCATTACAGCTTGCTTAATTTGCCATTTGCTATCTTCAAACGTCGCTTTTGCACCTACTCTTAGCGTGCCTGATGGATGCCCAAAAGTCACCGACTCCCTATCACCGCCGTCTGCTGCTATGTTTACCAGCGTACCTGGAATTGCAGCAGCTGCTGCAATAGCTACCGCAGCCGTACCCATCATCGCGTGATGAAGTTTTCCCATAGACAGTGCGCGAACCAGTACGTCGATGTCAGAGCCTAAAATATCTTTGCCGCTTGATGCTTTATAACCTCTAGGAGGGGCGACAAACGCAACTTTTGGCGTGTGCTGCCTGTTTGCGGCTTCACCCACCTCGTTAATTAGGCCCATTTGGACTGCACCGTGTGCACGAATGGCTTCAAATTTAGAAAGTGCTTCTGTATCACCGTTAATGTCATCCTGCAGCTCAGTGCCTGTGTAGTCAATATCTTCTGCATTTATGAAAATGGTTGGAATACCCGCGTTTATCATAGTTGCCTGAAGTGAGCCCACGCCCGGGACTTCAAGTGTGTCTACTAAGCGCCCCGTAGGAAATATTGCACCTTCACCGTCAGCCGGGTCTACGAATGCTACTTCCACTTC
The DNA here is from genome assembly GCF_036864485.1 of Alteromonas sp. S015. Classification (NCBI taxonomy): domain Bacteria; kingdom Pseudomonadati; phylum Pseudomonadota; class Gammaproteobacteria; order Alteromonadales; family Alteromonadaceae; genus Alteromonas; species Alteromonas sp. S015. The sequence continues at coordinate 250,865 of NZ_JAZETO010000004.1, read as the reverse complement.
TGCAGCAGGGAAGGCGACGCCGTCTAGTTCAAAGTCGCCCGTTTCCTGTACTTCCCCATTGGTTATTGGCACCTTGGCGATAATGGCTTTATTGATATTGGCCTGCCAAATGTTGACGGTGGCAACGCCGTTCTCTGGTATTTTACTTTTATCTACCAGTCCATTGGTTATGGCAAACGCGCCAACGGCTGCGGTTAGATTTCCACAGTTTCCGCTCCAGTCTACAAAAGGTTTGTCGATAGCCACTTGTCCAAACAGGTAGTCGACATCGTAACCTTCACGTTCACTCTTGCTTAAGATCACCGTTTTGCTTGTGCTTGATGTAGCACCGCCCATACCGTCAGTTTGTTTGCCGTATGGATCGGGGCTTCCGATAACGCGCAGAAGCAGAGCATCGCGCGCCGGTCCTGGCTTCTGCGCGGCTTCTGGCAAATCGGTTAAGTTAAAAAACACACCCTTACTGGTACCGCCACGCATGTAGGTAGCCGGCACTCGAAGTTGTGGCGCATACTTTGTCATGTTTTTCCCCCTCAGCTAGCTTCAGCTTCCAAGAAGTCTTTGGCGAAGCGTTGTAGTACGCCTCCTGCGCTGTAAATCGAGACTTCTTCTGCGGTATCTAAGCGACAGGTTACTGGAACTTCTAGCTGCTCACCGTTTTGACGGTTCACTACTAGTGATAGCGTTGCACCCGGTGACGGTTTGCCGCTTACGTCGTAGGTTTCCGTACCGTCCAACTCTAACGTTTTACGTGTAGTGCCTGGTTTAAACTCAAGCGGTAAAACGCCCATACCAATTAGGTTAGTACGGTGAATACGCTCGAAGCCCTCGGCTACAATCACTTCAACCCCTGCAAGACGAACGCCCTTGGCTGCCCAGTCCCGTGATGAGCCCTGACCGTAGTCAGCGCCAGCAACAATAATTAGCGGTTGCCTACGGTTCATGTAGGTTTCAATGGCCTCCCACATGCGCATCACTTTGCCTTCTGGCTCAACGCGCGCCAGTGAACCTTGCTTCACCTCACCATTTTCTAGCACCATCTCGTTGAACACTTTCGGGTTCGCAAGGGTAGCGCGCTGTGCGGTTAAATGATCGCCTCGGTGGGTGGCGTAGGAGTTGAAGTCTTCTTCGGGTAGCCCCATTTTTGCTAAGTATTCACCTGCAGCACTGCTTGCCATAATGGCGTTCGAAGGTGATAAATGGTCAGTGGTGATGTTGTCACCCAAAATGGCTAACGGACGCATGCCTTTCATTGTTCGCTCGGCATCCATCGCGCCTTCCCAGTAGGGCGGGCGACGAATGTAGGTGCTCATTTCACGCCAATCGTACAGTGGGTTAATGTCTTTGCCATAGTCAACGCTTAAGTCGAACATTGGCTCGTACACTTTTCTAAAGTGTTCAGGCTTCACCGACTTCGCAACGATAGCATCAATTTCTTCGTCGCTTGGCCAAATGTCTTTAAGCGTCACCGGGTTACCGTCTTTGTCTATTCCTAGTACGTCTTTCTCAATATCAAAGCGGACAGTACCGGCAATAGCGTATGCTACAACCAGCGGTGGCGATGCCAAGAAGGCTTGCTTAGCATAGGGGTGAATGCGACCGTCAAAGTTACGATTGCCCGATAATACTGCCGTGGCGTATAAATCACGGTCAATAATCTCTTGCTGAATATTAGGGTCTAGCGCGCCGCTCATACCGTTACAGGTAGTGCAGGCAAACGCTACAACGCCAAAGCCTAAATCTTCCAGCTCGCTCATTAAGTTGGCTTCTTCAAGGTACAACTTAACGGCTTTAGAACCTGGTGCTAGCGAGCTTTTTACCCACGGCTTGCGAGTTAAACCGCGCTGGTTGGCGTTGCGTGCAAGTAGACCTGCTGCAATGACGTTACGTGGGTTTGACGTATTGGTACAGCTTGTGATTGCCGCGATAATAACGGCGCCATCAGGCATTTTGCCTTCCTCCTCGATCCACTTCGCTGCTATGCCGCGACTTTCTAAATCGCTGGTAGGTAAGCGTGCGTGTGGGTTAGAAGGGCCAGCCATGTTACGGCCAACAGCAGAAAGGTCGAACGTAAGCACCCGCTCATACTCGGCAGTTTCTAAATCATCAGCCCATAAACCTGTGTGCTTAGCATATTGCTCCACTAGCGCAATTTGCTTTTCCTCACGCCCTGTTAGGCGCAAGTAATCAATGGTTTGTTGATCAATGTAGAACATGGCTGCAGTGGCGCCATATTCTGGTGTCATGTTCGAAATGGTTGCGCGGTCGCCCAGCGTTAGGTGCGATGCACCTTCACCATAGAATTCAAGATATGCAGATACCACGCGCTCTTTACGCAAAAACTCAGTAAGTGCTAATACAATGTCGGTAGCGGTAATGCCAGGCTGTGGTTTGCCGGTAAGCTCCACTCCTACAATATTTGGCAAACGCATGTAAGACGCGCGGCCCAGCATTACGCTTTCGGCTTCAAGGCCGCCCACACCTACGGCGATAACGCCAAGTGCATCAACATGTGGCGTATGGCTGTCTGTACCCACTAAGGTGTCAGGGAAGGCAACGCCGTCACGAGCTTGAATGACCGGTGACATACGCTCCAAGTTGATTTGGTGCATTATGCCGTTGCCCGGCGGTATTACATCTACGTTTCTAAACGCAGTTTTCGTCCAGTTGATAAAGTGGAAACGGTCATCATTGCGTCTGTCTTCAATGGCACGGTTTTTCTCGAAGGCATCTTTTTCAAAACCCGCATGCTCTACAGCTAATGAGTGATCCACAATTAACTGCGTTGGCACAACGGGATTCACCTTCGCTGGGTCGCCGCCTTTTGCTGCAATAGCATCGCGAAGACCTGCCAAGTCGACAAGTGCCGTTTGACCCAAAATATCATGGCACACCACGCGGGCAGGGAACCACGGAAAGTCTAAATCGCGCTTGCGGTAAATAAGCTGCTTAAGTGAGTCGGTAAGCATGTCAGGCGCGCATTTACGAACTAGGTTTTCAGCCAGTACACGCGACGTATAAGGCAGCTTGGCGTAGGCCCCCGGCTCTATAGTATCTACCGCTTCACGGGTATCGAAAAAATCGATACCCGCATTAGGAAGCGGTTTACGGTAATCAATATTCATAAAACTCAACCTTTGCTCTAAGCGCGTTCGCTAACAGCAGGTACTGGGCGAAGTTCTTCACCTGTGTATTCTGCTGATGGACGAATAATACGGTTGTCAGCGCGCTGTTCCATAACGTGTGCTGCCCAACCCGTAAGGCGTGACATTACGAAGATTGGCGTGAACAGCGGCGTAGGGATTCCCATGAAGTTATAGGCAGAGGCATGGAAGAAATCTGCATTACAGAAAAGCTTCTTCTCGCGCCACATTACTTCTTCACAGCGAACAGACACAGGGTAAAGCACGTCGTCGCCCACATCGGCAGCTAGCTTTTCAGACCATTGCTTAATGATTTCGTTACGCGGGTCTGACTCAGAGTAAATTGCATGACCAAAGCCCATTATCTTCTCTTTGCGCTCAAGCATGCCCATCATTTTTTCTTCTGCATCATCAGGTGAAGTAAAGCCTTCAATCATTTCCATGGCGGCTTCGTTAGCTCCACCGTGAAGTGGACCGCGAAGTGAACCGATAGCGCCAGTTACGCAAGAATGCATATCAGATAAGGTTGATGCACAAACACGGGCAGTAAAGGTAGAAGCGTTAAATTCATGCTCTGCATAAAGAATTAGCGATACATGCATGACTTGTTCGTGCAGTTCACGTGGTTTTTCGCCGTGAAGCATATGTAGGAAATGACCACCAATTGAATCGTCATCGGTTTCAACATCTACACGTACACCGTCGTGTGAGAAGCGATACCAGTAGCAGATAATGCTTGGGAAGCACGCCAACATACGATCAGTTACGTCTTGCTGCTGGTCGAAGCTGGTTTCCATTTCAAGGTTACCTAGCATTGAACAGCCCGTGCGAAGTACGTCCATTGGGTGGGCATTTTTTGGAATGCGCTCTAGCACTTCTTTAAGTGCTGTTGGAAGACCGCGCATGCCGCGAAGTTTTGTTTTATAAGCGTCTAGTTCAGACTGGTTAGGTAGCTTGCCCTTAAGAATAAGATACGCTACTTCTTCAAATTGACAGCTTTGCGCTAAGTCTTTTACGTCGTAACCACGATACGTTAAACCAGAACCTGATTTACCTACGGTTGATAATGCTGTTTTACCTGCAACTTGGCCGCGTAAACCCGCGCCACTTAACTGTTTAGCCATCTTGTTGTCTCCGGTCTTGTGTAATTTGTAAGGTACTTTTAATCGATAATAGTGAGTAATTTGGACGCTTGAAGTTGGCGGGCACATTGGCTGCAGGGGCAAAGCACTGCCCCCTGCCACGCCGTGAACCCTTCTATGGGGGCTCCGCCTCGGCATCCATACCTCGGAGGAGCAGGGAACTGTACTTCACCCCTACATCTTCGTGCCCGCCAACTTCAAGCTCAGTTCGTGTTTTTTCTTAGTTCTTACCTTCGGCGAACAGAGCATCTAGCTTTTGCTCGTATTCGTGGTAGCCAAGATAATCGTACAGTTCCATACGTGTTTGCATGCTGTCGACAACGGCTTTTTGATCACCGTTTTCAAGTATAGATTTGTACACCATTTCTGCTGCTTTATTCATGGCACGGAAGGCGCTAAGAGGGTAAAGCACCATGTCGGCACCCCATTCGCCGAGCTCTTTTTTGTTCCAAAGTTCGGTTTTGCCGAACTCAGTGATATTGGCAAGGATCGGTACGTCTAGGGCCTCTGAGAATGCACGATAGTGCTCTTCAGTTTGTACGGCTTCTGCGAATATGCCGTCGGCACCCGCTGTAACATAGGCTTTTGCGCGCTCAATGGCTTTTTCTAAACCTTCTTGTGCAAATGCGTCGGTACGGGCCATGATGAAGAAATCTGGGTCAGTTCTGGCATCAACGGCGGCTTTGATACGGTCGACCATTTCAGCCGTGCTTACAATTTCTTTGTTAGGACGGTGACCACAACGTTTTTGCGCAACCTGATCTTCCATATGCACTGCCGCGGCACCTGCTTTTTCCATGTCGCGAATGGTTTTGGCAATGTTAAATGCACCGCCCCAACCGGTGTCGATGTCTACCATTAGCGGAAGATCGCATGCACTGGTAATGCGCTGTACGTCAGCAATTACATCATTAAGTGAAGTCATGCCTAAGTCGGGTAGACCGTAAGACGCATTCGCTACGCCGCCACCTGACAGATAAATAGCTTGGTGACCAATAGCTTTCGCCATCATGGCGGTGTACGCATTAATGGTGCCCACAATTTGTAGCGGCTTGTTGTTCTCTAATGCGGTTCTGAATTTCTTTCCTGCACTCATGATAATCACTCGCTTATTTGAAAGTAGGGTAGAGGTGAATTAGGGTTGAAGAAGGCTTTAAAGGGTTAACCATGGTTAAGCTTCTTCTCGATATTATTTTTGGAATAAAGAATATGGCGACGCATTAACATCTCAGCCAGTTCCTCGTCGCGATTGGCAATAGCGTTAACGATGTGTCTGTGCTCATCAAACGCAGTGCTTACGCGAGGGCCAGCCATACCCAGCTGTACGCGGTACATACGCACAAGATGGTAAAGCCCGTCTACAAGTACGCTGATAAGATGATCATTTTTACTGCCAGTTACAATTCTGTAGTGAAAGTCTACATCGCCCGCTTCTTGATAATAACTTTGGCCATCTTTCACTTTATCGAAGTGGCTATCGAGTAATGCCTGCATGTCGGCAATCTCTTCATCGCTCATGTAGCGTGCTGCTAAGCGGGCGGCCATACCTTCTAACGCTTCGCGCACCTGATATAGCTGAATAAGGCCTTCGGGTGACAGTGCTACCACGCGAGCACCTACGTTAGCTTTCCGTTCGACAAGATGGCAAGTGGCTAATCGATTAATGGCTTCACGGATAACCGCACGACTTACTTCATATTTTGTCGACAATTCCATTTCACTCAGCTTACTGCCTGCTGGAATGACGCCCTCAACAATATCCTTCCTTAATTGAAAGAAAGTGCGGTCAGCATTGGTGATGGCTTGTTCGTTCTTTACTAACACTGTATAGAATCTTAAAATAGCTAATGTCGACAATATATGCCTGTTTTGACGATTTTTCAACCTTTTGATCATCATATTGTCGACAAAACAGGTGCAGTATTTTTCTGATAGTTACGTTTAACGGCAGATTTGGACAGATGTGTAATGGTGTTGAGCTACACGTTTACTTGGCAAAGAGTATGAATTCGGCCTATTAGGTGAAATCCGCGCAATGATATTGACGGTGCTGAAAAAGAAAAAGTAATTTAGTAACGTTAGTTAAGCGTAAACGGACAAAGTAAAAGAACAATATTTTTCGGGATGAGGTGTATAAAGTTTGTCCGTTTGGTCTAGGCCTTATTTAACTATTTTGCCTGGGCGTTGCGAATGCTTTATGTGAGTTATCTTTATGTTATTGAAATGTTTTTATGAGCTTTGCGCAAAATTTCTGCTCAATGCTTAATCTAACCAATTAGTCTAATTTTGAATGCTTATTTTAGTAAAACTGTAATATTTTACTTTGCAAGATAGTCATCTAACGGTAACATATCGTTCCAGTCTTCAAGCCTAAATTCTTGCACTGAATTTTAGAGGGCTGGAAAATAAGTTCTACTTTTAAGGCAGTGTATTATTGAAAGTAAGTTTGTAATGTTTTATTGCGACTTACTTTTTTATTGCCTGTAATCCAGTATAAGCACAAGGTTATGTGCGCCTCTTAAATTAGTGAGTTTAGTCTTTCAAAGTTCCAAAGAAGAACTTGAAGCAGCCTAAAAATATTATTACACCTAACACTCACGCAAAGGGGTTATACCATGAAAACCAATACTGACGTGTCTAAGGCACTCGCCAGTAAGCTTTCACCTGTCGCACTTGCAGTAGCGATGACCGTTCCAGCTCTATCAAACATTGCCATTGCTCAAGAAGCCGAAGCAACAGAAGAACAAAAGTTTGAAGCCATTACCGTAACCGCAACAAAGCGCCCTCAAGTTATCTACGAAGTTCCAATTGCTATCAGTGCCTTCGACGGCGACAAACTAGCTGCTCAAGGTATTACTGACCTAACTGACGTTGGTAAGTTTGTACCGAACTTAAACGTTACTGGTTTCTCGGCTGGCCACACGTCGTCTGTAAACCCATTTATTCGTGGTATTGGTCTTCAAGACCACCTTATTACTACAGATCCGGGCGTGAGCGTTTACGTTGACGGCGTATACCTAGGTCGACAGGTGGGACAAAATTGGAGCTTAAACAACATTGAGCGTATCGAAGTGCTTCGAGGCCCTCAAGGTACCCTGTATGGTCGAAACTCTATTGGTGGTGCTATTAACATCATCACCAAAGAGCCTGACCAGGGCGATGTAACTAAAATTAATACTGAATTTGGTACACGTGGGCGCTTAAAAGCAGACCTTTTTGTTAACCATGCTTTATCAGAAACTGTTGCGTTCAACATGAATTTGGCATTCAACAAGCGCGATGGTCTTGGCGAATTCATTAACGTGCCAAATGCTGAGTACGATGTAGGTGAGACCGAAGATATTTCTGGGCGTGTTTCACTTAAGTGGGAGCCTTCAAATGACTTCCGTATGGTATTAACCGCAGATGCTAACAATGGTGACGGCGGCTTACGCCCTTACACTGTACTAATTGATGAAGTGGGTTCAGAACGTTACTTCGGTGGTCAAAATGGCGTTGGTGTACCGTTACGTAATACAGATGTGATACCTGAAGGTGCAGATCGTTATGACAACGCGACGGGCACAGAAGCGATAACGAGTGTATCTAATGAAGCTCGTGGCCTCTCGTTGACTACTGAGTGGGATATCAACGACGACTACACGGCAAAGGTTGTTGCGAGCCAACGTACGTCTAAGTATAAGGCGGGCCTCGATGATGACGGCACAATTTATTCACTAGACCAGTTTCCTGAGCGCGGTGAAGCAGATCAAACATCAATAGAGCTTCAGCTTAACGGCTATATCAACGAATATACTGATTTTGTTGCAGGCCTTTACTACTTCAATGAAGAGGGGAGCAACCGTCAAGGTGACGATTCTAACTTCAATGGCGGCCCGAACCTTTTAGAACTTGATCAGGAAACTACGTCGAAAGCGGCTTATGTTAACGTGCGTCACGACTTAACGGATGAGCTTAGTATCTCTGGTGGTATTCGTTACACGAAAGATGAAAAAGATGCGTCGGCAAACGTGTTCAGTCTTTTGGGTACGGTCAACGACTCAAATGATTGGGACGAAGTGACGTGGGAACTAGCCACTAACTACACATTTGAAAATGGCATGACAGGCTATGCAACCATTCAGTCTGGTTACCAGTCAGGTCAATTCCCAGCACGTCCATTCTGTTTGTTTGATAATGTTGTTGAACAAGGCAATTACGATAACCTAGGTGGTTTCATAACGGCTTCTTCTGAAGAGCAAGAGATGGTTCGTCAATTAGTTCGCGCAAATAACTGCTTTACGGCGTCTGACAATATTACCGCTACTAACTATGAAGTAGGTATTAAAGGTCGTGTGAACGATTACTTCGACATTAGTGTTGCAGTATTTAACACTGAATTTGAAGATCTTCCTTATCAAGTAAGTCGCGTGAGCGAGAGTGGTTTTGACACCGCGAACCTTGTGGTTGAGCAAACATCTCGTGGTGTTGAAGCTGATGCTACGTTCACCTACGGCAACTTCAGCATGATGACCAGCGTTGGTTACATGGATGTAGATGTTGATGATCAAAACGGTTTCAGCCCAGTAGCGCCATTAACTCCAGACCTAACCCTTGCAATTGGTCCGCAGTACACCTTTGAGCTTGATGGTGGTGACTCAATTCGCGTGCGCGCCGATTACTCATATCGCGCAGAAATGTATGGCGAGCCTACTTCTGCGCCTGAGCGTATGACTGAGCTAGATAGCCGTGAGCTAGTCAACTTCGATATCGCGTATACGCCGGCGAACGACGCTTATACTGTTGCACTTTACGGTCGCAACATTTTTGATGAGCGTTACGATAACGCGCGCTTGTACACAGGTGACTATATCCTGCAAGTTCTAAGTAACGACGCAAGCGAGTTCGGCGTTAGGTTTTCAACTGAATTCTAATAGCTACAACGAGTTACGATTATTAAGCCAGTCTGAAGACTGGCTTTTTTTTGCCTTGTTTCTCTTGTGTTATCTCATTTATTAGCATAGTTTTAAAACTGTTTTAAAAACGCACAATAAAAAAAATAAAATACTCGTTGTTGCTTGGGCCTATTAATCATACGGAGATGGAACGTGGCATTGTTTACCAGTTTTAAGAAATCACGTTTAGAAAAAAAGTTTAAGAAAAACGAATGGGTAATCATTCAGCCTATTTCGTTCGCTCAATTTGAACAACTTATCGTAGACCATGTAGACGGAGGTTGGGAAATAGAAGATGACTATGAACGGCTCGCTGAAACGACCGCTAAGTGGCAGTGTGAATTACGCAAAGGTACGAGTATTTTAACCTGCGTGTGGACCGCTAAACAGCAAGGTATCGTATACGGTCCCGAACGCGTGCTTACCGGTTTGTCTGAAAAACTAAATATACCGACGTCTACGGCAATTGCTACGACGTGGTTTTAAGCCTTTATTAAAGCCAACCTTTTTGTTTAGCTATGCGAGCAGCGCATCACGGAAGGCATTGAGTTTCATGTCCTGTTCGACCGCTGCAATCAAGCAAGCCGTTAATCGGTTTGCGGAAATCGACGATATCCATGTAAAAATAAATGTCTTCAGACTCAAGAAACTATTGAGCATGTAGTCCATTGGCGTACTAAGGACAAAGACTATTACGCCAACGATGATCGCTTTTTTCATTTAATTAACTTCCTTTTTTGAACCTAGACTAACGGGACTTAGTAAGACCGGGGATCCATTTTCCTGAAACTGTCCACGCAAAGCCAAAAGACACTAGTGCTAATGCTTCAGCCCAATAAACAAAGTCTTTCACGTCGGTGAACGCCCATTTAAAAAAGTAGAGAAGAAGGCCAATCATACTCAAAAACATAAAAATGCTGCATACGAAGTAAATCCAGTGCCTAAACTTTTCGTCTTGAGATCTTTCTTCGCCGTCAATACGCTCGCCTGTTTCACGGAAGAAAATGAAAAAGCAAAAAATCGTGAGGATGAAAAATAAAATCGCAGCCGCCACATAGTGCGCAATTCCAATCCATACTGGATCGCATGCTATGCATTCGCAAAATACATTTGGTACATCACAAATACATTTACATGCAGTGTCTAAATTCGTCTCAACCTTTTTCCCCAATTTATTGTTACAACCCTCTCGCGTTGTAGGGGAGAGGGCCACACCCATTGCCGCCAGTGATGCAATTTTGCTTAATACACACTGAACTATAGATCTGCCGTTGTAAGCGAAAAGAAACGCCGCAACGGCAAATAGCAAGCCAACAAACCAATCGCGTGCATCTGTGTAATACGATGCACTAATTGAAGATAAGTCGGTTCCCGCTGTGTAGGTGACGAGGAAGGGAATGGTGAGCGCAATGACGCCGACCAAGGTTCGAATCAACAAGAACGAAAAGACTTTGGGTTCTCTCTTTCGTCTGGATGTTGCTATTGCGCATTTTGTCATGTCTTAGATGTCCATATTGTCAAATGTTGAAATTTCTTGTCACGGTGTTTAAGAATTACAAAACACAATTGGCTTTTAATAGAGTGATGTGAGTAAGAAATTTCTCTCCTTTGGTTATTAAAAAAATATATGCGCCTTTTATGCAATGTAACAAGTGAATCGACCAGACTTCTCTAGACACTTAATTGCTTTATAATTATGTGTACTAAGGAGAAAAGATGTCTCAGAGATTTACAGAAGAATTTAAAATACAAGCCGTCAAACAAGTTACCGACCAAGGTTATTCGGTGGCAAGCGTTTCTGAGAGGCTGGGAGTGACTAGCAGTTCGCTGTATAACTGGATAAAAGCCTGCGGCCCAGAGAGTGAAGAACATAGGCAGTCTCAAGAGCAATCCGACCGAATTAAGCAGCTAGAGAAAGAGCTTAAACGCGTAACAATGGAACGCGACATCCTAAAGGAAGCTACCGTATTTTTTCGATTACATCGAAATGTTTTATAACTCTAGACGCAAGCATGGTGAAGCGAATAATATGCCTCCACTGGTTTATGAAAAGCTAGAAGAATTCAAACGAAAATCTGTCTAGTAAAGTCTGGTCGATTCAAGCCATAAAAACATCATCAACTAACAATTTTACACTCTCTGCCATCCGTCTTGCACCGCAACTTGGGCAGAAAACTTCAATCCCCTAAAGATTAGGTCTATAGCGCTTTTTTCGCTTTTCTTTTATTTAACACTGAATTGCCATCTTCCTTTGACAGCATTAAGCTATCGTAAATGCTGACAAGCGCTAGTGCGGCCATGAACATCATAGATAGCGTAAACGTTTGTAGGGTCGGCGTGTTGGCGCTTTGTCCAAGAATGAATGCTGCAGCAGCGATAGCAAGCGCAGAAAGGGTAATGCCAAGACCGCGGTTCATTTGCATTAAAATGGCGCCTAGCGTGTTTGCGTCTCGCATTTTATTGGGGGGGACGTCGGCAAAAGCAATGGTGTTTATTAACGTTAAGTGCATTGAGCGAGTAATACCGTTAACAAATAAAATAACGGCAATAGTAAATGACGATGTGGAGTGATTTATCATCGCGAGCGCCACAAAACCAAGGGCGATGAGCACGCCGTTTACTACAAGCACGCGTTTGAAGCCGAAGGTATTCATGATCCACGTTGTCGCTGGCTTTATCGCTAAGTTTCCAGCAAACAGCCACAACAGCAGTGAGCCAGCTTCGACTGGCGAGTAACCTATCCCAAGCTGTAACATTAGCGGCACAAGAAACGGTGCACTGCCAAGTGCCACACGCATAACAGAGCCGCCAAACACAGTAAGCCGGAAGGTTTTGTGTTGCATCGCATCGAAAGAAAATAGTGGGTTCTTGGCCGTTTTTACGTGTTTGACTGCCAATACCATGAGTACTAAGCCAATAGCGATGATGCCTAATGACTGAATAAGTTTGTCGCTGGTACTGGCTAAAAATTCGATGCCCGCCATAAACAGCGCAAAGCCGACACCGGTTAGCAAAAAGCCTTTTACATCGAATTTTCCCACATCACCTTTGGTATTTTTTAATAAGCACAGTGACGCAATGATAGCGATGATGCCCAGTGGAATATTCATATAAAAAATCCACTGCCAGCTGAAATGAGTGGCGATGTAACCGCCTAGCACAGGGCCTAATAGCGGTGCGCTTAACGCAGGCCAGGTTATAATGGCTACGGTTTTTACCAGCTTTTCTTTTGGTAAATCCCGCAGAACCACTAATCTTCCCACGGGTACCATCATAGCCCCGCCTAAACCTTGAAGAATTCGAGATAAGGTAAATTCGAATAAGCTGGTACTCAGACCACAAAGCACCGAGGCAAAAGTGAATACGGCAATTGCTGCTACAAATATAGTGCGAGCGCCAAATTTATCGGCTGCGTAACCACTTAATGGAATAAAGAGTGTTACGGCTACCAAGTATGCCGATACACCGATAGAAAGGTGGGCTGCCGGTACATTGAAGTCGGCAGCTATGACAGGTAACGCCGTGGTGATAACCGTGGCGTCTAAAATTTCCATAAAGAGTGCCCCTGCAACTAAGAGGGCAGTGGCGAACTCTTTATTTAACAATTTCAAAAGCTCTAACTACACGCGCTACACCCGTAATATTACGAGCAACATCTACCGCGGCAGTGGCTTCTAAATTGGTTAAACGCCCCATCAGGAATACTTCGGAATCTTGAACCACTACCTTAACTTGTAAAGCGGGTACTCGCTCGTCTGCCACAATTTTCGTGCGCACTTTTGACGCTAGCCATAGGTCGTTGGCTTGTGTGCCAGCACCTATTACCTCGCCAATTCTTATTTGATTGTGAATTTTTTTTATATAGCTGACTTCTTGGGCGCGGCGCACGGCTTCGTCAACCAAGCTTTGGTTTGGCGCTTGCCCGGTTAGCAGCGCCACACCGTTATAAATATCCACTTGAAGGTTAGCCAGCTCCTTAAGCGCATCACTTTTCGACCATTGATACGACACCGCAGCATCGGCATTTTGGTCATCAAGCTGCGTGCCCACCGTACGTCTGTCGTTGGCCACTTTCGCTGCCACGGCGCCTGCTGCACCCACGGCCACTACACACCCTTGTAATGTAAGAAGTAGGGCTAATGCAGAACCCAATAGTCCTAAATTTTTCACTTGTGTCCTCATCCTCTATTTCACTACTCGTCGCCGTGATCGGCTGGAAATAAGCTGTCGTCAATACACTCACATAAGTTGTGAATAACCAGTAAGTGAACTTCTTGAATACGCGAAGTTCGGTTAGACGGCACGCGAATTTCTACATCATGTTCACTTAAAAAGCCCGCCATTTCACCGCCATCTTTGCCTGTAAGCGCGACAATTGTCATATCGCGAGATAACGCCGCTTCCATCGCAGCAATAACGTTACGAGAGTTCCCGCTGGTTGAAATGGCTAGCAGTATATCTCCGGGTTGACCGAGCGCCCGCACCTGCTTCGCAAAAATTTCTTCAAAGTTATAGTCGTTCGCAATAGACGTCAGGGTAGAGGTGTCTGTGCTTAATGCAATTGCAGGTAAGCTGGGACGGTCGCGCTCATAGCGGTTAAGCATGTTGGAAGCGAAATGTTGCGCATCGCCTGCAGAACCGCCGTTACCACAGCTCAATACTTTATTGCCTCTAATTAAGGCTTCAACGATCATGTATGCCGCTTTCTCAATATACTCTGGTAATATTTCCGATGCTGCTATTTTGGTTTGTATGCTTTCGGTAAAATTCGCTTTTATCTGTTCAATCATGTGTCGTCTCTTTGTTTTCATCAATCGGCAAATCATTTGATGAAATTCTCTGCGCTGCATAACAGCGCCTATGTATACGTATTGACCGGTATGTGTCTGTCAGAAGTTTAAGCCGCAGCCTCGGTATGAGGGAAAACGGCATTACGCTCAAAGTTAGCGCTAATCAGCCCCCCTTGACTATTGAAGCGTGCGAAAAAACTCAACCAAGTTTCTTGCTTCATCTTCAACTTTGAAATTTTTCACAACGTGTTCACGACCGGCTTTGCCCATTTCTGCAAGTTTGTCCATATCTGAAAGAAGCAGATCCATTTTTTCAGTTACAGATTGCTGGTCTCTGGTAGGAACGATATATCCGTCAATACCTGGTCTTATAATGTCTTCCCATGCGCCTGCTTGCGTAGCTAATACCGCGGCACCAGCACTCATGGCTTCAGGCACAGTTAATCCAAATCCTTCGTTATAGCTAAGTGCACTAACTAAAGATAGTGCACTGAAGATTTTGGGAATTTGCTCGAACGGCAATTCACCAGTGAAGACAATACGATCAGCTAAACCGGCATCAGAAATCTTTGCTTTGAGCTGATTTACAAATTCTTGGTTGCTTGAGGAGATAGCGCCTACAACCACCGCATTTACGTCTGGGTATTTAGGTAATACTTTAATACATGCTTCTACGAAAAGATGAACGCCTTTTTGCTCTCTTACTCTGCCCAGAATACCAATGCCGTATCTGCCGCCGTAACCTAATGCCTGCCAAGCCTCTTGCTTGTTTTCTGCTGGCGTGTAGTTGTCTATTTGCACACCATGAAGATTTATCTTGGTGGGGGGCTTATTTAGGTATTTCGCAGAGCGATTACTCATTGCAATAACCGCGTCCATTTTATTGCTTAACCACACCGTAGAAGCAGAGCGTTTACGTTGAGCGGCTGAGCTAAATACAAGCTTTATTTTGGCGCGAAACACGTATTTGAGGATCACTCCCTGAATCATCTCGTCAACGCGACGAGCATGAAAAATTCGCCACTTACCGTTGCTAAGCGGGCGTCGACACATTTTCGCGACCTCCCAAAAGGTAAGGGTCATCGATGGGTCTGGAACAAAATGCTTACCCATTATCCGCAAATTAATCATGTGCTTTTGAATTGATGTCACTTGCAGCATGGTAGACGTTACGCCAGAAAAGTTAGCGCTTGAGTTGCCGACTATTAGCTCTATTTCTTGGTTATCAACGCTGCTGGGCGAAACCTTGTTGTTGGGATGACTCATTATTTGTGGGGACCTAAGAAACATTCATCAATCCGATGAAGGGTTGCAAATCATAAGATAAAACAAACGGAATACTTCTGGCATAAAAACGCTTGCACTCATTTACAGACACATTTATCACTGATGTACGCATAGTGTATCTTCGGGCAATAACAGTGTTAAAAATGGATATTGTCAGTTTTTAGCCCACGCTCTTCAACCACTGAAGGTTGTTTCCGTCTATGGCAACAACGTCTATTCGCAGAGGAGTTGACGCTGGATTTAAGCCATTATCTAACAAATAGAAATCAAACGCAGCCTGAATTCGCTGTAGCTTTTTGGCAGTAACAAATTCAAGCGCACTACCAAACTGATTTCGTTTTCGGTATTTAACTTCAACGCACACGATAGTGCTGCCGTCTTGCATTACAATGTCGAGCTCGCCGCGCCGCGTGCGGTAGTTTCGACACCGAAGCGTAAGGCCTTGTTCCATTAGATACTTACAAGCCTTGTCTTCTGCTGCACTCCCTTGCAGTATTGACATAATTTTACTCCGAAAGCATTTGAACTTTTTCGTTACGAATAATTGCCTGAGGCTGTTTGCGTATTACTGCCCCATGTTGATTAAGGGAAAGCGTGCCCGTTAACCCTTCGTGTGAAAGATATTTCAGCGTGTTAAGCATGCCTAGCTGTGGCAGCAATTGGTACGCATCAAAACCAAACGCAAACAAACGTTTTTGCATGGTATTTTGATTTTGCCAAGCCTGTTCAACTTCCTGCTGAAGCGGTTGCCAATTATTTGAAGGCATTAACCAGGGCATGTCGATAAAATGCACATTTTGTAGGTCACGCCACTGATTTTTCCCGCTGTCGTAATCCATTGAGCGAGAGGTGGCATACACCGGAACTTGTTTACCATCGTACGGGTTTAAGCTCGCCTCTATGATGGGGTTAAGTAGTTCAGTATCCTGAGGCGAAGCAAACGCTACAATGGCATCGATATCACGTCTGCTGCGAGGCATATTATACACTTCACTATTTGTCATGTATTCAATTTGGTTGATACGTTTGTTACTTTGCGCCACATCTAACGCCTGAGTAATACCTTCTCTAAGTGAGTTACTGTCGTTAAATGATACCGACGTTATGTTAGCGCGTTGCTTGTTTTCGCGATTGTTAAGCATTCGCCACTGCTTTTTAAAGGTGGCGTCCATTCGCTGGTACAAATTGCTTTGTGCGGCAATCACGATGGGCGCACGATAGCCTTTGTTAAAGATAAATTCGGCAAGCTGCTTTGCTTCATCTTCAGGTGCAAGACCGTAATAATTCAGTGACGTGGGCAGGTCTAATGAGCGGAATTCATCCTGTGTATTATCTTCGGCGAGTTTAGGTCCTAAGGTAACGGAGCTATCGGCTACTGCAGAATCTGACAACCCTGTTACCAACCCTTTAGTAGTAGCATTATCTGGCAATTCGTCAGGTCTGTTTAAAGCAAGTACGTTCACACCAGGCGGCAAACTGGGAATTAAACTTTCGACGGTGTCTTTTAAAAGAGGCCCAATAATGAACTTGGTGTCGCCAATTTCGCTGAGTAAGTGCTGTGTATCTACTTCGTTGGTGTCGATAAAACGAAGACGAGGCAGGAGGTGTTCATCATGGCGCTTTTCGACATCGGTGTAATAAGCTGCCATTATGCCATTTTTAACAGCTTGTCCTGTGCGAGCTAACCTGCCAGATAGTGGAAGTAAAATTGCGATGTCGTTGGCGCCAGCATCGGTAAGCTGGCTTGCTTTAATTACGTTATTAGGCAATGCGTGTTCTAATACATGACCGCGATAAACCTGCCTAAATTGCGTCAGGCTTCTGGCTAATTTTTCTGGCGACGACGCGTTTTCCTCGGTTAATTCGCGAAGCGTAATAAAGGGAGACAGGTCAGGATAAGCACCAGACACTGAATCGAGTGAAGATGTGGGAATAGAAGTAATCCACTGCCAAACTTGCTGCACTTTTTCATCGTCCGACAGATTGGTCTTCAATACGCTATTCGCGGCTGCAGCCATGTTGCCTTGCTGGGTGAAAAGCTGAGTTTGAAGCTTTGCTTTTTGGAATGCAGTTTCGCCTGTATCGTTTACATCATCCAACATTGCCAGCAATTCTTCTGCCGACACGTCAGGCATTCCCGCATAAACCTTAGCAACTAAAAGGGAATAATAAGATTGATGTGTTCCTGAAATTCCATCTTCTTTTACTTCATAGAGTACTTGCTGCGCTAATATGGGCTGTTGATTTTGAAGGTATAGATCAGCGGCTTGCAGTAATAACCTATCGCGCTGTTCTTTATTACGGGTGCGTTCCCATACTTTTTTGGCTTCGAGGAGTTTGTGCTCAGGTGTAACGTTCTCTTCAAGCTGCGTGGCTTCAACGGGTGTTGGTTTCACTGCCACTGGTTTTGACTGACTTTTAGGGGTACTTCCACAGCCCGACAGTACCAATACCGAAGCAATGGCTGATAGCGTAAAAATTTTTCCAGCTTGTCCAATATGACGCACAGTTTCATTCCTTTTACATCGTTATAGGTCAAGTTTATCTTAACCAGTGTGAAAATCTACGCTTGCCAGCATAATCTGGACTAATGGCGTGATACACTTATCGCATATTTTTAAAAATTAACGTAAGACTTAACCACTGTTATGACAGACACTGCCACCCTATATATTGTTCCAACGCCTATCGGTAATTTAGACGACATAAGTGCCCGAGCAATACGCGTGTTAAGTGAAGTAAGCTGGATCGCTGCCGAGGATACCCGTCACAGCGCTCGACTCTTACAGCACTTTAGCATTGGAACGAAAACCCTTTCTCTGCACGAGCATAACGAAGACAAGCGCACAGCCATGCTTTGTGAGCGTTTAAAGGGCGGCGAGTCGGTAGCATTAATAAGTGATGCTGGAACGCCGTTAATTAGTGACCCGGGCTTCGTTTTGGTGCGCAAGTGTCGTGAGCAGGGCATTCCAGTTAGCGCACTACCGGGCCCATGCGCTGCAATTACAGCATTAAGCGCATCGGGGCTGCCAACAGACAAATTTATATTTGAAGGGTTCCTACCGGTTAAAGTGCATGCACGTGAAAGCGTACTGTCAGCACTAATAGATAGAACGTTCACCACAGTTTACTATGAAGCGCCACGTCGAATTCTAGACACCGTTACTGATATTCAGCGGGTTCTAGGCGATCGCCAGATTGTTGTAGCGAAAGAGCTATCCAAAACCTTCGAAACCTATGTGAGTGGCAGCGCGCAAGATGTCATTAATTATCTCAATGCTGATAGTGCACACCAGAAAGGTGAATTCGTTGTCATGATTGGCCCCGCGAAGGTAAGTGACCAAGCGATACCCAGTGAAGCAATGTCGCTGCTGAGTGCTTTGTGTGAGCATATGCCGCTTAAAAAGGCTGCAGCGGTGGTAGCCGGTCACTATGACTTGAAAAAGAATGCGCTTTATCAAGCTGGGCTAGACGCGAAATCGTAAACACATTATTGATCTTAAGAGCTTAAGAACAAATACAAAGGAATGTAATTCACGTCAGCTGCCCAGTTCGATAAGGGCTGAGGTTTATGGAGGCGCATATGACAAAAACACTTAAAATCACCATGTCAGAAGGGAAATGGTTCGTTGATATATTTTCTCAAGCTAACGACTCAGGTGTTTACGATTTAATTCACCCCAACACGTCTGCTGAAGTTGCTTTAAATGAAGGTGAAATGTACGGCTTTCGTTATAGCCTGCATGGAAAAGCAGGAACGTCATTTAAAATTGAGTTAGATAACGAAGTGCTAGCCGAAGGGCAGCTCGACAAATCCGAATCTGCTTCGGGAAATGGGATAGTGTAGACAATAAGTTCATTGTGGAGCCACTTCAAACGAACCGAGATGTATTGCAATATTGTTCGTTCGGTTTCTGAAGCCCGGGTTTGATTTGAAAACAATGTGAGCGAGTTTTAGATTAGAGGAACTTACTTAGCAAAGTAATAGGAAAAAGACTTTTTTGTTCGCAAACGGTCGGTCTTTATTGATACTATTTCATGATGCAGACTGCACTTGTTACTTTGTAATTTTATTTTCTTATAGTCGACGGCATCATCATGTTTCAGCATTTCATATTAACGCGCTTTAACCTTAGAAAAAAAGGTTGGGAAGAGACTAAATCTCAATCTAAAGTTTTAACTGACAGTTGGATGGAAAACAGGTTGGCGCTGTTTGAGCAGTATTGTTATTCATCAATAAAATCTCAAACGGAAAAAAACTTCGAATGGCTAGTGTTTTTCGATACGAATACACCAGAAATTTATCGCGAAAAAATTAACGAGCTAGCTTCAGAGTTCTCTAACTTCATCCCTATTTACGCAGACGGGATGGAGAACTTTTACCCGTCTATAAAAAAAGAAATAGCGTCCAGATTAACAGCGCCCTTTCTCATTACGACAAGGTTGGACAATGATGACAGCCTTCATCAAGACTTCGTTAAAGAAGTGCAGAATCAATTTTCAGAGCAATCGTTCATGGCAATTGACTTTGTTGACGGATATACCTTACAGGTAGCACCTCGCGTTCGGTTAGGCCTGCACTCGCACGTGCATAATCCGTTTATGAGCTTGATTGAAAAAAGTGAAGGATTTAAGACCATTTGGTGCCAAGAAAGGCACGGTTACTGGAGTGGTGTAAAGGAACTGACGCCTGTGAGAGGAAAGCGAATGTGGATGTCGGTTATTCATATTGAAAACAAGGTCAATGAATACAAAGGCTACGGTAACGTTCAAAAAGAAAGGATTGAAGATTTTAATTTACATCCCACCGCCCATGAGAACGTAATTTTAAATGTCGAAGACCCTAAAACTAATAATACTAGCGCTTTAAAACATAAAATCAAAACAAATTGGAAAGTTAATTTTAAATTGATGAAGAGAGCATTATTTTCTTAAATAGCCATTTAATACTTCTTATTGTTCGCACTAATCAAGTTATTCAAAGCTAGCTTAAATAACTATCTCTCATATTTTGAGGCAATGTTAATAAAGCAGCCCTTACAAAAAAGTGAAGGCTGTTGAAGTCTCTTGAATTCAGGTCGTGGGCAAATTGATTTCTCGAACTGCACTCGCTAGCAAGCTGTTTTTTCAACCAAACAGCTTGCCGGCAAAAAGTCAGAGGCAATGGGTCAATATCAATATAGCGAGTTACGACAAACGACCTTTAAAGTCTTCGTAGCTGAACTCGCGAACTAGCTCGAAGTCGCCGTTAGCACGCAAAATACCAATAGCTGGATGCTCTACACCATTAAAGAAGGTGGTTTTCACCATGGTGTAATGCATCATGTCCTCAAACTGTAATCGATCGCCGGCCTTAAGCGGCGCATCGAATGAGTAGGTATCAATAACATCACCAGCAAGGCACGAATTGCCACCTAGCTTCACATTATAAGCTTTTTCATTAGGCATACCCGCGCCCAAAATTGTAGGGCGATAAGGCATTTCCAGCACATCTGGCATATGTGCAGTAGCTGAAATGTCTAGAATAGCGATATCTCCGTCATTTTCTACCATATCAACCACTTCGCAAATTAATGGCCCTGTCTGCCACGCAACAGCAGAGCCTGGCTCAAGAATCACGTCTAGGTGTGGGTAACGGGCTTTAAAGTCCTTTAGCGTTTTAATAAGGTGCTCAACATCATAACCTTCTCGGGTCATCAGGTGTCCGCCACCTAAGTTTAACCACTTTAATTGACCAAGCCATTTGCCAAAACGCTTTTCAATGGCTTCAAGCGTGCGTGCAGTAGCAAAAGAATCACACTCACAAAGGTTGTGGCAGTGAAAACCTTCAATACCGGATAAGTCTACGCCTTCTAGCTCACTAGCACGTATGCCTAAGCGTGAACCTGGTGCAGCTGGGTCGTACAGTGGCGTATCAGCTTCTTGATGCTCAGGGTTTATGCGAAGGCCTAACGACACGTCTGCTAGCACGTCTTTGTGAGCATGCCATTGGGTCAAACTATTGAAAGACAGGTGATTAACAAGTCCCGCCAATTCCTTCGCGTCATTAACTTTGTACGCAGGAGAATACGCGTGAACTTCTTTACCCATCTCTGCAGCAAGTTTCGCTTCCCAAACTGAACTGGCCGTTGCTCCGTGCAAGTACTGTTTGATGATGTTGAAGCAAGACCACATAGAGAAGCCTTTAAGCGCCAGAATAATACGTGCGCCAGATTCGTCTTGAACCCGTTTCATCAGCTCAAGGTTTTTAATTAACTTTGCTTCTTCTAGCACGTAGCAAGGAGAGGGGATATCAGTACGTTGAGTTAAATCGGTCAATGGGATAAAGCTCCAAAAATAAAACTGCTTTCAACATTTATCAAACGCCTAATGTATTACATAACTGGCCTTAGCTCAAAAAACGGCTGGCTAACGCGGTTTGACAGCCTAGTGTAGTTTGAGTCGTTTCGAATGTAGTTAAAGCGTTAATAAAAAAGGGCGCTTGATTTAAGCGCCCTGATATATCGATTATTTGGTGAAAGGGCTGCTTTCACATTCAAGTACGTGCCATGGTAGGCCGTGCTCATTAAGCATGTCCATAAATGGGTCTGGATCGAATTGCTCCATGTTCCATACGCCTGCTTCTTTCCATGTGCCGTTAAGCATAAGCGCTGCGCCAATCATTGCAGGAACACCTGTAGTGTAAGATACGGCTTGCGCGCCTACTTCTTCGTTACATTTAGCGTGGTCACAGTTGTTGTAGATAAAGATCGTTTTTTCTTTGCCATCTTTAATACCTGTGATGTAAGTACCAATGCACGTCATACCGCTGTAACCTTCGGCAAGTGAGCCTGGGTTAGGTAGTACTGCTTTCAAGAACTCTAGCGGTACAATCTTCTGGCCTTGGAATTCAACCGGCTCAATGCTAGTCATACCAATACCTTCAAGTACACGTAGGTGGTTTAAGTAAGCATCACCAAAGGTCATCCAGAAGCGTGCACGCTTAAGGGTAGGGAAGTGCTTAACGATAGACTCTAGCTCTTCGTGGAACATCAGGTAAGACGCACGAACACCAATGTTTTGATAGTCCAGATCTTCACGTACGCTTAGCGGATCTGTTTCTTTCCACTCGCCGTTTTCCCAAAAACGACCGCGTTGGGTAATTTCACGAATGTTGATTTCAGGGTTGAAGTTAGTCGCAAAAGCCTGACCGTGATCGCCGCCATTACAATCCACGATATCAAGGTAGTGGATTTCGTCGAAGTAGTGCTTCGCAGCATATGCTGTGTAAACGTTAGTTACACCTGGATCAAAGCCACTGCCAAGAAGGGCCATAATGCCCGCGTCTTTAAACTTGTCTTGGTAAGCCCACTGCCACGAGTATTCGAATTTCGCTTCGTCTTTAGGCTCGTAATTGGCGGTGTCTAGGTAATCAGTATTCGTTGCAAGACATGCATCCATAATCGGAAGGTCTTGATACGGCAACGCTAGGTTGATTACTAGGTCTGGTTTTACTTCGTTGATAAGTGCTTCCACTTCTTTTGCGTTGTCAGCATCAACAGCGAAAACACCCTTAACGCGATCTGCACCTACTTCTTGTTGTAGCGCTTCACACTTAGATACCGTGCGGCTTGCTAAGTAAATTTCGTCGAAATGTTGCGGTAAACGTGCACATTTTTTCACAGTTACCGACGCAACACCGCCAGCACCAATAATTAAAACGCGAGACATAATAATTAATCCCTAATTTTGCTAATGAATTTTGGGCTGAATGCTAGCAGACCAATGGGATTTGGCAAGCAAAGACAGCCCTTGATAGTACAAAAAATTTTAATCGTTACAACGAATGTAAAAGGTATTGCATACCGGCAAAGAAGCGACCTTTTAAAGCACTCATTTCTATGGAATATTGTCCACGCCAACATACGCTGTACGATAGAAGGTTGAGTTGAAACGAAAACAGACACGTATTTGATTTAAATAACGTGTCTGCAATTCTGCTCGGCTACCAAGCTAGATCTAACCGCATCAGAATTTCAGCGGGTAACCGTATCAATTGGCGGCGATATGACTACCTTATCATCGACTTTGTAGTAAGGGTAAAGAATCAAACGCTCCTCATGATTTGGTGTAGCAGTGGCAATGGCAATGGCGTCGAGCGTTTTACTGTCTTGGGTATTCACTGCTGCAGCATAAACCAATACGCTATAGCTGTTGGTGTCTGTGGTAGTATCTATAATTCGCCACTGAAGCTGCTCGATAAGCTGCGACTCGCGCTTCTTACCTTGCGTTTCGTCATTGAAAATACAACCTACCCGGCCGTTTTCATAGATGGCCGCAAAGGGATAAAACACATCGCATACGGGTAACATAAGCTCACATAAGCTTAGTGACTTCGACACGAGTACGTTTAATGGCGTTGGCAATGTAACTGGACGGTCGATCATAGCGTATCTCCTGTAAGTTAGCGTTGCTGAACAACTTCTAATACCTACGCTTACTACGTCACATTAGTTTAATATCCACTATTGCGATAGCTAAATATTGCTAATTCATACTAAAAGATTAAAATAAAGAATTCAGAGAAATTCGCGTTTATTATTGGTTTTTCAGCGCGCGTTTATTTTTTAAGTGATGGAGAAGTGGAAACCACATTTTCATGCGCTAAGAGTTGTTGTTGGTACTTCAACGGCGTTGTCGAGTACCATTTTTTAAAGGCGTGGGTGAATGATGATTGTTCCTGAAACCCTAATAGGTCTGCGGTATCAGCTATGGAGTGATGTTTCAGTAATTCGTTTAAGCGAGCTTTGCGCTCATTATTGAGAATTTGTTGAAAGCTGGTGCCACTTTGCTTCAATTTTCGCTGCAGAGTACGGGGGCTGATAAATAGTGCATTGGCTACACGTCGCTGATCGCAGCCTTTGAGTGTTGGGTTTGCCCTTAAAAGCGCCACAACTTTATGACTTATATCTTCATGCTGGTTGGCGTTGAACTGGCTATTGGCAGATTGAATGCGATCATCACCTTTGCACGCCATTAGTTCTTCTTCGGTCACTTTCACCAGCGCACTAAACATCGCTTTGTTCTCACTGGTAAATGGAATATGTAAAAGGTGCTGGGGAAAAATAATGGCATTGGTTTTGGCGTTATCAACCACCTCACAATTAAACCACATCTCTAGTCCAGATTTTTCCGAATCGCTCAAAGGAAAAGTAAAGGTGACGGCATTCAGTTTACAGGCAGAACCTAATATTTTGTAGACGGTGGCTACCCAAGCTGTGGTGTTGCGCAATACCATCTGCTTGCAATCGGCGCTTTTGGGTACCCACTCAACGCTGGTATTGTTAGGTTCGAAAAACACGCTAGTGGTGCCGATGTCAGCAACTAAAGCGTCAAAGCGGGTAAGCGCATTTATGGCTTGAGCTAAGTTTTCGCAGCTTTCAACAAGGTAACCCAGTACCCCGTAATCTTTCGCCTGAATATGTTTACCTAATTCAAAGCCAAATAACGAATTCTTGGTTAGTGCTACCCCTTGGTTTAACAACTCAACGTATACATCCATATCAACACGTGAAGAACCAGGCAGTGAGTCATGCTTTTGGGTAGTTAACGAAATATCGTTGGTATTAACGCCTAAACTAAATAAATAGCTCACCGTACTTCGAATATAGGCTGGGGAAACTGATGGCATATGCTTGTCGCAAAATAACAAAAATACTGTCGCATTAACGCAAGATAAACGATGAATGTCAATTTATGCTGATAGCCATCAGAGAAGGAAATACTGTAGATGGTTAACGTTTTCTACCAAAAAAATATTGCTGCCACCCCACAAGAATTGTGTGCTACCTTGCTTGACCACCCGAACTTAAGCGATTTTTTTAATGCGTCGTTTAAGGTATTGAAAGCAGAAAATGATAATGAGGTAAGCGGCGGAAAGGGCTGCGTAAGAGAAGTCACTATTCTGGGTGTTCGCTTTAAAGAAGAGATTGTTCACGCAGATACAAACGGCATTGAGTATAGGGTTGTTGATGACTTTCCAGTAAAAGCACACAGGGGCGTTATTGCATTTAAAGCGCAAGGAAGTCGAACCACTGTTTCTTATCGCATAACGTGTCGCACGCCATGGTATATACCGAACTGGTTACTAGCGCGCCTTTTACAAAATGATGTAGCGCAATGTTTAAATAAGTTAGGAGCTCGTTTTGATTCCCGTTGAACTTATTTTACTTGGGTTAAGCCCGGTTTTTTTACTGTGTGTTTTTGTCGAATTTAAAAAAGCTCGACAATTTTATAATGTAAAAGACAGCGTAAACAATGCTTTACTTGCACTACTTCATCAAGGCTCTGATGCTTTAGTGTTACTACTTTTAATGCCTGCTTTTATTTGGCTACATCAGTTTTCGCTATTTAAAATAGAGCTCACCGCTGTATCGCTTTTGGCCGGTTTTATTCTTCAAGACTTTTTGTATTACTGGTTCCATCGCGCTTCACACAACATACACTGGTTTTGGTTGGCGCATGTGGTACATCACAGCTCAACAAAAATGAATTTCACTACGGCGTTTAGGCAAAGTGTTTTGTATCCGCTGGTGGGCATGTGGCTCTTTTGGGTACCTATGATATTAATTGGTTTTTCGCCAAGCGTGGTTTTTGCCATAGTCGCTATCAATCTTGCTTATCAGTTTTTTGTACACACCCAAACAATTGGAAATTTAGGTTGGATAGAGCACATCTTCAACACGCCTACTCACCACCGAATCCATCACGCAACGAATAGACCCTATATAGACAAAAACTATGGGGGGGTTCTTATTGTCTGGGATAAGATGTTTGGCACGTTCGTTAAAGAAGATAAAACAATTACGATAAAGTACGGCATTATTGGGAAGATGCCAAAGGACAACCCCCTAAGCGCCAATTTCAGTCAAATTACTGTGTTGCGACAACAGCTTCAGCAGGCAAAAGGTGCGAAAGCAAAGTTTAAGAGACTGTTCGGCTATCCTGTTGCAGATTGATGCAGGGGCGGTAGCCATGCCAATGATTTAAAGCTGCACCGCTTACTCTGCAGTAGCGCACCAAAATGACGCGCATAGTCTATTTACGTGTGCATTAAATTTGACCTAAGCCCGCAATTCAATGCGAAGAGCCCAAATATGAATTGACCTTCCTTGGGCGCACTTTTTGCTACTCACTTATTTTCTTGGTGACAAAAAAACAAGCTTGCCAAGTTGTGAGGGTAAATAAAAGTGCGTTAAGTAGTAGGGAAAGTTAAATGAATACGTTTATAGAAAACATGCCAAAAGCCGAACTTCATGTTCATATCGAAGGCACGTTAGAGCCTGAACTAAGTTTTTCTTTGGCACAGAAAAACAAGGTTTCACTGAAAGCTAAAACACCTGAAGAAATGATAAATGCCTATGACTTTTATGATTTACCTTCTTTTCTCGATATTTACTACGCGGGAATGAGTGTGCTTATAGAAGAAGATGACTTCTATCAACTTACCATGGCATACCTTAAGAAAGCTGCGGAACAGAACATCGTATATGTAGAGCTCTTTTTTGACCCTCAGGCGCACACCATTCGCGGCGTAAGTTTCGATACGGTTATTAATGGAATACATGTAGCTCAAAAAGATGCGCGCACTACATTGGGGGTAGAAAGTCAGCTGATCCTGTGTTTCTTACGAGATATGTCGGCTGAATCAGCCATGGAACATTTGCAACTGGCTAAGCCCCACCTGAACAAACTAGTAGGCGTCGGACTCGATTCCGATGAGAAAAATAACCCGCCATCAAAGTTTGCAGAAGTATTCTCAAAGGCGCGTGCATGGGGTCTTAAATTGACTATGCACTGTGATGTCAATCAAGACAATACGTTAGAGCACATACGTCAGGTCATAGAGGATATTAAGGTCGACAGGATTGATCATGGTGTCAATATTCTCGAATCTGATGTTTTATGCGAGCTTGCAAAATCAAAAGGTTTGGGACTAACGGTTTGTCCTGTTTCAAACAAATTTGTAGTTCAATCACTCACTTCTAGTGAGTTGAAACAAATGCTCCATAGAGGATTGCTGCCAAGTATCAACTCAGATGACCCCTCTTACTTTAGGGCCTACTTGAATGAAAATTTAATTGCTTTACAAGAAGAAGGGCAATTCAGTAAAGAGGAGTTAGTCACGCTTGTTGAAAATAGCTTTAAAACCAGTTGGCTTCCTGAACAGCGTAAAATGAAATATTTAGATGCACTAAAACGCTACACAGAAACCGCTGCTGTCGTATAGTCGTGGTTTCTGGCTTTTCGCGTTTACTGGGGGTGCAGCACAAAGCTGCACGCTGTTTGGTATTGGCGTTATTCTTTTTCAGCAATTTTCTGAAGATTACTGTGAATTTTGAAAAGTACGATAAGCAGTTCACACCAAATTCTTGCGCCAATACAGCCAGACACCATAATAAATAGGCCGTATACAATACTCGCGTCGTACCCCACAAACATTGTCGTTACGCCACTTATCACTGATGCTAAAAGCAGTAGCCAATACACAAAAGTGATAATTTTAGGCGTTAGCATTGAGTCGAAGAAGAAAATATCTTTCATAATCATTCCTTGATGAAGTTTGCAGGTGGCAAGCACTGATTTTTATGCCGCATCTTGCGACAAACTTCTTATTGTTATCGTTGTAATATATTTATGAGAATTGTGAGTGGACTCACCCCGTTAGTTGTAACACCGAAGCATAGTTAACGCAATGCTTTGTTGTAAAAGGGTTTTACCTTGCGCCCTGCAAACCGCCTGTGTGCAATACAACAATGCGTGAACCGTCTTCAAACATACCGTTAGCCAGCATTTCTTTGACTGCCCAAAACGCTTTGCCTGAGTAAACAGGCTCTATATCAAACTCGAAAGTACTATTAAAATCACTGCAGAAGGTTTGAAGGGCATTGGTGGCTTTTGCGTAGCCACCAAAATGATAACTGTGGTCAATATGCCAATCTGACTGACTA
The DNA here is from genome assembly GCF_036864485.1 of Alteromonas sp. S015. NCBI lineage: Bacteria > Pseudomonadati > Pseudomonadota > Gammaproteobacteria > Alteromonadales > Alteromonadaceae > Alteromonas > Alteromonas sp. S015. The sequence goes on along the minus strand of NZ_JAZETO010000004.1, from coordinate 222,583 downwards.
AGCGGGGCAGGAAGAAATTGTTCAACCAATCCTTCTAGGTAGCCTTCACCCTTCAATACGCCAACACCAATAGCTTTGCAAACGGTCTGATGGTGCGTGTCTGATGCGTTGTTTTTATTACGTTTATTTAACGCATTCACTATCCCTGCTAATGTAGCACCACTTGCTACAGGAGTAACAATGAAATCAAAGTCTATTTCAATTTCATCAACCATGTCTTCTATCCCCAGAAGCGCCTGCGCTTGGCTTCCGCCCTCTGGAATGATCATCGCATCAGGTAGCTGCTGCTTAAGTTGTTGTAAATACGCGCTATCGTGCCGCTTTTTGTAAGTAACTCGGTCTACATAGTCGATGCGAGCGCCCCACTGCATCAAATCCTCAATCATTGGCGACGGAGTACTGCTGTAGTCGCCGCGAATAATGGCGCTAAAAGGAATGCCTAATTTATAACAAGCAAAACCCAGTGCATGGAGGTGGTTAGAAAACCCGCCGCCAAAACTCACTATCGCTTTTGGCAAAGGTGTTGAGAGCGCGTGACTTAGCTTTCGCCATTTATTACCCGACATCACAGGGTGAATAGCATCGTCTCGCTTAACAAATAGCGATACCTTGCTGGCTCCTTCCCAATTTGGCTTAAATGGGATTAACGGAGAGGGGAGGGTTAGTGACGTTTTAAATGCATCAAGGGAAAGCAAAACGAGAGCCTAGTGTTAGTTGATCAAATGTGTGAAGGCAAGAGTATAACCACATAGGAATTAGATAAAAAACCTGTAATTTTTTACGATTTATCAGAGCATAGTTATGGTTATCAAAATGCATGGTCTATCCCCCCTGTTCAGAGGTTTACCCTTACCGACACTTCACAACGGTACCAGTAATGTATGGAGAGCATTAGAGTGCAGCGCCGGCAAGGCTTTAAAAGTGTTTTCCTTCATTCTTTTTGTTTCGTTATCAGCAAGTGGACTAGCCATGTCAAACAATGCAGTTGCGCAAGAGCCAGATGCTACGCACATCAATAATTATGTGCCCAACGCGAAGCTAGTTGGAAAAGGCATGTTCTCTTACTATTTATGGGATGTGTATACCGGAGCGCTTTATGCACCTGAGGGTGAATACACTAACCAGCCCCCCTTTGCACTTAGGTTAACTTACCAACGAGACCTAAAAGGTAAGAAAATTGCCCAGCGTTCTATTGATGAAATGAAAAAGCAAGGAGACTTATCAGCAGGTGATTCAGATAAGTGGCTTTCTCTGATGAATAGTATATTTCCTGATGTCACCGAGGGCGACGTCATTACTGGTATCGCTACGAAAGATGGCACAAGCGTGTTTTACGTGAACGGTGAAAAGGCTGATGAAATTGAAGACAAAGCCTTTACCCAGCGTTTTTTTGACATCTGGCTAAGCGATAAAACGTCTGAGCCAACATTTAGAAAAAAATTGCTGGGAAAAGGGTAAAAGTGAATGGCTATTAGTGCCACACCTGATTATCTCATCTACTGATTAGGGTTATTAAAGTGATTAAAAATACAGTGAAATTTGTTTTAGGTTTAGGCATCGCCGCTTTAGCTGTGGCGGGGCTATCCGGATGTTCAGTTTCTGTCGAAGGTGAAGACTACAAATCTGTATCACCAGTTTTCAACATTGAGCGATTTTTTGATGGAAATGTTAAGGCGTGGGGTATTGTACAAAATCGCTCGGGCAAGGTGGTGCAGAGGTTTGTAGTAAATATCGATGGTTCAGTATCTGGCGATACGTTAACACTAGATGAAACGTTTGATTATGGTGTGGGTGAGGGACCAACGTCGCGAACTTGGACCATTGTAAAACAGAGCGACAATACTTTTGTGGGGCGAGCGAATGACATAGAAGGGTCTGCCAAAGGCACAAGCTATGGCAATGCGTTTAACTTCCACTACGAGATGGATTTGCCAGTGGACGACACTACCTATTCAGTAACGTTTGACGACTGGTTTTGGGCATTTGATGACAGCACAATGATGAACCGTTCTTACATTCGCAAGTTCGGTATAGTAGTGGCAGAAGTCACCATATTTATGCAAAAACAAAGATAGGTTGATGAAGCACTATGATGGCGTTGAATGTAAGTCGGTCGAGAGCAAGCTTAGCGCGCGTAACGTGTAATATTAACGCCCAATTCAACGCCGTCATATAGCGGCTTAATTAGTTTGCGATCGACCCACCGCAATCAGCGTTGATGCTATTATTCGAACCACCTCTTATTCTACAATTGGGGGTTCCTCTTACTTTTCCGCTATTTACCTTAGTGTTGGATGAGTCTTGAATGTAAATACCTTCTTTATTGCTCGACGCTATATCCACATAGTTTACTGTAGTACCACTTGAGCCGCTGACGCTAAAGAAGCCGCGTCCGGAATTACGAGATTTGACAGAGCCTACTTGAATATTACCGCCATTATTATTCGCAACCCTGAACGTTGCGTATCCCCCATATTGATCATTTTTGTCGCCTTCTACGCGAGAAACAGTACCATTTCTGCTGCGATTAAGTAGCAAACCACATCCATCTGTATTGTTCGCTTTGATTGTACCTATTGTGAACCCATTGGTGTCCCACAATTCCACGGCATGGCCACCCACATTGTCGGCTTCAACGTTGTTTATGGTGACGGTTTTATTCTCGGTGCCTTTATCAAACCTTATTCCGCCGACACTATTGCTCATATTTTTCATTTTAAAGTTTTCGATGGTGAAACTACTACATCCTCTTGCAAGTAAGGCGTAGCGAGGGCTGTTGGTTACCGTCACATTTTTTATCGTTACGCCCCGCCGATTGAAGCAACGGAACAAACCATTGTCTGAAATGTTGCCTCCATCAATAGTTCTGCCTCCAAAGTCGTAGGTCTCATTATCAATTAAATTAATAGGAGAGGAGGGTTTATTTGGAATCTGAGTGGTGTCCGCTGCATCAGCCACACTTACCAATGATAGAGCAATTGCCAATGCACCCAGTGGTGATATCCACGAAGTCTGTTTTCTTGCGATTTTTGAAGTCATGAAGCATTCCTGTTGTGTTGTTGGTTTGTTAATCTTATGTTAAGTTTTCATTTATTCAATCAGTATTGGTCAGAATCGATTGTTAATATTCAATTTGGTTCATAATTGAAACCTATTACATGGATGGTACTGAATAGGAAAACACGCAGTGAGGTGAGCGCATGAAAAAGGGGTATGGCATCGTACTAGGAGTTGCAATTGGCGTAGTTGTTTCATTTCTAGTATCCACAAAATGGTTTGAAGAATTGACTTACGACAACGACAAGCCTTTGCTGAGCGAAGTGAGTAATGACAACGAAGCAATAGTAAATTGTACTATGCCTTCTTTAATATCATGGCAAAGTTCGCGTTCAGAGAGCAACGTAACAGCTAATATAGAAGCTGGTTACAACGCGTTGATTAGCGGCGATAAATCAAAACTTCTGGATTTTTTGTTTTTGCTCCGTACCCATCCATCACCCCATGAGTTTATGGTTCACAAACTATTAAGCGTAAATTATTCCGAGCAGAGAATTTTACTTGATGCCCTCTCCCTCGAGGGTGAAAACCTAAGATTCTCCGTGTTAAATGGTCTTTTTCATGAGAGTACACCGCAAGCGGTTGATTTAGCGCTTGATATTGTCAAAATGCATCACTTTTCAAATACCGCTATGGAAGTAGAAGCGCTTTTGATTGAGCAGAGTTATCAAATGGAGAAATCGTCCCATATAGCTGATATCGCTAGGTTGCTAAATTTACGTAGCGCTCAGGCGCACAAGAAAGAAGAGATAGCGCAGCATATGGAGGCATTATTACAACATCAAAATCAGGATATACAGGTTCAAGCTATCGCAGGCATTACGCTTTACGGATCTCAGTTAAGTCTAGTATCGGCAATAGAGAAACTATTATTCCAACCTGATCTGGCACTAAGGCGAGCGGCCATTAAAGCAATGTACAGTGTCGAAGCATCGTGGCTCCACGCCAACTTGATTCATGAAGTAGAACACATTGCAAAAAACCAATCTCAAGAAAATTCATTACAAAAACTGGCTGAGGATATAATACATTTTCACGGCCTATGAAGTATTCGCGCGCTCATAATTCATCTATCATTATGTTTCTCATTTGAACTTTAATGCTTCCTCGCATTACATTTCTTGAGTATTTGTGATTGAATTTGATTGCCAAGGGCTAGTGTGGGAAGTTTGAACGGTGTTGCATAGGTTTTCGGGTTAATACGAGAAAACCATCGTCGATGTCAAAGTGAACGCGAGAGTCGTTTGTATATTTTTTGGCGCGTTTACGCATAATCACCTCAAACCCTACATGTAGGCGCGCCGCCTTATTTAAACCTTGCGCCACAGGGGGACTCGGCATAATCGTTTTCATTTAACGAAATCAATGCTGGATAAGTGCGCTGTCAGTGAGCTCTAACAGGATATTTGAAATGGAAAAAATAGCGTTTGTAATGCAGTTGCTGCCCGGTTTTGAGGATGAATATAAAAAACGTCACGATGAGATTTGGCCTGAACTTGTGGTTTTATTGAAAAATGCGGGGATCCACGACTACTCAATATTTCTGCACCCAGACACCTTGCAGTTGTTCGCGGTGTTAAAGCGGGAATCGGTTCACGGTATGGATAACTTACCCGAATACGAAATCATGCAAAAGTGGTGGGCATTTATGGGCGATATTATGGAACACAACCCCGATAATAGCCCAATTGTTCAGCCGCTTACGCGAGTATTTCATCTAGACTAGAGCCTGTTAGCTGCTGCCAAAAAGTTCAACAAAAAACAACAGGTTCGAGTATCACTTTTTGTTAGTTCGCATGTAGAGAAAATTAAGCCAGCTATGACACTGGCTTAGTGAGTGTTATGGGGTTGTATTGGCCCATACTTTAAAATTCCTATACTGGAACTGAGTCCATTTCATCTGTCTAAAACCTATAAAGCCGTCTGTCAAAGGTTTACCCGTGTCGACGTTGTCTATAACCGGGGTGTTATCTATATAGTCAATCACCTTTTCGTCATCAACAAACAGCTGTATGTGCGCGCTTTGCTTCACAAGCGTGATGTTATGTATCTGTGTTGACTGAGCAGGAATGCCTACTTTTCCTTTTTGCAGCAGTGAGAACGTGTTGTTTTTTCTCAAATTTGCGTGTTGACGATTGGGGTTGTGGGCCGCGTTTGCATAGTAAGATATATGATAGCTTTTAATATCACCCTCGGTATATTGAGTAAAAGTACCATTTCGAGGTACAAGCTGGTCGTCGAAAATAGACTCACCATTTACCCCTTTAGCTGCGAAAAAAACAATGACTAACCCAGCGTCAGTATTGAGGGCTTGCGCTTGCCAACTCGCTACAAAGCTGTCTGGAAATGACACGGGAGCCCAATACACGTGATGCATGGCTTCATCAGGTGACCACATTTGCATCCAATTACTCTTGAAGCTTACCTGCCCAGGCCCCTCCATTCGCCAACCAGCCATATCTTCGTCACTTTGCATGGGGTTGTCATAGATAAGCTGCATATGTTGAGTTACTTGTGCAGGGATTGCGTTAAGGGGCATGGTTTCAGGTGCCTTTTGGCAGCCAGGCAATGACAGCCCTACGAGTGCAAATAAGCTAGCTTTCGCTAGCGACGTCAACGTATTCGACACGGTGTCTCTCCCTAAAAAGTCTGAATGCTTAATTATTTTCAATCAAATTCAATCATAATTGGTTATTTTATTTCTTTTGTGATAAAAATTAAACAAAGATTAAAAACTAATTAACAATAAGCGTTATCGGAGTCCATATGGATAGACGAGAATTTATTATCCGTTCTGGGGTGGCAGCATCCGTGCCATTTTCATTTACAGCGTGTTCAGCATCAACGAAGCCGTCTAGTGGTACACCTCTTCATTCATCAAAAAAAATAGAGCGTATTAAAGGCGCTCTCAATTGGCTAGACGGAGATAAGCCCGGCGAACTAAAAGGGACGACTTTTGGTTATCCATGGAAACAGGGGGCATTGCGTGAAGGAGAGCTACTCTCGCTTGTGAATGAAAAAAGCGAGCAGATTCCTCTGCAAACATGGGTAACAGCATTTTGGCCTGATGGTTCTATAAAGTGGACGGCTCATGCTATACCTGCATCTATAGAGGTCGGTCGCGCGGCGAAAATCATAAAATCAGCTCCAACTATTCCCAAAACACCAGTCAAGGTAAGTGAAAATAACAACGCTGTGATACTTTCAACAGGCATAGCGGAGTTTGAAATTCCTAAACAGGGTACGCATATTGTTAGTAAGTTAATGCGTGGTAACAAGTTGGTGGGGCAAAACGCACATCTTGTCGGATTGGTGAAGTCCTCCCCTGACTTCGATGCAGTTACTACTCAATTTTCTTCAAAAATACAAAGCGTTACGGTTGAGCAGAACGGACCTGTGCGTGCTGTCATCAAAGTTGAAGGGGTGCATGCTAGAGAAAATAGTAAACAATGGTTGCCCTTCACAATACGACTGTATGGATACGCTGGCAGCGACGCGTTACACATAACTCACTCTTTTGTATTTGACGGCGATGTAAACAATGACTTTATACAAGGTTTAGGTTTGCGTTTCTCGGTACTGCAAAACGACGCACTTTACGACAGGCATCTGCGTTTAGTAGGGGAAGGAGAAGGGCTATGGGCAGAAGCGGTAAAGGGGATTACGGGACTTAGGCGAGACCCTGGTCAAGCGGTAAAAGATGCCCAGATCGCGGGACGCAAAACACCTCCTTTAAGTGAATGGGATGAGCGTGTAAGTAGTCGCTTGCAATACATCCCAGTTTGGAACGATGTTACATTAACGCAAATAGGTGCTAACGGCTTTGAGATCAAAAAAAGAACCCAGGAGGGGCACGGCTGGATTGGCGTAGATCAAGGGACGCGTGCAAGTGGGGTAGGTTATTTGGGTGGCTGTAGTGGCGGCATTGCTTTTGGCATGCGTGACTTCTGGCAATTGCACCCAGTACAAATTGATATACGCGATGCAGGAGAAGCAATTTCTCACGCCACAATATGGTTTTACTCCCCTGAAGCCCCCGCTATGGACGTCCGCTTTTATCACGACGGAATGGGTCAAGAAACCTATGAGGAGCAACTCGACGCCCTCAATATCATCTACGAAGATTATGAGCCTGGATTTGGCGATGCTCATGGCATCGCGCGTACCACTGAATTTACCCTTTCAGTGAAAGACAGTACACCAACGAGAGATCATATTATTCGCATGGCGGAGCAAGTACGCCACCCCTCTAGATTAGTGGCGGCGCCAATTGATTACTTAGAAGCCAAAGTATTTGGCGGCGTGTGGAGCTTACCAGATCGTTCAACACCTGAACGCAAGCAAATAGAGGACCGACTAGCATGGCAGGTTCACTATTATGCTGGACAAGTCGAACAGCGTCATTGGTACGGATTCTGGAACTATGGCGATATTATGCATACCTATGATGCTGATCGTCACGTTTGGCGATACGACATAGGGGGATATGCATGGGATAATTCTGAGTTGTCTCCTGATTTATGGCTATGGTACTCGTTTTTACGCAGTGGCGATCCTACTAGCTTTCATTTAGCTGAGCGCATGACTCGGCACAATCGCGATGTGGATATATATCACGCCGGAAAGTTTAAGGGGCTAGGTACTCGCCACAACGTACAGCATTGGGGATGTAGTGCTAAACAAATGCGCATAAGCACCGCGGCTTATCGTCGCTTTCATTACTACATTACCGGTGACGAACGCACAGGTGATGTTCTTAATGAAGTCGCAAATGCAGATGCTGCACTAGCTATAGTAAATCCAACCCGGAAAGTAGATAAAGTTAACCCTATCCCTGGATTGGCGAAGATGGGGGTGGGAACAGATTGGGGCTCTACTGCGGCAAACTGGCTGACGGCATGGGAACGTAGCGGAAACGACGAGTACAAAGAAAAGCTCGTTAATGCCATGAAAGTTATTGGTTCTCACCCTCAAGGGTTTTTCGCAGGCGCATTTGGCTACAATGTAAAAACACAAAAATTAGTTCCCTATGAAGATACAGGGCCTAAGCTATCCCATTTAAGCTCGGTGTTCGGACTGATAGAGATATCCACAGAATTACTGCAATTACTCGATGTGCCAGAATACAAAAAAGCATGGCTACAATACGGCCGTTTATACAGTGCGCCTGCTAGTGAACAAGCTGAAGTACTGGGTAAGCGTATGAAAGGCAACAGTCTTACAGTGGCTCATTCTAGACTTACAGCCTATGTTGCAGCTCAAGAGAATGACGAAACCCTTGCTAAACGAGCTTGGCGGGAATTCAATAAGGCTAGTAGTCAAGGTGCTATCCAAACTGACTGCATTGTGGGACCGATAACCCTCAATTCGGTAGACGAGGCAGCTTGGCTTGCAACGAATGATGCGTCCCAGTGGGGACTTGCTGCAATCCAAAATCTTGCTCTTATTAAAGACGCCCTATAGAACGACAAAGAAGCGATTGCTTGAACGATGATGAGGCGCTCAATTTATGAGCGCCTTTTTCTTATTTGAACAAATGTATTTCATATTTGAATTTAAATTGTAAAAACTACCTCGTTAATCATGTTAAATTGATGTGAAATGATGTATTGTGATTGAAAGTGATTTTTTACGGCGGCTATATTTAAGCCCGTATTGTTTAATTAGAGGAATTGTTATGCCTGCTATCGTAAACGACATCGCCTATTCAACGGTTCGCAATAAGATTGATTTACTTATCGATAATCTTGTCAATATTACTGATGAAACCGGCGAGTTTTTGCTTAAGCTCGAAGATGGACGTGTTATTGACACTAAAGGCTGGGGAGATTGGGAGTGGACGCACGGTATAGGCCTGTATGGCTTGCTAAAGTATTGGGATATTACCGGAGACAGCAAGGCGCAGGAAATTATTGAAGCATGGTTTGCTGACCGATTTGCAGAAGGCACGCCGACGAAAAACGTCAACACTATGTCTCCCTTCTTAACCCTTGCGTATATGCAAGAACGCACGGGTAATCGCAGCTATCTTCCTTACTTAGATGTGTGGGCAGAGTGGATTATGCGTGACATGCCGCGCACCGAAGAAGATGGTTTACAACATATTGTGTTCAATGCAGACAACTACCAGCATTTGTGGGATGACACATTGATGATGAGCGTGCTTCCACTGGCTAAAATAGGCCTGCTATTAGACAGACCTCATTATGTTGAAGAAGCGAAGCGTCAGTTTATGTTACATACCAAATACCTCGCGGATAGAAAAACAGGGCTTTGGTTCCACGGGTGGACATTTGATGGTCGTCACAACTTTGCCGATGCGCGTTGGGCTAGGGGAAACTGTTGGGTCACTATCGCTATTCCTGAGTTTATCGAGTTGCTCGATTTACCAGAGACTGACAGCTTGAGATTGTTTTTGATTGAAACATTAGAAGCACAAATTAAAGCACTTGTTGAGACACAGCATGAAGATGGTTTATGGCATACCCTGCTTGATGATCCTGACTCTTATCTAGAGGCGTCTGCAGCCGCAGGATTTGCTTACGGCATTTTGAAAGCAGTGCGAAAAGGTTACGTTGGTAAGGAGTATCTTCCTTGCGCAGAAAAAGCGATCAAAGCGGTGATAGAACATATTGATGAAACCGGTGAACTTCAGCAGGTCTCATTTGGTACGCCTGTTTTCGATACCCTTCAAGGCTACAAGGATATCCCGTTAACGTCGATGCCGTATGGCCAGTCTATGGCGATACTGGCTCTAGTTGAGTATATGAACAACTACATCTAATCAACAATCACACGGGAAGAGGGAATAGAATAATGACAAGACGAGAACTAAAACCCGTCAATTATGTCGCGTATGGTCTTAATGACATCCTCGGTGCAGGCTCCATGGCCGTCATCAGTGGTTGGATTTTGTTTTTCTATACAACGTTTTGTGGTCTATCAGCAGTGGAAGCGGCGAGTATTTTTGCCATAGCACGTATACTAGACGCGGTTGCAAGTCCTCTTATTGGTCATATATCAGACGGCCTAGGCAATACGCGACTTGGGCGCCGGTTCGGCCGTCGCAGAGTCTTTTTATTGTTTTCTATTCCCTTGCTTCCGAGCTTTGCATTAATGTGGGTTAGTGGTCAGCATTACCTCTACTATTTAGTTACTTACGTATTTTTCGAATTAGTTTACGCAGCGGTGATCATTCCTTATGAAACGCTTGCTGCCGAAATGACTGATGACTATAAGAAAAAAGCAAAGCTTGCCGGTGCGCGTATTCTTACCGGACAAATGTCGGCAATTTTGGCGGGCATTTTACCTAGTTGGATTGTTAGTTCAGTTGGGGGGAAAGAGTCAGCATCAACTTTCCTAATTATGGGGGTTATTTTTGCGGCCTTGTTTATGGCAGTGGTTTTCATTGTGTGGTTGTTTACGTGGGAACGTGAACAAACCGGTGTGAGTGAAGACGCGCTGGCGCAGGAACGCAAAGGAAGCGTGGCTGATACCTTCAAAGTGTTATATACCAATCTCACTTCTACACTGAAGATTCGAGCATTTCGTTTACATCTAGGTATGTATCTCGGTGGTTATATTAGCCAAGATGTATTTAATGCTGTGTTCACCTATTTTGTCGTATTCGCAATTGGCGGAACCGTTGTCGTGGCATCTGAAATGATGGCGGTAACTTACATTGCACAGCTCGCCGCCGTGGCAGTGGCAATACCGTTAGTTATGCGGTTTGGACCTGCACCAACCTATCGCGTAGCAATTTCACTTTATATCGTTGCTATTGTCGCGCTAGTGCTGATGTACATCATGAGTGGAGAGTTTAACCTGTTATGGTTAGCCGCAGGCGTGATTATTGCGGGTCTTGGTCGGGGCGCACTTAATTATATTCCTTGGAACACTTACAACTACATGGCGGATGTCGACCAAATCGTTACCGCTCAGCGTCGCGAAGGAAGTTTTGCGGGTGTCATGACGTTCATTCGAAAAGCAACACAGGCGCTTGCGGTCATGTCGGTGGGGATCATCCTGGAAATGGGGGGATTTATTTCAGGCGCGGACGCGCAAAGTGACCAAGCAGTTTCCACTATTGTGATCATGCTAGCGGTTGGGCCTATTATCGTTTTGATGCTCGGCTTCTACGTATCTACGTTTTTTAAATTAAGCAAAGAGACCCATGAAGTATTGATGGGAGAGATTGCTCATCTGAAAACAGGCGCCACTGCGCCAACGTCGGAACAAAACAAGCGCATCGTAGAAGATCTTTCTGGTTTTAAATACGACGACCTCTGGGGACGCAATAACGTAGGGCGTTTTTCTCCTTCAGTTATCAAACCAGGAGTGAGGGATGCACTCAATGAAAAGTAATCACGCGTTTTCTAGCCTCCTACTCACTTTGGCATTATTCGCTACCTCAAGTGTTGCCAATACGACTCCTAAGGAGTGGATAGACGAGACGACGGGCCACCGTGTTGTAAGGCTGTCTGAAGAACCTGGCTCTCGCTCATTGTATTTCCATCAAAACGGTTACAGCGCCGAAGGAGATAAAATGGTTATCTCTGTTGATAATCCGCGTGGGATTGCAACAGTAGATTTGACTACCTTTGAAGTACGCAGGCTCTACGAACATCCTGATGTCGGATTGTTATTTATGGGGCCGAAAAGTCGCAATGTCTATGTAACACAGATCGAAGGAGTTGGTAGCGGGAAAGTTGTAGCGAAAAACGAACTGCAGCAACCTACCCAAGTACTTGCGATTGATATTGATACTGGTGACGCAAAGCACGTTGCTACTGTGCCGAGGGGGAAAGTTCACTCAATCAATGCCGATGAAACTTTGCTTATAGGTGCGTTTGCAGAGCGTGCTTATCAACTTGAATCGGGACCAAGACATGCTCGATTTGAAGCGCGATATGAGGCGCTAGGTGAGGACGGTAAACCACTTACTTTTGCTGAAGCCAAAGAGGTAAGAATTAATGAACGCCTTGAAGCTAGAATTCCTATGCAGATGTTTGTGGTCGATATCAAGACCGGAGAACAGCGAACCATCTATAAAGCGACAGATTGGTTAAATCACATTCAGTTTTCTCCTCAAGATCCTAACAAGATTATGTATTGCCACGAGGGTCCATGGCATAAAGTTGATCGCATTTGGACCATGAATTTAGATGGCAGTGAACGTAAAAAAATGCACGCGCGGACGATGAATATGGAAATAGCAGGGCATGAGTTTTTTGATGCCTCAGGAGAACGAATTTTCTACGACCTGCAAACGCCGCGAGGAGAGGTATTTTGGCTGGCTAGTGTAAACATAAACACTAACGAGCGGGTATGGCGCCACCTTCCTCGAGACTGGTGGTCGGTTCATTTTAATATTGCGCCTAACGGAATCCTATTTGCCGGTGACGGCGGCGACAGTGAGATGGTTGCTCGCGCCAATGATGGCAAATGGATATACCTTTTTGATTCGCAACCTGTTAAAGACGTGGCAGGAATAAGTGCGCCCGATGCTGAGCATTTAATTAAGCCGTCAGTTTTGAAAGCAACTAAGTTAGTGAATATGGAAAACCACGATTACAGGTTAGAGCCTAATGTTACCTTCACACCAGATAATAAATGGGTTGTTTTCCGTTCCAATATGCACGGCCCAGTCCACGTATATGCCGTTGAAGTTGCACCAACAAAGGTGCAGTAAATCGATAACTACTTTTAGCAATCAATTTTAGTATTAGGGAGCAAGAAGCGATGGCTTTAAATTTTGAACTACATGGCAAGACTGCCCTGGTTACAGGAGCAAGCCGAGGTATCGGACAAGCGCTTGCGGTGGGTCTAGCTCAATCAGGTGCAACTGTAATTTGTGCCAGTAGTCGAAAAGGCGGGTGTGATGACACAGTGACTAAAATTAAGGAACTAGGCCTGAATGCATATGCCCTTAGTGCTGATTTAAGTGACGCGGATGCAACGCGCGCCCTCGCTGATGAAGCACTGACAATAAAAGGTAGCATAGATATTTTAGTTAACAACGGCGGTACCATTTATCGCGCGCCAGCAACGGAATTTCCACTTGAACAATGGCAGAATGTGATGCATGTGAATATTGATTCTGCATTTATATTGTCCCAAGCAATTGGTAAGACTATGGTCAAACACGGGCGTGGAAAAATCATTAATATAGCTTCAATGCTCAGTTACAGCGGGGGTATTACGGTGCCTGCATACACCGCTAGCAAACATGCTATCGCTGGGTTAACTAAGGCATTAGCGAACGAGTGGGGGCAGCATAATATTCAAGTTAACGCCATTGCTCCTGGCTACATTCGTACCGATAACACGCAAGCGCTTCAAGATGACAGTGAACGCAGCAATGAAATACTAAAGCGAATCCCAGCAAATCGTTGGGGGGAGGCTGAGGATTTACAAGGAGCGGCGGTATTCTTAGCCAGTGATGCCAGTGCCTATGTAAACGGTCATATCCTTGCAGTCGATGGCGGTTTCTTGGCGCGTTAATAACCCTGAGTCCGAGGCGCGAAAGCGCTTCAGCACTTCAAAAAGATGGAGTCAACATGGCGACAGAACGTTACACAATACCCAGTGTGGTTCACGCTTGCGAAATTTTGCGATTGATGGCAAACAGCGAGCAAGGGTTAAGTATGCAAGCCCTAGAGGAAGCGTTGTCTCTTCCAAGAACCACAGTGTTTCGTTTGTTAAAAACGCTACTGGCAGAAAACCTGCTCGAAAAGCGGGGCAAACTCTATTTCAGCGGAGCAAGTCTATTACAGCTAGGGTTACAAGTTATCCATTCTGACCGTCTGCAGCATTTTGCCATCCCCCATATTCAACGTTTAGCGCTGCAAACGGGGTATACCGCCCACTTAGCGGTGCCAAACCATGGGAAAGCACTAATAGTGGAAGTGTTTGACAGTCCTAGCCCCTTGATGGTGTCTAAGCGCCCGGGGGGGGAAGCTCAACTTCATTGCTCTGCCACAGGAAAGGTATTTCTCGCATTCTTATATGCAGATAATATCGAGCTACTCATGGAAGAACATCCGATGGAAAAGCATACTGACCTGACGATTACTGAGATCGATGTGCTCGAGAAAGAGTTATCTAGGGTAAGAGCCATGGGGTATGCCGTCGATGAAAGGGAGTACAATAAGGATATACGCTGTGTCGCTGTACCCGTCAGAGATAGCATGGGCACGGTAGTAGCCGCACTTGGTATTACAGCTCCTGCGGCAGTATTTCCTAAAGGTAATATCCAACAAGTGTCCGACTTAGTTAAAGAAGCCGCTCGTGGCATCTATAAAGATACGTATCAGCTAGATAGAGCAAAATAAATTTTTCCGATTATCGCAAAACCATAAACAACCTAGAGCAAATTTATGTACCACAGTGTTTTTATTGGCGAGGTGATGGTAGAGCTGCCTATGACAGAGAGTAATAACGTTACCCTAAACGTCGCAGGTGATACCTTCAATAGTGCAATCTACTTCAAGCGGGTGTTTAACGAGAGTCAGGTGAGCTATTTAACCGCAATTGGTACTGATAAATTTAGTCAGCGTATAAGCCATTTCGCTGAAGGGGAGGGAATAGATAGCTCGCTGATGTTAAAACATCGCAACCGTTTGCCTGGACTTTATGCCATAGAAACCGACTCACAAGGTGAGCGCTCTTTTCATTATTGGCGTGATAGGTCCGCTGCTAAAGATCTTATGAATCTTGCTTTTAATCACGGTGTAACGCTAGACAACGCTGATCTCATTTATTTTACAGGCATAACCCTTGCCGTGCTTTGTGCGGCTCAACGACAGATGTTGCTCGACTTCCTAGAAGAGAGTAAGGCCAAGGGGGCGACCATTGCTTTTGATCCGAACTATCGCCCGATGTTGTGGGAAGGGCTTGAAGATGCAGTTTATTGGACGCAAAAAGCTTATTCTTTGAGTGATATTGTATTTCCAGGGGTAGAGGATCATGCTGCATTATTTGGACATGCTTCTATACCTGAAATAGTAGACTTTTTTTCCTCTATGTCGCCACTGGAGATGATTTTAAAAGATGGGGTTAAACCTGTAAGAGTCGTTACCCCATTCGAAGACACCTTTGTCCCAATCGTACCAATAACAGACGTAGTAGATACCACATCAGCGGGCGACGGTTTTACCGCAGGGTACTTGGCGTGCAGGGCAAAAAAAATGTCAGTAACGCACGCTGTTGAATTTGCGGCAAAATTAGCGGGTACGATCATTCGCCATCCTGGCGCTATCATTCCTCGCCAAGTGATGGACAGTGACTATGTTGATTTATTATCTAGCTCGGTAGATTAATCGCCTTATTTTAGGCACAAATACCATAAGGAAGTATTCATTCATGAGAAAAGCCGTTTTAGACATAGGGAAAACACACATTAAGCTGTTATTTCTCGAAAATAATACTGAATTAGCCAGTTTTAGCTGTAAAAACTCGCCGGTAATAGGTATGTATAGTCAGTGCGATGTCAATGCAATCTGGTCTTGGCTTACCGAAACACTGCGCTCATGTAATTTCACAGCCTCGGTCGAAGCGTTTAGCGTAACAACGCACGGAGCAGCTGGTGCTTTAATTAATCACATAGATAAATCTAACCCTACGGGGTTGGTACTGCCTATCTTGGACTACGAATACGAAGGTGTAGACAGTTGCGAAAAAGATTATGTAACTGTGAGACCAAGTTTCAATGAAACGTTCTCTCCTTCGTTACCTTGCGGTCTAAACCTTGGTAAACAGTTGTTTTGGCTTGAGAGTCATTACCCAAAAGCATTTTCCTCTGCAACCGCGATGTTAATGTACCCGCAATATTGGGCCTGGAGGCTCTGTGGTGAACTGGCTACAGAAGTCACCTCCCTAGGGTGCCATACGGATTTATGGGAACCGCTTTCAGGCCAGTATTCCACCTTAGTCGAGAAACAAAGTTGGCATGGGCTTTTTCCCCCTTTAAAAAACGCGTGGGATTGTTTAGGCACTGTGACAGATGAAGTGAGTGAAGAGACGGGGTTACCGATAAGCTGCAAAGTTTATACGGGGGTCCATGACAGCAATGCGAGCTTACTGCGGTACTTGAAACTAAACCATAATAAAGCATTCTCTGTCATTTCTACGGGAACCTGGACCATTTTAATGCAAGTAAACGGTAACCTTGAAGGCTTGGGAAATCATAAGGATACCCTGTCAAACGTCGATATTTACGGAAATCCAGTGGCTTGCGCCCGTTTTATGGGAGGCCGTGAATACGAACGAATCTGTGCTGCTTTAGGGGGCAATATAGTGATGTCACCGACACAGCAAGATCTTCAAACTGCCATAGATAATTTGTGGATGGTAACGCCAGACTATAGTAACGGAAATGGGCCTTTTGGCGGACTTTCTCCCAGACAATATTGCCCAGAGAATTCGAGTTCTGTACACGCCATTGCAACCTTATATTGTGCATTGATGATTGATCGACGATTAGACGATCTAGACGCGCACGGCGAAATATATATAGAGGGCGCATTCTTAAAAAACCAACTACTCTGTGCGTTGGTAGCTCAATTGCGACCTCATCAAAAAGTTTGGTTGTCTGCTGATAATACCGGTACTGTACTGGGCGCATCGGCATTGACGGAATTTGAGCATTATGACGGAAGTGATATCGCAGTAGAGCCATGCTTAGCGTCAAATTTTAGCGGTATGGAAAAATACAGAGCAAATTGGCTATTTCGCATAAACCAATCAAATTAACGCGTTTTCAATAGTGTCTGATTGATGTTGAGCGTAACTGTGGTTATATTAATGTTAACAAAAAGACCTAACGACAAGGGACATCCATGCTTGAGAAACAGCGCCACCAATTGATTCTCGATATTCTTGATGAAGCCACCTTCATCAGTGTGCGAGATTTGTGCACGCAGCTGAATTCATCAGAGGCCACTATACGCCGAGACCTCAATAAATTGGCGGCACAAAATAAGCTAGAGAAAATACGTGGCGGCGCTCAAGTGATAGAAAGTCGAGCCGTATCGAATATACGCCTATCAGGTAATGCATTCCTAGTCGATAGGGAAAAAAATACCAACACTAAACGTATGATTGCCAAGGCTGCTACGGAAATGTGTGAAGATGGCGAGTCAATTATCATCAATGGTGGAAGCTCGACGTTCATGATGTCGGAGTTCTTAGTTGATCGGCGTATGAATGTATTAACCAACTCGTTTGTACTTGCTCATGAGCTGCTTGAAAATAGTCAGAACCAGGTAACTTTGCCTGGCGGTGAGGTGTACCGTAAACAAAGCATAATTTTAAGTTCGTTTGAGAATGACACCACGCAAAATTATCGCGGCAGTAAAATGTTCATGGGTTCTCCTGGCGTAAGTGAATTCGGTGTAGTGGAGGGAGACCCGCTGCTCATACTTGCCGAGCAGAAGCTACGAAAACGGGCTGAGAAGCTTATTGTGCTTGCCGATAGCTCAAAAATTGGCGTGAAAGGGAATCTTATCTTTTGCGGGATAAAAGACGTAGATACCGTAATCACTGATAGTAACGCCGACGCTGCAACCTTGCAAAAATTGGAAGACAACGGCGTAAATGTGATTGTGGTACAGGCTTGCGATTAACTCGCGTTGGTTAGCGCTTTACTGCCGCGTTTTTGTTTTGTAACGCGCTAACATCAACTACATTTTTTTTAAAACACTCTTCTATTGCCGCATACCTTAAGCGTCTTAACAAGGGCTTACTTCTACAACGCCTTTTTCTCTTTATTAACTTACCGCGGATGTAATTTTCATGTGCTCCATATGTAACATTAATGTTTAATTGTGATTGAAATTGATTGACATAGATTGTTATGGATGTATATTGAGCGTTAGTGGGCTGGTTTAGTTTGCTTTTTGCCCAAATTTCGTAAAATACATTCACAGGACGCGCTTACATGCCTTATAAGCCAGAAGACTACAAATTCGTTAAGTACCTATGGGAAGATGACGTTGCAGACAAACTTGATCCCGTCGAAAACCTGGTGTACCGCTCAAATAAACTAGGTGAAGACCAGCGAATTACTAATACCGGTGGCGGCAATACGTCAGCGAAACTTATTGAAACGGACCCCCTTACTGGAGAGGACGTCGAAGTATTGTGGGTAAAAGGGTCTGGTGGTGATTTAAGAACATCTAAAAAAGAGAATTTTTCATCGCTTTATCAGGATAAGTTGAATGCCCTGGATAATACCTATCAGTCGTTTAGCGATAAGGGCTACAAATCTGCTGGTGAAGACCGCATGGTTGGTATGTTTAAGCATTGTAACTTTTGTTTAAACCCTCGCGCTTCTTCAATTGATACACCTTTGCACTCAATGATTAGTGAGAAGCATGTCGACCATTTACACCCGAATGCAGTGATATCTGTCGCATCTTGCAAAGATCAAAAAGTATTAACCGAGGTTATTTGGGGAGGTAAGTTAGCTTACGTACCTTGGATGCGTCCAGGGTGGGAAGCTGCGAAACTGTGTGAAGATACTTATGCTGAGAACCCAGAAATATGGGGTATTCTGTTAGGCCAACATGGTCACACCAATTGGTCGAATGAAAGCAAAAGCTGTTATGAAACATCATTATGGGTTGTTGAAACAGCGGCGCGCTATATTGAAGAACACGATAAAGGTGAAATGACATTTGGTGGTCAAAAATACCCATCGCTCGATGAATATAGTAGTAAAGCGATGCTAACTAAGTTTCTACCCGTAGCACGTGGTATGTTGTCTAACAAAGTGAAGTTTATAGGCACAGTCCAAAACGACGAAGCTACATTGCGTTTTGTAAACAGTGTTGATGCGCCACGATTAGCCGAATTAGGCACGTCTTGTCCAGATCATTTCTTACGTACGAAGATTAAACCGCTTTATGTCGATTTTAATCCTGAGCAAGACGACATACATATTCTGATTGAGAAGTTCGAACGCGGTCTTGCGAAATACCGCGAGGATTACACGGCTTACTATAACGCGTGTAAACGAGCTGATTCTCCTAAGATGCGCGACCCGAGTCCAACGGTCGTATTGATTCCCGGTGTGGGTATGATTGCTTGGGGCAAAAACAAAAGTGAGTCGCGGGTTACCGCAGAATTCTACAATTGTGCTATTGAAGTGATGCGTGGGGCAGAGGCTATCTCTGAATATACGGCGTTGCCTGCTCAAGAAGCTTTTGACATAGAATACTGGGCGCTTGAAGAAGCTAAATTGCAGCGTATGCCGGCCGAGAAAACACTAGCAAGAGATGTAGTGGTGGTTATTGGTGCTGGTGATGGCATTGGTAAAGCTACAGCGCACCGCGTGGCCAGAGAAGGGGCACACGTTGTATGCGCTGACCTTAATTTGGATAGTGCTGAAGCGACGGCTAAAGAGCTAACTGATATATATGGTCAAGGTATTGGCGTTGCGGGTAGTGGGATATCAGCGTGTGGCCCTGCTATTGCTTTAGCTGTCGATATCACTCGGCGTGAAGCCGTTGAAGCAATGTTGGCAGAGGTTGTTTTCGCCTATGGCGGTATTGATAAGGTCATTGTTACTGCAGGCGTCTTTATTGCCGAAGGGCCGGACCTAGCTAAAAACGACAACGTCTTTGATGTTAGCTTCGGTGTGAACGTTAAAGGCGGCTACATTGTGGCGTCTGAAGCGCAAAAAATTTGGGAAAAACAGGGGCTGAATGGCGCCATGGTTTTAACGACGAGTGTTAACGCCGCCGTATCGAAAAAGGGCTCACTTGCTTATGACACGAGTAAAGCCGCTGCAAATCACTTGACGCGTGAACTTGCGGTGACGCTTTCGCCGTTGATCAATGTGAATGCATTAGCGCCAGCGACTGTGGTACAAGGAAGCAACATGTTCCCTAGGGATCGCGTTATCTCTTCTCTTTCAAAATACGATATAGCCTTTGAAGATAGTGAATCAACAGAGTCACTGAGAAATAAGCTAGCGCAATTTTACGCACAACGCACACTAACAAAACAACCTATTACACCAGAAGACCAAGCTGAGGCGGCGTATTTACTTGTGTCGGGACAGTTGAGCAAAACTACCGGACAAGTTATCAGTGTTGATGGTGGTTTACACGAAGCATTTCTGCGGTAGGAGCGACTTTATGTTAAAACGAATAGATCAAACATTACTAGAAAAAGAGAACAACACACTAAAGCGTGATTTAGAAGCAGATTATGCAGCGCTTGGCGAGAAGCTAGCACGGAGTGACGTGGATATTGAGCGGCTTACCTGCGCCGCGGGCGAATTTCAGATTGCTGTTCCTTCTTGGGGAACCGGTACGGGTGGAACACGGTTTGCGCGTTTTCCTGGCAAAGGCGAGCCTCGCAATATTTGGGAAAAACTGGAGGATTGCGCCGTAATCAATGAGCTTTCTGGTTGTACTGATAGTGTTTCTCCGCACTTTCCGTGGGACACAGTCTCAGATTTTAGTGAGCTAAAAGAGAAAGCAGACGAATATGGCATAAAGTGGGTATCGGTCAATTCTAATACCTTTCAAGATCAAGTGGGGCAAACCGCGTCTTACAAGTACGGCAGCTTGAGCAATACACAAAAAGCCTCTCGAGAACTCGCTATTGCCCACAATTTAGACTGTATTGAGTACGGTAGAAAACTCGGTGCGAAAAGTCTCACGGTATGGGTAGGTGATGGCTCAAATCACCCCGGTCAACAACATTTCCAACGCGCATTTGAACGTTACCTGTCAAGCATGGAAGAAATTTACAAAGGGTTGCCTGACGATTGGGAAATGCATATTGAGCACAAAATGTTCGAGCCTGCGTTTTACTCGACCATTATTCAAGATTGGGGGTCTAATATTCTAGCGGCTATGCAATTGGGGCCAAAATGTAAGTCTCTTGTTGATTTAGGGCACCATGCACCTAATACCAATATTGAGATGATTGTGTCTCGCCTCATTCAATTTAAAAAGTTGGGTGGATTCCACTTCAATGACAGTAAATATGGAGATGACGATTTAGACAGTGGCTCTCTGCATCCTTATCAGCAATTTCTTATTTTTAATGAATTGGTTGATGCAGAATATCGTCAGCAAGAAGAGTTTGGACCTGCTTATATGTTAGACCAGTCGCACAATGTGACTGACCCTGCGGAGAGTTTGATTAACTCAGCGATTGAGGTTCAGCGTTCATACGTGAAAGCGCTTATCGTTGACCGTGAAAAGCTATATGGTTATCAAGATGAAAACGACGCACTAATGGCATCTCTTGAACTAAAAAATGCGTTTAATCTGGACGTGTCGCCTATTTTGGCAATGGCTCGATTGCGCAAAGGTGCGGCAATAGATCCGCTGGCGGTTTATCGCAAATCTAATTATCGAGAGAATATGGCGAAAGCACGTCCAAGAGATCCTAATGCAACGGGATCAGGGATTGTGTAATGAGGAGGGCTCCCTCACACATTCACACTATTGCTGGCGAGTAGTGTTATCAGTGTAAGTGTGTTTTATTAGTAATTTTCAGCCCGTTTATGCGGGCTGTTTTCGTTTCATTCATCACTTTTGATGGCGGAGTTTTCATGAAATTGAGTCATTGTCACAACTTCCATGATTTCAGAAAGTTGGCACAAAAGAAATTACCCGGCCCCATATTTAATTACATTGATGGGGGTGCAGACGACGAAACAACATTAAAACGCAATTCCAATGCTTTCAATGACTGCGACTTAGTGCCTAACGTACTGACTGGTGTTAAAGAGATTGATTTAAGCGTGAGCGTTATGGGCCAACAGCTCAAGTTGCCGGTATATCTTTCACCTACCGCGCTGCAACGACTCTTTCATCACCAAGGGGAAAGGGCAGTGGCGTCGGTTGCAGAGAAGTATGGCACCATGTTTGGCGTATCCTCACTAGGTACGGTCAGTATGGAGGAAATAGCTAAGCAATTTAACACCCCGCAAGTTTATCAATTTTACTTTCATAAAGATCGTGGCTTAAACCAAGCAATGATGGAGCGGGCTAAAGCGTCGGGCATCGAAGTCATGATGTTGACCGTTGACTCCATTACAGGGGGGAATCGAGAGCGCGATTTACGTACTGGATTTTCAATTCCGTTTAAATTGACTGCTGCTGGCCTGTGGCAATTTTTATCGAAGCCCGCTTGGGGCATTAATTACGTCACGCATGAAAAGTTTTCTCTGCCTCAATTAGATGCACACATCAATATGGGGGGCGGAACAAGTTCGATAGGCGACTATTTTACCAACATGTTAGACCCATCAATGAACTGGGACGATGTAGCAGAAATGGTTAAGTTTTGGGATGGTCAATTTTGCCTTAAGGGGATTATGAGTGTAGAGGATGCCAAGCGTGCTGTTGATATTGGCTGTACGGGCATTGTTATTTCTAACCATGGTGGTAGGCAACTAGACGGTTCAAGGAGCTCATTTGATCAACTCGCTGAGATAGTGGATGCGGTCGGTGAGCAAATCGACGTGATATTTGACAGTGGTATTCAACGAGGTACGCATGTGTTGAAAGCGCTGGCGCTCGGTGCTAAGGCGGTTGGATTAGGGCGCTACTACCTCTACGCCCTCGCCGCAGCTGGAGAGAAGGGCGTTGATCGCGCAATGAAACTAATGGTGGCTGAAATTGAGCGTGATATGCGTTTGATGGGGTGTAGCTGTATAAGTGAACTTAATCGAGACCATATTCGTTTTCGTTAGCCTCTATGCCAACCAAAGCAAAAACTTCTTTTTGCTTCAGAAGCGAAAGCATATACATCGTTTATTTCAAATATGGAACTAAGTCATAGTAGTTGAGAGTACACAGTGAGGTGTAAATTGTAAGTATGCTAGGCTAGCTTGAGCTCGGATAAAGAAAGAATCAGTTTGGAGAAGTTATGAAAATTGCACTAATGATGGAAAACAGTCAAGCGACTAAGAATCCGATAATATTAAATGAGCTCACGAGCGTCGCCGACTCGTTGGGACACGCTGTATTCAACGTGGGTATGAATAGTGAAACGGATCATCATCTTACCTACGTGCACTTGGGTATAATGGGAGCTATCTTACTCAATTCAAAGGCTGTCGATTTCGTGATTTCTGGCTGCGGTACGGGCCAAGGGGCAATGATGTCTTTGAATGCTCACCCAGGCGTTTTTTGTGGTTATTGCATCGACCCTTCAGATGCATTTCTGTTTAACCAAGTTAACAATGGGAATGCATTAGCTTTGCCTTTTGCAAAGGGCTTTGGATGGGGCGCTGAACTTAATGCGCGCTATATCTTTGAGAAAGCGCTGACCGGAGAGCGTGGTGCGGGTTACCCCGTTGAGCGCAAAGAGCCGCAAGTACAAAATGCAGGTATTCTCGCAGATTTGAAACGTGCGTTGGCTCCTGAGAGCTATGTTGATTCACTGAAAAAAATGGACGTTGAGTTGGTCAAAACGGCAGTGTCAGGGGAGCGTTTCCAACAATGTCTATTTGACCACGGTCAAGATGAAGACATTAAAGCATACGTGAAGTCGTTATTGGCGTAGGCGTTCGACATATATTGAGACAATGAAAATGTCGGATAAAAACGCTGATGCTCAGAAAAAAGCTTCAGCGTTTTTTTATTTTTCGACAAAAGCGATAGCCCAAAGCTTAACGCTTGAACGTAAATACCACCCCTAACCCGTGCCCCTTTACGAGAGGGTCGTGAATAAACCAAATGCTTCCATCGTGTAGCTTTACAATGGCGGATACGAGTGATAAGCCCAACCCATTTCCTTTGCTGGTTCTACTGCCGTCTGCCCGATAAAACCGGCGTTCTAAATTCACAATTTCATGCTCACCCACGCCAACTCCAGCATCGTTCACGGCAATCACGATATGACTCCCCGTGATAGAAAGTTCTACGGTAACTACACTGTTTTCGTTAGAGTACTTTATGGCATTATCTAACACGTTAGCTACAGCTTGAAAGAGTAGATTAGGATCAGCCAACATTGTGACTGCGTCGAGCTCACTCGATAGGGTGATATTGCGCTCCTCTGCAAGGGGGTGGTAAAGGTCAACCACGTCTTCCACGATGGCGCGCACGTCAGTGGTACAAAAGCCTTCTTTTTTGTTCGTAGTTTCAAGGCCACTTATGCGTAGCAAGCTGTTAAACATATTAAGCAGGTTATCTGCTTCTTGCGTTGTGTCTTCCCTAAGTTGGTCATCTTCGATTTTTTCTAGCGTGTTACGAAGGCGAGATAGGGGCGTTCGCAAGTCGTGAGCAATACTATCGGTTACTGATTTTATACTGTTTACTGAGCTTTCAATAGTATCGAGCATCTGATTAAACACAAATGACAAACTGCTCAGGTCGTCCCAATTACTGTCAATTTCTAAACGCTCTTGCAGGTTACCTGTCTTGATAATATTATCCGCCGTTTGCGACATGCGGTTAATTCGATTTACCACGTAAACGGCTATGGCAAAACTAAGAACACTCAAGGTACAAAGCAACACCACGATGATCCAGCTGAAAGTTTTGCCAAACCACTGTGCACTGTATAAATCGTCAATGCCACGACCTACGTAAAGCACATGGTCACCAAGGGTAACTTCTCTCATAAGGGCCTGGCGTAATGTTTTTCTTGTTGCGCTATTGGGGCGGGTAATTACTATCTCTGAGGTGCTAAAACTGGCGCCTTCATGGCGCTCCAGAATAAGCGGAATTGACGACAAATTGCCAGCCACTAATTGTTCATCTTTACTCAATGCAACAAATGAGCGCAGGTGGTCGGTTTCTGAAGCCATCGATTTGTCACCAAGATAAGACTGGCTATCGCTTTTGGCTATCGCCAACTTAACGGCATCAATTCCAAGGTTTTCATAGAGAGTAATAAGCGCATTTGTTTTGGCATTAACAGCAGCGTTAGATTCCGAAATGAACAAATCGCTGCTGGTTAATCGCCAAAAATAAACAATTAAAACAATAGCAATGCAAGCCAAAGTGGTGAGCAATACGCCTACGCGAAAACTTGAACTACGCGTAAAGTCGCGTATTGCTATCATGCAAGCCCGTCCGCTATTCGATAACCCGTGCCTCTTACGGTTTCGATAAGCGGGACATTAAACACTTTATCCACTTTTTGACGCAAGCGGCTAATGTGAACATCAATCACGTTGGTTTGCGGGTCAAAATGATAGTTCCAAACTTGTTCAAGCAGCATGCTACGCGTTACAACTTTACCTTTATGACGAAGCAAACATTCAAGCAACTGAAACTCTTTAGATTGAAGATCAATTTCTTGATCGCCACGCAATACTTTACGGTTGACTAAGTCTAGCGTGAGATCGCCGACTTTTATTAATGTCTTGTCTTCGCTCTCTTTGTTACGGCCGGCAAGACCCTCAACCCGAGCAAGCAACTCTTCAAAGGCAAAAGGTTTAGTCAAATAGTCGTTCGCGCCTGTTCGAAGGCCCTTGACCTTATCTTCAACTTGGCTCTTTGCGCTTAGTAATAAGACAGGCGTAGTGTTACCTTCTTCGCGAAGTTTTTCTAAAACAGAGAAACCGTCGAGCTCAGGCAACATCACATCTAGAATTACAGCGTCTAATTCGTTATTTGACGCCTGTTGGTAGCCCGATGTTCCATCACCTACAGTAATACATTCATGCCCTTCACCCAATAGTCCATTTGCAATGTGCGAGGCAACCTTTGGATCATCTTCTACAAGTAGCACTTTCATCATTACGCTTCTTTTGTTTATCTACATTCACACACTTGGTTGGCGTTGCTGCCGTCATTTTTTGGCAATTAACGGTTAGCAAGCTAAAACAAGCAGTCGCAAAGCGGTTTCGCTTTCACCTACTTTTACGAGAACTACGTATCGAAACGATCACTTTTAAGCTTTATTGCACGTAACGACGACAGATACAGGTGTTTAGTGTCTCTTGCGCTACCGAACGTTGTGTTACATCGTGGCGATAGCCTGTTTAATCGTACTTTTGTTTTAAACCTAATTAGTCTCTATCAAAACGCATATTGGCGTTGTAAGGCGTAAAGTGTTGAACATCGCCCCGCGCACATTTTTCCTGAACTTCATGCCAATATTCTGGCGTCATTAGGTCGCCGTGCAAAGATTTAAGGATATCTTTGAACTTGCGCTTACCTACAATGAAGTGTTCAAACTGTTCGGGGAACACGTCGTTAGGCGCTACTGAAAGTGTATCAATAGCGTAAGGATCGTCAGATTTCGGCAGGGATCTAAAGTTACGCTCGCTCATTAAGCAAATTTCATCGTAATCGTAAAAGATAACGCGGCCATGACGGGTAATACCGAAGTTTTTATGTAGCATGTCTCCAGGGAATATGTTCGCCATAGCTATTTGCTTAATACAAAGCCCAAGCTCATCTAATGCACGCGTAATTTTTTCTTCATCATTTTCTTTTTGTAGATACAAATTGAGCGGCGTCATCTTCCGTTCAATGTACATGTGTTTAATGATGAGTTCAGACTCTGTGAATTCCAGGCTCGAAGCGCAAGTTTCCTTGAGTTCGTCAATTAGCTCAGGCTCAATTCTGTTAAGTGGGAATCTAAAATTTACGTACTCGTGAGTATCGGCCATTCGGCCCACACGGTCTGACATTTTTACTAATTTGTAGCATTCTTTAACGTGGTCACGCGTAATTTTCTTACTTTCTGCAAACTCGTCTTTGATGATTTTAAACACCACACCATAGGAAGGAAGATGGAAAACCATCATTACCAGGCCGCGAATACCAGGCGCTGCCTCGAATTTGTCATCCGACTCATCCATGTGCTGTAAGAAATTGCGGTAAAATACCGTTTTACCGTGCTTGTAGTGTCCCATTGCCATGTACAGCTCGAAGTGTTTTTTATTTGGGAGAAGCTCTTGAAGAAAAGCGGCAACTTCGGCTGGGTTTTGGGTATCAGCCATAAAATAGCTACGAGCAAAACCGAAAATAACGCTTAGGTCTTTGCGATCGGTCAAAAGCGCATCAACGAACATGTGTGGTTCATTGTACCTTCGCATGGCGATAACAAACGGCAGGGTTTCATCGGGCATGCAAATTCGCCCAATGAGGTAAGCGGCCTTTCCTCGGAAAAAAGTAGGCTTTAGTATTTCAACAGCCTGAACACTGGCTAACTGCTCTTTATTTAGCCGCGCGCGAAGGGCCTTTTCAAGGTTTTGTAAGTCCCGTTCAAAATCCTCAAACGGGATGTTATATCGATAAATTTTGAAAATCGATTCATACATTTCACGCACCGTGGTGGTGGTGTCGAAGCTGTTAATCACTTTGTCTCTGTCTTGTCCTGGTAAAAAACAGCGGCTAGGCAATACAAACATCATGTCGTTATCGATTTTTCTATGCTTAAACAAGCGGCCTATAACTGAGTTATAGAACGTTTCGGCTAGTTCAAACTGCGGGTGCCCTTCTAGCTGTAAAGCGTATACTTTTTTAAGCTCTTGCCAAAAAATATCGTCTTTTTGGTGCACCTGAGTTAGCTGATAAATGTCGGCAACAGCGTCTGAGAGGCTCTGCTCGTAAATGGTTATCCGCTCTTTAGAGGCTAGCTGGGTTTCTTTCCAATTTCCGTTCTCAAACCTTTCCTGAGCGCCGCGTGTGATACGGGTGAACCATCGATAACTTTTATCGAAATGAGACAAAATTTGATAGGCAACTTTTCGTACCAAACTCTTATCTTGGTTAGCAGCTAACGCTTGCATTGTCGTGTATTCCTCATTTTGTTACTCGCTATATCTAACACAAAATAAACGGCTTTAAGAGTGAAGTTTGGCGAAGATGGTGATTAAGTTACCTATATTCAGGCATTTTTTTGTTTTATTATACTTTTGATTAATGTATTCTGTTGACGGATTAATAACCAATTATAAGTTTATATTTGATGGGTTTTAATATTCTTATTTGTGATGACTCGGCGCTGGCGCGAAAAATGGCAAGAAAGAATTTGCCAGATGGCTTTGCTGAAACTATTTACGAAGTGTCTAATGGTATGGACGCGTTGGAAGTGTTGGCACATCACACAATAGACTTAGTTTTACTGGATCTCACTATGCCTGTTCTCGGTGGTATCGGTGTGCTAAGTGAAATAAAAAGTCGTCAGCTAGAAACATTCGTCATTGTTATTTCTGGCGACATTCAGCCAATGATGCAAGAAAAAGTGATGTCATTGGGGGCATTGGGTTTTATTGAAAAACCGATAAAACAAGATGTGCTAACCTCGGTTTTACAACGCTTTGGTTTTATTCTTCCCGACACATATAAACCCGCAATTGCGGTTTAAGATTTGAATTAATAAGAAAAGGCGAACCATGGTTCGCCCTTTTTTTATCCTGTTATTATTCCATTGATGAAGTACCGTTAAAGCGTTTTAGCGTCAGGGTCTCGTCGATGGTTTGTTGCAATTAACACTCACCTTAGTCAAACCAGTGACGTGTATTGTTTGCAAACCACACTAGCGAAAGCATAACCGGTACTTCAACTAATACGCCCACCACGGTGGCAAGCGCTGCGCCACTATGTAATCCGAACAGTGAAATGGCTACAGCTACCGCCAATTCAAAAAAATTCGATGTACCAATCATACATGCAGGTGCGGCAACATTATGCGGAAGCTTCATTCGCTTTGCTGCAAAATAGGCAATGGCAAAGATACCGTAAGTCTGAATAAGTAAAGGTATTGCAATAAGCACAATATCTTGTGGCTGCGATAAAATGGTTTCTGCTTGAAGACCAAACAGGATAACAATAGTCAGCAGTAAGCCAACAACTGAAAAGGGCTTAAATCTACTAACTAATGCGTCAACCGCTGCATTTTTTGAAACAGTATCTCGCGCGCTGTTACTTTTATTTTCCAGGTAACGGCGTGTGATGTAACCTGCAACCAATGGCAGCACAACATACAGTGCGACAGAAAGCAGCAGGGTGTCCCAAGGAACGGTAATATCTGTTACACCTAGCAGCATAGCTGTTAGTGGTGCAAAGGCAACGACCATAATGAGGTCGTTAATCGATACTTGAACCAGCGTGTAATTAGCATCACCTTTGGTAAGATGACTCCACACGAAAACCATGGCTGTACAGGGGGCTACGCCCAGTAAAATCATACCCGCAATATATTCGGTAGCAGTTTGCGGGTCTACCCAATCGGCGAAGATACCTTTAAAAAATAGCCAACCCAACAGCGCCATTGTGAAGGGCTTAATCAGCCAGTTCACTACAAGCGTAAGCACTAAGCCTTTAGGCTTTTTACCGACATTTTTAATAGAACCAAAGTCGATTTGAACCATCATTGGGTAAATCATTAGCCAAATAAGTACCGCCACTACCAAGTTTACGTGTGCATATTCAAGCGCTGCAATAGACTCGAATACATCTGGCATGGCATAGCCTAAGCCCACCCCTGAAATAATGCAAAGGCCGACCCACACTGATAAATAACGTTCAAAGAATCCCATGTTGATTCACCTTTGTCTTATTTTACAACGATTTTTGATTAACACGCTTGCTTACTTCTTCTGCACTTTCTACGCGCTCAGAGTAGCGATCAACCAAAAAATCTTTGTTGTCGCGGGTAAGCAATGTAAATTTCACCAATTCTTCTACAACATCCACTATTCGGTTGTAGTAAGGCGACGGTTTCATGCGTCCATCGTCTTCAAATTCGAGAAAGGCTTTTGCTACTGAAGACTGGTTAGGAATAGTTAACATGCGCATCCAGCGGCCCAAAATACGCATTTGGTTTACCGTATTAAACGACTGTGAACCGCCTGATACCTGCATGATGGCAAGCGTTTTACCTTGAGTCGGGCGCACGCCGCCAAGACTAAGCGGTACCCAGTCAATCATGCTTTTCATAATGCCGGTTATACTGCCGTGCCGCTCTGGAGAGCACCAGATTTGCCCTTCAGACCATATCATAAGCTCGCGCAGTTCTTTAACTTTGGGGTGTGACTCATCTTCAGTATCAGGCTGCGGCAATCCGCGAGGGTCAAAGATTTTGGCTTCTGCGCCAAAGTACTCAAGCAACCGAGCCGATTCTTCAATAACCAGGCGGCTGTATGAACGTTCTCTCAGCGAGCCGTAAAGTAATAAAATACGTGGCTTATGCTCAGAAAATGATGACGCAAATTTGGCCATTATAGGCTTGTGCATGTGTTCCAATACCACATTATCTGATGGCCTTTCAGCTGATGAGGCTGCTTGGCTAGTAGATATTTGTTGATCTATTAAATCATCTTGGCGCATTACTGGGCTCCTAACTTTGATAGCGCCTCTTTAAGCGCTGCTTTATCCAAGTTTTTTTCGGCAAGCTCTGCTAGTGCCGTTACACGCTTTTCAATAATATCAATGGTGTTGTTGAATGCATCGGCCTTCTCTTGTTCGCTACCTTCCAACTTAGACGGGTCTTCTAAGCCCCAGTGCACCTTAAGAGATTTACCGAAGTAAACCGGGCATGACTCCCCGGCAGCTGAATCACAAACCGTGACAACAAGATCTGCATCGTAATCTTCAAATTCGTCCCAAGACTGGCTTTGAAGGTCGTTTGTGTTAATCCCCCGCTCTGCAAGGTACTTAAGAGAAAGAGGGTGTACTTTACCTACAGGCTGGCTGCCCGCACTGCGCGCTTCTACATTGCCTTTAGAGGCGTTAGTAATGGCCTCGCAAAGTATGCTGCGGCAACGGTTGTGCGTACAAATATATAAAATCTTCATATAAAACCTTGTTTAAAAGCTTGGTGCTACTTTAAGTAGCTTTAAAAATGGAAATCAGATTGTTGAAAAAACAGATATTCGGCGATGTATCATGCTGCAATTAGCACTGTTGGTGTCGCTTAGTTAGTTCGAGCTTTAGCAATTCTCGCAGGACAAATTCGCTAACGCCTCGCTAATATATTCTTCGTTATGGGTAGCGGTATTTTCAATGACATCACGTGCCCAAACTGGTAGGTCAGGGTGAAGCTGGTAATACACCCATTTGCCCTTACGGGTATCAAGCACTAAACCGCACTTTCGTAAATCAGCAAGATGCCGCGAAATTTTGGGCTGGCTTAGTTGAAGCGCATCGGTAAGGTCGCACACGCACAGCTCACCTTTTACACTAAGCATTAGTAGCGTCTTTAAGCGGGTGTCGTCCGCCAAGCATTTGAAAAAAGCTAAGGGCAAAAGCTGCGCAGGTTCAGAACACGTCGACATAAAAATATCACATATGAAAATTCGTATGTGATATATCGTATATGAAATTTCGTATGTGTCAAGGGTGTATCCGAAATTTCATATGTGTTAGCCATAAATGAATTAGGCTTGTAAGCGGAATAGTTTTATTGACTTATTAAAGCTTAATCACTTTCTGGCAGGGCAGCCTCGAACGACATCGCTACTTCTTTACCGTTTACCTCATTGTAGTGGGTAATTACCTCGTTCATGAAGGCGAACCATGTTGGATTCGGATGCCAAATAGCCATGAGGTCTTTTTGGGCGGCTTGTTCATTTTCACCAAGTACGTTAATTCTGTATAGATACGTAAAAGCAGCGCCTCGCCAATTCAGTTTACAGTGCGTGAGTACCTTGTCTTTTTTGATATCGACGGTTTGCATAAATGCAGCGTAATTTAAAAAGTTGGCTAATGTGGGGCCTTCCCAATCCACGGGCACATTAAAGTAGTCGAGTCCTAATTCTGAGGTAGCTAAGATTTCACTGGTTCTATCCCCTGGGATCAAATCTACAACGTGTGTCACCCCTTTTTCTTTCAGTAAAGAAAGGTGAGAGGCATCGGGTAAGCCCGAAGAGAACATATATGGCGCGTTTTCTTGGTAGTTGGTGAGCGTTGTAAGTGTCGGTTTGGTATTCATTTGCGCTTGGTCACTGGTTTGCGGTGTTGAATTGTCTTCATGATATGCGTTCGCATGTGCACTTAAACCTAGCCCTAAACCAATACAGGCCGCACTAGCAGCAAGACTAAGTTGAGCCTTTTGAAATAATGGTGACTTTTTCATTCTAGTACGTGTTTGTGATTGGGGCTTTTTCATGATGTAGCGCTCTATGTTGAAACTGATATTGTTGACACAGACATTCTTATAAATGCTTACGTTACACAATAGCTTCCTATCGTCCAAGTGACAAAAGCCGCTGTGTAGTTTTTAACAGCAGCTTTTTTTTGCAAACCAAGCTCTGCCTTATGCTCGTTTCTGAATTAGTCTAGGCGAAGAGTTTGGCCTTTGGCTGACTTTGAGGATGACGCCCTGTAGGCAGATGGCTTCGGTTTATATTTGCAGTTAAGCCATATGGAAAAAGGAACACCAATAAGTGCAGGTAGGACCCAACTGACAATTTGAAGTGATGGTGAGCCTTCAAACAATGCGCGCCCGCCAAAAGCAAAAAATGCGGTATATGCACCAATCCCTGAGCCGATGATATGCCCAATGTGCTCAGTCACCCACAAACCTGCAACAACGTCTTTTTGAAAAACATAACGCACAATACCAATGGCATTTAACAGCGCAATAGGGGCAAAGATACAAGTTAGGGTGATGCCGTAAGTAATGCCTTGATATAAAGAAATGGAAGCTACAACAAAAAGCAGTACGGGCAGCCATAGGTATTCGATAGTGCGCAGTTGTTTGAGATTACGTTTCACTCTAAGCACCGCCACCGAATGCCGAACGTTGTTCCACACTAACAGGCTTAGCATCAACAAAAAGAGATATTGACCTCTTAGGTATGCGGTGAAATAAGCAACAGATTCAAAGTGCTCGGGCATCGTGGGGAAAATGACTAATGGAATAAACAACACCAGTGTGGAGCTAACAACCCCACTGATAGATGTAAATAGCATTGCTTTTATGTAGTAACCCCCATATTGCTTGTGGGCTTTTCCGCCTTTCCTGGTAAAACTAGGTACCCAGAACAGTAAAAGTGACAGTGCGCCTGTTAAAATGTGAAGCGCTACTATAAAGCCATGAATTGTTTGCATCTTGCTTTCCTTTGGCAATGAACAAAATTGTGGGTTTATAGTGATAACTTCTCGAGATTGACTAAAGTGCCATAAGTCACGAAATAAAAAGTGACTTATGGCCTATGCATTAGACCGCATTTTTTGTCAAAGTGGTGCTATAAGAACAACAAACTATAGGTAGTCAGTAACGAATGAAAATCTCAATCCCTGCTCATTGGCAGGTGAACATGGATATTGAGCGTGCATCTGCATGCATTACATGGATGTTTGTGAGCGGCTCAGCGCTTTACTTTTTGTTTCATCAATACGCATTAATGCATTGGCGCACGCTTTCTGGAATTGCTATTTTTTGCATGCTTGCTGTGAGCTTTGTCATTGTCAGCCGGCACGACCACACTATGTCTTCGCTAAGACTGCCTATACTATGGACGATGTTCTTATTAGCAGTGCTGTGCCAGCTCTTACTTCCCTATGCCTACCTTGCCATCTTCATCGTCATTTGGTCTGCCATTCTCCCTTATTATATCGATTGGAAAAAGTGCGTAGCGCTCTCAATACCATTGGCCCTGCCGACAGTTCTCATTCAAGGGTGGGTTTGGGAAGAGCAGCAAGCAGTGCTAACAGGCGCGCTTTTTTGGACGTTCAATTTGTTTGCCATGATAATGTCAAACACAGCCATCAAAGAATCCAAAGCGCGAGAGGAAGCTGATGCGCTTAACAGGCAATTATTAAGTACCCAGCAATTAATGAAGCAGGCGCTTACACAAGATGAACGCCTGCGTATAGCACGAAATATTCACGATGTGTTAGGGCATCATTTAACGGCGCTTACCATCAATCTACAAGTTGCATCGAGAAAGGCTGAGCGATTAAACAGCGTTGAATCACAAACCATAAAACAACACGTCGAACAGTCTCACAGTATCGCAAAGCTGCTGCTTTCTGATGTCAGGGAGGCTATTTCAGACATTCGAGATAATGCGGCTATTGATTTTTCTTTAGCGGTAAATGCACTGTTCAAAGACTTACCCAGGCCGTTGGTGAAATTATACATTGACGAAAATTTAGTGTTAACCAACGTTCGCGTTGCCGATTGCCTTTTGCGAAGTATGCAAGAGGCGCTAACCAATGTTATTCGCCATACGCAGGCCCATTTTTTCTCTATAACACTGGCGCACAGCAAAGGGAGTTATTACCTGCTCATGCAAGATAGTATGGTGCCACTTACTATGTGCGAAAAGCCGATGAACGAAACGCTATGCACCCATACAGAAATCGCTGTAAACCAAGCGGTAAGAAATGAAGCCGATAGTTCTAGTCAGGTGGTTGCCGGTAATGGCTTAAAAGGCATGAAAGAACGAGTGCACGAGCTTAATGGAAAAATAAGTTGGCAGCAAACCGAACAAGGTTTTTGTATTGCCATTCACATACCGGAGGGCGAATGAAAACACGCCTCATTTTAGTTGAAGATCAAATGTTAGTAAGAGAGGGCATTAAATCGCTTTTAGGGCTTGATGATAGTGTAGAGGTTGTTGGCGAATTCGAAAATGGTCAGCAGCTAATTGACAGTGGAAACGGGTCAAATTGTGATGTGATATTGATGGATATACGTATGCCCAAACTTTCGGGTATCGACACTTTACTTGCGCTTAGTGAAAAGGGGGTTACTACGCCCGTACTAATGCTGACTACGTTTGATGACCATGAGTTAGTAAACGGCGCCATGCGGGCCGGAGCAAAAGGGTATCTGCTTAAAGATGTGTCGCTAGAAACCTTAGTTGACACTATTGCACAAATTAAAAATGGCAAAACGCTAATTCAACCTTCGGTAACGGAAAAGGTATTGCAAGGCTTGAAAGGGCTAAGCGTAAAGTTTGAGTCGTTCGAAAATCCAGAGCCCCTTACTGAAAAAGAAGTTGAAATTCTTCGCTTGATTGCTGCAGGTTATAGCAATAAGGAAATAGCTGAAGCGATGTTTAAATCACCAGGCACTATTAAAAACCAAGTTTCATCAGTCATGGCTAAGCTTGGTGTAAGAGACAGAACGAGGGCTGTAATTAAAGCATTAGAGCAAGGAGTTATTTAAGGTCTTAGTTATACTTTTATACAACATGCTAAAGAATAAGATACACAGGTTAGACCACCTGATAAAGTATAATGATAATGTCGATCGTTTTTTTGGAGAAGCGCATGAGCAAGTGGTTAGCTGCTTTATCTTTGATTGTAGGTGTGAGCACGCCAGCTCACGCTAACTTGATTTTAAACGGCAGTTTTGAAAACAACGATATTAAGAGCAATAGCTGGAAGGCTTTCACTGCTGGAACCGTAGACGGTTGGAGCGGCACAAATATGGAGTTATGGGACAACTTTCAACGACTAAATGCGTTTGATGGTAGCCAATACGCTGAGCTTAATGCTAACGGTAATGGCGGACGCTATTCCATTTTTCAGCGTTTTTCTACCGAGATAGGTGCCACTTACGATGTATCATTTGCTTATGCCGCAAGACGCAGCGGAGAGAGTTTCCAGCTAGACATACTCAGTGATACAGATAGCGTTTTATACAGCCAAGTGTTTGACGATCATTCCATCAAAATTTGGTCCGAGTTCAATGGTGATTTTGTTGCACAAACTGCGCTGACAACCATTCGTTTCTCTACTATCAATAGGGGAACTTATGGCAATTTCATTGACGATATTGCGGTAACCGCAGTACCAGATTTTGTTGCAAGTGCCTCCAGTATGTCTGTTTCTGAACCAGTGGGCTTGGCAATTTTGTTACCTTTATCGGCTTTTGCACTGATGCGACGCAAAAGAACGAAATGAGCTGAAATATACTCGTTAGTGAAAAGGCCCGTATTTCTGCGGGCCTTTGTTTTTCATGCGAAAGAAATAATTTCTCTGTGGTTTTGAAGTTTATTTATCCATATGCACAACAGAACGAATGCTTTCGCCTTTATGCATTAAATCAAACGCTTCGTTTATTTCATTAAGACCCATGGTGTGAGTGATAAACTCTTGAAGGCCAAAGTCACCATTTAGGTATTGTTCAACAATTCCTGGTAGCTCCGAGCGACCTTTAACACCACCAAATGCAGAACCGCGCCATACGCGACCTGTCACTAACTGGAAGGGGCGTGTTGAAATCTCTTGTCCTGCGCCCGCTACGCCGATTATCACCGATTCACCCCAGCCTTTATGGCAACACTCAAGCGCAGAACGCATCACGTTTACGTTACCGATACACTCAAACGAGTAGTCAACGCCGCCGTCAGTCATTTCAACAATCACTTCCTGAATAGGCTTGTCAAAATTCTTAGGATTAACGACATCAGTTGCACCAAGCTGTTTCGCCAGGCCAAACTTGCTTTCGTTAATATCAATACCAATAATGCGACCAGCACCCGCCATGCGTGCACCAATAATGGCCGATAGTCCAATGCCGCCTAAACCAAAGATAGCCACCGTGTCGCCTTCCTGTACTTTTGCGGTTTTAAGTACGGCGCCCATACCCGTAGTCACGCCACAACCAAGCAGGCAGACCTCGTCTAGTGGAGCATTTTTGTTAACCTTCGCCAGCGATATTTCAGGCAGAACCGTGTACTCAGAAAAGGTTGAACAGCCCATATAGTGATAAATTGGTTCGCCATCTTTCGAGAAGCGGCTTGTGCCGTCTGGCATTAGGCCTTTACCTTGCGTTTCGCGCACGGCTTGGCAAAGGTTAGTTTTACCTGATTTACAGAACTTACACTCGCCACACTCTGCTGTATAAAGAGGGATTACGTGATCGCCAACGTCTACACTGGTCACGCCTTCACCAACCATCTCAACAATACCACCACCTTCGTGACCTAGAATTGAAGGGAAAACGCCTTCTGGATCATCACCTGATAATGTAAATGCGTCAGTGTGGCACACACCGGTTGCAACAATGCGTACTAAGACTTCACCTTTCTTAGGAAGCTCTACGTCCACTTCTTCCATTTTTAATTGTTCACCCGGGCCCCAGGCCACCGCAGCTTTCGACTTAATGTGCGTTTGACCTTCCTGCAATGAATCTTTGAATGACGCCATGTAATAACTCCTCAATCGTAAATATTCGATGTTGTTTTATAGACCAAAGTATAGGAGACGGTTTACTAATGATAAATACGGTTTTAGTAAATCACTTTTTCATATTTGTAATAATTAATTTGGCCAAATAGAATGCACTTAAAGAAAAGAGCACAACGTTGAACGACGCTAAACTAACGAGTGGAGCTAATGAAATATCTAGAGGGTATAGCAGAGTTTTGTGCTGTGGCTGGCGTTGGCAACTTTACCGGGGCTGCCAATAAGCTCGATACGTCAGTAGCGCAGATAAGCCGTAAAGTCGCATCGCTAGAAAAGCAGCTTGGCGTTAAATTATTGCAGCGCACTACGCGAAGTGTTTCTCTTACTGAAGCAGGTACACAGTATTTTCAGCAAGTTTTACCCGCGTTAAAGGCGCTTGAAGATGCCCAGCTATCCGTAAGTGCGTTACAAGCATCGCCGCAAGGATTGATCAAGCTCACCGCTCCTGTAGCTTTTGGCGAAGCCTTCATCGCGCCTCTGCTCAACACATTCATGCAAAAGTATTCCGGCATTAGTGTGCAGTGCACGTTCTCAAACGAAAAGCTCGATATTGTCGAGCAAGGCCTCGACCTGGCCATCCGCATTGGCAAATTAGAAGACTCGACGCTGGTTGCCAAAAAGCTGGCTACCCGACATTTATTTATATGTGGAAGTAAGGATTATTTCAAAGAGCAAGGACAGCCTAAAGATATCGACGAACTAAAAACTCACTCGCTCTTGGTGGGATCACAACCCTATTGGCGTTTGCTTATCGACAATAAAATTCAATCAATTCCTGTGCAGGGGAGAGTACGGTATAACAGCGGGAATGCTCTATGCAGCGCCGCGGTTGCTGGCTTTGGTATTGCACAACTGCCTGGATTTTACGTGCGTAAAGCGTTAGCGTCAGGTCAGTTAATAGAGCTATTCCCCGAGTATAAAGATAAGCAAGAGGCTATTTGGG
Organism: Alteromonas sp. S015; assembly: GCF_036864485.1. NCBI lineage: Bacteria > Pseudomonadati > Pseudomonadota > Gammaproteobacteria > Alteromonadales > Alteromonadaceae > Alteromonas > Alteromonas sp. S015. The sequence continues at coordinate 184,498 of NZ_JAZETO010000004.1, read as the reverse complement.
CAGTGTTCCCTTCAAACCGGAATGTTGCTCCCAAAATTAGGTTGCTGGTAGATTTTTTAGCTCAACATCTCGTGTCTGATAGCTGAAGTGAATTTTTAAAATAATGATCGAAATGAAGTGCCTTTATCTAACTATCTTTGGTTAAAGTGATATGCAGGTGATGAAGTGCACAATGATGAGGGAAAAATTCAGGTACGCGGCGCCCGTGTACACAACTTAAAAAATATCAGTATCGATATACCGCGAAACGAAGTAGTGGTGTTTACTGGTGTATCCGGTTCAGGAAAGTCTTCTTTGGCGTTCGGTACGCTTTATGCCGAAGCTCAGCACCGCTATTTAGATTCAATATCACCTTATGCCAGGCGCTTAATTGAGCAGGTAGAAAAACCTGACGTAGACGCGATTGAAGGCTTACCGCCTGCTGTGGGCCTACACCAGCGCCGTGGCGCACCTTCAGTTCGCTCTTCCGTTGGCAGTATCACCACGCTTTCTAATAGTCTGCGAATGCTGTATTCCCGGGCCGGTGATTATCCCAAAGGACAAGATATAGTCTACGCAGACGGGTTTTCTCCTAATACGCCAGAAGGTGCATGTGAACACTGTGACGGTATTGGTAAAGTTTTCGACACAAATGCTCATCGCCTTGTACCCGACGACAGCCTCACCATACGTGAGGGCGCTGTGGCAGCTTGGCCTGGTGCGTGGCAGGGCAAAAACCTAGTAAGGGTACTGTTATCGCTAGATATCGATGTTGATATTCCATGGCGTGAACTGCCTCAAAAAACGCGTGACTGGATCTTATACACCGACGAAATGCCTCAGTTACCCGTATACCGAAACTATAACCTAGCGCAAACCCGAAAAGCGCAGCAAGAGGGCGAACCTGCCAGCTACAATGGCAAGTTTATCAGCGCGCGACGTCATGTGCTCGATACCTTTAAAACGTCTCAAAAAGAGAAAATGAAGCAGCGAATTGCTCCCTTTATATCTGTTGAAGCATGTCCGGTTTGCCGTGGAAAAAAGCTTAAGCAAAGTGCGCTTGCAGTGAAAGTTGATGGCTTAGATATTATTGAATTTTCAAGGCTGCCACTACAGCAAGTTCACGAAAAGCTTCAGGCGTTAAGAAAGTCAGTCAACGGCGATACTTCAGAGCGTGGTCAGGTGATATGCAATATTACGGGCGACATTGTCGAAAGAGTGAAGCCCATAATAGCGCTTGGGCTTCATTACCTTTCGTTAGATAGAAGTACAACAAGTATCTCAGTAGGTGAACTACAGCGATTGCGTCTGGCGACTCAGCTTAAATCAAACTTATTTGGCGTTGTCTTTATGATGGATGAACCCTCATCCGGTCTTCACCCTCGCGATGTAGAAGGGCTTATTCACGCGCTTCACAATATTACCGATACGGGCAATTCACTGCTCGTTGTCGAGCACAATCCTTACGTCATCAAAGGGGCTAACTGGGTCGTAGACGTAGGGCCGAGGGCTGGAGTGAATGGCGGTGAGCTTGTTTATAGTGGGCCGGTTAACAAACTAGCAAGCATAAAAAACTCCCCAACGGCAGACTATGTTTTTAACAATAAAGCCCTAAGCCAGCGTATAAAACGTAAATCATCAGGGGTATTGCGTTTAAAAGACGTGTCCAGAAATAATGTCAGCAATGTTGATATTGATATTCCACTTGGTGTAATGACCTGTGTCACTGGCGTTTCCGGCTCTGGAAAGTCGAGTTTAATTAGCCAAGCATTAGTTGAGTTAGTCAAAGGTGGTTTAAGCTCGGCCGAGAAAGAAGGGAAGCGAGCGCAAGAAACAAGAGAAACGAAAGAACTGCTTACTGACGCCAATTCACTTCTCGCTCAAGACGCTTTTTCGCATGAAAGTGAGCCGCAGCAAGGCCGCATTGAAAGCGGGCTTGAAGAGTTGAGCCGTATAGTAGTGGTAGATCAGTCTCCCATCGGCAGGACACCCCGTTCAACATTGGCAACCTATACTGGTATATTTGACCAAATCAGAAGTTTATTTGCTTCAACCGAAGAAGCAAAAGCCCGAGGCTACGATGCAGGCCACTTTTCGTTTAACGTGGCAAAAGGGCGTTGCCCACACTGCGAAGGGGTGGGGGTGGTATCGGTAGAACTACTGTTTATGCCGAGTGTTTATTCCCCCTGTACAGTTTGTAACGGACAGCGTTTTAACGATAACGTACTAGAAGTTGGTTACAACGACCATTCTATCGCTGACGTATTATCGCTTACGGTTGAAGAAGCGCTTACTGTATTTAGTAGTAATCAAGTCATTACGCGGGGGCTTCAAACGCTAATGAACGTTGGGCTTGGCTATCTAACACTTGGGCAAAGTGCCACCGAATTATCAGGCGGCGAGGCGCAGCGCATTAAATTAGCATCAGAACTTAAACGCGCTCAAAACGCTAATACCCTTTACGTGCTCGATGAACCTACAACAGGTTTACACCTTTCAGACACTTCGCTACTTATGCAGCATTTAACCACGTTAGTCGAAGCGGGGAATACGGTGGTGATGGTTGAGCACAATATGCAGGTGGCTGGGGTTTGCGACCACGTTATTGATATGGGGCCAGGCGCGGGTGATGAGGGAGGAAAAATCGTTGCTGAAGGCAGCCCAAAGGAAGTGGCTACAGTTAAAACCAGCGTAACCGCGCCATTTCTAAAGGCGAGCTTAGGCGCTTAGTCTCTAAGAATATTGAGCATTTACATAAAACGCTAGAGGCCTAAACATTTCCAAATGCAACATTTGGTAGCAGAAATTACCATTTGTACCTTAAAGAGAAATATTAATCTGAGAGTGTTTCACTTTTTGCAATACAGTATGGTGAAAACTGCGGTTGACTTATAGACGTCTATACGGCAAATTGTTTGTATGAAAAAGATTCTAGTTACTCGCACCACCATCATGCTGATTACCACCTCAAATAGGGCGGTCGCTGGCTAGTGCAAGTAAGCAAAAGACAACGAAAGCCCGCCTAACACAGAGCGGGCTTTTTTTTACACACGTTTTAGCATGCGTAACCTTAAGGAGCAGCATATGAAAGTCTTAAAGTTTGGGGGTTCTTCTCTTGCCGATGCATCGCGATACATGCGCGTAATGGAAATTAGCACGGCAACCCACCAAACCGAAGGTGCTGCGGTTGTATTATCAGCCCCAAAAGGGGTGACTAACGCGCTTTCACTATTGTGTGAACAAGCAGCCGCGGGTGAAGATTTCCAGCCGTTATTCAATAAGTTAAACGACACGGTTACCGGCATCGCCAATAAGCTAAACGAAGAACTCGACGGATTTGCACATGCAAACGTGGTAGAGTTCATTAATGGTCACCTATCAGTATTAAAACAGCATCTTGAAGGTATAAAGCTGCTTGGTGTTGCGCCTGATAATATTGCTGCCGGTATTCTTAGCATTGGTGAGTACATCTCAGTGACACTCTTTAGCGCTATGCTATCGGCTAAAGGCATAAATAATCGCATTATTGACCCAGTTAAATATGTGCTTGCCGAGGGTGACTACCTAGATAGCATTGCCGACGTATCGCTAAGTAAAGCCCGTTTTTCAGACGTGCCTACCGATGGTAGTGAGTTTTTGGTTATGCCTGGATTCGTTGCCGTTAACGAAGCTGGCGAAAAAGTCACGCTTGGGCGCAACGGCTCAGACTATTCAGCGGCCATTTTAGCGGCGTGTATCGACGCAAGCTGTTGTGAAATTTGGACAGACGTAGACGGCGTCTACAACGCTGATCCTAACCAAGTGGAAGGCGCAGTACTGCTTGATAAGCTTACCTATCAAGAAGCGATGGAGCTGTCATATTTCGGTGCGAAGGTGCTTCACCCGAAAACGATCGGTCCAATTGCACAGCACCACATTCCGTGTTTGATCAGAAATACGTTAAATCCGGCCGCGCCTGGTACGCTAATTAGCAATGAAAAAAGCGAAGTGTGGACGTCGGTTAAAGGTATTTCACAGCTTGATAACGTTACCATGTTTAACGTCGCAGGCCCTGGCCTTAAAGGTATGGTTGGCATGGCAAGCCGTGTGTTCGAAGTCATGTCAAACGCGAATATTTCAATAAGCCTTATTACCCAATCTTCTTCAGAATACTCAATCAGTTTCTGTATTCAAAGCAAAGACGCCAGCCGAGCGTTAACGCTCCTTGAAGATGCGTTTGCACTAGAGCTTCAAAACCAATTGCTTGATCCTATCGAAGTGCGTCATGACCTCGCCATTGTTACGTTGGTAGGTGACGGTATGCGTCAAACCAAAGGGTTGGCAGCGCGTTTCTTTAACTCACTGGCCCAAGCGCGAGTAAACAATGTAGCGATTGCTCAGGGCTCTTCAGAGCGCTCCATTTCAACAGTAATTGAAAGTAAGCGTGCTAAGAAAGCGGTTAAGGTTATTCACCAGAATTTTTTCTCTGACCGCCATACCATCGACGTATTCCTAGTAGGGTGTGGCAATGTGGGAACCGAACTGCTAGGTCAAATTGAAAAACAACAGCCAGCACTTTTAAAACGCAATATTCAGCTGCGCGTTTACGGTATTGCAAATAGCCGTAAATTGCTGTTAAACAGCCAAGGTATTGATTTAAGCGGGGATTGGAAAGCGGCCCTGGACTCTGCAAGTGAAGGCTTAAGTGTGGAGCGCCTGCATCAGTTCGCAAACGATACCAGCTTGGTAAATCCGGTTATTGTTGACTGTACAAGCCATGAAGCGATTGCACAGCAATACGTAGATATGATGGAAAGCGGCTTCCACGTAGTAACGCCTAATAAAAAGGCGAATACCAGCGCTATGTCTTATTACCGCAAGTTGCGTAAGACTGCACTTACTACGAACCGCCAATATCTATATGAGACAACAGTAGGCGCGGGCCTCCCTGTTATCGACAACCTACAAAAACTATTCAGCGCAGGTGATGTGCTTCATCGTTTCGAAGGTATTCTTTCAGGCAGCTTGTCTTACGTATTCGGTAAGCTTGAAGAGGGCATGAGTTTGTCACAAGCGACACAAACGGCCAAAGACAATGGTTTTACAGAGCCAGACCCTCGCGACGATCTAAGCGGTATGGACGTAGCCCGTAAGTTGCTTATTATGGCCCGTGAAGCTGATTTAGCGTTGGAGCTATCTGACATTGAAATTGAGTCTGTACTGCCGAAAGACTTTGCTGAAGACTGTTCAATAGATGAATTTATGCGCCAGCTTCCAGAGCTAGATGCTGCTATGAATGAAAAAGTTGAGGCAGCTAAAGCGGAAGGTAAAGTACTTCGTTATATCGGTAGTATTGAAGATGGAAAATGCAAAGTAAGCATTCAGGCTGTACCGGCTAGCAACCCGCTTTCCCAAGTGAAAGACGGCGAGAACGCGCTGGCTATCAATAGTGACTACTACAGCCCTATCCCTTATGTAATTAGAGGATATGGTGCAGGTGGTACGGTTACTGCCGCTGGGGTATTTGCTGACATTTTACGAACTATGCCTTGGAAACAAATGGCGCATTAACCGCTAGTGAACGTTTAGCGTGCATAATAAGATATTGAAGTAAAAACGCGAAAGTGCGACCTAGGTCAGTGATCTGATGGCGCTCATTTATGGAGCTAATGTATTAGCTGTGTCGCTATCGAAGTAAGAGAAATAATATGAAAGCATTCAAGGCCTTTGCGCCGGCATCAATTGGAAACGTAAGCTTAGGCTTTGACGTACTGGGCGCAGCGCTTGCGCCCGTTGACGGCACTAAGCTAGGTGATGAAGTTGAAATAAAGGCGGCTGAGTCATTTTCATTAGAAACGGTGGGGCGCTTTGCTCACAAACTCCCGGGCGATGCAGACAGCAATATTGTCACCAAGTGCTATCACTATTTCTGTGAGCAAATGGAAAAGGCTGGAAAGCCAACCTCTCCTGTTGCGCTTAAGCTGCATAAAAACCTTCCAATAGGCAGCGGCTTGGGTTCAAGCGCAAGTTCTATTGTGGCAGCGTTTGCGGCACTCAATGCTTACTTCGATACCCCATTCGATGAAGATACGCTACTTATTATGATGGGCGAATTAGAAGGCCAAATAAGCGGTAGTATTCACTATGATAATGTTGCTCCCTGTTATTTAGGTGGTATGACGTTAATGACAGGTAGCGATGCGCCGGTCACACTGTCGTTGCCTTTAAATGACGATTGGTACTATGCAGTGTGCTATTCGGGCATTAGCGTATCGACGGCGGCAGCGCGTGACATCTTGCCTAAACAAGTGGATATGGCGACAGCACTAACCTTTGGCCGACAACTTGGCGTGTTTGTACACGCACTGCATGCGGGTAACTTTGACTTGGCGGCGTCGGTAATGAAAGATGTTATAGCTGAGCCTTACAGAAAATCGTTACTGCCAGGTTTTGATGAAGCTCGCGCGTTTAGCGAGCAAGCCGGAGCACTAGCTTTTGGTATTTCGGGCTCGGGGCCTACGGTGTTTGCTGTATGTCCGAGCAAGGCGCAAGCGGAAGAGGTCGCCGCCTATTTAACCGCGAACTACATTCAAAATGAAGATGGCTTTAGTCATGTGTGCCAAATACCAAGCCAGGGCACGGTAATTTCTTAAAGGTATGATGTTAATAAAGGCAACGTGATTTTTTAAAGCACAGTAATTTCTAAAAAGATTTAAAGGGCAGCATATCTGCCCAACTAAAAAGGTAACAGCAAGTGGAATTGGTAAATTTAAAAGATTCATCGGACACAGCAAATTTTGCTGAAGCCGTTAAGCGCGGCTTAGGTAAAAACCAAGGGCTTTATTTTCCAGAGCATATTCCTACTCTAGATAACATTGACGAATTGTTGGAAAAGCCATTTGTAGAGCGCAGTATTGAAGTGCTTCGCGCGCTTATCGGCGATGAGCTGAATAATGGCGAGCTAGAAGAAATTGTTCAGACTGCATTTGCTTTTGGTGCGCCAGTTCAGCAAGTGAATGATAACGTGTACTGCTTAGAGCTTTTCCACGGCCCAACGCTGGCGTTTAAGGATTTTGGCGGCCGTTTTATGGCGCAAACCTTGTCGCGCATCAGCGAGGGCAAGCCAGTAACTATTTTAACCGCAACGTCAGGTGATACTGGTGCTGCGGTTGCTCACGCGTTCCACGGCATTGAAAACATCAACGTGGTTATCTTGTTCCCTAAAGGCAAGATCAGCGCGCTACAAGAAAAGCTATTTACCACGCTTGGCGGTAACATTCATACTGTTGCGGTAGAGTCTGACTTTGACGCATGCCAATCGTTAGTAAAAACCGCGTTTGACGACCCTGACGTACGTGAAGGCCTTCACCTGAACTCAGCAAACTCAATCAACATCAGCCGTTTACTAGCGCAGGTTTGCTATTACTTTGAAGCAGTAAGTCAGTTGCCAAAAGAGAAACGAGACCAACTCGTTATTTCAGTACCTAGCGGTAACTTTGGTAACCTTACGGCTGGCATGATTGCTAAATCGTTAGGTTTACCTATTAAACGCTTTATCGCAGCAACTAACTTAAACGACACGGTGCCTCGCTACCTAAAAACTGGCGAGTGGGACCCTAAAGCGACGGTTGCGACCATGTCTAATGCCATGGATGTGAGTCAGCCAAATAACTGGCCGCGTATTGAGGCGCTTATCGAACGTGGTTACATCGACAAAGCGTGTCTTAAAGGTGAGATGGTTGACGAAGAATACACGCAGCTCGCTATGCGTCAATTAGCGCAACAAGGCTATACCAGCGAGCCGCATGCCGCTATTGCCTATCGCGCAGTAAGTCACGACTTAGAAGACGGTGAAATTGGTTTGTTCTTAGGAACAGCGCACCCGGCTAAGTTCAGAGAAACCGTTGAAAACGTGTTAGGTAATCCAATCAGTTTACCGAAAGCGTTGGCCGATGTAGCAGGCGAAGACAGCTTAGCGGTAGACTTGCCAGCGTCTTACGATGCACTTAAGCAGCATATGATGGATTTGCTTAAGTAATGACATTCTCGGCTACAACATGGCAAAGCGCGCTTAGTGATGAAAAGCAAAAAGACTATTTTGTTACGTTGCTTGAGCGCGTGAAGCACGCTCGTGAAGCGGGAAGCGTTATTTACCCGCCTCAGCCTGACGTATTTAATGCACTTAAATACACACCGTTAGATAAGGTTAAAGTCGTGATCTTAGGTCAAGATCCGTACCACGGTCCTAATCAAGCCCATGGACTTTGTTTTTCAGTAAAAGCTGGTATTAAAACACCGCCATCGCTTAAAAACATGTACAAGGAGCTGTTGTCTGACATCGATGGTTTTACCGAGCCTAACCACGGCACGCTGACGTCATGGGCGGAGCAAGGCGTATTACTACTTAATACCGTATTAACGGTTGAACAGGGCAAAGCGCATAGCCACGCGAAATGGGGATGGGAAACCTTCACCGATAAGGTTATCGATGTGGTCAATGAGCACTGCCAAAACGTTGTGTTTCTTCTGTGGGGAAGCCATGCGCAAAAGAAAGGCAAGCACATAGACCGTGAAAAACACCTAGTCTTACATGCACCTCATCCATCGCCACTCTCAGCCCACAGAGGCTTTTTAGGTTGTAAACACTTCAGCCAAACTAACCAATATCTAATTGAAAAGGGCAAAGACCCCATCAATTGGCAAGTATAGTCACTGGCGAGCAAGGCAACTAGCCACGCAATAAGCGGGGTTGTCTTATGCTGCTTCTTCTCTCATTAGCTAGATAGCTGTGAGAATACCTCGTGCGGCCTAGCCACATTTAGGCATCAAGCTTACACCTTAGCTATTACGCTATAGCATGGAGCCTGCGTAGAGACACCATGCTTGCACGTGAAGCATTTACAGCACGCTAGAAAGTAAAAAGGCCGCCTGTGTAACAGGCGGCCTTCGTTTTATCTTTCCAGTGTTTCTAGCTCGTACTCGAAACCACAGTCGAGTTCGGCCAGTTCTTTTTCTAATTTGTAGCGATCTTGTAGCGCTTCGATTTCTCTCCACTTACGTTTTTTACTTTTGGTTTTTGCTGGGCTTGCTTCGATGTCTAACATGGCAAATAGATCTGATTTATCCACTGGGATCTCCTTTTTATACCACTACAACTAATACAGAGTTTTTGTTTTTAATTCCCTCTGTACAATTTTGTATCACAGCCGCCACTAAAATAAAATAGTTTAATTTACCTTTTATTAACAAATTGTGACGATATGATGACAAGGGTAAGGAAATGTCCAGTGTGTTTAAAGCGTGAACAATAACTGTATGTAATTGATCCTATTTGATTTATTAGTAACCAATTGTACAGTGCTACAGCTATCAAAAGTGTCTGTCGTGTAGTCGATGAATACCGCAACAAAAAACGGCTAGCTTCCGAAAAAGCTAGCCGTTCAGTTTGTTATTTGCACCAAGTGGGTGAATTTAAATCACCTCGCATTCCTTATTTTGGTGCATTCGCTGCTCTGAATTTGGCAATCAATTGTTGTGTTGAAGCGTCGAAATTATCTTTGTCTGCTTCGCCTTGAATGCCTGCAAGTACTTGGTTTCCTAGTACTTTACCTAACTCTACGCCCCATTGGTCGAATGAGTTAAGGTTCCAGATAACACCCTGAACGAATACCTTATGCTCATACATTGCAACCAACGCGCCAAGTGTTTTAGGTGTAAGGCTATCAAACAAAAACGTATTGCTAGGCTTGTTGCCAGGCATGGTTTTATGAGCGGCCAAGCGTTTGCGTTCAGCGTCGTCTAGGCCTTTACCGTCAAGGTCTGCATAACACTCTTCAAAGGTTTTACCCTGCATTAGTGCCTGTGTTTGACCAAAACAGTTAGACGCAAGCATAGCGTGATGCGTGTCGTCCTGATTGGGCACGTTAAGCGGCAGCATAAAATCTGCCGGGATAACGCCAGCACCTTGGTGGATAAGCTGATGGAAGCTGTGCTGGCCGTTTGTACCTTCACTACCCCAAATAATTGGGCCAGTAGGGTAGTCTACGCTTTCACCTTCTTGCGTCACTTCTTTACCATTACTTTCCATATCCAACTGCTGTACGTAAGCTGGTAAGCCGCGAAGATAGTGGTAATAAGGCAGCAACACATGAGACTGTGCATCGAAAAAGTTTCTGTACCATACGCCTAAAAGCGCAAGCAACACAGGCATGTTTTCTTCAAGTGGTGCGGTGGTGAAATGGGTGTCCATCTCAAACGCACCGTCAAGCAAGCCTTTGAAGTTTTCAAACCCAAGGGCAAGCGAGATAGGTAAGCCAATAGCTGACCACAGCGAGTAACGACCGCCTACCCAATCCCACATCGGGAAAATATTGTCGGCGCTAATACCAAACTCGGTGGCTGCTTTAACGTTTGAAGACACGGCTACAAAGTGTTTAGCGATATCTTTTTGTGTACCGCCAGACTTTAAGAACCAGTCTTTAGCTGTTAGCGTATTTTGCAGCGTCTCTTGGGTAGAGAAAGACTTTGATGACATGACTACCAAAGTTTCTTCAAAATCTACGCTAGATAGCACATCGTGAATATGGCAACCGTCAACGTTGGCAACAAAGTGAACTTTCACGGCGTCAACGGTATGCGGCTTAAGTGCCTCGGCCATAATTTTAGGGCCAAGGAACGAACCACCAATACCAATTGCTACAATGTGCTTGATAGGCTTGCCGGTATAACCTTTGTGTTCACCGCTGTGAACCGATGCAGTAAACGCTTCAATTTTTGCAAGCGTAGCATGCACTTCAGGCATTACGTCTTCGCCATCTACCAGTACTTTACGGTCTGAGAAATTACGAAGTGCGGTGTGAAGCACAGCGCGACCTTCTGTTGAGTTAATTTGTTCACCAGAAAACATCGCGTCGCGAAGGGTTTCTAGTTTGCACGCTCGAGCGAGGTCGAAAAGCCCTTTAAGCGCATCATCATTTACACGGTTTTTCGAGTAATCAAGAAAAATACCGCAGGCTTCTAGCTGCATCTTATCCGCGCGATTTGCATCTTGTGCAAACCAGTCGCGCATGTGCGCGTCTTTTACCGTTGCAGCAAGTTCAGACAGCTTTTTCCATTCAGGAAGAGAAGTTAAAACACTCATTTTTACAATAACCCTTACGCGCTTAGTTTTTCGCGAAGCATGGTTTCAAGTTTTTCCTGATCTGCAGCGAAGTTGCGGATGCCTTCAGACAGCTTTTCGGTTGCCATTGGATCTTCGTTCATTGCCCAGCGGAATTCGCTTTCTGTTAAGCGGTCACTTGGTGTTTTTGTAGCGCCATTGTCTTTAAGTTTAACCTCTAGATCGCCAGGCTCGTTTGCCAGTTCTTCTAGCAGTGCTGGGCTAATGGTTAGACGATCACAACCTGCCAACGCTTGAATTTCACCAATGTTACGGAAGCTTGCGCCCATCACTACGGTATTGTAGCCGTGCTCTTTGTAGTAGTTATAAATTTTAGTTACAGATACTACACCTGGATCTTCATCTGGAGCGTATGACTCAGTACCAGTCGCTTTCTTGTACCAGTCTAAAATACGGCCTACAAATGGAGAGATAAGATAAACACCGGCCTCTGCACAAGCTTGTGCTTGGGCGAAGCTAAACAGAAGCGTTAAGTTACATTGAATGCCTTTCTTCTCTAGTTCCTCTGCTGCCTGGATACCTTCCCAAGTCGACGCAATTTTAATAAGAATGCGTGACTTATCGATACCTGCGTCTTCGTATAGCTGTACCAAACGCTCCGCTTTTTCGATAGTGGCGGCAGTGTTGAACGATAGGCGTGCGTCTACTTCAGTTGAGATTCGGCCTGGAATAGTTGCAGAGATTTCTTTACCAATCGCTACCGCTAGTTTGTCTGCTGCATCGGTAAGCTGCTGGTCAGCGTCGTTTGACTGAAGTTTTGCCCATGCTACAGCATCATCAATTAGACTTGCATATTGAGGAAGACCAGCCGCTTTTAAAAGTAGCGACGGGTTAGTTGTGGCATCGACTGGTTGATACTTTTTAATGGCATCGATGTCGCCCGTGTCGGCAACAACGGTAGTGATATCACGTAATGAAGCTAACTGATTGCTCATAATTCTCTCTGTTCTTTATCAAAATAAATTTGGACAACTCGCTGGAAAAGCCAGTTGAATAAAACGGTTCGCTTGCGCGTGTGTAGGGCTTCGCGCTTGCGTTCTTTTTTACCAGTTCTTAGTTCTTTAATAAGTACTGGTACATGCAGCGCTTTGGTAATTGAGGTACGTTCACGGAGGGTGTATCTCAATTATTGTTTGAATAATTATTTGTAACGCTATTTATATCAAACCCGTGTGACAATTCATACATTGAATAGCGACAAAATGGCTAATCGGATTTCTCTGTTAAGCCAATTTACGTCTTTCTTATGCCATTTTGCTTTTTGAAGCGTATCAGGTGGTACAATACCAGTGTAAAATTTAAGGAGTCGAAATGTTAGTTGTAGTATCCCCAGCAAAAAACCTAGATTTTGAAAGCAAAGTTCCTGTGAGTCAGTTCACTCAGCCTGCCATGCTTGAAGACACTGAACGTTTGATGGAAGTATGCCGCACTCTATCTCCGGCTGACTTATCATCGCTGATGAAGATAAGCGACAAGTTAGCAACGTTGAACGCCAACCGTTTTGCTGAGTTCTCTACACCGTTTACTCCCGATAATGCACGCCAAGCAATGTATGCGTTTAATGGTGATGTGTATACTGGGTTGGATGCCTACTCGCTTGATAGCGATACCGTAGACTATGCGCAAAAACATCTTCGAATTCTGTCTGGCCTATACGGATTACTTCGTCCTTTAGACTTAATGCAGGCCTATCGATTAGAAATGGGCACTAAATTAGCAAACCCTGAAGGTAAAGATTTGTATGCGTTTTGGGATGATCGCATTACTTATATGCTTAATAAGGCATTGGAAGCGCAGGGTGATAACGTGTTGATTAATCTTGCTTCGAATGAGTACTTCAAAGCGGTGAAGAAGACGTCTTTAGACGGCATGATCATTACGCCAACGTTTAAAGACTGTAAAAACGGTCAGTATAAAATTATCAGTTTCTTTGCTAAGAAAGCGCGTGGATTGATGGCGCGTTATATTCTTGAAAACCGAGTTGAAGATGTTGATGGTTTGAAAAACTTCGACGTAGACGGCTATGCGTTTAGTGAAGAACAGAGCTCATCAACTGAACTCGTTTTTCTGCGTAATCAAGAGTGACTATTAGTTAAGTAAAATAGGGGCTGTTAGCCCCTATATCTACATACTGCTATTTACATCTTATAAGTGAAGCCAACAGAAAACTCTCTTCCAGAGTATCGGATGTCACTGATACGGCCTGGGCCATTGACATATATATTACCTTCTTTAAGTAGGTTTCTAACGTCGAAGTGAAATTTGAAGTTCTCCAACATGCCATCTTGAGGGCGATAGACTACTTTCGCGTCTAAGAAACCTGCATCATCTACGTATACAGGGTTACCGCCCCTATCTGCAGGTGCTTGAAGATAGCTGTCTCTGTAATTATAAGCGAATTTAACGCTCACTTGTGGCGTTTCATAAAACCACGTTATGTTATAGCTGTTTTGCGATTGAGAAGGGAAATCTAGTTCCTCCCCCGTTAGTTGATTGAACAAGCCGACATCTTCAGAAGTCATGTAAGTGTAGTTTGCGTTGATGCCCATATTGTTAAACGGGGCTGGTAGCATAGAGAAGAAAGTTGACCCTGCCAATTCTATACCATTTGTTGTTACGCCACTTCCATTAATTTTCTGTCTTACATCGTATAAGTTCCCGTCACCAAAAAAGTCCTGATCGAACGTTTCAATTGCATCTAGAATCCAACTATCCATTTTCTTGGTAAAATACGCTCCAGAAACCATTGAATCCTCGTTAGGATACCAATTTAATGCCACGTCCAGTTGCTTAGCCACGTAGGGCTGAAGGCGAGGGTTACCCGCAGTACATGTATTTGGGCGTCCTTCTTGTTGTGAGAGTGCGTCTAAACGGAGAGTACAGCTCGCTGATATATTGAGATCTTTAGCTTTTGGGTGGGCCATAACTTTGGCAGCGCCAAAATAAAGAATTAGTTCATCAGGAATCAATCCAAAGTTTACGTTAAAGCTGGGCAAAAGCTCATTATAGTCGTTTGATAACGTCGTTTGGTCGTTAAAAGCTTCCGGGTGGTCTGGGTCAATCACATTGCCTTGATCTGGATCGCCATCTACCACATCTACCTGTACTTGAACGATAGCATTACCCGTTGTATCTACTTGAGTGCGAACGTAACGCATACCCATGTTCCCCCAAAAAGGAATATCGCCTATTTCAGATTCAAAATCAGCCTGGACATAAAAGGCCTGGGAGTCCATCTCTACTTCATAGTAGCCTGCCTGAGTAAACGCTTTTTCAGTGTCGGATATATTGTCTCCATGAATGTCCATAAAGCCGTTGTAAAAATCGAGTGGCTTAAGTGCTAACCAGCTATCAATAACCGGCACTCCAGGATCATAGTTTCCAAAATAGTTATCTACAGTATAAGAGTTAGCGTCAATTAACGAGGCCTGGTCTTCTAACGTCCACTCACTACCGCCGTATTCATTGCCAGCAATTCTAGTAATACGGCGGTCTAGCAATTCATGATCTTGGTACTCTGAGCTTACACGCACACCTGAACGGACTTTGGAAAAAAAGCCTTCTGATATATAGTAGGTAAAATCAAGTTTACCCATTAGTTGGTCATTATCTTGCGCAATTGGCTTATCGTAGATTCGAGAGTAAAACCAATATGAATCTGCGCTATTCGCGTCAAACACTTGATTAACATCAGCGCGATCGTTACCGGTATTGAGGTCATATATCGGAGCGCCATTGTCAGCAAATTCTACCAAGATATTCTCGACTCTGTTGGCATTTACCCGTGATTCGATTTGATAAATATTTTGAGTCTGCTTGGTATAACCTAACACCCCTGCGACTGAAAATAGACCGTTGCTATAGTCAAAACCTGCATCGTATATTGCCGTTTTTAAATTCCAATCATTATAAATGCTACGGTTTACTATTGTGGCATCACGTGTGAGAAAAGATGAAGCGTTGTGATTATCGCCAACAGTAAAGCTGTCTTCATATAGATGACTTTCACTAGGCACTTCTAGTTGAAGATTAGTATCGACTTGAGTAAAGTCGCGCTCGGTATATGTCACGCCAAAATGAGTTGAAAGGTCTGTACTAATGCGATATTGAAACATAGCGTTAGCACTTATTCTGTCTTCATCCCTAGACCATACACTGTTTCGCGGGATTCTCGCACGGAAATCATACCATTGAGCTTCACAGGCTGAGTCGGGGCAATTCGTTACGTCAGTTATATCGGCGTAGTCTTCATCAACAAAAGTTTTTTCTAAAGAGCCATCGTAATCAGCTTGTCGTACCCATTCTGTATTTCTCAATGCATGAAAAGCTGTTGCGCGATCTTGAGTTGTAAGGTTTAACATGGCGCCAACGTCATCGCTAAACTTATAAACACCTGTGAAATTGTACTTCTGATTATTAATTTCAGTTAAGTCGTTGTACTGATTTTCAGCGCTTACTTGCAAGAAGTTTTCTTCGAAATCGTTAGGCTTACGAGTTATCACTTTAATTGTGCCGCCAATGCCCCCTTCGGTTAAACGAGCCTCAGAGCCTTTAATGACGTCTAGGGCTTTTACTAGTTCAGAAGACATACTAGCAAAGTCAACAGAGCGTCCAGAGCCGGCAAATGGATCAGATGCTCCTACAGCAGCAACGCCGTTAACTTCAACATTCACTAATTGAGGCTCAACACCGCGGATACTTACAGCTGTACCCTCACCGAATTCTCGTCCTAACTGAACGCCAGTTACGCGTTGTAATGCTTCACCAATATTTTTGTCAGGAAACTCACTAATATCTTCAGCTACGATAGAATCCGTTGCTGTGCCAGCTTCCTTTTTTCTATCGATAGCACTTCTCAAACTAGAGCGCATTCCGTAAACTTCAATAATTTCAGTTAGCTCCTCTTTCGCTTCTTCATCTTTATCTGAAACCTGCTCTTGAGCAAATGTTGGTATCGAAGCAAAGCTGGCTCCAGTTAATAGAGCAATTGAAATACTGTTTGCAATAAATTTACGTGTAGCAGGCAATGAACCATCGGCGTATTTTGTGTTTTTCATTGTAACCTCGTTCTCCATATCAAAACTGGTTTAACAATCTGGCAATTAATGAATGGCCTAAACCAACCCAAATAAACGTTTTTTTAATATTTTGTTTACATATGTTGCATGCTAGTGACAATTAAGGTGTCAAGTCAATACAAAATCCATCAAAACCACTCATAATGAAGCTTTATTGGTCAAGGAGTTTCATATATGAATTTTTAAAGTTTCGAATAAAACCCCAGAGCGTTGGTGAAGCGCTTGGTGCTCAATAAGGTTGATATTCTAATTGCTTGTGGAATCTGATTGACCATGTGTGGGTAAAGGGCTTAGCGTTACCCACGCACACTGTTCGAACTGGCTAGAAGCATATTAATTTAGGTTTTAACTTTCTGGAATTGCTGAGATTCCAACTATTGGCGCAAGTTGCTTCGCTACGATACCTGCAGTGAGCTTCGCGCCATCTTTATTCGTGTGAGTGCGGGCATCGCCAAAGAGAGCGTTGACTTCTTCTCGACCTAGCGCTTCGTAGCGTTCAGCAACTAAATTGTGTAAATCGAAAAAAGGCGTGTTGCTTTGTCGGGCTACCTGCAAAGCCCACAAAGGATAACTTTCATCATCTCTAGCAATAAAGGGTGTATTTTCATGCCATATTTTGCGGGGGACAGGCGAGCATATTATTGGAAGTATTCCATTTGCTTTTGCATCACCGATAATTTGTCGCAAATAAGCACCATAACTTTTCACAACTTCCTTTTGTCCTGTTAGCATATTTTCTATTGCTTTTCGCTCATGTCCTATTCCAGGAAGCGTACCACGTGCCCGAGTGGCATCATTGATTTGACTTGAATCATTATGACCAAACTGCACAAGTACGATGTCTCCAGGTTTCATCATAGCAAGAGCGCGTTGCCAATGTCCTTGGGTAATGTAAGTTCGGCTAGATAACCCTCCTACCGCGCGATTAACAATATTTATCCCAGAATCATCTAGCCACTCATAAACAAAATCACCCCAACCCCATTGTTGATCAGCGCCGTCTCCTCGACCATTTCTCACCGTAGAATCTCCTACAAAGAAAACACTTCTGAGCTCTTTATTGGCTACAACGGGTAGTTTTACAAAAGTCCACTCATAACCTTTTACCGCGTTTCCTTTATCAGAATAAAGAGATTGAGCTAATGACGGCCGTAAACCTTTAAGCTGGGCCACTATTAAACGGGCATGGAGGTCTGCTCCTTCACTATTGAAATGAGTATGATCTTTGGGGTATAAGGCGTCAGTGCTTGTTTTACCTAGGCTTTCAAGTTCGTCAGCTGCGGCATTTGAAAGGTCGATATAAGGAATGTCGAGTTCTTTTGCTAACTGATACATCCATAAGCCATACTGTCCTGAGCCTCGTTCTATTCGGTGGTTTTTCCAGATGTTCCTAACAGTAAGAGAGACTAATATAGGCAGCGCCTTTTTTGCTTTCACATCCTCGACCATTTTGCGAATATAGTGGCCAAAAGAATAGACGCGCTCTTGTTGATTGGTTATCAGGTTTTGTATATCAACAGTATTATCACCAATCCCTGCTAGTGTGCCGCGTGCCCTCCGACTATCATTAATTGGGCTTGCATCATTATGACCAAATTGAATTATGACTACATCTCCGGCAGTCACATTAGCAATCAATTTCTGCCACAATCCTTCAGTTATGAATGTCCGTGAACTTTTACCGCCACTAGCGTGATTTTCAATACTTATATTGTCATTGTTAAAATAGCGCTGGAACATTGGACCCCAGCCTTGCTGCGCCGAGTTTGTATAACTGGCTGCTGTCGAATCTCCAGCGATGAAAATTGTTGAAGGACTTAGGGGATCGAAAGACTCCGCGCTCGCTTTATGGGCGAATAATAATATAAATAGGAACAAAGCGTTTTTTGTTATAAATTTCATGTGTATAAATCTCATTGATGAGGGGTTGTAAACGCGATAACCAAATAGCTGTAGCCGCGATTAATGTAAGTTTGAATTTTTGTTAATTTATTTGTTGGGACATTAACACTGCATTATCTAAGCGAAAATATCGTGACTGTGTGGAAGTACGTGATTTGATGATTTGTTCCATATTTGGAAAAAGCGTATTTTTCCATTGAAATTTGTTTCCAAAAGAGGCGGGGACAAGCGGGCGGTGTCTATTTCGAAAAATAAATGTGCTCGGATTAAGACTATAGAGCAAGCGAGCGCATGCTATAATAGATTTTACTATCAACATTTAATGAACTGAGTTACACATTGAGCATATTAGTTCGCAATTTACCTAAATCCTTCACTCAGGAAAATCTTGAAGACTTGTTTATTGAGTTTGGCACCATAGCGTCGTGCGACTTGGTGATGGATGAGGCTTCTGGTTTATCTAAAGGCTTTGGTTTCGTAGAAATGAGCACGCAAGAAGAAACCGATAAAGCCATTGAAAGACTTAACGCCAAGGTTATTGAAGGTAAGAAAATTCGCGTTAAGTGGTCAAATCAAGAGAAGAAGCAGGCTGAAGCGATAGCCAGCGCGCCAGCGCCTAAAAGAGACATTCCCGAAGATGTATGGGGAACGGCTCGAAATGCTTCTGAGCGCGAAAACGACGCCGAATAATGCTGAAAAAATGTAACGATGTAGCGCTGACAACCAAGACTGTCAGCGCTGAATGTTAAATTAACCAGATGCGGTTGCTGTTTGTACTTGAGTATTGCGAGCAGTCATAACAATGGCCAACCATACCAGTACACCACCACCGGCAAGTGCTAGGCCTACCCAACCCGTTGATGTATAGCCATAACCCGCTGACAGTGTCATTCCTGCCAACCAAGGGCCAAGCGCATTAGCCGTGTTAAACGCCGCATGGTTCATGGCGCCGGCCAAAGTCTGTGCCTCGCCTGCGACGTCCATAAGCCTTGTTTGCAGTGGTACTACCATGCCGCCACCGATGCCGATGAAGAACAGCGATGCTGCCATTAGGTACGGATTGCCCATGGACGCGGCGTAAGCGGTAGCTGATAGGCCCAGCAAAACCTGAAACGTAATCGCTGACGTCAATAGCCTGCCTTCAGAATAGCGGCCTGCAATAATATTGCCCAAGGTTACGCCTATGCCATAGATAAGCAAAGTAGCCGAGATCCCCCATTCTGGTGAAGTGGTGGTATTGAGGTGCGAGGCACTGAAATAAGAATACACGGAGAACATGCCACCAAAGCCAATAGCGCCCATTAGTAACACTAGCAGCACATCTTTGTTTTTCAGTGCTTTAAGCTCGGTTAGCGGTTTGGCATCTGGGTTAGGCCCGCGGTAAGGTGCGGTTTTCCACACCATTAAAGCAGTAACTAACGCAAAGGCTGAAATGATAAAGAAGCCGGTTCGCCATCCGAACATTTGCCCAATACCACTAATTGACGGCACACCAATAATATTGGCAATAGCCAAGCCTAAAATGACGTTACTTACAGCTTGCGCTCGTTTGTTTTTCCCGGCAATGTCTGCAGCAAATAGCATGGCAATACCGAAGTAAGCGCCGTGAGGAAGGCCAGCAATAAAGCGTGCTATGTTCATTGTCCATTCTGACCATGCTAGTGCTGTTAGGAGGTTTCCACCGGCGTAAAAGACCATCATCGAAATGAGCATGGTGCGTCGGGCCAGTCTGGAAAAAAAGATAGTGATAAGCGGCGCGCCCACTACAACGCCAATGGCGTAGGCGCTTATCGCATGACCTGCGACATTTTCAGTAATGCCAAAATCGTGCGCAAAGTAAGGCAATAAACCCATTGCCGCAAATTCGCTGCAACCAATTACAAAAGTACCGAAAGCTAGCCATAATGTAATCGTTGCCAGTGAATATTCTACTGTCGCTGATTTTTCTTCCGAACAGGCTTGCACAGACGTAGCCTGAGTAGAAGTGATATCGTCAGTCTGATTCGCCATAAACTACCTTTGTTCCTTCATTTCTCACCATTTATTCGCTTGCTTGCTGCTTGAGCATGGCGCACTTGCACAAGGCTAAATGAAAAACCGGCAAATGGTATGTCTGCCGGTTTT
The DNA here is from genome assembly GCF_036864485.1 of Alteromonas sp. S015. Lineage (NCBI taxonomy): Bacteria > Pseudomonadati > Pseudomonadota > Gammaproteobacteria > Alteromonadales > Alteromonadaceae > Alteromonas > Alteromonas sp. S015. The sequence goes on along the minus strand of NZ_JAZETO010000004.1, from coordinate 164,257 downwards.
CTATTTTTAAAAGCTATTGTTTTGGCTATTCAGAAAAAGCCAAAAGCCCCAAACTTGTGCTTTTTTCATTCATTAATAGTCAAAGATTTTAGCAGCGAATGAATATCTAGTAACGGTAGTTGATAAGATTTCTTAATCATTTCAGCGCTTTAAATGTAGTGTGTTTGTTAATGGCTTGGGTCGGTTAATTATTTTAGTAGAACGCATGAGTTCTAACTCAATACTGAAGTGATTGTTTTGTGAGCTGAAAAGCCCTCATCTTCTAACGTTATTACTTAGCTAACTATTAACATTTAATGCTGGGCTAGCTGGCATAGCTGTTTCTATATTCGAACAATTATTTGAGTCAAAAAACAAAATTCTTGACTTTACTTTGTTCAATATATAGAACGTTCTTTAAATGGAACAAAATTAAGTTGGCAAGTTGTGAATCAATCTACGCATAACATCCTCGGTAGGCATTTGCAGAAACTCAGGCAGAATAAAGGTGTCTCGCTGTCTCAATTAGCCGCAGGGGCGGGCATTGCTAAATCTAATCTTTCCAGATTAGAGCAGGGCAACGGTAATCCTACGTTAGATACGATATGGCGATTGGCAAAACAACTAGACGTGCCCTTTGGTCAGCTTGTCCAACCCCTTAGTACAAGCGTTGGAGAGAATGGGGTGGAAGTGCGTCTCATTGAACAAGGGCAGGGTGTACCCAATGTCGATGCTTACTGGATGTCTGTAGCACCTAGTACATTTCGCGAAGCCGAGGCGCATGCTACAGGAACTCAAGAAACCATAACCATGGTAAGCGGCGTGTTAGAGGCCGGCAATGTTGGGTCAACTCGGGTTTTGCGTCCTGGTCAAAGTGTGACATTCAATGCTGATTTGCCTCACATCTACAAAACACAAGACGACTGGGCGACATGTCTTATCACAATCGTGTATCACAAAGAGGCTAAGGAATGAGCCAACTTTCATTAAATAGCGGACTTAAGCAAGGGGTTATTGACGGGTTACCTTTGTTAGGTGGCTACATTCCGGTAGCTATTTCATTTGGCGTGATTGCAGTTCAAGCCGGTTTCTCCACACTAGAAGCCACGCTTATTTCCGCATTCATCTACGCAGGCGCGTCACAGTTTCTTTTGGTAGCCATGGTGGCATCAGGTGCGCCACTTTGGTTAGCAGTTTGTATGACGTTATTAGTTAACGTACGTCATGTGGTTTATGCGCCAAACTTGGTGCCTTATTTACCGCAAAGTAAGGCATGGCCCTACTTAATGCATGGACTTACTGACCAAATTTTTGCGCTAGCCCACACTTGTTTGCCGGGAATGGATGATACTAATAAGGTAGGTTGGTTTAAAGGTGTATCGATGGTGGCATGGCTTAGCTGGATAATAGGAACGGCGCTTGGCGGTATTGGAGGTGATTCGCTTACCCAACAATGGCCAATGTTAGACAGCGTGATGCCTTTTGCCCTGCCTGCACTTTTCCTAGTGTTATTAGCGCCTAAATTCTCAAGTAAATTGTGGAGTCTTACCTTGCTTGTTACCATGACGGCGGCCCTCGTGTTGGCTCTCAGCACCTTTAAAAACGCAGCAATTCCACTGGCTGCAATGTGTGGTGCGATAACCTACTATCTTCTTACCTTGAACGGTGAAAGGAAGCAATCTCATGCAAATTGATATTTGGATAGCCATTGTTGTTGCAGCCATCGGGACATATGCATTGCGCGTAGGCCCGTTGTTGTGGACTCAGCGTCACTTTAATAAACATAAAGCTAACAACACCGAAGCGCGCTTGCCCCTGTGGTTAAGTGTATTAGGCCCACTGATGATTGCCGCAATGTTAGGGACGTCACTTATTCCAAAAACACCGTCTACTGCAAGCTGGATAGCAACTGTAATTGGCACCGTTGTAACTGTATTTATTTGGCGCAAAACCAAGAGTTTAGGGCTACCCGTATTTTGCGGTGTGCTTTCTTTTGGTATCGTTTTCGGTTTGGTTCTGGGCGCAGACGTTAAGTTGCCGGGCTAAGACTTTTTCTTGCCCAACGCTTTCTCGCCCCAAATTTCTTTCAAGCGCTGGTCGCGCCCACAGTTCCATCGATAGAACTTGTAGCGAACGGGACTTTTTTTATAGAAATCCTGATGACCACTTTCATCACCTTTAATTGGATAAAAGGTAGATGCGTTGAGTATGGGCGTTACCACCTCTTTATTGGGAAACTGGGCTACCACATCAGCTTTCGTTTTTTCGGCGATAGCACGCTCTTTATCGTTCGCCACAAAGATGGCGCTTAGGTAGCTGGGTCCTTTGTCACAAAACTGGCCTCGGTCATCAAAAGGGTCAATGTTCACCCAAAAATGATCGAGAATATCCTTGTAAGAGAGTTTGTTTTCATTATAGGTGATCTTTACTGCTTCGTAGTGTCCTTTGTGGTTTCCATAATAGGTTGGGTTCGGGGCAGCTCCACCAGTGAACCCTGATACCACATCAGTAACCCCTTCTAACTTTTCAAAATCAGATTCCATACACCAGAAGCACCCCCCAGCTAAAATAGCTTCACCGGCATTCGTTGATGGTGTGAATATCGAAGTGCTCAACGCTGTGCTAATTAAAACTGCAGAAAGTGTTAATTTCATCATTCACCTTTTATGTGTTGGTTTAACGTTGAAGCGACCTTCGCGTTTAATTCTTCAGGCCCCAGTTCGCGAAGATATACGGTTATCGAATAAAGAACGGTTTAAGCTGAAATTAATTTCATCGCAGTGCAGCGAGTTAATTCGCTTTTGTTTTACAAGCGTACATTTTTTTTACAAGTGTACATTGCGAAGCTTGATGCTTGGCGCGAAAGCATAGGTAGTGAAAAAGACTAAGAGGATGTAAGTAAAATTTTCATCTCACTCTGTAGTCTTCTTTCAAAAAAGGAACTGTCCTTAATTCCTCCATTTACAAGACGGGGCTGTAAAGCCCCTATGACAGGGGATAGAGCGATTTCTTATGATCGGCAGAGCACTTGCATCTTATCCAACTACATGAAAATCAGTTTAGTTAAAATGAAAGGAAAGATGATATGTCGATAGTCAAATCAGGTAGTGCAGTTTACAAACCGCTAGGTAAAAAGGGAAAGGGGAGCATTTCTACGGAAACCGGTGCTTTATCAAACCAGCCTTATGGTTTTAACACGCGGTTTGAAGATGGCAAGGGAACCAACCCCGAAGAATTAATCGGTGCGGCGCATGCGAGTTGTTTCACCATGGCACTTTCTTTTGCGCTTTCAGACGCGGGATATGATGACGGCGAGTTAAATACCACTGCAAAAATCAGTTTAGAGAAAAACGACGACGGCTTTGAAATAACTCAGTCGGCGCTAAGCCTTGATGCTAATGTCGAAGGTATCACCGAAGATGAATTCGAAAAGGTTGCGCAGGAAGCAAAGGAGAATTGCCCAGTATCTCAACTTCTTAATGCCAACATTACGTTGGAATACCGATTGAATAAGGGATAAAGGTTATTACTATCCTTATCGAAAGATAGAACTCGCTTTGTTAGACAAGAGCAGACACGTTGTTTTTATCACGTGAGGTATAAAAAAGCGGCTTTTGAAGCCGCTTTTTTGTATAAGATGAGGTAGCGTTAGTTTATTTCCCAATTACGCCGCAAGCGACGCGTTCGCCACCGCCGCCTAATTTTTTAGGTGAATCAGAGTAGTTGTCCCCGCCTGCATGGACCATTAGTGCGCGGCCTTCGATATCTTCCAGCTCAAGCTCTGGCGCGAAGATAGGCTGGGTTGCTTTTCCGTTTTCATCAACATAAAGCACTGGTAGATCGCCTTCATGACCCTTTTCAGACCATGGCGCACGGTGTTTACCGGTATCTTCTGGGTCGTAATGTCCGCCTGCTGCACCACCTAAAATCTTTTTCCCATCTTTCATCGCAGGCGAACAATTACCATTTTGATGAACATGGAAACCATGAGCTCCCGGGGTTAACCCTGAAAGTTTAGGCGTGAAAACTACGCCGTCATCATCGTAGCCACTCACCATAACGGTGCCCATGCTGGCGCCTGTCTTGAGGTCATTGAATACTACTTCTTTTCCATCGCTTTCATGATGCCCTGCAAAACTACTTGCACTTAGCACTAAAGATAATGAACCTGCGATGGTCGACAAAAAACGTTTCTTCATGGTGTTCTCCTTCACTCGACGGTTAACGCATTTGTAAAATTACGAAGTTACATGAGCATAAAGTAAACCAGCTCGGCGAATAGCTCTTAAAAGGTGCTAGACCTCCCAGAACTTATGGCTTAGCGGCATCTATCGAACGTTGAAGTGAAAGTAGCTATGGGGGCCTTTACTGAAATGGTTATAATCGCGGTGTGAAAAAGTTACCTATTTGACACTCTATGTTTACCGTGGCGCTTTCTTTTGCGCTGTCAGATGCGGGTTATATCAAGTTCCGAGTGTTCAAAGAGGGTGTAATTGAGGATTGTCTCAACCAAACGCGCATCTTGGGGAAACTTAAAGGATGCTCTCCTAAAGGTTCGCACATTCGCCAATAACTCAACATGGGATGACCGAAGCCAAATCCCTCGCTAAATGCTTTAATAATGTTGGGTGATTCGCCTTTGTAGCCATTTTTATGGAATACTATAGAAGGTGCTAACCCTATGGCGGTAAGCGCTGCCCAAGACCAGGCAATTGCAGCCATTTCTTCAGCGGGACCTTGACCGAATTTTGCGACGTCGTCCTGCAGTGTTGGACGAATGTCAGGCGGCGCGATGGCGATATGACCGGCTTCATGAAGTAAATCACCGGGAAACATTAACTTTTCGGGGTCATAAACCAATTCGCCGTTTCTAATTTCGACACCTCGTAAAAACGGGTTGCTCATTACTTTGCCTTCCTTTACCACGATATCTATTTTGGCAAGAAACTGCTTTATCTCTTTTAGAATGTCGGCATTGTTTTCCATCAACCTTCCTTACATGCTCGTATTAATCCGTTGCTAAATAGCACGTGTTCAGCCATTCACAATAAACCACATTAATGGCGCAGTTTAATCAATGGTAGTGGCGGCTAGTACTACCACAATGAATTGGTAATTAATAAAGATTAAAGTAGTCTTGATTTGAACGGGTGTCTAAAACTTGAACTAATCGGTGAAATGTACAGCGTTAATTAACTCAAGTTAAAAGAGATGGAGAGATGGAAAAACTATCCCCCTTTTCATTGAATTTATGCTAGCCGGATTGTGGGCTAAGCATAACCTAATTGGCTGCAAGCTGGCGACGAGTTTTCTGTGCTACGTAAGAAAGGTTTCGTGTATATGCTACCAAATAAAGCGCACTTTATCGACTGTGTGAAAACGTTACTGAAGTCCACAACAAAGAGCGTTAATAGCTATGAGTTTTCAGCTATGTCCGCCATGTTATCTCAGGTTACCGGAATATCGGTAGACGATGACATGGCGACATACCATGACGTGAAAACAGACGCTGGTATTGCAATTTCACCGGTAAAAGCCGCTAAGTGTTTCCAAGAAGTAATACGTACGAAAGTGTTTCTTCAGGGCGTTAATGAGGCAATTTCCCAGCGCCTAAAGGCCATTAAAAACGACACATTACATGTACTCTATGCCGGAACCGGGCCTTACGGTGCTATTCTTTTGCCCCTATTACCCTTGTTCAGTGGGCAAAAAGTCACGGTTCACTGCATTGACATCCACCGAGCCAATATTGAAGCGCTTAAGAAAGTTATTGCTTGGTTAGAAATTCGTGACCTCGTGGTGGGGGTTGACCTTGCAGATGCAAAGCAATGGCGGCCTGATAAAGGGCAATTACCTTTATTTGACCTAATCATTTCAGAGACCATGAACACCTTTTTACAGAGAGAGCCACAAGTAAGAATCTTTGCTCACCTTTGTCAGTTTCTTAAGCGCGAAGGTACGTTGATCCCTCAAGAAATCCGTACAAGTGTTGAACTTAACCGTGTTTGTGATGAAAAGGAAGAAATTTACAGAAAGGATTTATTGGTACTAAACGTAAAGAGCTGTCGTCGAATTGCCCGTGGTAAAGACGAGGACTTTAAGCATGAAGTCGTGTTGCCAGCTTCTGACAAGCTATATCAGCACATGTCGTTGAATACAGATATTCAGGTTTATCAATCTCATCATTTAGGCTTGGGTCAGAGTAGCCTTAACCTTCAACATAGCCGCACTGGTTTGGCCGCTGAAGCAGGTCAAGTAGTTAAGTTTGAATATAAATTAACAGATAGTCCTTATTGGGAAATAGATATTCCTAATGCGTTTGAAAGCCTTGATTTGTGTTCAATAAATGATCAGGGGACGTTAGGGCTCTACTATCTCGCTAGGTTCTGGGATAAATATCGCAGACTGGCTTTTGAATATTACGATACCACGTTAGCTAAGACTGAATTTGAACTCGATATAAAGCTTGCGGCTTTGGTGGGTGTAAACTTGCAGGTGTTAATGGCTAAGGCGCTCGAGTTTATGAGTAGTTTTAACGCTTTTGAAGCATGGGTAGATTCACATGTGGGAAGTATTAGCACCGACGCTATCGATAGGTTCAACGGCGAATGTACGAAGTTTCAAGTGCAGTGATAGTATTTTGTATACATTATATAAAAGGAAGTAAAAATGAACGTTACTATTCCCGAAGGGTTAAAGATGAGACCTTCGCAGCCATCAGACGCTCCGTTTCTTGAGCAATTACACCGATCACAAAGGGATGATTTACAGCTTATTGATGGAGAACAGGATTTTATCGAGAGCATCGTCGATATGCAGTTCAGGGCACAAAATGAAGGTTATGGTCAGCAAACGCCTAATGCGATGTACTTTGTCGTAGAGAAGCATCAGGACAAAGTTGGAAAAGTCACAGTAGATTTTGGGCACAACAGCGTACATGTTGTCGATATTGCATTTATTCCTCAGGTGCGTGGCTTGGGGTTTGGAAAGGACGTTTTACGGAGCCTCCAGGTTGCAGCAGCGCAAAGCCGTGTGCCTTTAACGTTGAATGTGTCAGAACAAAATATACATGCTCGAAGGCTTTACACATCACTTGGCTTCCAAATTGAACATCATACGCCGCCGACAATAGGAATGATTTGGTACCCACAATAGTGTTTTCGATACGTCATGCCTATCAATAATTGAAAATATTGAGAAAGCATCTAGGCTAATTATAGGCACTATAATCATTAGTGGATTTGCGTCAACAAGGAGAGTGTATAGCAATGTCGAAATTTAACTTTCCAACACTGTCAAAAATGAAAGGCGAGATGATTGATGTCACGCTCACTGGCACTGATCATAACTTTGAAGCCGAGCTTACTGACGTCTTTGAAGCCAGAATAAATGGTGAGAGATGGGAGTCGTTCATTGTGATAATGGCAATTCCCAATGCATTGGATGTGCCGCTTGAGCAAGGGCATTACCACATAGAACATGAAAATTTCGGTGGACTTACGTTGTTCTCCAGTCCAAATAGTCCAACAGAACTTGAGTTTGTGATCTGTCGGGATCGCGTTCCTTCCTAATTCAACTCGGAGACAGTTATGTCCGATCCATTTACGAGCATGATTAACATGACCGGTTTTGCCTGGGCACCAGAGAAGTACGCCTTATGTGATGGTCAGACTATGACAATTAGTGACAATACGGCGCTCTTCGCACTCATTGGCGATAAGTTTGGTGGTGATGGTAAAACGACATATAAATTGCCAGACTTACGAGGGAGAACACCAGTAGGGTTAGGCGAATGGGATGAAGAATATCCACGAGGTAAAATAGGTGGGCAAGAAAGTGTTGTGCTTACAGAAAGTAATCTTCCTCCTCACTCGCACCGTGTCATGTGTCAGCCTGAAACCTCTTCGACGAATTCCGCTAATCCTGAAGGCAGAACATACTCGTCGACGATTCCGCAAGTTCAAGCGTATAGCACGTTACCCACTAATTTTGTTGATTTGCACCCCGCTGCGTTGCCAACTGCTGCTGGGGGGAATGCTCCTCATACTAACATGCAACCTTATACGGTGATTAATTTCATCATCGCTATTTCTGGTCAATTTCCAACGCGCAGTTAAAGGAGAATGGGATGTCTGATGCTTATGTCGGTGAGATTAGAATGTTTGCTGGTACTTATGCACCCCAACATTGGTCTTTTTGTCGCGGCACGTTGATGGGAATAAGCGAAAACACGGCGCTTTTTTCGCTGATTGGTGCTCAATATGGTGGTGACGGAAGAACGTCATTTGGCCTACCTGATATGCGGGGGCGGGTTCCTATCCATTTTGGGCAGGGCGATGCATTACCTTTTTACGCTATAGGGCAAAGGGGGGGAGAGGAAACGGTAGTGTTAACGTCGTCACAAATGCCTGCTCATTCTCACCGAGTAAAAGCGTCCCAAAATCTTGCTAATTCTATCAACCCGAGCGGGAATGTGCCCGCCAAAGTTACAAATACGTTTTATTCTGACAAGGTTGCTGATGAGAGTGATCCTCTTGAAATGATGGCTCAAGGCATGGTTAGTAATACAGGCAACAATAATGCGCACAGCAATATAATGCCTTATCAGACCTTGTCTTTCATTATATGTCTTACAGGTATTTATCCATCCAGAAGCTAAAAGGAGAAAGCACATGGCAGATCCGTTTATCGGTCAAGTACAAATCTGGGCCAACAATTATGTTCCCTCTGGATGGGCTATATGCAGAGGAGGATTATTAGATATCAACCAAAATACGGCATTGTTTTCCCTTATAGGAAACACGTATGGCGGTGATGGGCACATCTCTTTTGGAGTCCCAAAACTTGACGGTCACGCAGTGATGTCTTGGGGAACTGGCCCTGGCTTGTCGTCATATGTGTTTGGAGAGAGAGGAGGCTACCACCACGCCGCTCTAGCTGTTGATGAATTGCCTACTCATACTCACGGTACTATTCATGCCCAAAAGCGAGCAAATTCGAATGTGGGAACACCTTCAAATAATGTTGTGCAAGCAAGGCTTCACGCTCCAGGGGTCACTCGCTCGTTTGATACTGTTGGCACGGATGATAGCGAATATATGAATGAAGATATGATTTCTACGGTAGGTGGGTCTGCTCCCCATGAAAACAGACAGCCGTTTCTGGCATTGCAATTTTGCATTGCGTTAATGGGAACTTACCCAAGTCGAAGTTAGATCCACATTAAATGTAAGTTGGCTTAAAGTTGATGTATATTACGTAAAATGAATGTATGAAAAGATAATACGCACTAAACAGTCAATAAATCGAGTTTTTCTCGTGTGCCAGTAAACTTCTGATTTAGTGTGTTGTTGTGTTCCACGATAGCAAAACGTTGTTTTGTTGTTAATTGGCGCTAAAAGCTTGGGGCGCACAGTCTTACTTAGAAAAATAACAACTAAAAATGCAAAAAATACAAAGTTTTCTTTATGGATGATATTTCTAAAAGTTCCAGTCAGGACAAATCTGAAGACAATAGTCAAGACAACTATGGCTGTCGTTACTCTAACTCTTTTCCCGCTTTTCTTCTAAAACACAGAATATCTTTGGCTTTTACCAGTTATCAAGCGTCTAGGGTGTGTTTTTTACGCGCTACTGACAACAAGATTAACTTGCATTTACGCGCTTTTCCAAGGCCAATGGGGATTTATGCAGACGAAGAAAGGATAACGCTTGGAACGTTTTCCGAAGTTATCGATTTCAGAAGAAGTCAGTCGGTGTTAGACGAAGTACAACAAGGTGTACACGATAATGACGCTAGGTTGAGTCGCAAGCTGAAAGAAAAGGCTCAACAGGCTCGGGAGATAGTGAGATTACGGAAAAATCGAGAATTGGAAGAGGTTAAGCAAGCCGATGCGCTGTATTTACCTCGTGCCTCACACTATTCGGGCATGATTAATATTCATGATATCGCGTGGGGAAAATCAGGACTTTGGGTAGTAAACTCTACGTTTTCCTGCCTGTCTACCCTCTCTCCCGATTCAAGTTTTGTCGCCAGATGGAAGCCATGGTTTATCAGTGAGTTGGTACCAGAAGACCGGTGTCACGTAAATGGTATGTCGCTTCGCGATGGTGATCCTCGGTATGTCACCACCTTTAATCAGCACGACCATATGGACTCGTGGTCACAAAGCGCTATTGGTAAAGGCACATTAATTGATATTGAAGATAACCGAATTATTCTGGACGATTTAACCATGCCCCATTCACCCAGATATCACAACGGGTATGTCTATGTGTGTAATTCTGGTAATGGCACTGTGTTAAAAGTTAATCCAGACACCGGAGTTACACAAACAATACTTGAACTTCCCGGTTTTACTCGTGGCATCAGTTTTTACAAAAATTATATGTTTGTAGGCACGTCGAAAACCAGAAAAAGCGAAGTCAGAGAGCAAATTCCGTTACTTAATAAATATGACACTACACAAAGTGGTGTTTGGGTGTATAACTTTGACACAAACGCGATTATTGACCACCTTATATTTGATGACAGTTTAGAGCAAATTTATGACATTGCCGTCATTCCCGAGAGCACAACCCCTGAATTAGTGTCACCTCAAATGGTTACGCCACGACATATGTTCGACGTAAAGGATGCCATATAGTGAAAAAAAATATGTTGAAGAAAAATAGTAAAGTAAAGGCACTGGCTGCGTTAGCGCCATTAATTGCCGTTGGTGGCGTTCACGCTTCTGTGTCATCCAGTCGTAGGCGAGTTATCAGCTCTGGACATCCTAGCTACACTATAAGCGATATTAAGAAAGCAGCACCTGAACATACCAACGCACCACTGCATTCGGTGTTTGAAAGAGGGATTGAACAAGCCCAAATAGATGCTCTCGACAATCCGCGGGTTACCAATCAGCCACCCGCGGCTCAATCTTCATGTTCTGACTTTCCTGCACGAGGTAGTGACTACCTGAAGAGCGTAAGGATGAGTACGTGCTCTGTCAGCGGAGACGACCTTGTAAATGCAAAGGCCGCTGCTGGTGAACTTGAAGCATTATATGAATCTATAATGGTGGAAAGCGAAAACCAATCAGCGTCAGAAAAAGAGGATAATATTGAACATCGGGTTTCCGTAACCGATGTGTTGATTTTAGACCAAGGCGTAGACGGAGGCGAAGCGCTCCTAAACGGTCTTGATCCAAATATCATGGTGCTGCATATCTCGAAAGATTCTAATGGCGTTGAGGCATTAATAGATTTGCTATCATCGCTTAAAGATATCAAGCGGTTGCACTTAGTTTCTCACGGTGGAAACGGTCAACTGAATTTGGGGGCGTCGTCGCTTTCAAGTGCAAATATGAAAGAATACAGCGAGAAACTTTCAGCGCTATCACATTCATTTGCTGAGAATGCCTCTATAAATTTATACGGCTGTTCACTGGCTGCTGATGAATCTGGCATAGCATTTATCGATACACTTAAAGACACACTCAATGTGGCTTCTATCTCTGCGTCTAATGATATTACTGGCCCCGCTTATCTTGGAGGCGACTGGGAGCTTGAGCATACCTCTGGCGACCTTATTGCCAATGTCCCCTTTCAAGAGTTGGCAATGGAGCAGGCAAAGTTCACACTGGCAAGTTGTACCATTAGTGGTAACAACATTTATCATCCTTTTGTTAATGGCGGGACAGGGTTCGCTAACCGAGTAGGTGTGCATGTTGGTGGAACAGGTGCTCGCTCTGTTACATTTTACACCAAAAGCGGCGTGGTAACGGTTTACAATGCTCCAGGAGTAAATAGGCTTTACCGTACGTTAACATTGAATGCCGCTATGAACGATTCAGTTTGTACGGCAAAAGGAGGGGGCGGCGCACCAGAAATCAATTTACAAGGGAACGGGAATACGATTTCGTCAGGTGATAGCTCTCCTTCAACCACGGATGACACTGATTTTGGTAATATTGCAGTGGGCAGTAACGATACTCATACCTTTACAGTACAAAATACAGGTAATGCCGACTTAACAATTACTTCTGTGGCTGAATCGTGTGCCGATTTCTCGATTTCTCATTCATTGAGCACAATAGCGCAAAGTGGGTCTGGCACCTTTGACGTTACCTATACCCCTTCTGGGGTTGGCAGTGCCACTAACTGTACTATTACCATTAATAATGACGATGCGGACGAAGGTACGTATACGTTTGTGGTAGGGGGAGCTGGCGTTGATAACGATCCTCCTGTTGTTCAATCAATAACTGAGTCAAGCGCTGATGATGCAACCTCTGTAGATTTCACCGTCACCTTTAATGAAAACGCTAACAACGTTTCGGTAGATGATTTTACTATCACTAATGTTGTAGGCGATGCGTCAGGAACGATTAGTAGTGTTACCACGGCAGTCGCGAACACAACTTACACGGTAACCGTAACGCCAATTAGCGGAGAAGGAACATTTAGACTCGATTTGTTATCCAATACCAATATTACCGATGACGCAGGCAACGGTAATGGTACCAATGGCAGTGTTGCAGCGTTTACATCTGGTACGCCGCAATTAGTTTCTTTTACATCAGCATCAACGTCAGCAACGTCTTTTGATACGACAGACGGTAGCAATTTATCGCCTTCATTTACCTTTGATTCAAGCGATGAAACGCTCACGATTGGAAATGCTAGTCATACAGTGGGTACCGCGAATGGTGGGGGCGGGACAGATGAACTAGTCACGGTTGACAGTTGGGATATGTCCAGTGTGTCAGTGTCTAATTTTGAAACCCTGACTATACCTGCAAATACATCATTAACGATGACGTCTTCGCAGCATGAGTTATTTACCACGTTTACCGACAATGCAAGCCAATCGATAACATTAAGTTCAGGCAGCGACGACATTACTGGTGATGGTGCCATAGAGAACTTTTCACTAAGCGCCTCTTATTCGGGAACCTTTACGCTAGGTAGTGCAGGGCAAAATATTACCGGTGCAGACAGTGCTGTTGATACTATAAACATTGGTGCTTTGACGGTAACGGGGAGTCTTGAGGGGGGAACGGGTGAAGATGTTCTGCAATTGTCTACTGGAGCAAATATTGCCGGTGCAAGCACGTTAACAGGGTTTGAGACTGCACAGATTAGTGGTGCAGTTACCATGACAGAAATACAACATGATGGCTTTACGACTGCGATTACGGCGTCCGGGGGCTCAGATCAAATTACCATAAGTGCCGCTAATGATGGGCTTAATGCAGACGCAGATATTGAAACGTATGTGTTGGGTGTAGCGAATACTATCACCGTGGGTACGGCAACAAGCAATCTTGCACAAAATGTAACGGGAAGCTCAGGTGACGATACGGTTAATTTAGGGAGTGGCTCCTACACCGGGACGTTAAATGGTGCGGGTGGCACAGGCGATACACTTAGCTTGGTGAGTGGTGCTGGCGTTGCGGGCGCTACGGTATCAAATTTTGAAAACCTGACCTTGGCAAGTGGCGCTTCTGTATCTCTTGGAGCTAGCCAGTTCAGTAGTTTTAGCGGTTCTGTTAGCTCACCAGGCAATGAGACTATTTCAGTAAGTGGCGATGGAGATTTTACTACATTAAATAATATCGAAAACTGGGTGATTGGTGATGATTCGTCCAATACCCGCACCGTTACACTGGCCGCCAATGTCTCAAGCATTTCCGACTCAAATACGAACGACGCCGTTACCTTTAGTATTGGCACCTTAAACTTTACAGGCAGTATAACCGGTGAAGATGCTAATGATACCTTGCAAATGGGCAACGGAAGCAGCATTACTGGTGCAAGCATAGATGCTACCAACGTGCTTAATTTAACTGTTGATGCAGGTGCAGCTGTTACGATGACCGAAAGCCAGCATGATGGCTTTACCGGCACAGTGACTGCGCTGGGTACAAATCAGATTACGATAAGTAGTGCTAGCGATGGTTTTAACGCCAATGCTGATATTGAAACCTACGTACTGGGCGCGGCTAACAGCGTTACGCTGGGAACGAGCGGTGGCTCTCTAAGTCAGAATATTACTGGCAGTAGTGGCAACGATAGCGTCATACTAGGCAGTGCAACATATACTGGCACACTTGATGGTAGCGGTGGTGCCGCCGATACGCTATCTGTGGTCAATGGTTCCAATATAGAAGGGGCTACCGTTAGCAATATTGAAAACCTCTCGTTGTCATCTGGTGCAACATTGACCTTGTCGGCAGCAGATTTAAGTAGCTTTAGCGGCACGATTACCGCGCCCGGTACAGAAACCCTTATCGTTAACGGCGACGCCAATTTCAGTACACTAGATACTGCTGTTATCGAAAATTACACGGTGGGCGCAGATAATACCGATGACGCGCGCACTATTACCCTGGGGAGTAGTAATACCGCTACCAATATAACGGCATCAGACGGTAGCGACGCCATTACGTTTTCGTTGCCTGGAATTACCTATACCGGTGCACTCACTGGGGCTGACAACAACGATGTTCTTGCTTTGGCGACAGGGGCTGAATTAGGCGCTGCGGCAAGCATTACCGATATAACAACGCTCTCTGTAACGGGCAGTGTCACCATGACAGACGTTCATTACAATGGTTTCACTGCGGGTATTACCGCGCCAGGTAACAGTGGTACTGCTGAATCTATTACGATTACTGGCGACGGTGATATTACCGTTAATGACTCTGATATTGAAAGCTACACTATTAACGATGCTTCAGACGATGCTCGTACTATTACATTAGGCCTATCTGTAAGTAACAACTTTACATCCACGTCAACATCCGACGCCATTACATTGGATATCGACACCTTCGACTACACAGGTTCATTTGCGGCAAATGCTACCGTGGCAAATACCTTGATATCTGAAGGTACCAACAGTATTAGTTCGGCAGCGTTAACGGGTTTTTCTAACCTGATATTAAATGGCGCAACCAATGACCTTTCGTTGCTGGTTGCACAACTCAATAGCTTTTCAGGCACTGTTACCGCTTCGGGCACCGATACATTGACAATCGTGGATTCGGGAACGTTAACAGGGGGGAATCTTAGTAGCATAGAGAGCTTTGCAACCGGAACTGGAGGCGGTATCACTGTCACCATGTCTGCGTCTGATGTTGATAACAAAACCCTTGTGGCTACTACACCTGCCAGTGATAGCTTTGTTGTTACCGGAGCGACGGGTAGTCAAACCATTACCGGTAGTGCTGGTGGGGATAACCTTAGCGGCGGAGATGGCGCCGACATCATTAATCCAGGTGCAGGCACAGATTCTATGTCTGGTGGAAGCGGCAATGATACCTTTGCTGGCTCTAGCAGCGATTTAAATGGTGATACCATTTCCGATTTAGCTGGAGGTGATACGGTCAAATTGAATGGAGTGACAGGCCTAGCGCTGGCCAATGTCCGATTTAGCGGTTCAGGAACGCTACAAATTGATACTGATGCTACTGACTTTTCTTCCGTAGAAGTCTCACTTTCGCTGGCCAATAGCGCGGGTGATAGTTTGAATTTATTGGCGGTAAGTGACAACGGTGGCGATACAGATATTACGTTTGAACAAAACAACACATTACCTGTGTTCTCTGGTCTAAGTATTTCTCCACCAGTTGCATTTACGGAGGATGGCAGTGCGGTCACCTTAGATGATAACGTAACGGTGTTTGATACTGAACTAGACGCTAATTCAGACAATTATACTGGATCAACGTTAACTATTAGCCGAAACGGTGGAGCAAGTGTCAACGATGTATTTAGCGCTGATACTGCCTCTAACTTAAGCTCGTTAAATTCAGGGCAACTGCTATACAACGGTATTGATTACGGATCAGTGACCAATGCGAGTGGTACGTTAACGCTGTCATTCGAATCAAACGCGCCTAGTGCGGCGATCATAGCCAGCATTATGCAAGCTATTCAGTATAGTAATGCCAGTGACACACCTGTACCAAGCGTAACGCTCAACTGGGTGTTTAATGATGGTACTGCTGATAGCAACGTTACCGCCAGTACCCAATCGCTCATCAATATTACAGCCGTAAACGACGCGCCAGTGTTAGATAACGCTCTTAGTCCTGCTAT
Organism: Alteromonas sp. S015; assembly: GCF_036864485.1. Classification (NCBI taxonomy): domain Bacteria; kingdom Pseudomonadati; phylum Pseudomonadota; class Gammaproteobacteria; order Alteromonadales; family Alteromonadaceae; genus Alteromonas; species Alteromonas sp. S015. The sequence continues at coordinate 148,189 of NZ_JAZETO010000004.1, read as the reverse complement.
TACTGCCATTGATGAAGATAGTGGCGATGACGTGACTAATAATCCTGGTACTGATGTCGCTGCTATGGTTGTAGATACCTCTATTACAGACCCTGACGGCGGTGCTGTAGAGGCCATTGCGGTCACTGCCGTCAATAACACAAATGGTGTTTGGCAATACAGTACCAACAACGGAACAAGCTGGAATAACTTCTCGGCAACAACAGAGGGGCAAGCAAGTTTCGAGTCTACTTCACGTCTATTGGATGGAACCTTATCTGGCGCAAGTACACACAAAGTTCGCTTTGTGCCCGCAGATAACTACGTGGGTACAAGTACCTTAACTTTTAGGGCTTGGGATAAATCTACGGGGACAGCTGGTAATACTGCTGACGCATCTACCAATGGTGGAACAAGCGCGTTTTCAAGTGCCAGCGATACTGCGTCAGTCGCTGTTAATGCAATTAATGACGACCCAGTCGTGGATATCAATAACGGTGTCGCGGTACAAAATGGCTCAGTTGTTACCATTGGGAGCAGTGTGCTAAGCGCAAGTGACATTGAAGATACCGATGCCACAGATATTACGTACACGGTAACGGCGGTACCTACAGGGGGGGCGCTGCAAAAATCGAATGGCAGTTCTTTTAGTGATTTAAGCGTTAATGGTACGTTTACCCAGCAAGATATTAATAATGGATTTGTGCGCTATGTGCATGCGGGAGGGAGCAATACTGCTGATAGCTTTACCTTTAGCGTGGCTGATACACAAAGTGGGTCAGTAACCGGCCAAACCTTCGCGATCACGGTAACTACAAACCAAGCGCCTGTCTTTACTTCAACGCCTGTGACGGGGGTTGCAGAAGGCAACTTATATAGCTACGCGGCGAGCGCATCAGACCCCGATACTGGCGATACATTAAGCTTTTCATTGACCACTGCGCCTAACTGGTTGAGCTTGAATACCACTACGGGGCTATTAAGAGGCACACCGACAGCGAATGATATTGGCAGTCAAACCGTTGTTTTAGTGGTAACCGATAATGGTGGTTTGACCGCCACGCAAGCCTTTACCATTATAGTGAGTGACGTCAACGCGGCGCCAGAAATTAGCGGTAATCCAGCAACGCTTGTTGTAGAGAATAATGCATACAGCTTTACACCTACGGCCAGTGACGAAGACGGCGATACGCTTACTTTTTCAATTAGTAATGCGCCGAGCTGGAGTAGTTTTGATACCACCTCTGGCAGACTGTTTGGTATTCCTTCTAATGATGATGTGGGTGTGACAGAGGGGATTAGCATAAGCGTTAGTGACGGGACTGATTCTGCATCCTTGCCTATCTTTTCCATTACGGTAGAAGCACGAGATGAAGCCCCTACGGGCGAAAACATGCAGGTTGAATTGTTAGAAGACGAGAGTATTACTATTACGCCAACTATTGAAAGTGAAGGTGCGCAAACCTTGACGTTAGATATAGTTACTGGTGTCGAGAATGGTACGTTGAATCGCTCGGGTTTAGGATTTTTCTATCAGCCTGATGCTGATTTCAATGGAGAAGACCGCTTTACTTATCGGGTTTCAGACGGAGAATTCACATCAGACGTTTATACCGTAGATATTAATGTGATAAGTCAAAATGACGCCCCCGTAGCAGAAGATGATCAATTTAACTTCAGTGAAAATGAAACCGGGGTTTACTTATTGCCTGTTTTAGATAATGACTTTGACGTTGATGAGGACGAGCTTACCCTTTTGGCGGCTAATACTGAATTTGGTGAAGCAGTCATTGAAGGCGAATCACTGCGACTTACTGTGGGTGAGAACTTCGCGGGAACGATTAACGTTGGTTATTCTATCGACGATGGAAATGATGAAACAGCGACGGCAATGGCAACGGTAGTAATAGGAGAGGGCGTCAATGATTCCTCCCCTTTATTAACTGTTCCAGAAGATATCAGTGTCAATGCTACTGGTATAATTACTGAAGTAAATTTAGGGGTTGCGACGGCAGTAGATCCTGTCACCAATAATCCTATTGCAGTTACTGTTGAGCGAGAGCAACTTCGCTTTAAACCTGGCCGCCACAATGTAGTGTGGTCAGCGACAGGCACTAATGGCAATAAAACGACAGGCAGTCAGCAAGTAGATGTCAATCCACTCATTTCTTTCAGTAAAGATTCGTCTGTAAAAGAAGGCTCTCAGGTGAAAGTGCAGCTTTTATTAAATGGGCAGTCACCGGTTTACCCAGTCATTATTCCACTTACAGTTGGTGGAAGCGCTGAGATCAATACAGACTATACATTGAGCACTACAGAAGTGGTTATTGACCGTGGCCGCTCTGCAACGGTTGTCGTTGATGTTCTGGCTGACGGTGAGTTAGAAGAAGAAACTATTGTGCTAGGAATGGGCGGAGATCTCAATGTTGGCGTAAAAAATACCATCACACTGACCGTGGTTTCTGACAATGTTACTCCTGAAGTTAACCTTTCTGTTCATCAAGATAGTGAGACAAGATTAACGGTGGAACGCGCTGGGGGAAATGTCACTATTGAAGCATCTGCAACAGATGCAGACACGCAAGATGTGCTGTCGTACCAGTGGCAATCTGATGAAGATGTCATCAATATCAGTGACAATGATGCCACTTTCGTATTCACTCCAGCGGATTTGGAAACCGGGGTGTATCGCTTCTCGGTTACGGTGAGCGACAGTGCTACCGTTCCTCTGTCTGATTCGGATCAAGTGTTCATCAATCTTGTGGATAGTTTGCAAGCTTTGGGCAGTGAAGATTCAGACGGTGATCTTATTCCTGATAATCAGGAAGGCTACAATGATAATGATGGGGATGGAATTCCAGATTATTTAGATGCTATTACTGATTGTAATGTGGTACCGGAACAGGTGTCTAATCAAAACAGTTTCCTTGTAGAGGGTGAGCCTGGATCGTGTTTGCGGCGTGGAGCGGCATCTATTACAAGTGAATCGGGAGGCTTGCAGGTCACGCAAGAAAGTGCCGACGGTTTACTCGTGGAAGATGAAAACGCTGAGAACATTGGTGGACTGTTCGACTTTTACGCGACGTCTCTTCCTGAACCGGGCCAGGTATTTAGCATCGTCTTTCCTCAACGACTACCTGTACCAAGTGGTGCGGTTTATCGCAAATACCGAAATGGAGAGTGGGTCGATTTTGTAGTCGACAGTGAAAACACGGTACGTAGTGCTATGGGTTCAGAAGGTGTCTGTCCTCCACCAGGCGCTGAGCAGTTTACTGATGGATTAATAGAGGGGGCATGGTGTGTGGAAGTCAATATACAAGATGGTGGTCCCAATGATGACGATGGTGTGGCGAACGGCGCTGTGCTCGATCCGTCTGGTGTAGCTATTCCAGTTAGCAGTAATAAAGCTCCGCTTCTGCAAAGCGATACTGTTACCCTGACATTCAACACAAGTGTGACCATTGATGTGCTAGAAAATGACAGCGATCCTGATGGTGATGCGCTAACGGTCACCAATGCCTCAGCCAATTTTGGTCGTGTTGAAATTAATACTGACAATACCCTAACGTACACGCCATTCATTGACTATGTGGGCAGTGATATCATTAATTATGTAGCGGTTGATGGCAATGGAAGGAGTGGCATGTCTCAGGTTAATGTCTCTGTTATATTTAACCGAGCGCCTATCGCTGTTGATGATACGGCGTCTGGGTTCAATACAGATGTCATTACTATTGACGTGCTGGCTAACGATACCGATGAAGATGGCGACACGTTAACAGTTATAAATGCAAGAGCAGATGAAGGAGATGTAGCTATTGCTGGCGATGGCACTTTACGCTATACGCCGAGGGCGGAGTATAAGGGAACAGCAACCATTACATATACGATCGGTGACGGTAACGGAAATACGGCAACTGGTGAGGTGGAGGTCACTGTGAAAGGTTATGACAACGTTTCCGTAACGAATAAGGCGTCGGGCGGTGTACTCTCGTGGCTCACCTGTTGGTTCTTGATCTTAGCTGCTAGTTGTCGGCTTACGTATCGCTTTTCGTCCAAAAGATAAACGGGATTATAACTATGTCGAGGAAGATAAAAGGTTTTTTTATCTCAGTATTAATGTGTGTTGGCGGTGCCGCAACGGCAAATGATTATTTCGTCTCGGTTGAAGTGGGGAATGCTTCAACCAACGCACCTACGGTTAACGTACCCGAAGACATCGCTGAAAATGTCATTACGTCAGCTGATGACAGCGATGTTGGCTGGGCACTACAATTTGGCTATCGCTTCAATCAAAACTGGTCTGCGGCTATCGGTTATGTAGATTTAGGTGAAGGGAAAATGGTGTTTGAGGGAGATACCGATGATCCCGCCTCGTTTTTGCAGTTTGCGAGTAACGCGCCTATTTTAGCGAAGGGAGGAACCGCTTCGGTTGTTTACCATTTATTTCGAAAAGACAACCTTTTTGTGGATGTGGAATTTGGTGTGTTTAAATGGGATTCAGACATTGAAAGTGTCACTTCGTCAGCGCGTTTACGTCGCGAAGAGAGTGGAACGGATCTTGTGGCTGGAGTTACCATTGGTGTAGAAGTAGCAACCCAATGGAATGTTGTGGCTGGATACAAGCATTATAATTTGGATGAACCCATTAAAGTACCCTATTTAGGCGTTAAATATCGCTTCTAATTGCCCGGGCAACGTACGGTTAAGCTAACACTTACTTGAGTAGGTGTTAGTTTTTCTTAGGGTCATCCGCGGTACGTCTCTAGATTTCAATCACTTTATTTCAACAGCAATAAATACCTTCCCCATTTTACGCTATTGGTTCATTGCGCAACGTTTTATGACGTCAGTTGTTACAAATCCTATGTCTTCAAAATAGTATAATTTTGCTATGGTAGCGCTCAATCATTACACATAGCCTTACTCTTAAATAAAGGGAATAGAGTCATGTATACACTTTACGGTTATCCGAAAACCCGCTCGGTTCGCGTGGCATGGGCACTGGAAGAACTAGGTTTGCCTTTCAAGTACAAACTGGTTGATTTAAAACAAGGTCAACACCTGTCTGAGGAATATAAAGCCATAAGCCCTGCAGCAAAAATTCCAGCCCTTGTGACAGACGAAGGTACTTTGACCGAGTCGGCCGCTATTGTCACTTTTTTGGCAGAACGTCACGGCATGCATGAGTTTGTTTCAGAGCCGGGAAGTTTCCAGCGGGCAAAATATGAAGAGATGATGCTGTTTCTTACTAGTGAATTGGAGCAGCCCATTTGGAACTTAGCAAAACACACCTTTGCGTTGCCTAAAGAACAAAGGTTGGAAGAGATGCGTGGTGTGGCGGTATGGGAATTTAAGCGCGTTTTGCCAGTATTTTCTACTATGCTGGGCGACAAAGAATTTGTATGTGGAAATATGTTTACCATGGTCGATATCATAGCTGGGCATATTTTAGCGTGGGCTAAAGGCAGCAAATTAGATATTACTTTAGATGGTAAAACAGACAATGTAGCCGCATATGCGCAACGTGTGTTAGGTCGTGATGCGTATGAGAGGGCGTGGCGAAACGAGATGGCTCATCTGCCAGAATAAACAGCGCTGGGTGCAAAAACTGAATTATATCGTGCCGATGATATGCCTGATATTAGGCAGTCGGTTCGCGTGGCGGACGTTGATAAATGTTTGCAACGCGTTGTATGGCATCAAAAACATAAAGCGACAGCGCTATTTTGCAAAATAAGGGCAAAATAGCGGCAAATAACGAGGGAATAAAAATGAGAGCATTTAAAACACTACTTGTAAGTAGTGCTGTAACCATGGCATTAGGGCTAAGCTCGGCCTTGGCACACGAACACAACAACGCAAACATGCAAAGTTCATCAAAAAGTGCTTCAGTGTCAAAAGAAGCGTCTGAGCACGAAAAACTCTTTGCGTTATTTGCAGCTGCGGACCAGCGCGATATCGAGCTAAACCCAATTATGGCTATTTTTCGCGGCGATATGCGTTATGCAGATAGATTAGGTGACTTTTTCACGGACTCCCACGCTTTAGCTGGAAAAACAGCAACATTGCTCAATTTGTCAGAGCTTAAACAAATTGACCGCAGTAAGTTAAGCGACACCGACAAGCTTGCCTACGATGTATTTAAATACAACGAAGAGCGTTCTTTAGAGATGTCCACAGACGAAATAGAGGCGCTAACGGAAGTACGCCCTATTAACCACTTCAGCGGGTTTCACACTTTCTATCCAACGTTTGCGAGCGGAAAGGGCGCAGCGCCATTTAAAACGGTAGAGGATTACGAAAACAACTTATCACGCCATAAAGACTATATCGCTACGTCTGACCGTGCTATTGGAAAATTCCGCGAGGGTATGGAAAGTGGTGTACTTGAAACCAAACTAACTATTGACCGTGTCATCAAACAATTTGATACACAGTTGGCAATTCCTATTAAAGAGTCGCAATTCTGGGGCCCAATTACTATGTTCCCAGACAGCTTTTCTGATGAAGATAAAGCGCGTTTAACCGAAGAATATGAAGTTGCCACGCAAGCTATTTACGATGCGACGATTCGTATGCGTGACTTCCTGCGTGATGAGTACTTGCCTGTTGCCCGTGAAAGCATCGGTCTAAGCGATATGAAAGGCGGCGAAAAGTTGTATCAGCTAATGGTTGAAGGTTCAACCACGCTGCCAATGACGCCAGATGAACTTCACAAGCTTGGTTTAAAAGAAGTAAAGCGTATCAAGAATGATATGCTTGAGATTAAAGACGAAGTAAATTTTGACGGTACTTTAAACGAGTTCTTCGATTATGTGCGTACCGACCCTAAGTTTAAGCCGGAAAGTCGCGAAGCGCTTACACAAAGCTACTATGATATTGGCCGTGAAGTAGATGAGAAAATTGATCAGTACTTCTCGCTTCTTCCTAAGTCAAAGTTAGAAATAAAACCGTACGACCCTGCCATTGAGCAGTTCAGCGCGGGTGGTTCTTATCAGCCGGGTACACCTGACGGTTCACGCCCAGGCACGTTTTACTTTAATGCCTACGACCTGCCTAGTCGTTTAACCACGGGTAACGTGACTCTGTATCTACACGAAGGCGCGCCAGGCCATCATTTCCAAGTGAGTTTAGCGCAGGAAAACGAAGCGCTACCATCATTCATGCGCTTTAGTTTCTTGCCTGCGTTCGGTGAAGGCTGGGCACTGTATTCTGAAACATTGGGCTATGAAATGGGCTTCTTTGATGATCCATGGAACCGTTACGGCACGCTTCAAGATGAACAACTTCGTGCCATGCGTTTAGTGGTAGATACAGGTATTCACGCAAAGGGTTGGACCCGTGAACAGGCCATCGACTTTATGCTTGATAATTCAGGTATGACACGAACAGAAGTGGTGGCAGAAGTAGAACGCTATATTGCAATTCCCTCGCAAGCGCTATCTTACAAAGTGGGAGCGCTCAAAATTCAAGAGTTGCGAGCACGCGCTGAAAAAGCATTGGGTGACAACTTCGATATTCGCGAATTCCACGCGCAGGTGTTAAATACTGGCGGTATTCCATTGGCTATTCTTGAACAAAAAATTGACCGCTGGATTGCTAGTCAAAAAAGCTAAAAGACAGTGATGAAGCTTCAATATGTTAGCTAACTGTGCATGCCAGCGAGAATAAAAAAGTGAGTTGCCCATTCAATAAGCGGTGCAGCTAACACGCTGTCGATTTATCAACAGGCAAGCCGTTAGCATAACGTTATTATAAAGCCAGCAAACGTTTTACAACTTGCTGGCTTTTTTGTATTTGCGACCAACAGCAGTGATCTTGTAGCGCCGCTTCACTAGAGTAATAAATACACAATTGTGCTACGGTTCGAGTATAAAAGAGGGAGTTTAAACGTGGAATTAGGGCTTTTTTCGTTAAGTTTAACCGTGAAGGATATTAGTAAGTCGAAAGCGTTTTATGAAGCATTAGCCTTTGAAGCAATGCCTTCATGTGGTTCGGTTGAAGATAAATGGCTTATGATGAAAAACGGCAATACCATGATTGGGTTATTTGAAGGTATGTTCGACGACAACATTATGACGTTTAACCCAAGTGATGTTAGGGCACTTCAGGCCCAGCTAGTTGAACAGGGTATTGCTTTAGAAGTACCAGTAAAGGGTGATAGCGGCCCCGGACATTTAATTGTTAAAGACCCAGATGGAAACGCGATTATGTTCGATCAGTTTTGATGAATTGTTTTCATTTTCTTAGAATGTGTCACTGTTGATGAGCGACTTTAGCCTTGTAAAGTACCTATTGAACCTTTAATCTCCAAACATAGAAAGGTTTTCAAAAGGAAAGGGAATTGGATTTAAGACCGTTATTTTTAGCCGCAGCAGTAGTGGCTATTTCTGCATGTCAAAGCTTTGATGAAAACAAATATGTAAATGAAGTTGAGCAATTAACGCCAAGCTGGCGGCTTAATGCGTTCAAAGTTACTGATGTTGAAACGCCTGCCGATTTATTCAAATTATCGCCTCAACAAGAGCAACATTTTTTAACCTACTATAATGACCCTGCCCACAAGAACGTTTTACCAAATCTTCGACTTGCTAATTATTTAGAAGATTTGATGTCAACGTTTAGCTATGCAGGCGACACATTGAAAGCGCAAGATGTAGTTGATAATCGCTACGGTAACTGCCTTTCATTGGCATTACTTACTACCGCGTTTGCGAAGCTGGTTGGATTAGACGTGAAGTATCAGCAAGTTCACACACCGCCTCTATATCGTCGAATTGATGGCATTCTTACGACCTCAACCCACGTTCGCAGCGTTGTTCTGGGGCCTAAGCCTGAAAGAACAGGTGATATCATTTTTACTAGAAAGAGAGTAATCATCGATTATTTCCCTTCAAGGCTAAACGACCGTGGTAACTATATTTCGGAAGCCGACTTCATTTCAATGTACTACCAAAATAAGTCAGCTGAAGTGCTGGGAAAAAATCCCGATTTAGCTTACAGCTATCTAGCTCAAGCGATGAAGTTAAGCACTGCTAATGCGTCTACACTAAATACGCTTGCCGTACTTTATCGGTCAAATGGCTATACTAAAGAAGCCAGAGCGCTGTATGAATTTGCCATTGAAAACGATATTGAATCAGTGCACACACTGTCAAATTTTGCGGTGCTGCTTAAAAAAGTAGGTGACATTAAAACGCTAGCGAAAATTGGCGAAATGTATTTGAAAGCCGATGATGATAACCCTTATCGATGGGTTGATTTAGGCGATGCGTTTTTGGCAAAAGGCAATCTTTCAGATGCCGAAACCTTTTTCAATAAGGCTATTGCTGCTGGGCCTTATTTAGGCGAGGGTTATTCTGGGTTAGCGAAAGTTTACTTTATGCAAGGTAAGATGGTGCATGCAGAAAGTATGATGGAGAAGGCTGTGTCGCTTACATTGCCGTCAGAAAATCGAGAGCTCTACACCGCTAAATTGAACGCTATTCAAAATAGCAGGTAGTGCTTAGTTAGGTTTTGCCTGTCAGCACGTATTAAATACGTGCTGCCAGTTCTGCCCCTTGGCGTATTGCGCGCTTAGCATCAAGCTCTGCTGCGACGTCAGCTCCCCCAATAATGTGCACGGTAAAGCCGGCCTCTTCCAGTGGTTGTTGTAAGGGCTTGAATGGCTCTTGGCCTGCGCAAACAATCACATTATCAACGGGTAACACTTTAGGCGTGTCGTTTATCAGAACGTGAAGGCCCTCATCGTCAACTTTTTCATAGCTCACGCCGTTTATCATTTGTACGTTGTGATGTTTCAATGATTGCCGGTGGATCCAGCCCGTTGTCTTGCCCAGCCCTTTGCCCACTTTTGATGTTTTACGTTGTAATAAATAGACTTCGCGCTCAGAAGGTTCAATCGCTTTTTCTTTAAGTGCGCCTGGCGCAGAGTACTCCTTATCTATGCCCCAATGCGCTAGCCACTTCTCTTTATCCTCAGCTAAATGTTCATGCTCTACTAAGAATTCTGCAACATCGAAACCTATGCCTCCGGCACCAATAATTGCCACTTTCTTTCCGACAGGTTTGTGATCTCGAAGCACGTCTAAATACCCCATCACCTTAGGATGGTCATGGCCTTCAATCGAAAGACTACGTGGGCGAATGCCAGTTGCTAATATCACTTCATCGAAGTCATTCCCCGAAAGGCTGTCTACACTGACTTCGGCATTAAGGTGAATGTTAACGCCGTAGCGCGCCAGCTGATTGCTGTAAAAGCGCAATGTTTCGTAAAACTCCTCTTTGCCGGGTACTTGTTTCGCATAGTTAAATTGGCCACCAATTGCTGCGGCTTTATCGTATAAATGCACATCGTGCCCACGTTCGGCTGCGTACATGGAAAACGCGAGTCCAGCAGGACCGGCACCAACTACAGCCAGCTTTTTCTTGTGCTGTGCAGGGGTAAACGTGAGCTCGGTTTCATAGCAAGCCTGAGGGTTAACCAAGCAACTCGCGCGCTTTTGTTCAAATGCGTGGTCAAGACATGCCTGATTACATGCAATGCAGGTATTAATTAAATTCGATTCGTTGCGCATGGCCTTCGCAACAAAATGTGCATCGGCAAGAAAAGGACGCGCCATAGACACCATATCAGCATGACCATCCGCTAGTACCGACTCTGCAACCTCAGGCGTATTTATTCGGTTAGTTGTCACTAATGGTATCGACACTTCCTTTTTCATGCGCTGCGTAATCCACGTAAATGCTGCACGCGGTACCGAAGTAGATATGGTTGGTACACGGGCTTCATGCCAGCCAATACCTGTATTAATAAGCGTTGCGCCAGCCTTTTCAATTTCTTTGGCTAGGTACACCACCTCGTCCCATTTAGCGCCGCCTTCAACCAAGTCCAACATGGACAGTCGATATATAATGATAAAGTTAGTGCCCACTTTCTCACGAACGCCTTTTACTATTTCAATGGCTAGGCGTGCTCGGTTTTCTAGGCTGCCACCCCATTCATCGCTTCTATGGTTGGTGCGTTCACAGAAAAACTGATTAATGAGATAACCCTCAGAACCCATTATTTCAACGCCGTCATAGCCAGCATCTTGCGCCAGGCTTGCGCACTTAACGTAGTCTTTAATGGTGCTTCTTACGCCACGAGAAGAAAGTTCTCGCGGCTTAAAAGGCGTAATAGGAGATTTCATCGGTGACGCTGATACCGCAAGAGGGTGGTAACCATAGCGGCCCGAGTGCAGTATCTGCATGCAAATTTTGCCGTTTTCTTTGTGAACAGCATCGGTTATCACGCGGTGTTTCTTGGCATGGCGGGAACGCGTCATTCTACCGGCAAACGGTGCTACCCAGCCAGAAATGTTCGGGCTTATACCGCCTGTTACAATAAGTCCTGCACCGCCTTTTGCACGCTCGGCATAAAACGCAGCAAGTTTATCAAACCCACCTTTCTCTTCTTCTAGTCCTAAGTGCATTGAGCCCATAAGGGTACGGTTGCGAAGCATTGTAAAGCCCAAATCTAAAGGGGCTAGCAGGTTAGGGTAATAAGCATTGAGCGCCTGCGAGGGCTGCGGTGAGGGCGTATTCATAATTATTCTCTATTTTATTTTGCTATGAAGGCAGCTAGCGACTTTTTTCTTAACCCCAGCTCCATCAGCTTCAGGTAAAAAACATCTATTTCTTTTGCACTAACTTGCCCGACCAGTTGTTTTGATTATTTACCACTGCAAACAAATGGTAAAGCGAGATAGGTAATTTTTTAACCCTAATAAAAAAGCGAGATGCCTGATAAACGGCCATCTCGCTTTTCATTTGTACGTTTCGTCGGTAAACGACCAGTTAGAATAATACGCAGGCTGCTATTGAAGAATAGTCCTGCGGTTGAAGCTATTCGTCTACATACATTTTTTGTTGAAACTTTAACGTTTGCTTGTTTGAGCCTTTTTGAACGTCAATTTCGAATCTAAATGTTTCTTGATCGCGAAATGGCAGCACGGCAAGGTAATAGATAGCATCACCGTCTTCTACTTTTTTGAAAGTGAGCTTTCGCGAGTTGCCTAATAGATTTTTGGCTGTTCCAGAAACGTCTACGCGTTGTGCCTCTCCAGACGTTTTATCTAGCACAGAAATGTTTACCAGCGCGTTGAACTTACTTCTGACAATGCCATAACTAGCCGCAACTTCAGGTGTTAAAAATGGGGTACTAAACACGATATAATGCACATCCCATTCACCCAGCGTCTGCTTTTGCTCTGCAAATGCAGAGAAGCTGAAACATGACATAACCAATGCTATAAATGCCATGTAGCTTAATTTTATTTTGTTCATGATAAACCTTACCTTGGACTACCTTTTTTACCTTCATGTTTCAGCGGAACTCACTGCACCGTTTAAGGTTTCACCTAATGACTGTCGTTCACACAACATTAATTAGATGGGAAGCGTGTCTTGGATCAGAAGCTGTAAAAACTGTAATGCGATAATGGCAATAAGCACTGACAAGTCTAGCCCACCCAGCGGAGGAATGACTTTGCGAATAGGTGCCAAAAACGGTTCAGTAAGCTGATAAAGGACGTAGTCTATCGGAGACTGGCCTTGAGATACCCAGCTTAAAATAGCGCGTAAAAGCAGTACCCAGAACATTAACGATAGGGTTTCTTTTACTACGCCTAGCACCGACAAAATCGCGATGCCCACGGGGTTTAAACTACCGCCAAACATAAGCCCCAATGTTACAAGCTTAAGGGCACATACCGCCACCGCTAACACAAAGGTAGCGGTGTCGAATCTGCCGATTGATGGGATAATACGGCGCAACGGCCCCACAATAGGGTGGGTTGCTTTTACTACAAATTGACTCATAGGGTTATAAAAGTCTGCTTGAACCATTTGTAACCAAAGGCGCAGAATAACCACCATCAAATAAAGGCTAAATAAGGTATCAACCAAAAATACCGTTGCGTTCATGTTGTATTTTTCCTAAAACGTTATAGCTGTTTTGCCATTTCTTCTGCACGTGCTACGGCGGCGCGCATCGACTTGCTGACAATATCCTTTAAACCTTCATTAATGAAAGTGTTAACGGCTTCTGCGGTCGTGCCGCCCTTAGACGTAACTTGGGCACGAAGCTCACTTAATTCAAGATCTGGGTTGTTACAAACCATTTCTGCAGCACCTAACATGGCTTGCTGGACCATTAGGCGAGATTGCGCTTTATCAAAGCCCATGTTCATGGCTTCTTCCTGCATGTTTTGAAGAAACAAAAAGAAATACGCTGGGCTGCTGCCTGCCGCGGCAATAACACCATTAATGCCATCTTCTTTTTCGACCCACACAGTTTCGCCCACGCTGTTTATCACATCGTCAACGTATTGTCTGTCAGATTCAGACACTGTAGCGTCGGCGTACATGCCAGACATGCCTTTGCCTAATAGGCTTGGAGTATTTGGCATAATGCGAACAACCGGGTATTCGCCACCTAGCATTTCTTGTAATCGAGTAACCGGTAAACCAGCAGCAATACTCATAAACAATTTACCTGACAGGTCGTTGTTTTTTTGCAGTTCGCCACACATGTCGCCCATTATTTGTGGTTTTACCGCAAGCACTATGGCATCAGCAAATTGGCAAGCTTCATCATTAGACTGCGTGGTATGAATTCCAAATTCGGCTTTCAAACCTTCTAACTTGGGTGTTGAAGGGTTTGCTGCAAGGATGTTTTCTTTCGCGTACCCAGATTTGATAAGACCACTGATGATGCTGCGGCTCATGTTACCCGCGCCAATAAATGCTAATTTTTTCTGTTGCATGTAAATCCTATTCGTTGGTTGCGTTTAAGTCTGTTTGGTGAGGCGATGTGCTATTCGGTAGGATAGTCTCGTTTACCGAAAATAGCGGTACCGATTCGCACCATCGTAGAGCCATGTTGAATCGCTTCCACCATATCACCACTCATTCCTACGGACAGGGTATCAAAATTGCTCAGCGATGTATGGTAGTGATCGAATAATTCTTTGAGTTTAGTCAGCGTTTCACGCTGCTGTTGTTCATTTGGATTAGCTTTAGGAATCGCCATTAACCCACGCAATGTCAGGTGCTCTTGAGAGTTAACAAACTCCACTAGCGCATCTAATTCACTTAGGGCTACCCCAGACTTACTCTCTTCGTCATCAATATTAACCTGAATGCATACGTTTAACGGCGGCATCGAGTCAGGGCGCTGCTCGTTTAAGCGGCGGGCAATTTTTTCTCTGTCTACAGACTGAACCCAATCAAAGTGTTCGGCTACAACTTTGGTTTTATTCGACTGAATTGGACCAATCATGTGCCACTCTATATCGCTTAGGTGGGAAAGTTCCTGAACCTTTTCAACACCTTCCTGCACATAATTTTCGCCGAACATACGTTGTCCGGCTTCATACGCTTCCATGATATCTGATACGGGTTTTGTTTTGCTAACCGCTAGCAATTTAACGGAATTTGGTGGACGATGTGCACTGGTAGCGGCTTGGTCTATTCCTTTTCGTGCGGAATGTAGTCTTTCTGCTATTGTTTGCATTATTCACCTTGTTTTGGAGAAGTGGTTGTGGATATTACCGAACTTTTGGCTTTCAGTGTTAAGAATAACGCCTCAGATTTACACTTATCGGCGGGCTTACCACCAATAATTCGTGTAGATGGCGAAATGCGTAAGCTGAATGTGCCAGCCCTGGATCACAAACAAGTACATGGTCTTGTTTATGAGATTATGAACGACATGCAGCGCAAAGAATACGAGGAAAATCTTGAAACCGATTTTTCTTTTGAAGTAAATGGTCTGTCGCGCTTTCGTGTTAACGCGTTTGTTCAAAACCGAGGCGCTGCAGCAGTACTGCGTACCATTCCTAGCAAAGTGTTGACGTTAGATGACCTTGGCGCGCCTGAAATCTTCAAAGAAATTATCAATCAGCCTACGGGCATTGTACTTGTGACAGGCGCCACCGGTTCGGGTAAAAGTACCACGCTTGCGGCTATGGTGGACCATATTAACACGCACAAGCGCGAACACATTCTTACCATTGAAGACCCTATTGAATTTGTTCACGACAATAAACTTAGCTTGGTAAACCAGAGGGAAGTGCATCGCGATACTCACTCGTTTAACAATGCTCTGCGCTCAGCGCTTCGTGAAGACCCCGACGTTATTCTGGTCGGTGAATTACGTGATCTTGAAACCATACGTCTTGCCATTTCAGCCGCGGAAACGGGTCACTTAGTATTTGGCACACTACACACCAATTCTGCACCAAAAACCATTGACCGTATCATTGATGTTTTCCCAGCAGAAGAAAAAGCCATGGTGCGTTCAATGTTATCTGAATCGTTGCGGGCGGTAATTTCACAAACTCTGCTCAAGAAAGTGGGGGGAGGCCGTGTCGCTGCCCATGAAATTATGGTGGGGATCCCTGCTATTCGCAACCTTATCCGTGAAGATAAAGTGCCGCAAATGTACTCAGTTATTCAAACGGGTCAGGCTCACGGCATGCAAACCATGGATCAGTGTCTTCAGCGCTTAGTGGCAATGGGGGTCATTACTAAACAAGACGCAGCAGCGAAGTCCGTTGATAAACAGTCGATGAACAGCTTCTAGAGGCCATTATGTTAGATTCATTATTACAAAGAATGGTTGATACCAATGCGTCGGACTTATTTGTAACGGCAGGGTTTCCGGTAAGCGCCAAAATCAACGGCAAACTTACACCAGTGACGGAAAGCGCGACCTCTGAAGAGGCATCGCTGGCGCTGGTTCACGAAGCGATGACCGAAAAGCAGCAAAATGAGTTTCATACCTCGAAAGAGTGTAACTTCGCGATTGTGAGAGAAGGCATTGGCCGCTTCCGTTGTTCAGCATTTTGGCAGCGTGACCAAGCAGGTATGGTTATTCGCCGTATCGTTACTCAAATTCCAAAAGCTGACGATCTGGGCCTGCCGCGAGTATTAAAAGAAATTATTATGGCTAAACGCGGTCTTGTTCTATTCGTAGGTGGAACAGGCACGGGTAAATCGACGTCACTGGCTGCGCTAATCGGGCACAGGAATGAAAATTCTCATGGGCATATACTGACCATTGAAGATCCCATCGAATTTGTGCACGAGCATAAAAACTGTGTGATTACTCAGCGAGAGGTGGGCATTGATACCCAGTCATTCGACGATGCACTTAAAAGCTCGCTACGTCAGGCGCCTGACGTCATTCTTATCGGCGAAATTCGTTCAATGGAAACCATGGAATATGCCATGTCGTTTGCCGATACGGGGCATTTATGTGTAGCAACGCTTCACGCTAACAACGCAAACCAGGCGATTGAGCGTATTATGCATTTAGCGCCGAAAGATCAGCACGATAAGTTGCGTTTTGATTTAAGCTTAAATATTCGAGCCATAGTAGCCCAGCAATTAGTACCTACGCCAGACGGTAAGGGCAGGGTAGCGGCCATAGAAATACTGCTTAACTCGCCGTTGGTCCGCGACCTTATTCAGCGCAATGAAATCGGTGCGTTGAAAGAAGCGATGAAGAAGGGTAAAGAGCAAGGCATGCAAAGTTTCGATATGGCACTTTATGATCTGTATAAGGCAGGCAAAATTGACATGGACCAAGCGCTGCACCACGCCGACTCGCCTAACGATCTGCGCTTAATGATAAAACTTGATACCAGCGACGGTTCTAGCTTGGGTACGCTATCAAATGTATCTATAGATATGGATGATTAAACGCTTTCGTTTTATGCGGAAACACCATTAGGGTGAGGCGTATTTGAAAAAGCTCACTTAAAAGAACCGGTAGTAGAGAAACTCGTTTTTTCGCGCGATGAGCAGCCCAAGGGCTGCTTTTGTATTTAACAAAGGTGAGCATTTAATTTTTAACAAGAAGGTAGCCAGTGAAAAAACTCTTTACTTCACAAGACGCGTTTGAACTTCAAGCGGTGAGAAGCGAGCTTGACGCACTATCTATTCCCTATATGGTAAAAAATGAATTTGCGGGCGGTGCCATTGGAGAACTGCCATGGCAGGATTCTCAACAAGAAGTTTGGCTTATTGATGATAGCTGGTATGCCAAGGCGTCAACGGTCGTTAATGCGTTTATTCATAAAACAAGTGAAGCGCCGCGTACTGGCGAGGACTGGCGCTGCAATAACTGCGGTGAAGAAAATGGCAGTGCCTTTGATGTGTGCTGGCAATGTGGAGCAGATAAGTAGACGCTAGAAGCGGCGCGAGTTTCGCTACTCGTACTGACTCTCGCTCCAACTGGCAAAAATTACGCAAGCCGACACGCTGTCTACCATATCTTTACTCAGCTTCTTATAGCCACCTAACTCAAACAGCATAGATTTGGCGTCGGTGGTGGTAAGGCGTTCATCGCAGGTTTCTACTGCAACACGAAAACGCCCATGAAGTCGGTTGGCGAACTTGCGTGCACGCTGAGTCATCTCCTGCTCTGTGCCATCCATATTAAGCGGCAAACCAACAACAACCACATGCGGTTGCCATTCATCATAAAGCTTTTCAATCAAGTTCCAATCTGGAATACCATCACGTGCTTTCAGTGCGGGAAGAGGAGAGGCGGTACCCGTAATCTCCTGTCCTATTGCCACACCAATACTTTTAGTACCAAAATCAAACGCCAGTACTGTTCGGTTTCCTATATCAGGCATGGCCGGCCCCAGGCGCAAGTTGCCACACATCCACACCCAACTTATTCACCGTTGCTTGCCATTTTTTATGCATTGGCGTATTGAACAATATGTCTTCGTCGGCCTCGATAGTGAGCCATGCGTTTTCCTGCATTTCCTTTTCAAGCTGACCTGCTGTCCAGCCCGCGTACCCTAAAGCAATCAATATATTTT
This sequence comes from Alteromonas sp. S015, assembly GCF_036864485.1. Lineage (NCBI taxonomy): Bacteria > Pseudomonadati > Pseudomonadota > Gammaproteobacteria > Alteromonadales > Alteromonadaceae > Alteromonas > Alteromonas sp. S015. The sequence goes on along the minus strand of NZ_JAZETO010000004.1, from coordinate 130,325 downwards.
CAGGGCCTTCATCATTGGCGATGGCAGTCAAAATGTCCTTGGAGGTGGTAACCATAACCCCCGGTGCAAGTTTCAAGCTAGACGCCCACTCTTTTTGAGACGAGTGCAGCACAAAACCTCGCTCCTGGCTTACAGGACCGCCAGCCAGCACAATTTGCTCTGCTTTGTCATCAGACACATTAAGTTCTTTGTCGGTTTGCTCAAGAAGCTGCTTCACGTTCATAGTAGAAGGCTGATTTACCACGATACCCATCGCACCTTCGGCATTGTGTTCGCAAACATAAATGAGTGAACGAGAAAAGTACGGGTCGTCCAGACTCGGCATCGCGACTAGAAAGTGATTTTGTAGGCTTTTTAATTCCGTCATAGCTTGTCTTTTATCTACTATCTTTTACTTTGTCAGGGCCTTTACCCTATTAATGACAAATGCGCTCTATCCACTCATATTTGCTTGCTACAACACAAGCTGAACTGTGTTACAAATGCGACCTTACTTTATTTACTAGCTAAGCGCTTTTCAATGGCGTCAAACAGCGCACCCATTATGTTAATATCGTAAGCTGCTTCTATTTCTCTTACGCAAGTTGGGCTAGTAATGTTTATTTCCGTAATTTTGCTACCTATCACGTCAAGACCCACAAATAGAATATTGTTTTCCTTAAGCTTAGGTGCAATAGCTTCCGCTAACGCGCGGTCAGATTCAGAAATTGGCTGCGGTCGTCCCGTACCCCCAGCCGCTAAGTTGCCTCGGGTTTCGCCCTTGGTTGGTAGTCGTGCTAAGCAATAAGGCATAACCTCACCATCAACAATTAATACGCGTTTATCGCCGTCTTTAATTTCTGGCAGGTACTCTTGAACCATCATATAACGTGTGCCTAACTTGGTTAGGGTTTCAATAATCACGCCTAAGTTATTGCCGTCAGGCTTCACTCTAAAAATAGAAGCGCCTCCCATACCGTCCAAGGGCTTACAGATTATATCTTGATGCGTCTCATGAAAATCACGAATAAGCGCTTGGTTGTTCGTTACCAAAGTATTGGGAATGTGTTCTGGGAAGTATGACGTGAATAACTTCTCATTGTAGTCTCGAAGCGCCTGAGGATTATTTACAACCAGTGCCCCAGCTTCTTGCGCTAGCGACAACACCTGAGTAGCGTACAAAAATTCGCTATCAAAAGGGGGATCTTTGCGCATCAACAACACATCAATGGCGCCTAAATGCAGGGGCGATTCGCTTTCAATGGTGTAAAAGTCTTCGGCTTGGTCTTTCACCGACACGGTTTTACCAAACCCCATAGGCTTACCATTGTCTAAATACAGGTCTTTTAATTCAAAATATACAACCTTTGCACCGCGGCGCTGCGCTTCAAGCATCATCGCGAAGCTTGTATCTTTGTGTGGCTTAATGCTCGCAATGGGGTCCATAATTACGCCGACGGTATATTGCATAATGTTCTCACCTTGAATATTGATAAAATGCCGGCACAAATGGCCCTGCTGGTTGCTAAACTATATGGGGACTCACCTAATTTCTTCAAGTTATTGAGCCAGCAACATGCGGATTGGTATTAAAAGCTCGATTAAAATATGTGCTTACAAATCGCCGTGCTGAGCCTGAAGAATACTTAAGCTAGTAATCGCCGCTGTTTCGGTGCGCAAAATACGCGGCCCCAAACTTACTGACTGATACCCGTTTTCATTTGCTTGATGGATTTCTGTTTCAGATAACCCACCTTCAGGGCCAATAAGCAAACGAAAGCCCTGAGCGTTGTAGGGTTGCCTTGCTAAACTTTGCTCAGCACCTGGCGCGAGTACGAGCCTTGTCGTGTTGGTTGATGCAGATAACCATTGATTAAGACTTATCGGAGCATTGAGTACGGGAATGATGTTGCGGCCACTTTGTTCACAAGCGCCGATAATAATCTTCTGCCACTGCTGAATTTTCTTTTCCCAGCGTGACTCGTCAAGCTTCACCGTACAGCGCTCGGTGATGACAGGCGTAATGTCTGTGACGCCAAGCTCTACGCTTTTTTGCAGTACGGTGTCCATTCTGTCGCCTTTAGAAACGCCTTGACCTAAATGCAAACGAAGCGGTGATTCTTTCGCGAGTGATAAACACGCGTCGGCTTCGACCGTTACTTTTTTTCTTTGAACGCTGATAACCTGTGCACTGTATTCATTACCGTCACCATTGAACAGCACGATTGGCCGGTTGGGTTTTATGCGCAGTACGGTAGCGATGTGATGACCGGCATCTTCAGTTAATTCAAATTCATGTTCTAATGGAATAGGGTTGGGATAATAAACTCTTGGTATACGCATAAGGAATCAGGTGTTTGGTTTTAATGCGTATAATACTGGTGTGTACACACAGGTTGCAACGCTGTCGACGGCATCATGTAAATATTTGAATAAAAACTTACACAAACGACAGCATGCGGTCTATTTCAAAAATACCTGATTGGTACATTAACTCTACGCCGCATAAGGCGAAGATTTATTCGAAGTTGATTTCAACACGCTGGAAGAAGACTTCGATTGTGATGCTGAGCGGTGGTCCGCTCTTGCATACTTAGTGTGTTTTCCTTTATCAGTTCGCAGTGAATATAGAAATAAACACAAAACCACCGAAAACAGGGTTATGAGAAGCAACATGCGTTAATCCTTTACGTGACATAGTTTGCTAAAGCTCCTTCGTGAAGTTGAATATCACTCACCGTGATGGCGCAGTGATAGTTAATATCCACGAGACTTTAGTCTAAAACTTTGTGGCTTAAAAAACATTAAAAAAAATGTCTTATAACTCGGTAACTTCCAAAAAATTGGAAAAGAACTCAAAGCGCATTCAAGCTTCGGGATTAAATGATGCGTGTGTAGGGTGACAACCGTGTGACAAGTGAAGAAAAAAATGTTCGGTTTTTGTCTTAATGTAAAATAATGATATTTTCGCAACTTTTGTATAATGCTAATGCGTTTAAACGCCTATGTAGCTTAGACTTTAGAGCAAATTTACCAGGTTTGAGGCCACACAGTATTGGTATCAATTTAAATTACTGCTACCGTGCTTATGCAAATTACTACTAACCATGACAAGGACCATATTATGGAAGAAAAACTCTCGCTTTTTTCTGCAAGCGATGTCGAAAGGTACATAAACGATTATGCCATCCCGTGGGGCATTAACATTCTGATGGCAATCGCGATTTATGTGATTGGTAGGATCGTAGTTGGATTCATTTTATCTGTGTTTAGACGTCTTATGTCCAAGTCTAAATACGACAACATGCTAGTAGACTTCCTTGAAGCTATTCTCAGCGCCATTCTGATGTTATTTGTCATTGTCGCTTCGCTTGATCAGCTAGGCGTAGATACAACGTCTCTGGTTGCTATATTAGGTGCGGCTGGTTTAGCTATCGGTCTATCTTTGCAAGACTCACTAAAGAACTTCGCTGCTGGCGTAATGCTACTTGTTTTCAAGCCATTTAAAGCGGGTGATTTTGTTGAAGCCGCGGGAACTGCAGGTTCTATTGTTAAAATTGGTATTTTCACCACAACAATGAATACACCAGACAATAAAGAGATTATCGTTCCTAATGGCAATATCTACGGTGGCAATATTACTAACTATTCAGCAAGAGATACGCGTCGTGTAGACATGGTTGTTGGTATTGGTTACGACGCAGACCTTCTAAAAGCGAAGAAAATTCTTGAGGAAATGGTTGCAGCAGACGATAGAATTCTCGCTGAGCCTGCGCCGAAAATAGCAGTATCTGAACTGGCTGACAGCAGCGTAAACTTCGTGGTACGTCCATGGGTAAACTCCGCCGATTTTTGGGGGGTTAAATTCGACTTCACTGAAAATGTTAAACTGCGTTTCGATGAAGAGGGTATTTCAATTCCATTCCCTCAAATGGATGTTCACCTGCACAAAGCAGACAGCGAATAATTCCTTTAGTGTTAATTGAAAAAACGCTGCATTTCGCAGCGTTTTTTTGTCCTAAAATTAAGTGCGACGCAATACCCCCATCTCTTTTTAGTGACTTTTAACGACAGTTTGGGCGATACGCGGTAGCTTGGTAATTTGCATATGCGTTAGGCATGTTCGCTTGCAAATTATTTATTCTGGTTTGAGGTGCTGGGTGAGTCGACAAAAGCTCCATTGGGCGGTTGCCACCGCTTGCTGCTTCCATGTTTTGCCACAAGTTTATAGATTGTCTTGGGTCAAACCCAGACTTCGCCATTAACTGAAGACCAATGACATCGGCTTCTGATTCATGAGTTCGGCTAAACGGAAGCTGAACACCCACTTGAACACCTAATCCGATTGCGGCCATGATTGGGCCTGACTGGGGAACTTCATTCGCGGCTAATACTTGACCAACTGCCTGACTGCCCATGTTTATCAATGTAGACTGAGACATCCTCTCATTCCCGTGCTCTGCAATAACGTGACCCACTTCATGACCGATAACAGCAGCGAGTTGATGCTGGTTTTCTGCTACGTTGAGCAGGCCTGTATATACACCAATTTTTCCGCCGGGTAGTGCGAATGCGTTTACTTGTTCATCATCAAATACAACGACTTCCCATTGGCCATTAAATACGGTAGCAGGTACTTGAGCAGTAATAGCATTGGCGACGCATTCAACGTAGGAGTTTTGAACTGCCTTATTTGAAATCTTTAACTCTTCTTTCATGCCTGTGAATGCCTGATCACCCATTTGCGCTAGCTGAGTATCAGAATAAAGCAACACTTGATTTCTACCCGTCGGTGAGGTTGCACAGGCGGTTAACGTGAGCACTGCCGTAATAACTGCCGAGGCTGTGAATTTCAATTTCATGGTTAATCCTTTTGATTGCTGGAGACCGCTTGCCGTATTTCGTCCACGAAAAACGATACGTCGTCCAGTTTAGTCACCTATTTTGAAACATTGGTATTAGTTAGCTTTGGTAAATAATACCAGACCACGCGCAAAAACGTCGACAAAGCGATTTTGGGCTTTTCACCGAACTTAGTAAGCTTTAAATAATACATGAAACATACGCTTGCATCTGGCTGAAGACAGCGTAACGGCTTACCTTTGTTAAGAAAAATTATTCGCTTTTGCCTTGTTAATATTTGTGTCATAAACTGGTTCTAGTTTATACATAGAAGTTAAACAAATTTTTCTGGTGTGCTAGGAAAAGAAATCTCAGGTTTCTCGGGCCTCGCAACGTACGACAAAAACAAATAAAAAGGAAAACGAATGGCAGCGCGTAATAAGTTCAGATACGGATTAATTGCATTTTTAGTTTCAGCAGCGCTCACTGGATGTGGCCTTGATGGTGACGATGGTGCTCAAGGTGAGACTGGAGCGCAAGGACCTCAGGGCGAGCAAGGTGAGCCCGGCACGGATGGCAGCGACGGCACCGATGCTTCTATTGGCATAGCGATGGATATCGTTGGCCGTGCTTTCTTGGGCAATCAAACCGCGGCTGAAATCGTGCAATATCACGCAGGTACCAGTACCATTTACGCAACAAATGGCGAGACAAACACAATTGCAGTTATTGATGCTTCTGGCGTTAGTACGGCTACCATGCAAAATCCAATTAGTACGATTTCGTTAGCGCTTAACACTATCGCACTGCCAGCCGATATTAATGGCGTGGCTTTAGGTAGCCTAACCAGTATTGCTATAAGCGGTGACCTTATGGCTGTAGCAGTACCTGCAAACACAAAGACCGACAACGGCTATGTGTTGTTCTACAACGGGCTAGACAGTTCTGCTCCTGCCTTTTTGGATTCTGTCGAAGTAGGCGCACTCCCCGATATGGTTACCTTTACCCCGGATGGTGGCAAAGTGTTGGTAGCGAATGAAGGCGAGCCTTCTGACGACTACACCATTGACCCAGAAGGTTCGGTTACCGTTATTAATATTCTTGCAAGCGGAGAGCCTGAAGAAACCGGGACCACGGTAGGCTTTACAGCGTTTAATGGTACGGAAGCGGATTTGATGGCGCAGGGAATGATGTTTCCGAACCCGGCAGGGCGCACTATTAAAGGCACCGCTATCACCTCGACGATAGCGAAGGATTTGGAGCCTGAATACATCACCGCTACTAACGACGTTGCATACGTTAGTCTTCAAGAAAACAATGGCCTTGCGGTTATCGACTTGGAAGAACTAACGGTAGAGGTCGTTGGTCTCGGAACGAAGTCTTGGGCTGGGCTTAATATTGATATCCAAGAAAATGACGCGGTGAGTTTTGGCCAGTATACGGGGATTTATGGCGTATACCAGCCTGATACCATTGCCAACTTCACGTGGAAAAATGCGACATTCATTGTAACGGCGAATGAAGGCGATGCCCGCGAGTATTTTTTTAGCGCTGCTGATGAAGCTGCTTGTACTGCTGCAGGTGGTGTTGATTTTGACGAAGACGATGGCTGTTTAGCTTATACTGACGAAGTTAAAGTAGAAGATCTTACCGCAGCGGCTAATTCTGAATTAGCCATGCTACAAGCAACAGGTGAAGCTGACGATTTACGTGTAACTTCGGCTATGGGTGATGCTGACGGGGATGGTGAATACGACGCAGCGTACGCTTTCGGTGCACGTTCATTTACCATTTGGGATCAAAATGGCTTGGCTGTGTATGATTCAGGTGACGATTTCGAGCGTATTACTGCTTCGGTTCACGGCGCACAGTTCAATAACGGTGACGATGAAAATGCCAGCGATTCCCGCTCCGAAAATAAAGGCCCTGAGCCAGAGGCACTAACCGTGGGTCAAGTAGGCGATCGCACTTACGCGTTTATTGGCACTGAGCGCATGGGCGGTATTTTTGTTTACGACGTGACTAATCCTTATGACGTTCAATTTTCAGAGTATGTGATCAACCGTAACCTTACTGAAGGGTTAACAAGCGATGATATTATTGGTGATCTTGCTCCAGAAAGCCTGGTTTTTGTAAGTGCTGAAGACAGCCCAAGCGGTGTTCCTTTGCTTGTAGTAGGTAATGAAGTCAGCGGTACAGTGACAGTGTGGCAAATTAATCAGCTATAAGCGCCCACTTCGATTACGTTAAACCCCGCTTTAAAGCGGGGTTTTTATTGTTTGTAGAACACCGAAAAATACCATCAGCTTATCACCTTGGGCTTTATTTATTCCTTTAGTCTTTCAGGTCAGCGCATCTCTAATAAAATCAAATATGCTATATGAAAGTACTTCTCAGGCCCTTTGCTCAATGAATCTCGATGCTTGTGCGTCACGACAAGCAAAAAAGCCCGAGTTCAGTATGAATGAGCTAAGGCTTTCTTACTTTGATATTACCTTAGGGGTAAGGCATCATTTGTCTCTTTTACATCGGTTAGTACTTAACAGTTACCCCTGCAAATAAGCGAGGGCCATAGTCATTAACTTCGCCAAGGTTACCTTGAACATAGTAGTCTTGAGACTTAGGTGCACTGAATAGATTAATGGCTTCAACCTTAACGCGTACGTGGTCGTTCACTTTGTACGATGCACGGGCTTCCCAAACACCTACCTCATCGACGTAACGCAAGCGTGTGCCATTGCTTGTATAAGGCTGGAAATACTCGCTTCTGTACTTGTAGATAAGCGCTGTATCTAGGTCGCCAATCTGGTAATAAACCTGACCGCTAAACACATGCTCAGAGAAGCCTGGTACAGCGCCTGGAGGAATGATACCTTTGGTTAACTGCGTTGTATTACCATTAAGGTCGGTAATAAAGGTATCACCGTAATTACTGTCCTCAAACTCATAATCTGTGTCAGCATAGTTATAGCCGAACTTAACGCCAATACCGCTATCCCAACGATAAGCTATTGAGGTTTCGATACCAATGATACTGCTGCTTTCGTCTGTCGTTACAGAGTTAGTAATAGGCAAGTCATAATCATCACCTTCAATCTCAAAGGTTTCTAGCACTGTTTGCTGCTGGAAGCCACCGTTAAACTGCTTGTAGTAAACGCCAAATGCAAAAATTGAGTCTTCATTTGGATACCATTCAATAGCAACGTCATAGTTCCATGACATAAGCGGCTTTGTACTTGGATTACCCGAACCATTTACGCCTACAATTAAATCTGAAACAGTCGTAGGAGCAACTTCATCATCCGTTTGGAAGGTGCGGCTGTAGCCCAAGTCTGATGGATCCGCGCGAGACATACCGCGATAGATACCAGCACGTAATAAAATGTCATCGCTATAATCCATTACAAAGTTAGCGCTCGGAAGCACCTCTGTGTAGCTACCGCCACCTTCGATTCGTTCAACGATTGAGTCATCTTCCACAAGCGTCAGCGTACCAAGCTCTCCTTCAATAATTTCAAAAGCACTTCTGAAGCCAATTGACGTAACTTCCGTGTTTACGACACGAACACCAAAGTTACCGCGAATAAACTTACCCCACATTTCGGTATCAAAGTTTGCCATCAAATAGCCCGCGTATGTGCGTTCAGTTACATCTATTGTCCCCGAGTTTTCATATTCTAATTCAGGATAAGCAAAGTCATCGCCGTTAGATGCCGCTACGGCACGGGCGAAGCAGTTGTTGTTATACGTTGCCCACGAAGAACCAGTGCCGCTATCTAGAATATTGCCGTCTTCATCAACATGAGTGATGATGTCACCGTCTGACACAGAGGATAAGAAGTCACTTTCTGGGAAGTCAATTTGACAACCTTGCATAAGTGCAATTGCTTGGGCGATTTCTTCTTCGTCAGATGAGCCTTCAGTAGGAGAGAATGTCCATTGAGTTCTAGAGCCATTGCCTTGAGACCCGCCTAGCTGAACGAATGTCATTTCAGATGCACGTAAGCCACCTTCTATGCTTACGAAAATGTCATGGTCAAGAATATAACTGAAATCTACTTTAGCCGACTTAACCTCGTTTTCGCGCGTATTTTCTCTATCAGCACGTGTACGTAAGCTATCGTAGAAGTTTGTGATGTCAGTCACGTCAAAATTCTGTACCGTGAAATGAGGAATGTCATCACCCATATCCCACGAAAAGAACTGTCGGTCTTCGGTGCGGGCACGGTTCGAAATTTGAAGTTCTTCACGCTCTGTTTTCGAATAGGCAAGGTCGAAACTTAACGTTAATGCATCAGTAGCAAAGTGCTCTACGTTAATACCAACCCCGTGATAAGTCTCGTCACGCGAGAACTGTTCACCAGAGCTTTCAATACGATCCTGACCTTCCCAGTGTAAAATGCCGCCCACGTCATTGGTTATTAACGTAGGGCCGGTCAAGCCAGGTATCGCACGCTTTTGCAGGAAGATTAAGTCGTGCCTTGCTTCTTGTTGCAAGCGATTCGAGTACTGGAAGTCAGTGTTAATATCCCAGGCGTCATTAGGCTGAAACTGCAGTGCTAAGAAGAATGCATCTCGCTCATCAGATGTTTCGTTTTGACGATAGCTACGAGAGCTACCTGTCCACGCATAAGGTGAACCTGCACTGATTGCCTCTCCAGTTTCTGGGTCGATTTCTGTGTTATAGCCTTGGTTAGAGCTACCGCTAACCTGGTCTTCACAGTCGCCAGCGCTGCTGCGGAAAAAGCCTTCATTAGTGTTAGTAGGATCGTTCAAACATGCCCATAGTGAGGAGCCCGTTGGGCTAGAGCTTCTGTACTCGGCTTCAGGTTGAGTTATGTCCTGACGCTGGGCACCGATAGAGATACCTAATGCAGAGCCGTTATTAAACTCAAACTGGTCAACATAGCTTATCGTTCCACGATAACCCAAGTCATTGTGAAGAGAATTGTCTACATTGCCTTCGTCGGGGTTATAGTTGCCTTTAATTTCACCCTGGATACGCTGTTTACCGTAATCGAGAGGGGCAACAGTTTCTAGCGCTATAACACCAGCCACACCACCTTCAATCATAGAGGCGTCTTGGGTTTTATAGATAGCAATTTTCTTAACCAGTTCACTTGGGAACTGTGAGAAGTTGACTGAACGATCACCGCTACCATTAGTCGCTTCACGACCGTTAATGTGCGTAGCACTTAAGAACGGACCAAGGCCACGAATAGTAATTTCTGTAGCACCACCATTTTCACGGTGTGACGCTGCACCTGTAATGGATTCCAATGCTTCACCAATAGAAAGCGCTGGTAGATCACCAATGTCTTCGGCCGATAAGCCGTCAACAACTGTCGTCGATTCGCGCTTGATTGAAATTTGGTCCTGTATTGTACGACGTGAGCCAACAACGTCGATAACTTCTACGTCTTCAGCTGTAGCTTGTTCCTGTGTTTCTTGTGCATGTAGTGAGAAAGTCGAGGTGCCTGCTACACCAGCGATAAATACTGCTTTTATCCAGCGCGCTGTTGGGTTTAGGGTAAAGGGCGTACTTTTTTTCAACAACATTACAATTTCTCCGTTGTGTTTTTTTCCATGCACAGCGCCGTACCGCCGCTGTGACTTATGTAGGGTGTAGGGTTTATTACCTGGTCTTACTTTTAGTTATCTGCAGTCCACGTAGAGCCCGCGCCTACATCAGATGACTGAATGTAGTAAAGCTCTTTAGCTCCTGCGACAGCGTGAGCACCATTAAGGTCGTTATCTGAATCTACATCACATCCCGTAATGGCTGCTGCAGTCGAGCAAAGTGCAAATGCTTTTTTCTTCATGATGGCATTGTGTTCCAAGTTAAATGGTAGGGTGGTAAAGTTGCATCTTTATTTTTATGTTACCAATGTGTGTTTTTGTGTTTACCAAATTGGTAATATAGATAATAAAAACACAATTTATTAACATTTGCTAGAAGATTCACTAAATTTCTTAAAAATTAAGACATTTAAATTGAGATCGTTAATAGCAATGAACGGAATTGGTCAGACAGGTTTGGAGTGGAGAACTTTTCTCTGTGACAATCAGATGAATTTTAGATTAGGGGCAGGTTACAGACACCTGTGAGTTACGTTTAAGCTTTGTGTACAAAATGCGCTGCCAGACACCTAATAATTCTGATAGCGCATCAGTTTACTAACGCTTAGGCTTAAGCATTTCTATTTTTGGAATAAGAAGCCAAATGGCTGCAATCGCAATGATAGCTAACGACGCTCCGATGACAAAGGCTGGCGTATAATTACCATCTGCAGTAAGCCATGGAACTAATGATGTTAAGCCCACAGCACCTAGCTTTGCCGCCATACCTGAAAAACCAGATAGCGTACCTACGGCTTTTTTACCAAATAAATCACTCGGAAGCGTTTGTACATTACCTATTGCTGTTTGAAAACCGAATAAGATAACAGCCATGATAAGTACCGCGACGGTGGGCGCGCCAGGGTTTGACATTGCGATAAGGGCAGGAAGCATAATTAAACAGCCTAACGTGATAACTAACTTTCGAGTTTTATCCGTGTTCCAGCCAGCCGCTATCCGGTTTTGCGCCAACAAACCGCCAAACCATGCACCAAGCATCGCACCCACATAAGGAACCCAGCCATATATGCCTATTTCAGTTACGTTCATCCCGTACACTTCGTTAAGATAGATAGGGATCCAAAATACAAATAGCCACCAGATAGGATCGATGGCAGCCGACGCTATGATCACGCCCCAACTTTGTTTTCTAGAGAGCAGCTCACCTGTTGAAGGACTATACTCTTGCGCTTCTTTCTCACCCCTATTTTCATTTTTACCTTCGCCCATAATACGTTGACCCGAAAGAATATAATGTTTCTCTTCTTCGGTAATCCACGCGTGCATAGCTGGCGGCGCTTTTACAATAATTACCCATGGTAGAAGCCACAGTAAACCAAGGACACCCACGATGACAAAAACCGCTTGCCAGCTGAAATGGAGGGTTAAAAAGCCGATAATAGGGAAGGCTATAATACCGCCAATAGCAGCCCCGGAGTTAAAGATGCCCTGTGCGAGCGCACGCTCCTTAGTAGGGAACCACTCTGCATTACCTTTTGTCGCGCCTGGCCAGTTACCTGCTTCGGCAATGCCTAAAATTGCTCTAAAAACACTAAAGCTCAGCATACCTTGAGCAAAAGCATGCGCAATGGTAGCAAGGGACCAAATACCAATAGAGAGAACGAATCCGACACGCGTTCCAATCCAGTCGAAAATTTTACCGAAAATAGCCTGACCAAACGCATAGGAAAACACAAACACGATGGATATGTTAGCGTAAATCTGCTTCCTTTCTAACGCTGACTTATCGGGAAACAAGTCTTCTACAATAGCAGGCCACAGCACGCTTAAGGCTTGTCTATCGATGTAATTTATAATCGTTGCGAGAGCAATAAGTGTAATTACCCACCAACGTAGACCTTGAATTTTCACGGCATCACTTCTCTTTTAGGTAGTGTATAATTTCGTCAGAGCGTTCGCTTACTATTTATTCAATGAAATGAAATAGTCGTAAATTTCAGGTACGTTGCCGTTACCTAAGCCCGCGTCTAAAGCAGCTTGTAAATTAGCTGATGAACCTTCAGCAATTTTTGATTCTGTGCCTAAGTCTTCTACCATTTTCAAGAAATAGCCTAAATCTTTATTAGCGTTTGCGATAGAAAAGCCTAGATCGCTATTATTATCAACTGCATAGTTTTTGCAGAATTGCATAAACGGTGAATTAGACGGACCTGCCGACATGATGTCGAAAAGTTGTTGGCGATCAACGCCGGCGCGCTCTGCTACCGCAAACGCTTGTGACATTGCACAAACCGTGGTCATACCCATGAAGTTATTAATTAGTTTGGTGGTGTGACCTGCGCCAAGCTGACCAAGATAGAAGACATTCTCACCTTGTTCATCAAGAACAGGTTTAACTTTTTCAAATGTTTCTTTGTCGCCAGAGGCCATGATATTAAGTAGACCATCTTTCGCGTGTGCCGGCGTGCGTCCTAGTGGAGCATCTATCATGCCTACACCCTTGGCTGCCAAGTCAGCGCCAATCTTTCTTGTTGAAGAAGGTATAGAGGTACCGAAATCAATAACTACAGCACCTTCTTTAAGTCCGGCCATGATACCGTCTTCCGCGTACATAACTGACTCAACGATGTTTGATGTGGTCAAGCACAACATTACAACCTCTGAGCTTTCAGCCAATTCTCTGCCAGTGGTTGCGACCTTTGCTCCACGTTCAGTGCATTTTGCAACAGCATCCGGATTTAAATCCATAACCATAGTTGGAAAGCCTTTATTCAAAAGGTTTTCGACCATGTTTCCGCCCATTAGACCAAGTCCGATGAAACCAATTGATGGTTTAGACATTATCTTTTCCTCATAAGTAAAATTTCGAAGGTTAGATACAACCTTGTCACTTTTGGTATCACTTAGTCCTCACAAGATTACTGACGAACAAACCGCACATAATAATCTTACAACCAATGTTGTTACCAATTATGTGTTTAAACCCTATTTATATCTTGCCAATTTGTCAACCAATATCGTATTTTAGGTCACCGGTTTGTAAATTAAATGTGTAAGGTTAACGTTGGTAGTCGAAGTTATTATTGCTGAAAAGGTAGTATGGAATGGTTAGATTTATCTGTTTTTTTTAAGGTTTAAGGTAGCGGCAGATGCAAAGAAGTAAAGTGCAAGGCTGTAATTAAATGAGCCGCTTATTTTTAAAGCTCTGGTTTGTTTAGTGTTGTTTTATTGGTCAAGTCAATTTGTTTGGATGCAAATAGGGCGTAAAGACAATTTGGTTTTATGTGGGATGGTTACACCGTTGACGGATTAAGGTAAGCTATACCTCATAAAATGCAGTCGTATTTGTAGATGTAAATACGATAAGGCTCAATTGCACAGGTATAGAAGCGTTTAGGACATCATGTAACGCAATGCTCAATACCACTTGTAGTGCTTTAAATAATAGAGAATGCCTATGTCTCAGCAAGTTGTGATCAGTGGTGTGGGTGTATGGCACCCTAAAGATAGTATAACTAACGAAGAGCTCGTAGATAGCTACAACGCTTACGTAGATGCGTTTAACGAAGAAAATAAAGCGAAAATCGAATCTGGCGACGTAGCGGCTATGCCTTATTCAAGTGCAGAATTCATTGAAAAAGCATCGGGAATTAAAAGTCGCTACATCTATCAAAAAGAGGGGGCGCTAGACATCACTCGAATGAAGCCTAAGATTTCTCCTCGAGCAGATGATGAACTTTCTCACCAAGCTGAAATTGCCGTTGAGGCGGCCAAGTTAGCACTGACATCAGCCAATGTTACTGCCGATGAGATTGATGCTGTGATTGTGTCGTGTGCTTATACTCAGCGCGCCTACCCGGCGATTGCAATTGAAGTACAAGAAGCGCTTAACATTGAAGGTTTTGGTTTCGATATGCTAGTTGCTTGTTCTGCAGCAACGTTCGGCATGCATCGCGCCTATGAAATGCTATGCGCGAAAAATGCAACTCGCGTGTTGGTCATCAATCCTGAGCTGGTTTCGCCGCAAATTAACTACGCTGATCGCGATAGTCACTTTATTTTTGGCGATGTAGCTACGGCGACGGTGCTTGAGCTTGCTGAAACCGCCAAAAGTGAGCACGTGTACGACGTTCTAAGCACCAAGGCACTGACGAAATTTTCAAACAATATTCGTTCAAATTTCGGCTATATGACGCGTGCGGAAGACGTTGACCCGTATGGACCTGATAAGTTGTTCCATCAAGCGGGTCGCAAAGTATTCAAGGAAGTGTGTCCGTTGGCAGCGGCGCACATTGAAGCGCATTTAGCGAGTCACGATATTACGCCAGAAGGCGTCAAGCGTTGGTGGCTTCATCAGGCCAACATCAATATGAACACGTTAATTTGTAAACGCCTGTTAGGTCGTGATGCAGACCGAACAGAAGCGCCAATCGTGTTGGACGAGTTTGCCAACACGGCTTCCGCTGGCTCTGTAATTGCGTTTGGTTTAAACCATGAAGACCTTGTAGCTGGCGACATAGGTGTACTTTGCTCTTTCGGTGCAGGGTATTCTATTGGCTCACTAGTGATCCGTAAACGCTAACGTTTATAATGGCGTGGGCGATGCCTGCGCACAACGCTAATCTGTAAACTATTTATCCCGTACAATGTGCGTTTCAGTGGAATGATAGTATAAATACTCAATGTTGTGGTTAATGTCACCTCGGGTAGTAATGCTGCCGGTTTTTGACATTGCATCGCTAGTTCAGGGATGTTGCATCAAAGCATCGCTTTGTATTGCACCTCCTAAATAGCGATAATAAGGGTGAGATAAAAGGATGATTTCAGATATAGGCTATGGGTTAAATAGTCTGGCGCACTTAGCCCTTTTATTACTGTTGTTAACGGTACGCAAACCCGGTGTAGCCAAGCATTTGCTGGTATTGGCAACTGCAGCCACCTTTTTATGGTCCACAACCTTAATCACTTCGCTGTTTGGACCTATTTCGCTAAGCTGGTTACTTAACGCTGATGTGCTTAAGCAGCTAGCGTGGTTACTCTTTTTGGCCGGCTGTATACAGACCAGCTTTAACAACATCATGGACGTACTAAAACGCCCTGTAACGTTAATTATTATTGCCCCTGCACTGGTAGCATTGCTAGCCCCTTATCTATTGGTAGTAAATCCCGCGTGGAGCTTTCTTGTCCTTATCGTGCTGTCATTAGAAGTTCTTGTACTTCTGGAAGTTGTGTATCGACAAGCGGGGCGTGAGCAATGGGCTTTTAAGCCAATCATTATTTATCTGGGGGCAACCAACCTGTTTGAGTTTGTTACTTATGCAAACGCTACCATGGTCAACCAAGTGGAAATTGGCTACATAGCGGCGCGAGGTTATATTTACTTTTTGTTGATGCCCTTACTCGTCATATCGATTCGACGAATTCATCACTGGGGCATTGATATATTTATCTCGCGGGACGTGGTGTTGCACAGCTCTCTACTCTTAGTTGCGGGCGGTTACCTTTTCGTGATGGCTGTTGTTGGCTATGCCATAAATTATATGGGCGGCAACTGGGGAGCGACGGTTCAAATAATATTGGTTGTGATGTCATTTGCATTGCTTGCCACTGTATTCTTGTCCAACGGATTTCGCACTAAGATAAAAGTATTTATCACTAAACATTTCTTTGCGAATCAGTTCGACTACCGCGTTGAATGGGTAAAGTTAACGCAGTGGCTAACGCGGGCAGGGGATAGCTCATCTGATGTTTACCATGCTGGCCTTACAGGAATGCTGAATGCTATTCAATATGAGTCTGGTCTACTGTTTAAAGTAACGCAGAATGGCTATGAATGTGTGGCTGAGGCATCACCTATCGCAAACACTGTGTCGACTGACAACAATGAAGTGTCAACCGGTTCGAGAGAAAACAACGCTGCCTGTAAAACGCTGGAAACCCTGGCAAGTTACAGCGACAAAAATGGCTGGATAATCGATACGGATGCTTACCTGGTTAAGCCATTCGATTACGAAGGGCTGAAGCTAGATAGAGATGCACTAAAAGCATGGGGTTACCAACTCTTTGTGCCTATTCTAAAGGACGGAACGTTGTGGGGATTTGCTGTTCTTGCAGCAGGGGACAATGAAAAAATCAGTCTTAATTGGGAAGTGAAGGACTATTTGACCGCTGTATCTGAGCAAGTGGGAACGTACATGCATCATCATGAAGCGGCACAAGTGGTTGCGGAAAACGCTCAATTTGCTGCGTTCAATCGAATGTCAGCTTTCGTTTTACACGACTTGAAAAATGTACTTGCTCAAGTTGACCTTATTCTTGCCAATGCTCAACAGCACAAACACAACCCTGAATTTATCGAAGACACCTTCGAAACCTTGGAGCATACTAAAGCAAGAATGGAAAAAATGCTCAAGCAGCTAACTGATAAGAAAGCAGTGGAAGAAGGCGTAAACTCAGAGTTTTTGATTTCGGAGCTCGCTAAGGATGTTGTCAACAACCGCTGTTCGGGCTTAAGTCCACTACCGATAGTTCATGTGCTAAAAGAAACGGCCGTGACCGTTGATAAAGATAAAGTGGCAAACGTGCTTTATCACTTGATCAGCAACGCTCAGCAGGCAACCGCAGATGGCGGAGAAGTCGACGTGGTGATTACTGCGAATTCTGACAACAAAACGCAGCTAGTTTTGATAGAAGATACAGGGTCAGGTATGGATAAAGCGTTTATTGAAGAACGACTATTCAAGCCATTTGATACCACAAAAGGCAATGCTGGTATGGGTATTGGTGCATATGATGCAAAAACATATATCGAGTCTATCGGTGGCAAGCTAACTGTTCAAAGTGAACCTGGACGCGGTAGCTGTTTTACGCTGTATTTTCCGATAGGATAAGGTATATAACTAAAAAGTGGATGAAGCATTATCAAATCCACTCCTTTCGATGGATGAAGTAGAATAATAGGATGATGAAATGACCGATACCATTTTGGTAGTAGATGATGATTTAGGTATCCAAAAGCAGCTTAAATGGAGTCTTACCGATTACAATGTTGTTTTTGCGCACGATCACACCTCTGCCATAGCCCAACTCCGTCGTTTTGAGCCTAAGGTTGTTACTTTAGATCTGGGGCTTCCGCCAGATCCCGCTAACGCGTCGGAAGGTTTGCGTATTCTTCACGACATTATCGCTCTAGCACCAAGAACCAAAGTGATTGTTGTTACAGGCAATAACGATAAACAACACGCATTGAAAGCGATCGATTTTGGGGCATACGATTTTTATCAAAAGCCTATCGATTCAGATACCATAAAATTGTTGGTGCACCGCGCGCTTAATCTGTCTAAGTTAGAGCACGAGAATAGTATTCTTGCTCGCACCCGTTCTGGCATGTCCAGAATAGTGGGGAATAGTGAGGCTATTCAAAAAGTGGTGCGTCGCGCCGAGAAAATCGCCAATACCGATATCAGTACCCTATTACTTGGTGAAAGTGGCACGGGTAAAGAAGTTTTCGCTCGAAGTATTCACGAACACAGTCCTAGGAAAGACAAACCATTTGTTGCCATTAACTGTGCGTCTATACCAGAGAACTTACTAGAAAGTGAACTGTTTGGTTACGAAAAAGGGGCATTCACTGGCGCGAACAAAACCACCGTAGGCAAGATAGAAACGGCACAAGGTGGGACACTGTTTTTAGATGAAATTGGTGATATGCCCATTGGTCTGCAAGCTAAGATGCTTCGCTTCCTACAAGAACGCGTGATTGAGCGTGTTGGTGGGCGCAATGAAATTCCCGTTGATATACGTGTTATCTGTGCAACACACCGCGATTTACAGGCGATGGTGGCGCAAGAAACCTTTAGAGAAGACCTGTATTACCGAGTGGGTGAAATGCCAATCATGATCCCTCCATTACGTGAACGAGACCAAGACATCATTTTACTTGCGCGTACATTCTTAAATATTTATCGCGAAGAATTCAAAGCCAAAGCGAAGAGCTTTTCAGAGACTGCCGTTAACGCCATGCTAGCCCATCAGTGGCCGGGCAACATTCGCGAAATGCAAAACAAGTTGAAGTCAGCCGTTATTATGGCTGAAGGTACGGTAATACAACCTGATGATTTAGGATTGATGCCCGTAGATTCAATTGATGAGCCTGAAACGTTGAACTTACGTGAAGTACGAGAGGTTGCTGAGAGCCGCGCCATTCGCAGGGCCTATCAAAAAGCAGATAAGAATATGTCCAAGACTGCAGAGCTACTGGGTGTGACTCGTCCTACGCTGTATTCGCTCATTGATAAATATCATATGGATGACATCAAAAATAGCGACTAGGTCAGACACGAATACTTAACAGGTGAGCAATGTATTGCTCACCTTCGAACACCAGGGCGCACTCGCTTTTATCATAGCTAACGCTATTAAAATACAAATTGACAGTGAGACTCTGCTAAGGCGTCATGACCGCTGAAGGTTACTTCAACCGATACCTGATTGGAACCCTGCTCAATAAAGATTACGCTTCCACAAACATTACACACGTGGTGGGTCTCATCGTTGGCCTCGTGTAATTGGGCTAGTGCCGAAGGCGCGCAGTCTATCACCAGTTGTTCTTTTTCTATGGTAACGCGCAATTGACTAGTGTCAGAATGGGTTAGCGTTTCGTCATCGGCATCAAGTTCTCCGATATGATCAATTTCATATTGAATTGCTTGGCAGCTGCAGCTTCCTCTATACATATACTTCTTCCTCTACCGCTATTTACCGAGGGTCTCCGGCCATTTGATACTTGCTACGTTATTGAACGACGTGGCAATCGTCGAACCGGCGAAATTAAACTTCGTATCTAGTGGAGTGGGGTAGGCTCTTGGCGTTGTAAACGTTTCAATCACACCAACCCAACCATTTCTACCCGACAATTTAGTGGCATACAGCGCGTAATCGATAACGGCGAACGTACGTTTCCACGCGGTATCAAAATCTTCCTCTCTATCTGGAGGAAGTAGTGAAAATCCGATGCTACAAGTAATATTAATTGGCTTTTCCAAACCAATATCAAAAGGGGTACTTGCGACCATTTCTCTGCAGCGCTCTGCAACCTCGGGTAGCTCTTCACGAATAGATTGACGACAAACCACCAAAAACTCCTCGCCACCCCATCGAATAATTAAATCCGTTTGCCTGAATACTTCTTTAAGAACGTTGGCAAACGCCGATAACACCTTATCGCCTGCTATATGCCCATAGTTATCGTTTATGCGCTTGAAGTGGTCGATATCAATAAGAAAGCAAAGTAAATCTTGTTTCTCCTTTCCTTTGCTAGCGCTCTGTTTAGCGGCAAACTGACTGCGCCTTATTTCGCCGGGAAGCTGTGATTCAAGGTAGTGCCTATTGTACAAACCCGTTAACGGATCGCGTAAACTTACCTCCTCAAGCGTTTTATAGGCTCTTTCCAGTTCTTGGTTTTTCTCTTGGAGAGTTAGAGTTTGCTGGCGTACTTCTCGGCGCAAAACAATGGTTTGCTGACGTTGTTTGTAGCGACTCCAAACTAAAAATGTTAATAGTGTCGCTGCTAACGATATGCTCCAAAATAGAGTGGCTCGCAAGTTTTCTTGCTCGGCTTGCGCTAATGCTAATTGTTTAGATTCTTCTAGTTTTTCCAACGTTCTAGACTGCCGAACTAACTCAATCTCAGCCTGCAGCCCTTCAATGGCAGATTTATTTTCTGAATCAAGCAGCACTTCACGTAGTTGCTGCATCACAGATTGAATGTCTAACGCCTTTTTGAATTCGCCTAATGATACAAAGGCGCTTAGCTGCAAAGAAAGAAAGCTAAGTTGTCCTCTAAGATCTCTATTTTTTCTAGCATCAATGGTGCCCTTACGGGCCTCTTCTAACGCTAATTTAAAATTCTGCTCCTTCATATAGGCTTGAGCTAACGCAAGTCTTCCCTCTTTAACCAGTTTTGCCTGACCCGATGAATTGGCAAACTGCATGGCTTCTCGTAATAGCTCTCTTCCTTCAATGGTATCGCCGTTTTCAATCAATGCTCTACCCAATAGCATTTTAGCTTCGGCGATGGCGCCAACATCAGACGTGGTGTTTAACAGCTCAAGCCCTTCATTAATTGCTTTGAGTGCGTGGTTCACAGCGCCTGTTTTGAGTAATAGTGCACCAATGCGAGTTTTTATAACACCGAGTAATCGCGTTTCTTGTGTTGGCTCGACACTGTCGAAAGCGTCTTGGTAATAGGTGTGAGCCAATGTTGCTTGATTTAGTAAACTGTATATTTCACCAATACGCAGTAACGTAACACTCATTTCACTGGCCATACCGTTTTCCCGAAAGTAACGCAATGCTTGCTTTAATGGCTCAAGCGCGGTTTCTATTTCGCCCTGTTCTTGCTGAATAATACCCAGTTCAAGGTTTAAACGAGCCTTAAGTGATTCATTGTGTTCAATTTGCGCAATAGACATAGCTCGACGGACATAAGTTATCGCAACGGCATAGTTTGATAGATGTCGTTCTGATGTGGCTAGTTGTAATAGCGTCGATGCCATTTTGTTTAATTCACCGTCTGTGGTGTAGCGCTCTAAGGCTGCATTAAAAATGGCTTTTGATACTTCAAAACGCGACGCGTTTTGAAGTAAGCGTCCGAGAGTGGAAAATGTGTCAGCGGATATTTGCTGCTGTTGAAGTGCTTGCTCTAAAAGCAACAACGCCTTGCTATCGGCATCAGCATATTGCTTGCTGCTTAACAAGTTCTCGACATCAGCAATCGCGGTATTGAGAAGCTCGAACGCTTTTACCGTTTTCACCTGTGCGCCATGCACAGCGATTAGCAGAGCGCATACCAACACGCGCACTGTGCTAAATCCTTCACGGCCCATTCGATTGTATCTCCTATACGCTGTCAGAATATGCTGTCACTGAGTATCCCAGTAGGCTAACGCTAAGGCAACATTATTATTGTGAAAGATAAAACGAATGAAGTACGTATTTTAATTTATACTTTAGTCTAATTTTCGCTATTGCTTTCAATCCATTCGCGAATTAGAGCAGACTTGGCTTTACCTGTCGTTTCTGAGAGTTTTGCAAGCCTTTCAATGCATTGCGGTGTTAATGTAAAGGTGGCGTGTCGCATACCTTCGAATTTCGTGGATTTTTTTATCGGTACAACGCGGTCAGTATTAGCAATTTTAGGTTCGATTTTTGCCGCCCAAGAGTCCTTGTTATCTACCTTACCCTGTGCATAAATCAACGCACCGTCTATAAAAGCTTCTACAGTACGAAGTTTGGGTTTAGCTAAAGGCTTCGACTTTTTGAGGTTGAGTAAACTCATAAGCATCCTCCACTTTGCCAGCTAGTAGCTCTTCAAACAGGGTTCTTATTTCTGTAGCCGCTTTACCTTCGGGTTCACTCTCAATAACTGACTGCCCTGATTCTTCTGAGTCGTCATACATGTTTCGACTAAAAGTGACCGAGTTTAGAACAGGAATACCAAAAGAACGACATACTTCCTTTGCCTCTAGAATACGATTAGACAGGCTAGGAAGAGAAGGGCATTGTGTGATTACAAACGCCGCGTTCATTTTGGGGTTAACCATTTTACAGGTAGATAAAATATCTTCCATGTGAGGCACCGTTTTAAGATCGCGACGTTTGGGTCTAAGTGGGATGAGTATGTGGTCGGCAACCGCCATTGACGACCGAAGAGCCAGGTTATCTTGCCCACCACAATCAATTACAACGTAATCGTAGTACTGACGCAGACTGAGCAATTCATTACGTATTTTTCCGTATAACTGAACACAGTTTATTTCAGCCAAACGAGGGTTTGCTTTGCGCTCTTGAATCCAGTCTGAGGTCGTTCGTTGCGGGTCACAATCGACCATTAACACCTTGGCACCCTTTTCAGTGCGAAGATATACCGCAATGTTTTGTGCCAGGCAGCTCTTGCCGCTACCGCCCTTTTCTCCACCAACTAATATAATCATGGTGATAACCCTCGAATATCGCTTACGTTAAAATGCCAAGCGTTACGGAGATCGCGACTGATGTCACAATCCTACCTAACCTCGACAAAAAGCATAGGCAGGCAATGAGATAGGTTCAGCATCAAAATCGATATTAACGAATGTAAGATAATACCTATTGATTTGTGTAAAAACTCATTCTAGTCTTCTAGAATCGGTTGGTCTTTGATGTACGACTTTTTGTTTAAATGTACAGCAAAGCTCATCAGATCCTAGTCTATATAAATATTTACAGTAAAAATCACCGATAAGAGGTTGTTATGTCAGAAAGTCGCTTTACTTCCAAAGAAGGCCAAAAAGTACCTAGCGTTTCATTTCAGTGCAGGGAGAATGAAGCATGGGTAACGAAAACGACAGATGAAATTTTTTCTGGCAAAAACGTAGTGGTATTCTCTTTACCCGGTGCATTTACACCTACATGCTCCTCTACTCATTTGCCTCGTTATAACGCATTAGCCAAGAAATTTGCGAAACACGGTATCGATGACATTGTTTGTGTATCGGTAAACGATACCTTCGTTATGAATGCGTGGGCCGCAGATCAAGAAGCCGCTAACATTACCGTTATTCCTGATGGCAACGGTGAGTTCACCGATGGCATGGGTATGCTGGTAGATAAAGCGGATTTGGGCTTTGGCAAAAGAAGCTGGCGTTATTCAATGCTGGTGAAAGATGGTGTCGTAGACAAAATGTTTATCGAGCCTGATGTTGCTGGCGACCCGTTTGAAGTGTCGGATGCAGATACCATGCTGGCTTACATTGCACCAGAAGAGCAAACCAACGCCCCAGTTTCTATTATCACAAAACCGGGTTGTCCTTTCTGTGCCAAAGCGAAAAAACTGCTCGACGAAAAAGGCTACGAGTACGAAGAAATCGTGTTGGGCAAAGATGCTTCGCTAACCAGCTTAACGGCGATTAGTGGGCGCGAAACCGTGCCACAAGTTTTCATTGGCGGTAAGCACATCGGTGGTTCTGACGACCTAGAGGTTTATTTTAGCTAACTCAGATTGCGTTTTAATCGTCATAACGAACGGGAGCATGGTAAACTGCTCCCGTTTTTTATTAGTTAGCCGAAGCGGAGAGTAATGGTGTCATCGAACTTTTTTGTAAAAATGCTCATAGGTATCGTTGTGCTTTTAAGTGCAAATATGGCTATAGCTGCAAATGTGTCTATATCCGATACCAGCGAAATGAAAAGCAGAAGTTTTTCAGATCTGCAAAATCAGTACAAAGCATTTTACGAAAAAGAATGGGGCCAAACCCAGCCGTGCAGAGAAACGGCACTCAATCGCTTTTCTGTGTGCAGTAATGTGTTGCGAAACGAAGGCAACTCGCCTTTTATGCTGACCAACAAATCAAGCAGCAAGGTGGCCGTGCTTATCCACGGTTTAAGCGATTCGCCTTTCTTTATGCGTGAAGTCGCCAACATCTTATTTGAACAGGGTTTTACTGTCGTCGTGCCGCTTTTACCTGGACATGGTAAACGAGATGCCAATGATGATATGTCTGACTGGGATTTAGCAGAGCGCTGGCAGACGCATGTAGATGAAGTCATCAGTTTGGCTGATGATATGGGTGATACCTTGCTTGTAGGCGGTTTCTCTACTGGTGGTGCGCTGGCGGTTGAACATTATCTGGATGATGCCAATAACGAAGCAACTAATATTGATGGTCTTATGTTGTTTTCTGGCGCGTTGGCATTGTCTGATAACGCAGAAAGTATGTCCCGTATTTGGGGCATTAAACTTTTAGCAAGAATTATTGATGGAAGCTATCAAACCCATGGCCCAAATCCATATAAATATCCTAATGTGGCGGGATTGGCTGGGTTGGAACTGATGGACTTAATCAACACCATTCGCGAAAAGGTTGAGGAAGGTCAGCAATTGGAAGTGCCGTTATTTGCCGCTCATTCTCAAGCTGATGTAACAACCCCAATTCGTGGCATAGAGCAGTTAATGGAAGCAAGTAAAGGTCCGAATACCTTTTTCGTTATCGATGAATCGTACGGGTTATGCCACGCCGATTTAGTCGTAAATACAAGCTTGCTCAATAAAATGAATTTCAACGCAAGCATGGTTAATCAGCAAGAAGAATGTGCGGTACCTAAAGCAAACCCGCTGTTCTCGACCATGGGCCTGATGTTGAAAGATTATTTGTCGCAGTTTAAATAAATTACTGGGGCCTGTTGACCTTTGGTGTACGAATTTTGGTCTAAACGGAAGCCTTTTAATCGCGAAACAGTCCTGCAAGCCTAGTGGGCTAAGTTAAAGGACTGTGACAAAGAGTAAAAAGCTTCCATAACGACCCCTTCGGGCAGCGCCTGTGTGCCATCTATACTGCGTTGGATGCTTTCGATTTAGAACCATTAAACCGTCTAACATCCGCTTTGTCTAGATGGTACACAGACCGCTGCAAAAATGTACAGAAAAGGTCAGCAGGCCCTAGCTTAGTGACATTAACGGCTGGCTTTACTGGTCGGTGACATCACGCTATTATTCTGTTGTAGAATAGACAGTAATTTTCTGAGTACAGTATTTGAGAAAGTTTCGGATTGGTTTAACGCGCAAACGGTATAGGTCGGCGAATGCAAGTTCGTTTATCCTTACACTGTTTTTAATGATGGCCCTCGTGTCGTCAGGTAGCGCTGTATCAATTGAACATTCGTACGAACATATCCATTCGGTGTCGGCGATGACAGTGCAGTCGGATGCTGCTCATGCTAACCATCAGGTTCGAATGCCTGAGTCTGCTAATACACATTGTCAGCACCAAGAATTGTCATCACAACATGCGGATTTAAGTGCTAAAAACAGCAAGAGCAAACCCGCTCAGTTCGACGGCGTCCAAGTTAGCGATGCAGGCGTGAAAAGCGTGAAAGCATCGCAGATGAGCGACATGCCTTGCTGCAAGGATGAATGTAATTGCCCAGCCGATCACTGTTTCAACCTAAGCGCGAGTGCGCTCATTCAGCCTACCGTTGAAACTGAAATATCGGTAGCCAGAATGGCTGCCACTGCACCTATACTGGGGCAGCGCTCATCTCCTCACTTCGGGCAGTTTCGCCCACCTAAGTCACTTTTCACAGCATAGATCTATCTCGCGGATTTATTTCGCAGCAGAGACGTTTTTATGTCACGACGTCGTCTAGTCGTTTTGAGATGTCTCTAATCTTTTATCTATGTAACGCGTGGTAAGCCTTTTTGCTAATCCCCTTTGTCGAATTTAGCGAAGAGCGAGGCAACGTCAACACGCCTTACACCTGAAAAGTGATGTTATACATGAGCAACTATTCGGTACCTAAAAAAATGAACGAAAGTGCTGACAGACCTTGTAAAGTAAGCGCCTTGTTCGCCTTAATTTTTGTGCTTTCTCCTTTTTTGATGGCTAATAAGCCTGTTGTGGCGCAAACCCTAAGCCTGGAACAAGCGCTGCAGTTAGCTATTCAATACGACCCTTTGCTTAAAGGGAATGCGCATCGAAAGGATCGCTTTAATGCAGAAGCTGAAGCGTCATCATATTGGGTAAATCCTCAGGTTTCAGCGTCTGTACAAAACTTGCCTACCGACGGCTTCGCATTTGACCAAGAGCCTATGACGCAAGTTAAAGTTGGTTTGAAGCAGCAATTACCGAGAGGCGATGAAAATCACTACAGTCAGCAAAAGTATCAGGTTATGGCAGGTCAAATATTCGTACAGAGCCAAGCTAGAAAGGCGTGGCTTAAGCGTGAAGTTACCCTTACTTGGTTAGACTGGGTTTATGCAACGCGTCGCATTGCGTTATTGGATAAAGAAAAGTCACTGCTCACGCAGCTACTTGATTTTACTGAATCCAGATACAACCAAGGCGTTGGTGCTGCAGCGCAGCAAGACATACTGCAAGTGCGCTTGGCATTGTTGTCGTTAGACGACAAATACGTGCAGGCCTATCAGCAAAAAAATGAAGCGAGATCGGCACTTTCAAAATGGTTTGGTGTGCCGCTAGATGAACCAGTAAGCACACCGCTGACTCAATCAACGCAAGCGTCAAAGCCGAAGCTCATAGAGGTCGATGCTATCTTCAATGACAGCAACCTTAGTTTATCTTCGTTCTTAACGGTTATTGAGAGTAGTGAGCCTTTTTCAATACTACAGCATCATCCGGAGGCTAGGCTGCTTCAAATTCAAACCCAAATAGAAGCGCAAAATGTGAACATAGCGCGAGAACAAACTAAGTCGCAGTGGGCATTTGAAGCCAGTTATGGATACAGACAAGACGCGCAAAATGGCGCAAGCCGGGCTGATTTTGTCTCACTTGGCGTTCAAGTAGACCTTCCGTTTTTTAACAAATCTCGTCAAGACGCTTCGATTGCGGCGGCGGCTTCTAAAATGAGTGCGTCCGAGACGGATTTCCGCTTGAAAGTGAACGAGCTTGCCGCGAATGCAGAGGT
Organism: Alteromonas sp. S015; assembly: GCF_036864485.1. Taxonomy (NCBI): domain Bacteria; kingdom Pseudomonadati; phylum Pseudomonadota; class Gammaproteobacteria; order Alteromonadales; family Alteromonadaceae; genus Alteromonas; species Alteromonas sp. S015. The sequence goes on along the minus strand of NZ_JAZETO010000004.1, from coordinate 103,463 downwards.
GCTTAAATCACGCTTGTCAGCGCTAAGTGAGCGCAAAGTGCTTTACGAGACGGCGTTAATTGGTGAAACACAGCAACTTTCTGAAGCTGAACTGACTGCTTACACCACAGACACCGGTGATATCAGTGAAGTTGTCAATGCCAACCTCAAGCAAGTACAGGTACAGGATGATTTACTCAAAATCGACATTAAGCGCGCCAAGACACTGGCGTCACTGGCTTATTTGTACCTGCCCACTCACGCCCATTTTTCGAATAAAGAGTAGTTAATATGACATCTTCAACTCACCCTGCTCCAGATACAAAAAGCTTGCTAATAAAAGGTTTGCTAGTAGGTCTGCTATTTGGCGGCCTGATAGCGTTCGGCTTGGCCTCACTATTGTTGTCTGATTCATCAAAACACGGAAATGGTGAAAGTGCCCACAACGACGAAACTGATAATAAAGCCCCTTTATATTGGGTAGCGCCCATGGATGACAGCTATCGCCGAGACAAACCGGGAAAGTCACCAATGGGAATGGACTTGGTGCCGGTATACGTCACTAATGGAGCAACATCAACGCAAAGCAATGAGCGTACGCCGGGTACGGTAATGATTCCGCCAAATGTACAGCACAATATGGGAGTTAAAGTCGCGCCCGTTACCGTTGGAACACTTCAACAGACCGTAACTGCGGTGGGCAACGTGGCCTACGATGAAGAGAGTATTGTGCACATCCACCCTAGAGTATCAGGTTGGATCGACAGGCTTTTCATTAAGTCCCAAGGTGAGCGAGTAGAAAAAGAACAGGCACTTTATACCCTGTATTCGCCAGAGTTAGTTAGCGCACAAGAAGAATACGTTTTAGCCGTTAAGCGAGGAGACGCACGTTTAATTGAGGGCGCAGCAGAGCGCCTAAAAACTCTGGGGCTCTCAAAGGGCGTTATCGAAGAATTGCAGAAAAGTAGACGGGTAGTACAAACCGTCACATTTAACGCGCCGCAAAGCGGTGTGGTTGAAGCGCTTAACATTCGGGAGGGGTTTTACGTCCAGCCTGGGACAACTTTGATGAGCATCGCTCAGCTAGATACTGTGTGGGTGATTGCTGAGGTGCCTGAAAAATATGCGCAAATCGTAGCGCCCCATAATAGCGCTATGGTTACCCTAGAGGAAATGGCCCATGAGTCTGATGCTAAATGGGAAAGCCACGTAGAGTATATTTATCCGTCTTTGTCAGAAACAACGCGAACCTTGAAGGTGCGCATACCGCTAAACAATAACAACCACACATTAAAGCCCAATATGTTTGCTCACGTTTTAATTACGCCTACTCAACGCAAGGCGGCGTTACTGGTTCCTCGCAGTGCCGTTATTCGCACGGCTGAGGGCGCAAAAGTGGTACTCAGTGATGGCGATGGTAACTTTAAGTCGGTACGCGTAACACTGGGGCAAAGCGATCGTACACATTTTGAAGTAGTCGAAGGTTTGCTGCCAGAGGATGATGTGGTGGTATCAGCACAATTTTTAATTGATTCAGAGTCGTCGAAAAGCAGTGACTTTAAGCGAATGAAAGCGCCCGATCACCAGGCCACGACAACAGGTACTATTGAGGCAATTGATTTGCCGACTGAGACCAAATCGAATGGCGCTTCGGATAACGCAAAGATAGTGATTGCTCGCGGGCCGATAGAAAAGTGGGGGCGGGGACCTGCGACAATGTCATTTGCGGTTTCAAAGCATATTGATTTATCTCAGTTTAATGAGGGTGACAATATTATCTTCACTTTTGTGACTGGCGAAGCGTTCACGGTTATAGATATGCGAAAGCGTAGTGAACATGCAATGGACAAGAGCATGGTGCATGACTCAGGTCACAGTAATCATAAACATAATGCAGGCGACCTGAAGGGCGATGAAGAGCAAAGCGATGCTCACGAGTCGATGGTTCACAAGTCGGCAGAACAAAAAGCGATAAATCATAAGGAGCATATGCACCATGATTGAATCGGTTATCCGCTGGTCGGTCAACAATAGAATACTGGTATTGCTGAGCGCTATTATGCTCAGTATTGCAGGTGTCTGGGCGGTGAAAAACACCCCCGTTGATGCTATCCCTGACTTATCTGATGTCCAAGTTATAGTGAAAGTAAACTATCCCGGTCAGTCGCCGCAAGTGGTGGAGGATCAGGTGACGTTTCCTCTCACCTCTGCGCTAATGTCAGTGCCTGGCGCTCAGACGGTGCGAGGGTATTCATTCTTCGGCGATGCCTACGTATATATTATCTTTGATGATGATACAGACATATACTGGGCTCGAAGTCGCGTTCTGGAATACCTAAGCCAAGCGTCTTCGCAACTTCCAGAAGGCGTGACACCTCAGCTAGGTCCAGATGCGACAGGGGTAGGTTGGGTTTACATTTATGCGTTGGAAAACGATGCTAGTCAGCCAAATGCGCTAGATGCTCGTGAGCTAAGGGCGTTGCAAGACTGGTTCTTAAAGTTTGAGCTTCAGTCAGTTGAAGGCGTATCTGAAGTGGCGTCTGTTGGAGGGATGGTTAAACAATACCAAGTTATTGTCGACCCTGAAAAATTACGTGCCTACAACATTCAGCCATCCGTGATAGAAATTGCCCTTAAACGGGGTAACCGCGCGTCAGGCGCTTCGGTTATTGAAATGGCCGAGGCAGAGTACATGGTTAGTGCGCAAAGCTATATTCAGGGCATTGACGACATACAGGCGTTGCCTACAGGCGTTATCAAAGACGGCGTTAGCATAACGATAAACGATGTAGCACAAGTGCTAGAAAGCCCGTTGATGCGCCGCGGTATTGCTGAACTAAACGGGAATGGCGAAACCGTGGGTGGCATTATAGTGATGCGCTATGGAGAAAACGCAAAGGCTACTATCGATGCGGTTAAAGCGAAGCTGGACGCATTAAAAGCGAGCTTGCCTGAAGGGGTGAATATCGTCCCCGTTTACGATCGCTCCACCCTTATTGATAAGTCCGTCGATACCCTCACCAATAAGCTGGTGGAGGAATTGCTGGTTGTCGGGTTGGTGTGCGCTATCTTCTTGTTTCACTTACGTTCATCTATGGTTGCGCTAATCAGTTTGCCTATTGGCATGCTTGCCGCGTTTATCGTAATGAAGCTGCAGGGACTTAATGCTAACATCATGTCTTTAGGTGGCATTGCCATCGCTATTGGTGCAATGGTGGATGGCGCCATTGTTGTGGTTGAAAATTTACACAAACACATTCATCAGCATGCTGTTTCATCGAGTCAGGGAGCTTCAGCAAGTCAAAGGGGGTCTGGGAGTGCCCAGTCCCGAACATCTAGACCAACCTCTGCAACGCTTTCGACAGCCAAACGTTGGGAACTGGTGATTAAGTCAACTACGGAAGTTGGCCCAGCATTATTCTTTGCGCTCCTAATTATAACCGTATCCTTTATTCCTGTTTTTGCTTTAGAAGCACAAGAAGGGCGTCTTTTTGCGCCTCTTGCCTTTACCAAGACCTATGCCATGGCAGCAGCTGCGGCACTGGCAATTACTTTAGTTCCTGTGCTGGCAGGTTATTTTGTACGCGGAAAAATACGTTCTGAAGCCCAGAACCCGGTAAATCGAGCTTTAGAACGTGTGTATCAGCCATTGCTGATGCGATTGCTTAACTACCCACTGCTCACCTTGGCGGGGGCATTTTGCTTATTGCTTTCCATGTACTGGCCGTTAAGCCAACTAGGTAGTGAATTCATGCCCGAACTGGACGAAGGCGATTTGATGTATATGCCTACAACCTACCCGGGTATTTCAGTGGGTAAAGCCAGAGAGCTTTTACAGCAGACGGACAAGCTTATTGCAACCTTGCCCGAGGTTGAAACGGTATTTGGGAAAATTGGACGCGCAGATACAGCCACAGACCCTGCACCATTGACGATGATTGAAACCTTCATTCAACTTAAACCGAAAGCGCAGTGGAGAGAGGGCATGACCACTGAAAAACTCAAAGAAGAGCTAAATGCTCTAGTGCAATTTCCAGGGCTGAGCAATGCGTGGGTAATGCCAATTAAAACCCGCATCGACATGTTGGCAACCGGGATAAAAACACCTGTTGGGATCAAGATTGCGGGGCCTGAGCTGGCAGGCATTGAAGCCATTGGGAAGGATATTGAAATACTGCTTAAAGACCTGCCCAATACAGCATCAGTATACGCTGAGCGGGTGGTGGGTGGCCGTTACGTTTATATCGATATCGACAGACTGTTGGCGGCGCGTTACGGCATGACGATAGACGATGTTCACAGTATTCTAGCTTCGGCGGTTGGCGGCAAAGTGATTACGCAGTCAGTGGAAGGGCGTGAGCGTTTTCCTATTGCCATGCGTTTTTTACAGCACTACCGCGATACGCCTGAAACTTTAGCATCCATGCCTTTCGTCACGCCAAGCGGTGTTCACATTACGCTTGGAGATGTCGCAACTGTGCGTATTGACGACGGGCCGGCTGGGATTAAAAGCGAAAATGCCCGATTAAATGGGTGGGTATACATCGATATCTCGTCAGACTCAGCCACAGGTATTGACTTAGGGGGCTATGTAGATAGCGCGAAACGTCATTTGTCAGAGCACCTTGATTTACCCACTGGATACTCCATCTTGTGGGCAGGGCAGTTTGCTTACCTTGAGCGCGCGAAAGCGAAGCTGTCGGTGGTTATACCGCTAACGTTAGCCATTATCTGCCTTTTACTTTATCTGGCATTTAAACGCCTTCGCGATGTGGCACTCATACTTGCTACCTTACCTTTGGCGTTGGTAGGCAGTGTATGGTTGCTTTACCTTCTCAAATTCAATCTGTCGGTGGCAGTAGGTGTTGGGTTTATTGCCCTTGCAGGTGTAGCGGTAGAAATAGGGGTTATCATGTTGGTCTATTTAAAGCAACATGTATCGGAAGCACTTGCGAAGCACGCAACAAAAAATGGCAACACTAAAAAGGATGCACTTGTTAAAACGGCTATTGTCCATGCCGCCTCGGCAAGGCTTCGTCCTGTTATGATGACATCGCTTTCTATTATTGTGGGCTTATTGCCTGTGCTTTATGCCACTGGAACTGGAAGTGAGGTGATGCAACGAATTGCGGCGCCTATGGTAGGCGGTATGGCGAGTGCACTAGTATTAACGCTACTGGTATTGCCAAGCGCGTTTTACTTAATTGTGTCACGCAAAAAATAATAAAATTGAATGTGCAATAGAGTAGATAAAGCATGGGGAAGCGATAACACGCTTCCCTACGCTTCATTTTTAAAGCGTTGCGCGACTAGTACGCTGCTGCATGATCCTCCGCATACTCTTCTACTTGTTGCCAAACGCGCAAAAGGTTCCCGCTCAATATCTTTTCAATGTCGGCACGGCTATAACCTCTATCCAGCAATCCTTGTACTAGGTTTGGAAAACTCGCCACGTCTTTAAGCCCAATGGGTAGTGAGTCACCTACACCGTCATAGTCTGAACCAATACCTACATGATCAACGCCAATCAGTTTTACCACGTGATCGATATGGTCAAGCACTTCATCAAGGGTTGAATAAGGGTAAGGCACTTCTTTGCGATAATTCTCTTCAAAGTTCTCTAGCTTAGGGCTGTCTTCACCCTCTTTTTCCACCAACGCTTTGCGCGCTGTAGTAAGGCCACTACGCCACTTGCCAGCTTCCTTAGACACAAAACTAGAACCAAAGTTAATCATAATAACACCGCCATTTTCGCCGAGTTTTTTGATCATCTCGTCGTCCATGTTGCGCTCAAAACCGGGGGTGAAGCGGCGCAGTGAAGAATGTGATGCTATGACTGGCACCTTTGTTAACTCAATAACCTGATAAAAGGCGTCGTCAGACACATGGGAAATATCCAGCATGATGCCGATGTTGTTCATTTCGCCCACTAAGGTTTTGCCAAACGGGCTAAGGCCTTTCCATTTTCTGCGCAGGTCATACGAAGAGTCAGAAATGTGGTTGGCTTGACTATGAGCAAGGGTAATGTAGCGGATCCCGCGCTCGTAAAAAGCCGTTAGATTCGCCAAATCACCTTGAATAGGAGAACCATTTTCCATACCCATTGGCAGTGAAATTAACCCTTTTTCAAACTGGGCCCTTACGTCAGAAGGGCTTTTAGCAATGGCAAATTTATCCGGTGCGCGGGCAACAATGGCTTCTACTGAATCGATAAGCTCATGGGCAAGCTGGGTAGATTCTGGCGAGTTATCTAAACTAGCGGGCACATAAATACTCATAAAAGGGGCGTTCAAACCACCGGCTACTGCGCGAGGGTAATCGAAGTCACCTTCTTTAGTGGCTTTAGTGACATCAACCCACTTTTCCTTTACGCGATAAGGTACGTCAATGTGCCCATCTACAATGATGGTTTCTAGTGCGATCTTGATAGCTTTCTCGGATGCCGAATACGTGGTGGAGTCAGCAAGTACAGAGTGTGAAGCAAAAAGCGCAGAGATGAGTAATGCGCAAGATGAGAGTGGGAAGCGCCCCTTCATAGAAAATCCTTATTTTGTTTATCATCGTTTAGGTCAACAGTCCTAAATAAATAGCAAGTAGAGACTAAAGGATTATGTATACCGCTACAATAGGCTTTCATATGCCAAACATTTCCTTCTGATTGATAGTGTTGATCTTTAAATTGGTCGGAATTGCTCATTTTTAGAGCGTTCGTGCTTGTTTACTTCAAGTTTACATTGCAATAAAAATTTAAAACTTGTTATGGTGAGGACTGCGTGACTTCTTTGCGCGAATACGGGATACTCCCAAGCGCTCCGCCAATTATTCGATGACTAAATATGCATCAGTGCGGCCGACGAAATTTTTAGTGGCATCCGCTCTTCTCACACAATCAAGCCGGTGCCACAGTTAACGAGTATGAGAAATAAATATGGCTACTAAATTTGTACCGCTAGATAAAGAAAAACATAAAAACCTAAAGGTTGCGGTTAACACATCTTTCAGCTTTGCGAAAAATACACATCTTGCGGCAGCAACAATCCGTGAATTTGCACAACTATCTGCAACGATGCCGCTCGTCTTTATCGAAGACCCAACATCTAAGCGCCACCACGTTGTAACCATGCTAGGCATGGAACTAGGTCAAAACCTATTCCTAACTGGCGACAGCTGGAAAGGCCCTCACGTTCCAATGAACATCCTTCGCTACCCATTCGATGTGCGACCAGACGGCGACAAGCTTGGCGTTTACATTGATGAAAACTCTGACCTTATTTCTGACGAAGGCCAAGCGCTATTCACTGAAGCGGGTGAAGCAAGCGAGTTTCTAGATAACCGTCAGAAATTCCTAGCAGACCTAGCGAACAGCGAAATGCTAACTCAGCGTTTTGTTGCGAAAGTCGTTGAACTAGATCTTCTTGACCCAATTCAAATTCGCCTTACTTACCAAGATGGTAAGCAGCGCAACGTTACAGGCATGATGAGTATTAATGAGAAGAAGCTTCTTGAGCTACCTGAAGATCAGGTTCTTGAGCTACATAAGCAAGGCTTCCTAGGCGCCATCTACGCAGTAATGATGTCTGTTGGTCAGCTTAACCGTCTTGTTGAGCTTTCAAACGGTACTGACAACCCAATTCGCAGCATGCAGCTTTCTGTTGTAAAGGCAGAAGACGCGGCAGCTGAAGCGACATCTAACGCCTAATCGCTTGATTTTGAAAGTTAAAACCCGCAATGTTGCGGGTTTTTTTATGTCTAAAATTTATGTTCAGATTTCGTCATATTTCATTCATAAACCGTTAAGTTTGAATGTCTTATCTTACACGTCGTTCCCAACACATTTTTAAGGACAAAAGACATGAACATCAAATCAAATAAACTTTCAACAATGCTAACGGCACTATCACTCATCACAGCATCAGTATTTTCAGTCTCATCGACGCATGCAGCTTTACAGAACGAAGTACAGGTAATGGCTGTCGATTTTGAAGGGATAGATGACAATCTTTACGGTGCAAAGTATGTGCGCTACTTAGATGAAGTAAGCGGAAACAGCGGTGCCTACCTTATTAATCCTTATCTACAGCGTGTATCGAGTCTGTCAGGCGCTTATGCCAATTTAGATGGCATAGACATATTCAATCTAGGCAGCACTTTTTACTTCGACGATACGTGGATGCTTGGCATAGATGCTACCCATGGTAAATTTGACGAAGAGTTTGGCGACGAGGATTACACCAACATAGACCTTAAGGTAGGTTTTAACTTATCGCGCCAATGGCAAATTGGTGCGGGTCTTATGTATCAGCGTGCTACTTACGATTTTAACGCCGGTGAAGAAAGCTATAGAGAAAGCGAGAATGAAACGTCACCACTTGTTTTTACACGCTATACCACGGTCGACAATGGTGGAACTGGTTGGGATTTCATCGCCCAATACATTGCCGATGATGTTGATGTATTATCTGGAAGTGCGCGTTACTTCTTTAGCCCAGGTTTAAGCATTCAGGGAAGTTATAGCTATACCAATGCGCCAGACGGTTTCGATAACGTAAAGACCGCAGGGGTGTCTATAGATTACTGGGTAAATGAGCAGTTTGCAGTATCAGCCAGCTATGAAACAGATAGTGATATCGAAAGCGATGTGGCTTCACTAACAGCTTCGTATCGTTTCTAAAAATACATCCGCTCATATATTAACGCGGTAAACAGCCGTTCTTGAATCGCAAAGAGTTAACGTCCAATGGTGTTAGCTCTTTTTTCTTTAAACCTTACGTGAATGCCAATGCACGTTTTTAGTGTGTACTTCTGAAGTTGATCTGCTCGTCAGATAAAATAAGCCTATTTGCTCCAAAGAGGTCTTACTTAGCTAAAAACAGCAATTCATCGATTAGTTTCACCTTTATTTCTCCTCAGCTGAGTATTTTTTATTCTTTTTTGCACGCCTAATCATACACTTCCTACAAGCACTGTATATCTAACCAGTTTGAACCCAGTGTTTATGCGGCCTTCACGTCTTTTTTCTACTTGACAGTGGGGATCATTGATACCTAAACTGTATCTCAGTGGGTAAATGTGGCGAATTGTGGATCAAATCATCATCACTTTGCAGATTAGTACTCAAAAAACAAGAAAACCAAGAGCAAATAATAAAAGGCTAGGGGAATGTTCCGCGGCGCTAACGCAATCAATCTGGATACAAAAGGCAGACTGGCTATACCGACGAAGTATCGTCAGTCGCTGCTGGATGATTGTCAGGGACAACTGGTCTGCACAGTCGATACACAACAAAGTTGTTTGCTACTTTACCCACTTCCCGAATGGGAAGAGATTGAGCTTAAACTCTCTAAACTTTCAAGCATGATTCCAGCCGAGCGTCGCTTGCAGCGATTGCTACTAGGTTATGCTTCAGAAGGTGAGATGGATAAAAGCGGTCGTATTCTTGTTCCTACTCCACTGCGAAGTTTCGCAAAACTCTCAAAAGAAGTCATGTTAGTTGGTCAGCTAAACAAATTCGAAATTTGGGATGCCGAGATTTGGGCACAACAAGTTGAAGCTGATATAGACACCGAACGCAAAGGCGAATTTGAACTTACCGAACGATTACAGGACTTTTCTCTATGACGCAGCCTAGCGAATTTAAACATATTTCAGTATTGCTTGATGAATGTATTGAAGCGCTGGCGATTAAACCGAACGGTATCTACATTGACGCTACTTTCGGTCGTGGCGGGCACTCAGCGCATATTTTAGATGCATTGGGTGAACACGGGCGACTCATCGCCTTTGACCGCGACCCGCAAGCAATCAAAGCGGCAGAACGCTTCGCCGATGATAAGCGTTTTAGCATAATCCATTCACCGTTTGGTGATATGGCAGAAGAAATCAAAGCGCTAGGGCTAACCGGTAAGATTGACGGTGTGCTTATGGATTTGGGTGTGTCCTCACCTCAGCTAGACGATGCCGAGCGTGGTTTTAGCTTTTTACGTGACGGTCCGCTTGATATGCGCATGGATACCTCGCGTGGACAAAGTGCTGCAGACTGGTTGGCTAACGCCGAAGAACAAGATATTACACAGGTTATTAAAGAGTTTGGCGAAGAAAAGTTCGGTAAACGTATAGCCCATGCCATTGTAAATACACGCAAAGAAACGCCTATCACGCGCACCGCTCAGCTAGCCAAGATTATCGACGAAGCGGTTCCTGTAAAGGATAAGTTTAAACATCCGGCTACCCGTGCATTCCAAGGCATTCGCATCTACATCAATGCGGAGCTGGAGCAACTTCGCGTCGGGCTTAAAGCAGCGACACAGGTGTTGGCGAAAGAAGGTCGTCTTGCGGTTATTTCGTTTCACTCGCTTGAAGACCGTTTAGTAAAACGCTTCATTAAGGATCAAAGTAAAGGGAAATCAGTACCACACAACTTACCGATTACTCAGGCTGAAATAGATGCAGATAAAGTGCTAAAGGCTTTGGGTAAAGCGATAAAACCTTCAGAGCAGGAGATCGCGAACAACGTTCGCTCTCGCAGTTCGGTATTACGTGTGGCAGAAAAGTTATGACCAAAGCAGCGCCAGACAAGGCCAGCACTAATTTTAAATTACTGCTAATAATTGTTTCAGATTTGACCCGCAACAAGTTGCGGGTTTTGTTGTATTTAATGGTTATCGTAAGTGCTATGGCGGTAACGCTTAGCAGCCATCACAACAGACAGCAAGTCATTGCCCTTGAAGACCTTATGCAAGAGAAAGATGAGCTAGATGTCGAGTGGCGTAATCTCGTACTTGAGCAACGTGCGTTAACCGAACACAACCGCATAGAAAACCTGGTTGAAAAACAATTAGAAATGTACCGTCCAACCGCAGATGATGAAGTCGTGGTGAGGTTAAAATGAGTACATCAGCGCCTTCTCGCCAACGTAAAAAGACCGGTGCACAACAAAATGTAACGCCAAGCTTAGTGCACTGGCGTTTTGTCGTTGTGCTGGTAGTGATCATGCTGGTGTTCAGCGTGCTAGCCGCCCGTGCAGCCTACATTCAAGTTATTGAGCCAGACGAGCTTATTCAACAGGGCGACAACCGCACACTAAGAACCCGCGACATGCCAACCTATCGCGGGCTTATTACTGATAGAAATGGTGTTGAACTGGCGGTGAGTGTGCCTGTTCGCGCTATTTACGCAGACCCTAAAGTTATCCATGAAAATAATGGCTTCGAGGAAGAACGCCGCTGGGAAGCGCTGGCAGATGTACTGCGCCAAGACGTCAATGAGCTCAAAGAAAAAGTAGCAAATCCCAAACGCCGCTTTGTTTACTTGCAGCGTCAGGTGTCGCCTGCCATGGCAGAGTACGTTGATAAACTGGACATTCCAGGTATTTATCTTCGTCGTGAAAGTCGCCGCTACTATCCTACAGGCGAAGTTTCCGCGCAGTTAATCGGCGTAACTGATGTTGATGATACAGGGGTTGAAGGTCTAGAGCGCATGTATAACGAGTGGCTAACGGGCACGCCGGGTTCTCGTAAAATACGCCGCGATGCAAAAGGCCGTCAGGTTGAAATCTTGGAAACAAAATCAGGCGAAAAAGCCGGCGACCTGCAGCTGACTATTGATCAGCGTATTCAGGCACTTGCTTATAAAGAAATTAAAGAAGCCATGATTTATTACCAATCAAGCTCGGCTTCCGCAATTGTCATCGATGTAAAAAGCGGTGATGTGTTAGCCATGGTGAATGCACCGTCGTTCAATCCGAATGACAGAAGCGATATTTCTGCACACAGAATGCGTAACCGAGTGATTACCGATGCGTTCGAACCAGGCTCGGCGCTAAAACCGCTGGCGGTACTTACTGCTTTAGAGTTTGGTGAAGTAGAGCCTGCAGATTCGGTAAACACCCACCCAGGATGGATGCGTTTAGGCGGTAGCCTAGTTAAAGATTCGCGTAATTATGGCGAACTCACGCTTGAAGAAATTATTCAGCATTCGTCGAATATGGGTACATCAAAGCTGGCGCTATCGGTACCTAAACAGTTCCTGCTTGATACCTATTACAACATGGGCTTAATGAGCGATACTGGCTTGAATATGGCAGGTGAGAGCAGCGGGATCTTTCATGAGCGCAGTCGCTGGTCTGAATTTGAATTAGCCACGCTGTCTTTTGGGTACGGGATCTCTGTGACCACGGCACAGTTGGGGCGTCTTTACGCAACGTTGGCAAACGGCGGTATAAAAACACCGCTTAATATCATCAAGTCACCGGAACAACCTTCTTGGCAAGCTCAGTCTGAGCGGGTGATTAGCGAAGAAAATGCGAAAGCTATTGTTCAAATGATGGAAAGTGTAACTCAGCGTGGTGGCACGGCGATTAAAGCCTCGGTACCGGGGTATCGCGTTGCTGGGAAAACAGGAACAAGCCGAAAAGCGGTGGCTGGCGGGTACGGTGAAGAGTACGTCAACATTTTCGCGGGTATCGCACCTGTATCTGACCCAAGATTAGTGACAATTGTATTGATCAACGAACCCGGCGGTGATTTGTATCACGCTGGGGATACAGCAGCACCTGTCTTTTCAACAATTATGGGTGGCGCATTGCACATGCTAAACGTTACGCCCGATGATAAGCAGGTTACGTCTAGCCACTTATTGAACGGAGGTCAAAGTGGTAGTTAGTGCCTTTATTCAAAGTATAAAAGCCTTGCTGGCAAAATTTGGTGTAGACGCGCCAGATATCCGCATTGAAGGTTTAACGCTAGACAGCCGAGAAGTGAACACACGCTTGGCTTTTTTGGCGATTAAGGGCCACGAACGCGATGGTCGAGATTTTATACCCCAAGCAATAAGTTTAGGGGCCCGTGTAATTCTGGCGCAAACTGAAGACAGTAGCGCCCACGGGCAAATGGAAATGCGTGACCACAGCGTCATTATCTCCCTGTATGAATTGCCACAAATGCTCTCTCCCTTAGCTGCTGCATTTTATGATTATCCTGCTCAGAAAATGACGACGGTAGCAGTGACAGGAACAAATGGGAAAACCTCTACAGTTCAATTGCTTACGCAGATAAAGAGCGCGTTAGGTACACGTAGTGCAAGCATTGGAACCCTAGGTAGCAGTGTGTTTGAGGGCGATGAAACCCAATGGTCGAACACGCCGGCAGCAAACACTACGCCCGATGCCATACGTATGCAGTATTTGTTGGCAGACTTTGTGCAAAGTGAAGTGCGCCATACGGCCTTCGAAGCAAGTTCTCACGCATTGGTTCAAGGTCGGCTTGGTACAGTAAAAACCGATATCGCTGTTTTCACCAACCTTACGCGAGATCATCTCGATTATCACGGCACCATGGAAGAGTACGGTAAAGCCAAGCGCTTGCTGCTTAAGCAGCCAGGTCTAAAGGCTATGGTATTAAACGCTAATGATGATGAAAGTAAGAAGTGGGATGGTGCAGCAGATAAGACGATTACATGCGTCTGGACAGGTATAGACGAAAGTGGTCTGGATGGAAGCGGTGAAAGTGAGTTCTTGCTAGAGCATAACAATCCTCAAAGTCGCCATTGTTTCGCCACAAATGCTTCTTATCATGCAGGTGGTTGTAGCTTCGAGCTGGTGAGTTCGTGGGGAAGCGCTGCTATTTCGCTGCCACTTTTCGGAAAGTTCAATATCAGCAATGTATTAAGCGCTATAGGTACATTATTAGCTGAAGGTGAGCGTTTTGATGATGTGGTTAACGCGGTAAATGCAATCACGCCTGTACCCGGGCGAATGGAAGTCTTCCCTGTAACGGGTGCGGCTAACTTGGTGGTGGACTACGCGCATACGCCAGACGCTCTGGAGAAAGTGCTGTTAAGCGCCAAATTCCATACAACGGGCAAAGTGTGGTGTGTGTTTGGTTGTGGCGGAGACAGAGACAAAGGCAAGCGGCCGCTGATGGGGCAGGCTGCCGAGGTTGGTGCTGACGCTATTGTGATCACCACAGATAACAGTCGCAGTGAAAGCCCTGAATCTATCGCCGTAGATATCATTGCGGGTTTGAAGAACCGTGAGCTGGCAGTGTCTATTCCTGACCGCGAGCAAGCTATTCGTCATTGCCTTGAACATGCGCATGAAAGCGACATCATCATTGTGGCCGGAAAAGGCCATGAAGATTACCAAATTATCGGTGACAAAAAGACTAACTATAACGAACGTGCAGTTGTGGCGCGACTGCAACAGGAGTACAGCAAATGATAACAACAACGCTGTCATGGATAGCCGAAAAGATTGATGGAAAATTATTGAACGATGCTGAAGACATTGAAGTGTCAGCGTTAAGTACCGATACGCGTACCCTTGAAGATGGCGCAGTTTACTTAGCCTTGAAAGGTCCGAATTTTAATGGCCATGATTTTATTTCAACGGCAGAGAAAGCGGGCGCAAGTGCGGTTATTGCCAGTGAGGACGTAGCGACCTCGTTACCCGTCATCATGGTTGAAGATACCAAAGAAGCGCTTGGTCTGTTGGGTGCGGCTGTAAAATCTCATGTGGCGCCTAAAACGATTGCGATTACCGGAAGCAGTGGCAAAACCACCGTAAAAGAAATGTGTGCAGCTATTTTGGCGCGAAGAGGTAATGTATTAGCCACAAACGGTAACTTCAATAATGATATCGGTGTGCCGCTAACCCTTTTACGCTTGGAAGAACAGCATGAATTTGCGGTTATGGAGTTGGGTGCAAATCATATTGGAGAAATCGCCTATACTACGAACCTTGTTAAGCCGAACGTGGCGACAGTCGTAAATGCAGCGGCCTCTCATTTAGAGGGATTTGGGAGTTTGCTTGGTGTGGCCCGCGCTAAAAGCGAAATTTTTAAAGGCTTGGGAACTGATGGTGTGGCGGTAGTGAATGTCGATAGCCAATTTTCTGAATTTTGGCTAGGCAAGCTCAAACAGACTAAAACGCTAACATTTTCACCTCAGCAGAAAAACGATGCCGACTTTAAAGCAGAAGATATCACTATTGGATTAGATGGATGCGCTGCATTCCATTTGGTTTGCCCACAAGGTGATATGTCTATTCAGCTCACTATTCCTGGCGTTCATAACGTGGGCAATGCCCTCGTTGCTGCCGCATTAACGCTGCAAGTAGGCGCAACATTAGAAAACGTGCGCGACGGCTTACTCGCCATGAAGCAGGTCAGCGGCCGCTTGAATGTAAAACAGCTCACCGAACAGGTTCGACTGTTAGATGATACTTATAACGCCAACGTAGCGTCTGTAAATGCGGCAATTGATACGTTAGGTAGCTTTTCAGGCATCCGCGTTCTTGTTTTAGGTGACATGAAAGAATTAGGTGAAAAGGCGCGTTATTACCACGAGCAGGTTGGGGAATACGCTAAAGAAAAAGGAATTAATTACCTGTATACCATGGGTGTTTTGAGTCAATCAGCCAGTGCTGTATTTAATGAAGATGGTGGCCATTTCAACGATGTTGAAAGCTTGTTGGCCGCGATGGAGGGTGATTTGTTAGTGCAGCAGCGCGATATTTCAATTTTAGTAAAAGGTTCACGCAGTTCCAGAATGGAACGTGTGGTAGAGGCGGTCGAGGCCTCTGCGCTGGGAAAGCACGATAGCCGTCGGGAGCGAATAGCATGTTAATTTGGCTAGCCGACTGGCTGACACAATTCGATTCAGGGTTTAACGTATTTTCATACCTAACACTTCGTGCCATTTTAAGCACGCTGACCGCACTACTTATTGCCATTCTTATTGGCCCTAAGATGATTCGTTATTTGCAGCGTATGCAAATTGGTCAAACCGTACGAGA
Organism: Alteromonas sp. S015; assembly: GCF_036864485.1. Classification (NCBI taxonomy): domain Bacteria; kingdom Pseudomonadati; phylum Pseudomonadota; class Gammaproteobacteria; order Alteromonadales; family Alteromonadaceae; genus Alteromonas; species Alteromonas sp. S015. The sequence continues at coordinate 87,694 of NZ_JAZETO010000004.1, read as the reverse complement.
CGATGGGCCGCAAAGCCATTTATCAAAATCAGGCACACCAACTATGGGCGGGTTGCTGATCCTTGCGGCAATTGTGGTAAGTGGCTTACTGTGGGCGGACCTGACTAACCGTTATGTGTTGGTAACCCTTACAGTGGTGGTGGCCTACGGTGTTATTGGGTTTGTTGACGACTATAGAAAAGTGATCCGCAAAGACTCAAAGGGGCTCATCGCCCGTTGGAAATATTTCTGGCAATCAGTGGTCGCGTTAGGGGTCGCATTTTATCTATACAGCAGCGCAACAATAAGCGCTGAAACCTCGCTATTGGTGCCCTTCTTCAAAGAAGTGTTTCCGCAGTTAGGGGCATTCTTCATTATCATTACTTACTTTGCCATTGTAGGCACAAGTAATGCGGTAAACCTTACCGATGGATTGGATGGACTTGCCATTGTGCCTACTATTTTGGTGGCGGGCGCATTTGCCATTTTTGCCTATGTGACAGGTAATGCGAACTTTGCCGAATACCTGAATATTCCCCATATTCCGCTCACCAGTGAACTGGTGATTGTGTGTACTGCCATGGTCGGTGCAGGCTTAGGCTTTTTATGGTTTAACACATATCCGGCGCAAGTATTTATGGGGGACGTTGGTTCATTAGCGTTAGGTGGCACGTTAGGCGTGTTGGCTGTATTGGTGCGCCAAGAACTCGTGTTAATCATCATGGGAGGGGTTTTTGTTATGGAAACCCTGTCGGTCATTCTTCAGGTAGGTTCTTACAAATTGCGTGGTCAGCGTATTTTTCGTATGGCGCCTATTCATCATCACTATGAATTGAAGGGCTGGCCAGAACCGCGGGTCATCGTGCGTTTTTGGATCATTTCAATCATTTTGGTTTTGGTGGGGCTTGCTACCCTCAAACTTAGATAAGCGGTGAAGAGATAAAAAGTAATGTCGTATAACGTACGTGAGCATAGTTATGTAGTCGGTGGCCTAGGTGTTACAGGTCAGGCTTGCGTGCGCTTTTTGTTGCAACAAAAGGCAACGGTTAAAGCGTTTGATACACGTGCTAATTTTACCGTAGTTACTGACCCAGATTCTGACCTTGATGGTGATCTCTATTTTGGCATGCAAGCTTTTATGGCAGAGAAGGTCACTTGCCATGCCTTAAGCGAAGATTACTTTGATGGTGTAGACACCTTGGTGTTAAGCCCGGGTCTTGCCCTTAATATTGAACATGTTGCTTTAGCGCAAAAGTGTGGCGTTGAGGTAATCGGCGATGTTGAGTTGTTCGCCCGTTTAAATGCCACCAAGAACGGTGCTACGCCAGCTAAGCGCGTAGTGGGCATCACGGGGTCTAACGGTAAAACCACGGTTACTTTATTAGTGAACCATCTGCTTCAAGCCTGTGGGGTAAAGAGCATTGAAGCAGGCAATGTGGGTCGCCCTGTACTTGAAGCATTGGAAAGCGATGCAGATGTCGTGGTGATGGAGTTATCAAGTTTTCAACTTGAAACTACGTCTAGCCTGGTACTTGAAGCTGCCACTGTGCTTAATATTTCCGATGACCACCTAGACCGTCACGGTAACCTTGAAGCCTATATCGATGCCAAACATCGCATTTTCGATAACGCGAAGTCTGCGGTTGTATGGCGAGACGGTGAGTTTGTAGCGCCAGACGAGCAGGTTATTGCTGATGCTAAGGGTAATGCTGCATCTAATGAAAATTCGCTAGCGTCAAAAAATATTATCGAATATGGACTGGGAGAGTCGACCACAGGGTTTGCGATTGCTCCTTTTGACGGTGACGGTAGTATGCTTAACGATAAACAAAGCCTGTTCATTACGTTTAACGGTGAAAAGCTTATCGCATTAAGTGATATTCAATTAGCAGGCATGCATAATGTGCTAAACGTCATGGCCGCATTAGGCATTTGTCTTAAACTTGGCGTGTCACCAGAGCTCGCGATTAAACATCTACACAGCTTTAAATCTGCACCACATCGGTGTGTGGAAATAGCCCGTGTAAACGGTGTTCGCTATATTGACGATTCCAAAGCAACCAACATTGGCGCCACGGTCGCGGCTCTTGAAGGTTTAGCCCCGACTATACAAGGGAAGCTGATTCTTATTGCCGGTGGCGACGCGAAAGGGGCGGATATAGGGAATCTAACATCGTATCTAAATCAGCACGTTTCGCACGTGTTTGCTTTAGGCAAAGATGCACACCTGTTTGAAAAGAGTTTTGCGCATACTACCCGTGTGGCAACGATGAAAGATGCCGTAAAAGCAGCAACAAGACTTGCTGCACCTGGTGATGTAGTGCTGCTTTCGCCTGCGTGTGCAAGTTTAGATATGTTTAAGAACTATATGCATCGCGGTGACGTGTTTAAACAAGACGTGCACGACCTACACAATTTACACAGTGAGAACAAAGGCGCTGTGGAGGCCGCATTATGATGGCTGCCTATACCAAACTTAGCGCGTTATTCGCCGCGAAGCACGATGGCCAACCTTCGACAACGCACCCTTATGACGTAACGCTGATATTAATTGCGCTCGCGCTAATGAGCATAGGGGTTGTAATTGTAACTTCCGCGTCGATGCCGGTGGCCGATAGGCTGCACGACAATCCGTTCTATTTTGCTATTCGCCACGGCATTTATATTGTTGGGGCGATCGTTGCAGCTATGATGGTGCTGAATTTGCCTATGCAGTTTTGGCGCATGACCAATCCTTATCTTCTTATTGCGGCTATAGCGTTGTTGCTAGCAGTACTGGTGGTGGGTAGGACCGTAAACGGGAGTACCCGTTGGTTGGCGATAGGCCCTATAACCATTCAGGCCGCTGAGCCAGCCAAGCTCTTTTTCTTTGCGTACCTGGCAGGCTATCTGGTTCGCCGTTATGAAGAAGTTACCGAAAATTTAAAAGGCTTTATTAAGCCCTTGGTGGTGTTTTTTGTGCTGGCGATGTTGCTATTGCTACAACCAGATTTAGGTACGGTTGTTGTTATGTTTGCAACCACGATTGGTTTGTTGTTTTTAGCCGGTGCACGGCTGTGGCAGTTTTTCGCTCTGGTGTTTGTAGGCATATTGGCAGTAGTGGCACTCATCGTGTTCGAAGAATACCGTCTTAAACGAGTGACTTCCTTCTTAGACCCATGGGCCGATCCATTTGGGGCAGGCTATCAGCTTACCCAGTCCTTAATGGCGTATGGTCGTGGGAACTGGTTTGGGCAAGGCCTAGGCAATAGCTTGCAAAAACTGGAATTCTTACCCGAAGCACATACTGATTTTGTCATGGCCATCTTGGCTGAAGAACTTGGCTTTGTTGGTGTGCTAGCCGTACTTGGCCTTATTTTGTGGATGGTGTTGCGTGCGCTGGGCATTGGAAATAAGGCCCTTGAAAAAGGGCGAGCGTTTGATGGTTACATGGCTTACAGCATTGGCATTTGGTTCAGTTTCCAAACGGCGGTAAATATTGGTGCAAGCGCCGGTATTTTGCCAACCAAAGGGTTAACACTGCCGTTAGTTAGCTACGGCGGCTCGTCACTTATCATTATGTCAGTAGCGGTAGCCATATTACTTCGTATCGATTTTGAACTGCGCGTTGATGGCGTACAGGCGATTGGCCGGGGCGACAGCAAATCCGATAAGAGCAAAGCCCGCCGTAAAAAGCCTATTCCAACAAGCGCGTCCAAATCTAAAGCGTCACATAATGAAGGTGAGGCGAGTGTAGAGAGCAAGACCGATGAAACTGATTTTTCTACGGCGACGGTTGAAGCTAAACCTAGCGCCAAAACGTCGAGCGCGGAAGATGAAGGCAAAGCTGGCATTAAAGCCATACTCGCGCGCGTAGCGCAGGAGGCTGACAATGGCTAAGCGTTGCTTGATTATGGCTGGAGGTACAGGCGGACATGTTTTTCCAGGACTTACAGTGGCAAACGCGCTTCGAAATGAAGGCTGGGATATTCATTGGCTAGGCACCGCCGAGCGAATGGAGGCACAAGTTGTGCCTAAGCACGATATCCCCATTCATTTTATTCCGGTAAAAGGGCTTCGTGGTAAAGGCATAGCGGCACGCTTTGTAGGCGCCATTGCCTTAGTGAAAAGTTTGTTCTCGGCAAGACGAATTATAAAGCGTCTTCAACCTGACATCGTTGTCGGATTTGGCGGTTATGCCAGCGGCCCGGGTGGGGTTGCCGCAAAAAGCTTAGGCATTCCTGTAATTGTGCATGAGCAAAATGCCGCGGCAGGCATGACCAATAAGCTTCTCGGTAAAATCGCAAGCCGCGTATTGCTTGGCTTTAACGATGCTAAAGAACAATTTTCAGGTGGCGCTGATAAGGTGCATACTGTTGGGAATCCTGTTCGCGATGAAATTTGGCAGGTAATGCCCAAAGTTGTAGACATTAACGCAACCAGTTTCGAAAAGGGCAATGAGCAAACGCATAGCCTTAATATGCTTGTCGTTGGTGGAAGCCTAGGAGCACAGGTTTTAAATGAAACCGTGCCCGAAACTTGCGGTGTACTCGAAGGGTTATCAATAAAGCACCAGTGCGGAAAAGGTAATAGTGAAAGGGTTTCGCAGGCATATATGTCGGTGGGCGCTGATATGGCGAAAATCGATGTCAGCGACTTTATCGACGATATGGCCGCAGCGTACGAATGGGCAGATTTTGTTGTATGCAGAGCGGGTGCGCTCACAGTAAGTGAGGTTGCAGCTGCCGGACGCGCAGCGATTTTCGTTCCGCTACCTTTCGCGGTTGACGATCACCAAACAAAAAATGCGCAATCGTTAGTGAAGCAAAATGCAGCATTGATGATCGCTCAATCTGTATTGAAAGAAAATTTAGGGCAGGCGGTGCGTCAGTGGTTACAACACTCTGAAGATTGCTTAAGAATGGGTACTGTAGCGAAAAAATGTGCAAGTACTCATGCCACAAAAAATGTAGTAAGCCACGTTAAAAGCGTGGTAGGAGTAGGGGACTAATGGTTTTTAAAACCCCATTTGAAAGCCCGCAAATGCGCAGGGTAAAAAATATATTCTTTATTGGTATCGGCGGTGCCGGTATGGGCGGTATTGCAGAAGTATTGCTAAACGAAGGTTATGCTATTGCTGGCTCTGATATTCAAGAAGGGCCTATGACACAGCGTTTAAGCGAATTGGGCGCTGATGTGAAAATAGGCCATCGTGCCGAAAATGTCGAAGGCATGGACGTTATTGTGGTGTCTAGCGCCATCAATGAGCAAAACCCAGAGATTATCGTGGCTCGTGAAAAGCGCATTCCGATCATTCGCCGTGCAGAAATGCTGGCTGAACTGATGCGATTCCGCCACGGTATTGCAGTGGCAGGTACGCACGGCAAAACGACCACAACCAGTTTAATTTCAACGATTTTCGCAGAAGCGGAATATGACCCTACGTTTGTCATTGGTGGTTTGCTTAACAGTGCTGGTACGAATGCGCGTTTGGGTAAAAGCCGTTATCTAATAGCAGAGGCTGACGAGAGCGATGCGTCGTTCCTTCATTTACAGCCGATGGTTTCTGTGGTGACCAATATTGAAGCCGACCATATGGATACTTATGGTGGTGATTTCTCAAAGGTGAAAGATACCTTTGTTGATTTTTTGTCGAACTTACCGTTTTACGGGCAGGCCATCGTATGCGGTGATGATGCGAATATTCAAGAGATTCGCCCTCGTATAGGCCGAAGCATTCTTACCTATGGTTTTGAGTCTCACAATGACTACCGTGCAGAAAACGTTTCACTGTCATTCGGTAAAGCGAATTTTACGGTAATTCGCACGGAGCGCGAACCGTTAGATATTACGTTGAATCTTACCGGCAATCACAATGTGCTTAATGCGCTTGCCGCTATCGCGGTAGCAACCGACGAAGGTGTAGATGACGACGCTATCATTCGCGCACTAGCTAGCTTTGGTGGCATCGGCCGTCGATTCGAGCAGTTAGGTACGTTTACTACCAGTAAAGGCGAAGTGTGTTTGGTGGATGACTATGGTCACCACCCAACGGAAGTAAGGGCAACTATCGCTGCGGCTCGCGCAAACTGGCCTGATAAACGCTTGGTTATGGTTTACCAGCCCCATCGCTTTACGCGTACCCGCGACCTTTATGAAGACTTTGTTGAAGTATTGTCGAGCGTTGATGCCCTGTTGCTTCTGGATGTATATGCCGCCAGTGAACAGCCAATTGAAGGGGCTGACAGTAAAGCGCTGTGCAGATCCATTCGTCAGCGCGGTCAAATCGAACCTGTTTATGTTGGCGATAAAGATGCCTTACCAGCTATTTTGGCGAATATTATGCAAGACGGCGACATTGTGATGACCCAGGGGGCGGGTAACATCGGACAAATTGCTAAGCTCTTAGCTCGTCACGCGCTAGAGCCGATCACACTTGCAAAGGAAGGGGAATAAGATGTTTACACCTTCAGTAAGTATTCACTCACAGAAAACCCATTCGCCGAGTGAGTATGGAAAAGTTGCTGTATTGCTTGGCGGTGATTCTGCCGAGCGCGAAGTATCGCTGAATTCGGGCAATGCGGTGTTAAACGCGCTGTTAAGACAAGGGGTCGACGCGTTTGCGTTTGACCCCGCAGAGCGGCCACTAACCGAACTTCTCGAACTAAACGTTGATAGAGCGCTAATAATGTTGCATGGTCGTGGTGGTGAAGACGGCTCTATGCAAGGAGCGCTACAGTTTCTAAAAATCCCTTATACGGGAAGCCGTGTTTTAGGGTCTGCACTGGCAATGGATAAAATTCATACTAAGCAAGTATGGCAAAGTTTAGGCTTACCCACTGCAAAATATGAAATTGCTGATAAAAGGCACTTTGAAGCTAGTAAGTGCGGCGCTATAATGGACAAACTGGGGAATGAAGTCATGGTAAAACCGGCCAGAGAAGGGTCGAGTATTGGCATGGCGAGAGTGACAAGCGCTAAACAGCTCAACACTGCCATTCAGGACGCCTTTAAATACGATAATCAAGTCCTGTTAGAGCAGTATATAGATGGTCCCGAATTCACTGTTTCTGTATTGCAGGGACAGGCGTTGCCGTCTATTCGCATGTCTACTCCACATACATTCTATGATTATGCTGCGAAATATCAGGATAATACAACAGAATACTATTGCCCAAGCGGTTTGTCTGAAGAGCAGGAAGCACAGCTAGCAAAACTAGCATCCCGTGCTTTCGACGCTATTTCGGGTAGCGGCTGGGGCAGAATTGACGTTATGCAGGACAGTCAAAGGCAGTTTTATTTGCTAGAAGCGAACACAGTGCCTGGCATGACAGAAAAAAGTTTGGTGCCGAAGGCTGCCAAAGTTGCGGGACTAACATTTGACGAGCTGGTACTAAGCATTCTTTCTACCAGTTTTGATGACGTTGCAAACAAGGCGTAGACGTGGTTGACACCAATCCTAATCAAGATACGCCGGTTTCTGCAAGGGCTGGCAAAAGTAAAACGGCAGTGTGGGGCGGCGTCGCTTTTTTACTGCTTGTTATTGCTGGATTAGTGTTGGGTGGGCTGAAAGCAAACCAGTATTTGCAAGACGAACAGCAAATGCCGGTGCAGGTTATCGATTTTTCTGGTGATTATCAGCACATCGATATTACAAAGCTAGAGCGGTTAATTCGCAAAGCGCAGCCTGGAAGCTTTTTTGCTCTTGATGTCAACGAAGTATTTGAGCTTGTTGAAGCGCAGCCATGGGTTTATCGCGCGTCAGTAAGAAAGAAATGGCCAAATACGTTAAAAATTTATTTGGTTGAGCAACAGCCGGTTGCGCAATGGAATGAAGATTTATTGTTAAACCCTTATGGCGATACGTTTAATGACGAAGGCGTGAAGCTGGACTTACCGCGCCTGTACGGCCCGGGTGGCAGTGAAAAAACAGCCCTTGAAGGCTACAACGCTATGCATGCGTTGATTGCGACGACAGATATGACGTTAGACGAGCTGTCCTTAAGTGAGCGATTTGCTTGGCAAGTGCAGTTGAAAAACGGCATTAAATTGAATTTAGGACGTCAGGAGTTTATCGATAGGCTACAACGCTTTATCGATGTTTATCCACTTCTGGCGCAACAAGAGAAGGCGGTGAAATACGTCGACCTTCGCTATGACACGGGCGTAGCAGTCGGCTGGAAAGACGACGGCGCCACAGATGAAGAGAGTTAAGGAAACCATGTCAAAACCTGCTGAACGCAATTTGATTGTAGGACTAGATATCGGCACCAGCCAAGTTAAAGCTGTGGTGGGCGAATTGCTAGAAGATGATCAAATCAGTATCGTTGGCGTGGGCACCCATGCATCGAAAGGCATGGATAAGGGCGGCGTTAACGATTTAAATCTTGTGGTTAAATCGGTACAGCGTGCTGTGAACGAGATGGAGTTAATGGCAGATTGCCGTGTGTCTTCAGTGTTCATGTCTATCTCGGGACGCCACGTTAAGTGCCAGAATGAAAATGGTATGGTACCGATTAACAACCAAGAAGTAACACAGGAAGACGTAGACAACGTTATTCATGCAGCACGCAGTGTGCCTATTGCTGCGGAACGTCGTTTATTGCACGTTTTACCTCAAGAATTTACTATTGATGTGCAGGAAGGAATTAAGAACCCTATCGGCATGTCAGGAGTAAGAATGGAAGCCGATGCTCACATTATTACCTGCGCCGACGATATGGCGAAAAACATGGTGAAATGTGTTGAGCGTTGTGAACTGAATGCCGATCAGCTGATCTTTTCAGCATTGGCATCGAGTTATGCGGTACTGACTGACGACGAGCGCGAGCTTGGCGTATGTGTGGTTGATATCGGTGGTGGTACTATGGATATGGTTATCTACACCGATGGCGCTATTCGACACACGGCGGTAATACCGGTTGCGGGTAATCAAATTACCAGCGACATCGCTAAAATATTTAGAACACCTATTAGCAATGCAGAAGAAATTAAGGTGAATTACGCCTGTGCATTGAAGGATATGGTGAGTATGGAAGACAGCATTGAAGTGCCTAGTGTGGGCGGACGCCCTGCTAGAGTGATGTCTCGTCATACGTTAGCTGAGGTTATCGAACCTCGCTATCAAGAGCTTTTTGAGCTGGTACATGATGAAATTCGTGCCAGCGGTCTGGAAGAGCAAATCGCTGCAGGCCTTGTGCTTACGGGCGGTACCGCCAAGATGGAAGGTGCTGTGGAATTTGCCGAAGAACTTTTCCAGATGCCCGTGCGCGTGGGCAAACCCATCAATGTCAAAGGCTTGTCCGAATATGTTGATGATGCCGGGTTTGCGACAGTCGTAGGACTGCTGCAATATGGCAAAGTACAATCTGACAATAAGAAGTCCAGTACGCAGAAGACCGGTGAGAGCTTATTTCATCGAGTGCAAAGCTGGTTTAAAGGTGAATTTTAATTTTATTTTGGGGGCGCTATAGCTGCGGCATTAAGGCTAGCAGGAAGCAATTAGCCTAAGGGAATGACCTGGCGTAGTGTTTAAAAGACGTACAACCGGAGAGTAAGTATGTTCGAATTAATGGATAGTCACGGCGAAGAAGCCGTAATCAAAGTCATCGGTGTCGGTGGTGGCGGCGGCAATGCGGTTGAGCACATGGTGTCTCAAAGCATTGAAGGCGTAGAATTTATTGCAGTTAACACAGATGCACAAGTACTTCGTAGTTCAAGTGCAGACGTTACGCTTCAAATTGGCTCAAGTGTAACGAAAGGATTAGGTGCGGGTGCTGATCCGAACATTGGTCGTGAAGCGGCACAAGAAGACAGAGAAACCATTCGTCAGGCGCTAGACGGTGCAGATATGGTTTTCATCACCGCCGGTATGGGCGGTGGTACAGGAACGGGCGCAGCGCCAGAAGTGGCAAAGATTGCGCGTGAAATGGGTATTTTAACGGTAGCAGTAGTGACCAAGCCATTCCCATTTGAAGGTAAAAAACGCACCTCGTTCGCGGAACAGGGCATTGTTGAGCTATCTAATAACGTTGACTCGTTAATTACTATTCCTAACGAAAAGCTTTTAAAAGTAATGGGTCCTGGCACGCCCCTTCTTCAAGCGTTTAGCGCAGCAAATGACGTATTGCGCGGTGCGGTTCAAGGTATTGCTGAACTGATTACCCGTCCTGGTCTAATTAACGTTGACTTTGCAGACGTACGTACCGTTATGTCTGAGATGGGTAAAGCGATGATGGGGAGTGGCGCTGCAAGCGGCCCAGACCGTGCTGAAGAAGCTGCTGAAGCCGCGATTGCCAGCCCGCTTCTTGAAGATATCGACTTGTCTGGCGCACGCGGTATTCTTGTAAATATCACAGCGGGTCCAGATTTCGCTATCGACGAGTTTGAAACCGTAGGTAATGCGGTTAAAGCGTTTGCTTCGGAAAACGCAACCGTGGTTGTTGGTACGGTTATTGATATGGAAATGACAGACGAACTTCGCGTAACGGTTGTTGCGACCGGTATTGGCGCAGAACGCAAACCTGACATTTCTCTAGTAAGCTCTGAAGGCTCTCGTCTAACACAGCCTGCAAAAGAATACGGTAACACGCAATCAAGTGAACCACGTTCTGCAGTAGGCGGTACAGAGGGCAATCAGGCGCTGAAGGCTGACGACAGTGCACAGCCAGAAAATGACTTGGAATATTTAGATATTCCAGCATTTCTACGCAAGCAGGCAGACTAATTTAGCTGCCTGACATGGAATGGAATTATTTCGCGTTTGTGATGTCTTAATAAATAAGGTGTATTTACACAACGTGAAAAATTTTGCGTGGATAGGTTGATTAATGGCGTAATCTGGCAGAGTTAAATCCGTCGGAATGGGTGTCTTTTTGACATGTGAGTAATAACTTACTATAATTCGCGCCCGCTTTTTTAATAGGTAAAAGCTTAAGCAGATGATTAGACAACGTACAATCAAGCAATCGGTACAAGAGACCGGAATTGGGCTTCATAAAGGGGAAAAGGTCACAATGACTCTCCGACCTGCGCCGGCAAACACGGGTATCGTGTTTAGGCGTGTTGACCTTGAACCACATGTTGACATACCTTCGCGTGCGAACGCGGTAGGTAATACCATGCTATGTACGTGCCTTAATAACGAAGACGGTGTGACTATCCAAACGGTAGAGCACTTAGCGTCTGCGCTTGCAGGTTTAGGAATCGATAATATTATTGTTGAAGTAGACAGTAACGAGCTGCCAATTATGGACGGAAGTGCTAGCCCGTTCGTATTCTTGCTTCAATCTGCCGGTATCGAAGAGCTAAACGCGCCTAAGCAATTTATTCGTATTAAAAAGCCAGTTCGTGTAGAAGATGGCGACAAGTGGGCCGAATTAGTGCCTTATGATGGTTTCCGCGTAGATTTCCAAATTGACTTTGATCATCCTGTCATCAGTCAAACGCGTCAGCATATGGTGATGGATTTTGATTCATGCTCATATGTAAGCGAAGTTAGCCGTGCACGCACCTTCGGATTTATGCGCGACTTAGAGTACATGAATGCTAATAATCTAGCGTTGGGTGGCAGCATGGAAAATGCTGTAGCGCTAGACGAATTCCGTGTACTTAACCCTGAAGGGTTGCGCTACGACGATGAATTCTTAAAGCATAAGATTTTGGATGCTATTGGTGACTTATACCTTGGCGGCCACAGTCTAATTGGTGAATTGCGCGCGTACAAAACAGGCCATGGTCTGAACAACAAGCTATTAAACGCAGTACTTGCGCAAAAAGAGTGTTGGGAGTTCGTGACCTACGACTCGCAGGAAACAGCACCAATTCGTTATGCTCAGCCCGCATTAGCGTAAGAATTTTAAAAAGCCGCCTTACGGGCGGCTTTTTTTCGTATGGCATTTACTGAAATAAATGATACAGTAGCCGAATAATTAATATAAATTTCACCCATGTGACATAAAAACTATAGGTCAAAGGTTGTCGCCTTTGGCTAAAAACACATTCATCGTGGTATGAAGTGGTATGAAAAGAGTGGCGTGAAACAGCAATATTCTTCGTGGTATGAAACTAACAATTACACTCGCTGGTAAAAATAAACGCTATAGGCACAGTATTAGTGTCCGCACGCTCGTGAGCGCTACGGTGCTCTCGTCTATTTTTATGCTAGTGTCGAGCCGTTCAACAGAATCGGTATCAGAAGATATTGCCCGCGTTCGTTTGGCGCAGACTGAAGTCAACGAACGACAAAAAGACGTTGAAGCGCTTAAACAGCAAACAACGGTTAAATTACAAGCTTTGCTTTCTCACGTTGCCGCGTTGTCTGCGCAGGCGACATTGCTGGACGAGAAAGGTAAGCAAATCGCAACAGAATTAGGTATGTCAGCGGCTGACCTGGACGCTTTCGTACCGGTATCGATACCGGATAACCTTCAAGACGATCCCATCCTTCACGAAATAGCCAAACTAGAGCAATCACTCGATTTGAAGTCTCAACAGTTGTCTATGCTTGAAAGTTTGGTCAGGGGTCACCATATCCACGAACAGAGCCAATTATCTGGTCGTCCGATAGAGTCAGGGTGGTTGTCTTCTTATTATGGTATGCGGGCCGACCCGTTTACTGGCGAACCTACCATGCACAAAGGGCTAGATTTCGCAGGTAAAGCAGGGGAAAACGTGGTGGCAACTGCTGCAGGTATTGTGACCTGGGCTGGTGAGCGCTACGGCTATGGCCAACTTGTAGAAATTGATCACGGTGATGGTTTTGTTACCCGCTATGGGCATAACGACACCCTTACTGTTTCAATAGGCGACGTGGTAACCAAAGGGGAACCTATCGCCAAAATGGGCAATACGGGGCGCTCTACTGGCGTTCATGTTCACTACGAAGTAATAAGAAACGGAAAACAAGTCGATCCTCTGCCTTTCGTCTACAAAAAGTAGCGTAGGTAGCAGCCAGGTAATTCTCGTAGACGGTGCCTTTATTAACTAAAGTCACCTAAAACGAAAAAGCATAATTTTAGAACATCGCAAAACTCAACGTACTTATCGTTGTGTTTTATACGTTTAATTTAGCTGTACACGTTGTGCGGCGCCTCGACAAGTAGTGGAATAAAAAAGCTAATGTTTTCAAGCATCCTTCGAAAAGTATTCGGTAGTAGAAACGACCGACTATTAAAAAAATTACGCAAAAACGTAGATGCCATCAATGCACTGGAAGCAGAATTTGAAAAGCTTTCCGATGAGGCGCTAAAGGCTAAAACCGACGAATTTAAAGCGCGCATTGAAAAGGGTGAAACCCTTGACGATATTCTTGTTGAAGCCTTCGCTACTGTGCGAGAAGCGAGTAAACGCGTATACGGCATGCGTCACTTCGACGTTCAGATGCTAGGTGGTCAAGTACTTCACCAAGGTAAAATTTCAGAAATGCGCACGGGTGAAGGTAAAACCCTTACCGCTACCCTGCCAACTTACCTTAATGCTTTGTCTGGCAAAGGGGTTCACGTTGTTACCGTGAACGATTACCTTGCTCGTCGTGATGCTGAGTGGAGTAACCAGTTATTTACTTACCTAGGTATGCGTGTGGGCTGCAACGTGCCTGGTATGTCACCACAGCAAAAGCGTGAAGCTTATCAAGCAGACGTAACCTATGGTACGAACAACGAATTTGGTTTTGACTACCTTCGTGACAACATGGCATTTAGCCCACAAGATCGCGTACAGCGTCCGCTTAACTATGCCGTAGTGGATGAGGTTGACTCAATTCTTATTGACGAAGCCCGTACGCCGCTAATCATCTCTGGTCAGGCCGAAGATAGCTCAGAGCTATATCGCCGTATTAACACCATTATTCCTAAGCTTGTTCAGCAAGAAAAAGAAGATGAAGAAGGTCAAGAGGGCGATGGTGACTACACGATTGACCTTAAAGCGAAACAAATTCACCTTACCGAGCGTGGTCAAATTCACGTTGAAGAAATTCTTCAACAAGAGGGCATGCTACCTGAAGGTGAGTCGCTGTTTGCCGCAGGTAACATTTCACTGCTTCATCATATTAACGCTGCGCTTCGTGCACATAAGCTATTCGCTAAAGACGTAGACTACATTGTTAAAGAAGATCAAATCGTTATTGTTGACGAGCATACGGGCCGAACGATGGAAGGCCGTCGCTGGTCTGAAGGGTTGCATCAGGCTGTAGAAGCAAAAGAAGGGGTTCGTATTCAAAACGAAAACCAAACCCTTGCGTCAATTACCTTCCAGAATTACTTCCGCTTGTATAACAAGCTTGCGGGTATGACAGGTACTGCAGATACTGAAGCCTTCGAATTTAACCATATTTACGGCTTAGAAACGGTAGTTATTCCAACAAACCGTCCTATGCAGCGTAAAGATATGGCTGACCTTATCTACCTAACGGCAGAAGAAAAATACGAAGCCATTGTTGAAGATATTAAAGAATGCGTTAAACGCGGTCAACCTACGCTTGTGGGGACGGTGTCTATCGAGAACTCAGAACTCATTTCTCGCATTCTTAAGAAGTCGAAAATTCCTCATAAAGTGCTTAACGCTAAGTTCCACGAACACGAAGCAGATATCGTTGCTCAGGCTGGCAAGCCAGGCGCGGTTACGATTGCGACTAACATGGCAGGTCGTGGTACCGATATCGTGTTAGGTGGTAACTGGCAGGCAGAAGTTGAGAAGATTGAAAATCCAACTGAAGAGCAAATCAAAAAGATTAAAGCTGAATGGAAAGAAAGCCATGATGCTGTGCTTGCCTCAGGTGGTTTACATATTATTGGTACAGAGCGTCACGAGTCTCGCCGTATTGATAATCAGCTTCGAGGTCGTTCGGGCCGTCAGGGTGATCCGGGTTCAAGCCGTTTCTACCTATCGTTAGACGACGCACTCATGCGTATCTTTGCCTCTGAAAAAATGGGCAACATGATGAAGCGGTTAGGCATGGAGCGCGGTGAAGCCATTGAGCATCCGTGGGTAACTCGTGCCATCGAAAATGCACAGCGCAAAGTAGAAGGTCGTAACTTCGATATTCGTAAGCAGTTGCTTGAATACGATGATGTAGCCAACGATCAGCGTAAAGTTATTTACGAACAGCGTAATGAACTTCTTGATGAAGGTGATATTAGTGAGACTATCGCAGCTATTCGTGAAGATGTTATTTCGAGTGTTGTCGATGAATACATTCCGCCACAGTCGCTTGAAGAAATGTGGGATGTAAGCGGACTTGAAGAGCGCATGCGTGCCGATTTCGCCGTAGACTTGCCAATCAAGACCTGGCTTGAAAATGACGACAAGCTTTACGAAGAGAAGCTTCGCGAGCGTATTCTTGGCGAAGTTGTGGATGCCTATAAACAGAAAGAAGCGGTAGTAGGCGAGCAGGTACTGCGCCAGTTTGAAAAAGCGGTAATGCTACAAAACCTAGACAGCCATTGGAAAGAGCATTTGGCTGCAATGGATCACCTACGCCAAGGTATTCATTTACGCGGCTATGCGCAGAAGAATCCTAAGCAAGAATACAAGCGTGAGTCATTTGCCTTGTTCTCACAAATGCTAGAAGCGCTAAAAGTTGAAGTGATCACGATTCTTGCGCGTGTAAAAGTACAAGCCGAAGAAGACGTGCAAAAGGTAGAAGAGCAGCGTCGTCAAGCTGACGATGTGCCTAAGAATTTCGAGCACGAAGACGCGAACGCAACGCCAGAACAGGCAAGTGACAAAGTACGTACGCAAGTTCGCGAAGGTGCGAAAGTAGGCCGTAACGATCCATGTCCTTGTGGCTCTGGTAAAAAGTATAAGCAGTGTCATGGTAAGCTTAAGTAATGAAAGTAGTACATGTTGCTGTGGGCGTTATCGCCCGCGGCGATGACATATTCATTGCCCTTCGTCCTGACGATGTTCATCAGGGCGGAAAATGGGAATTTCCCGGCGGTAAAGTAGAAGACGGTGAGACCGTTCTAGAAGCGTTAAAGCGAGAGCTTGCTGAAGAAGTGGGGATTATTGTGAACCGCAGCGAGCCAGTGATTGTTATCACCCATGATTACGGCGATAAGCAAGTTAAACTAGATGTTCATCGCGTGTATGATTTTACCGGCGAGCCGCACGGCAAAGAAGGCCAACAGTCGCGGTGGGTCAAGGTAACATCACTAAATGCTTCTGACTTTCCTGAAGCAAATGTTCCCATAATTAGCGCTTTACAATAGTTCGGCGTTATCCATAGTCTACAGTGTAGCGGCGCTTAGCCGCTTTTTTACTTATACCTAAGTATAAGTTGCTAATTCCTCAGTAATTTATTTAGAAATTAATCTCAAAGCCTACAAGCCCATTAGACTATTGTACTTTGACAAAGTCGCTAGCATCAGCTTTCATGAAAACTCGTATATAAGTTTCTGATTTTATATTGATATGTAAAAAAGTGTCATTTGTGACATTTGCGTCATTTTGCCGTTAAATTCTGTTTCTACGGAGATAACGTGCCCCTCTTCATACAAACGTATTTCGTTTAATACATAAATGCGCCCGATTCTCAACGATATTTGAATAGTGTTTTTACAGCCATTCACATAACGGGGTTACTTATGGCGCTCAAAAAATCTACCGAACAAACAGTCGCACCCGCAGTGCGAGTTGATGCAAAGATGCGTAAAGAAGCGGAAGAGGAGCGCCGCAAAGCGAGAACGTTAGCAAGGCAACAGCAAGCCGCAGAGCGCGTTGCTTCCGCCACGACTGAACTAGCAAGTGGTATAAATCAGGCGTCAAGCGCTACAGACCAGTTGTCCACCGCGGTTAACGAAATTGCGGCGGGTGCTGAAGAGTCAAGCAGTGCCAGCCAAGAAAGCTTAGCGGCTATTACACAGATTTCAGGTGGCCTTGCTGCGCAGCTCGAATTGGCAGGCTCGACAATGGACAAAACCAACGAGCTTCAAACCTATCTTGAACGCGTTGTCGGTGATTTAAGCACCATGATGACCAGCGTTAAAACCGCATCTGAGCATCAATCACGCTCTGTAGTTATGATGAGTGAGTTAGAGCAACAAGCATCAAACATCGGCGAAGCTGTCAAACAAGTTACCCGCATTGCCGACCAGACAAACTTGCTAGCGCTTAACGCCGCTATTGAAGCGGGACGCGCAGGTAAGCATGGGAAGGGATTTGCTGTAGTCGCCGATACGGTTCGCGCGCTCGCGGAAGTCTCAGACAAGAGTGCTGCTGATATAGCTAAGCAGATAGAGCGTATTCAAGAGCAATCAAATCGAGTCTCTGATGCCGTTAAATCCTCCTCAGAAGCAGCGCTTGAAGAAGTAACGAAAGGCGAAGCGGTTACAGAGCAACTCATTACGATTAAATCAGATATGCAAAGTATCGCAGACGGAGCAGATGAGTTGCAGGCACAGGTCAAAGCGATGGATGCCGCAGCCAAAGAAATTCAAACCGGTTCAGAAGCAATCTCGTGCGCGGCCGACGAGCAGTCTACAGCTGCTCAAGAAGTTTCTTCTAACGTCTCTGAGCAGAGTGTTGCTTTGTCGCAAGCTGAACAAGCTGCACAGTCATTAGAAATAATCACTGAAGAGCTTAAAAACAGCACAGACATAAACAAGAGCGCAGAAGAGGTGGCATCGTCAGCAGAAGAGCTGTCAGCAACCCTCGAAGAAATCAATCGCTCATCAAGTGAAATCATGACGGCGTTGACTCAAGTGAATAACGGTTCACAGCAGGCAGCAAGCTCTGTCGACCAAGCCGTGGGCAATATTGACCTGTTAAGAGAAGGTGTTGATAGAGCCTCAGCGCAGTGTGATGTGGCGTTAGAGAAAGGCAATGCTATTACTGAATTGCTTAAAGAAAACCGTGCACTGATTGAGGGAATGGTTAGCGGCATAAATCTGGCTCTTGAAACCAGCAAAGAAAACGTGAGTGCCATCAGTGAGATGGAAGTCATGACGCGCCAAATAGATAAGGTTATCGATACAATTACCACGGTATCAGTGAAAACCAGCATGTTGGCGGTAAACGGTGCAGTAGAAGCGGCGCGAGCTGGTGAGTATGGCAAAGGTTTTGCGGTTGTCTCAGCAGATATTCAAAGCCTGGCAGATGAAGCGGCTGAAAACGTCGAGCAGATAAAAGATCTCATCAAAGCCATTCAAGACCAAACAATGAGCGTGAAAACGGACTTAACAAATGTTGCTGAAAGTGCGTCAAGAGAGGTCATGAAAGCGAAGCAAACTACGCAAGATGTCGAGCAAATTGCGACTGACATCAACGAAGTGGTGCAATATAACCAGGCGATGAAAGAGCGGGGTGAAGAAATTGCCGCGGGTGTGACACAGGCCCAGCGGGGACTAGAGCAAATTGCAACGGCAAATGAGCAAGCGAGCAGTAACTGTCAGCAGGCGCTTAACGCAGCAGATCAGCAAAGCAAAGGCATGGAAGTGTTGGCCAAGTCCATTGAAGAAATTGCTTCAGTGGCAGATGAAATGCAAAACGGCTAATCCATTGCGCTTGTGTCTAATAGAGGAGCTTGCCTCATGAGTAACGAAAATACGAATAACGAGACCGCAAACGATACTGAGCTAATGTCAGGTGGTGAACAACAGTTCGTGTCCTTCATGGTTAACGAGGAGCGTTTCACTTTTCCTATGCTTGCGGTGGGCGAAATCATTCGTGTACCGACTATGGTGTCTGTCCCCCTTGGGCCCGCACAAATGATTGGCTTAGCAAATTTACGTGGGAACGTATTGCCCGTGTATGACTTAAGCACAATCTTGCTCGGAGCAAAGTCAGGCGTGAGTGACGTAACCCGCGTTGTTGTCGTGGAGTCTGAGCTTGGTAGCGTAGGATTTCTGGTAGACAGAGTACTACGTGTCTACAGTGTTAGCAGCGATGCTGTTATCGATAAAACCTCAATGACGGATTCTATCGCCTACGACTATATGCAGGGCATCATTAAACAAAGCGACCAGCCTGTAGAGCAAATCCTTGATGTTTCTGCGCTTGCAAAAGCACAGGCAGTTGTTAAGCAAGATGGCAATACTATGCAGCTGTCGGGAATGCAGCATATTGATAACGATACGCCTGAAGATTCTCAAGAGGATGAGAATTTACAGCAGTTAGTGTGCTTCTCGCTAGAGGAACAAGAGTTCGCATTTCACCTTCAAGATGTAGAAGAAATTGTGCGTGTTCCCGCTGAGATATCGCAACTTCCAGACAGCGCGCCTTCTGTTTTGGGACTGGTCAATCTGCGCGGCCGCATCATACCCATTGTCGACTTGTCGAATTCCATTGGCATGATGCGCACTGAAATTAACGAAGCATCGCGCATTGTAGTCACGCAAAACAGTGAGTTTGGTAGCGTTGGCTTTGTGGTAGCCAAAGTCAGTAATGTGGTGTCTATTTCTGAAGCCGAACTGGAATCTGTACCTTCGGTATGTAATGACGGCGCGGAATCGGGGCTGCTTGAAGCGGTCTACCGCAGCGATGGCGGCAAACGCCTGGTGTCTATTATCAACCTTTCTAACATCTACAGTCGTGCGCTGATGAGCGCTTTAACCAGTCTTGATGCCGATATTCAGCAGGAGTCTCAAATGAATGATGGCAACGATTTAGCAATTGATGAAGATGACTGCGAGCAATACGTTATCTTTTGGATTAATGGGCAAGAATACGGCGTAAGCATTGACGATACCCAAGAGATTACGCGAGTACCAGAGAAGCTCGAAAGTGTGCCGAGTACACCAGATTATCTGAAAGGCATTGTTAACCTTCGCGGTACAGTGTTGCCGGTTATCGACTTGCGTAGCCGCTTAGGCATGCCGTGCAGCGAAACGTCAGAACGTCAGCGCATCGTTGTTCTTACCAAGGATAAACAGCGTACCGGGTTTATCGTTGATGGCGTTGCCGAAGTGAAGACCGTCGTTAGACAGACTATTGAAGAAGCGCCTTCACTTTCTGAGATGCAATCTGAGTTCTTAAACCGCCTGATTAAGCTCAATGATGAAAAACGCATTATTCAAATTATCGAGCCCAAAGTTCTGCTTGATGACAATGCAGTATCTAAAGCGCAAGAGCAATGCTAGCTAATATTTGAGGTTATTTATGACAGTAAAAGTACTTATCGTCGACGATTCCGCGTTAATGCGAAAGCTGTTTACGCAACTCTTCGAGAAAGAGGGCTTTATTGTTCAAGTAGCACGTAACGGCGAAGAAGCGCTAACTAAAGCTGTAGAGTTCGAGCCAGACTGTATAACACTAGACATTAATATGCCGGTAATGGATGGCATGACATGCCTGGCGATGCTCAAGAAACTTTATCCTTGTCCTATCATCATGGTCTCGTCGCTCACGCAAAAGGGAGCCACCATTACCCTAGAGGCACTCGCGCTTGGCGCAAGTGACTTTGTGTTAAAAACCGGGGGCACTGTTTCGCGGGACATTTCAGATTTAGAGGCGCCTTTAATAAACAAAATTCACGCCTTGGCCAAAACTGGTAAGCCACAGCGTCCTACAATTAAACCGCCCCCAGTCGTGACACAAAAAGTTGTTCGCAACAAAACAAGCGTACCTTTTGAAGTCGTATTGGTAGGCGTTTCCACTGGTGGCCCTAAAAAGCTTGAACACCTGGTAGCTAACTTAAGCCCCACATTTCCGGTTCCTATCGTTATTTCACAGCACATGCCTGCCTCTTTCACCAGTGCGCTTGCTAAGCGCTTGGACGGAATCAGTCCGCTTAACGTGCTTGAGGTGAATGCGAAGATGCCCATAAAGGCTGGCAATGTCTATCTTGCAAAAGGGGATGCTGATCTTGCCTTCTCAAAAATAGGCGGTGAAGTCTCAGCGCGTCCTGTGCCATCAAGCCCAAGTTTTCTGTGGCATCCAAGTGTGGATCGTATGGTAGACAGCGCACTTAACTGCTACAAGCCACTTTCTATGCTATGCGTACAGCTGACCGGAATGGGGTGTGATGGTGTTGCCGCTATGAGCAAAGCGTTTAAAGAAGGTGCGACAACGATCGCAGAGAGTGAAGCGACCTCTGTTGTCTTCGGTATGCCGAAAGAACTTATTGAAGCGGGTTGCGCCAGCTTCGTACTAGATAGTCCCAAAGTCGCATCTAAACTGAATGCGCTTTGTCGTTAAGAGGAGAAGTAATGATGGGTCTCAAGAAGAAAGCAGAACCTATTGCCGATGTTTCCGATGACTTTGAGGAAAAACGCGAACACCCTCGAACGAAAGCGCAACTTATTAGCGATTTAAGCTCTAGCGACAGTGATGTGCGCCGGTGGGCGGTCAGAGATTTAAGTGGCCAAAAAGATGCGCATGACGCCTTTATCTATCGATTGCCACAAGAAGATGATCCAACGGTGATTGAGGCTTTATTTAGCGCACTCGAGCATGACATGACTCAAAGACATGCCTCGCAAGTTATCACTATGCTTAAAAGCGAACACGTGCAATTGCGAAATGGGGCCATTGAGCTTATGCAGCAAAACCCCGATATTTTTGCTGCGAATGTTAATTTGCTCATGCATGACGACGATCCTGACACCCGTATTTTCTGCGTAGACATTATAGGTGCGGTCGCTCACATAGATGCAGTTAACTGGCTGCATCAATTCGCGCTGAATGACGACAATGAAAATGTTGTGGGTACTGCACTGGACAAACTAGCTGAAATTGCTGACGTGTCTACTTTGGATATTTTGCAAACTGTTGAAAGCCGTTTTCCAAACCACAGCTACATTCAGTTTGTTATTTCACTAATTCGTAATCAAGTGAGAAACGCCGATGAATAGTGTAGCACTAGACAAAATAGGTGCTGCCGATTTCGAACGGTTCCGCTCTATGTTTTACCGAAAAACCGGGATCCATTTCGAAGACTCGAAGCGCTATTTTGTAGACAAACGTCTTCATGAACGCATGAAGGCTACAGGTCATACGAGCTTTAAAGGTTATTTCACTTACATGCGGTTCCAAGCGTCAGGTGAAGAATTTCAAAATCTTGTGAATTCAATGACTGTCAATGAAACATACTTCTTTCGGGAAGAATATCAATTTGAAGCGATGACCAGAGAAATCATGGATGAGTTAGACAGTTATCGTCCTGCCGGAGAGGATTTGCGCATTTGGTCAGTACCTTCAAGCACTGGCGAAGAGCCATACTCAATTGCGATTTATCTTATTGAGTACTGGAAAGGGTTGGCGCACAGGGATGTAGAGCTTATCTCTTCTGATATTGATAGCAACGTGCTGGCATCAGCAAAAAAGGGACTTTACTCCAAGCGCTCTGTTCAGAATATTCCACTCTCTTTAGTGAAGAAGTATTTCAAGGAAATTAATGGGCAATTCCAGCTAAGTGATGACATCCGTGAGTCCGTATCCTTTACGCTCGCGAATATCTTATCAGCAAGCAATATGAAGCAGTTTAGGCATTTCGACCTCATTTTTTGCCGAAACCTGCTTATTTATTTTGATGACGAATCGCGTAAGAAGGCGGCGCAGGTACTCTTTGATGCGATGAAACCCGGTGGATACATTTTTTTAGGGCATAGTGAGTCCATGAGCCGTATTTCGTCTATGTTTAAAGTACGCAAATTTGGTGATGTGATTGCTTACCAGAAGCCACTTGCAGGAGGGGCATAACATGAAAACAGTAATGATTGTTGATGATGCCTCTACGGTAAGAATGTTCCACAAAATGTTGGTGACTTCGCCTGACAGAGTTGTCGAAGAGGCGGAGAACGGCGTAGAAGCGCTTGAGAAAGCGATAGGTAAAAATGTGGACTTGTTCCTTGTTGATGTGAACATGCCAAAGATGGATGGTTATCGGTTATGTAAGGAAATACGGCTCAATGAGGCACTGCGTGCGGTACCTATTATTATGATAAGTACCGAGTCGGCTAATCAAGATGCCGAGCGAGCCTATCAATGTGGTGCAAACTATTACATGACGAAGCCTGTGGATGCAGACACGTTGAAGTCAGTAGTAAGTGCAGTGATTGGGGGGGAACCCAATGAGTGAATTACTCGATGTATTTATCGGCGAGTCCCGCGAGAATTTAGAGTCGGCGAGCCAAGCGCTTTTAGAAATTCAGTCATCAGGCCCTGCTTCAGAGCGTGTGGATAAAATTTTTCGCGACCTGCACACCATTAAAGGTTCTTCTGATTTATTTGATATTAAACCTTTAACTCACTTGGCTCACGCAGCAGAAGATTTACTTGATAGCGTAAGGTCTAGCGAAGTGACCTACAGCGATGACATAGGCGACTTGTTGCTTGAAGCCTTAGACCAAATTTCAATATGGTTCGACGAGCTCGAAGTGGGGTCCCAGAACGTTGAGCAATGGAAACCAATATCGACTCGGCTCAGCGCTCAATTACGACACTTTATCGACCCGACAGAATCGAGTGACATTGATGAAAACAGCGACACCGTCAACAATGAAAGCCTAGTAGCTGACCCGCAAACGCTAAGCGAAGAGCACATAGCACTGCTCGCCAGTTTTGGTGGAAACGCTGACTTAGACTTACTTTGTAAAGCGACTGGTTCAGACTGCTATTTCATTCATTACACGCCTGACGAAGGGTGCTTCTTTCGCGGAGAAGACCCAATAAATGTTACCGTAGCCTTGCCTGGGCTAAAGGCGTTTGACATTGAAATGCCCGAAATAGCCGAAGATGCAGATATCTATAACTGTTTCACTTCAATCAAAGCGCTCGGCGTTGCTAGTGAAGATGAAATCAAACAGCATATGGCATATTACGAGGGGCAATACTCGTACGTTAGTTTTTCCACTCAAGCTTTAAAAGCTGCATGCATTGGCAAAATTCAAAAGTGCGTTGAAACTATCGACGACGAGACCTTGAACAGTGCCTTAAATGACACAGACATAGACCAAGTACATGCTAGCGCTGGACTACTGCTTGCCTCACTACACTTTGACGGTAGCGAAGATGATAGCGCAAATAGGGCGGTGCTAAGCCTGTTATCTTCAATCGACGATTTGAGCTTTCTCAACAACGAGAGCCGAGAGGATAGAAGCTCAGATAAAGACACTCATACAAATGTGTCTCCTAACGTCATTAATAGTACGGCAAACGAAGCAGGCGACTCAAAGAGGGAAGCGTCTAAGCCAAAAAAACTAGCGTTGCATGAACGAGCGATGCTGACACAACAGCTCACGCTATTAAATTCGGATAACTATAAATCTGAGTTTATGTTTCCTTCTATTGCAGGGCTGGTAGGTAATATTCTGGGCGCTGAGTTTGAGAATGAGGACGCGCTGGCGGTTGCCATTAGCAATGCGTTAGATGAGGAAACAATTCAAGCGCAAGCAAATGATGACCAAGCGCAACAAACCTCTAATGAGGCGACAGCAGTGGCGACACAGCCAGCTAATGCACTAGAAACAGCCGAAGACACCGCTTCCCCTGTAAAAGCTGAACGCCAAGCGGTGAAAATGCTCAAGGTCGACCAGTCAAAAATAGATTACTTAATGGATATTGTTGGCGAGCTAACTGTTGCCAAAAATTCTTTGCCTTATCTTGCAAAGCAGGCAGAAGAAGAGGGGGGCAGTAGAAAGCTCAGTAAGCAAATCAAAGCCCATTTCTCCATTGTTAATCGGTTAACAGAATCACTTCAAAGTGCTGTACTTCAGATTCGTATGGTCCCTGTTTCGCACGTATTTCAGCGCTACCCTCGCTTAGTGCGGGATTTAGCCAGAAAGCTCGATAAAAAAATCGAGTTGTGTATGCAGGGGGAAGATACCGAGTTTGACAAAAACTTAATTGAATCCTTATCTGAACCGCTTATTCACTTGCTAAGAAATAGCATTGACCACGGCATAGAGTCCCCTGAAGAGCGACTTGCAGCAGGAAAGCCTGGAGTAGGTCGCATCGACCTCATTGCAACGCCGCTTGATGATAGCGTAATCATAGAGATTCGTGATGATGGTAGAGGCATTGACCCTCAAAAAATAAAGCTTTTGGCATTTCAAAAAGGGGTTATCAGTGAAGCGCAGCTTGAAAACTTAGATGATAATGAAGCGCTACAGTTAATCTTTGCCGCTGGTTTTTCTACGTCTGAACAAGTGTCAGATTTATCCGGGCGTGGCGTTGGAATGGATGCCGTAAAAACAATGGTTAGCCAGGCCGGCGGCACAATCGAAATGCAAAGCGAAGTTGGAGTAGGAAGTACTTTCAAACTATTGCTGCCCCAAACTATGTCAGTTAACCGAGTAATGATGTTTGAAGTGAATGATCAAATGTTTGGTGTTGGAATGGATGCCGTCGTTGAGACTGTCAAAGTGCCTACTGCCGATATCCAGCGTATTCGCAACGAACATGTACTGGTTATCCGCGAAAAGCTCATACCTCTTTGTGATTTGCGTGAAGCGTTAGGCTTCGAAGCAGCCGAAGAAAGGGAAGAGCATTCAATTCTTGTGGTATCTACGCCTCAGGGAGAGTTTGGATTAATCATTGATAAGTTTCACGAAGGCATTGACGTCATTCAAAAACCGCTTGAAGGCGTGTTGGCTGGGTACGCTCACTTTTCGGGAACGGCGCTGCTTGGCGACGGGCGTGTGTTATTGATTGTCAACGTTCAAGAGGTATTAGCAAAATGCCTATAGCTTACAAAAAGAAAGTCGCGGTCATGACAGGGCACTGTGAAATAGAGGAAGCCGAAGCGCTCTTCGCTTGGCTAAATGAAGAGACTTCCCGACAAGTTAATTTAAAAACCTTAGGTAGCGCACATACCGCTGTATATCAGGTATTGCTAGCTAAGAAGCCAAAAGTGAGCGTGTGGCCTGAAGCTGACACACTTTATTGGCTGACTGAAATGATGCAAAACAAGCAGAGTAAAGTGTGGTTTGAATGAGAGTCATCACGGTAGCTAATCGCAAAGGCGGTACGGCGAAAACCACCACGGTGGTAAATCTCGCTTATGGATTCGCACAAGCGAATAAACGGGTCATTGTGTTGGATCTTGATAATCAGGGCCATGTTATGCATGGCTTAAAAGCACTAGGATGCGTTCAACAAAGCGATATAACTGAACTGCCTCTCAACATCTTCTTTACCTCTATTGTGAAGTGCTCTGACAACATTTATGCCACCGATGTTGATACTTGTAATGCGAATACAAATGAAGAAATCACGCTAGATGTTTTGCGTAACTGGTGCGACTCGGAAGCGGTAACCAAATATTTCGATATTGTTCTTATTGATACCCCGCCAACATTGAGCACACAGCTTATGGCTGCACTATCGGCGGCGACCGACATCATTATTCCTGCAACGCCTCTTCCTTTGGCAAGTGACGGTGTTCAGAAGTTGCTCAATGCCTGCAGAAATGCCATGGCAGAACGAAAGTTTAGAGCAACTAAACTCACTATCCTACCTGTCATGGTAGAACAAAATCTAAAGCTGCATAGACAGGAGTTAAGTAACTGGTATGGGCGCTACGGACGAAGCAAAGTGTTAAGCCCCATTAGAAAGAGCATCAAATTAGCCGAGGCATTTGCAGAGAACAAACCTGTATATGCCTATGCTCCTAACAGTCGTGGCGCACATGACTATACTAAATTATGTAAACAACTAATCGGCTAACACAAGAGGTAATGCAATGAGCGCAATACACTTAGTAGATGACTCGGCCACCATGTTGATGAGCATGGAAATGTTATTAAAACGGGCAGGCTATACGGTCACAAAATCAGAAAGTGCGGAAGCGGCTATAACAGCCCTTGAATCAATCAGTCCTAAACTGATTATTACAGACTTAAACATGCCAGGTATGAACGGCATAGAGCTTATTAAAACGTTGAAACAGCAGTCTAAATTCAGGTTCACCCCCATGTTGATGTTAACCACTGAATCGCAACAGAGTCGTCGCGAAGAAGCGAAAGCGGCGGGCGCGACGGGTTGGCTTGTTAAGCCTGTTGAGCCAGAGCAATTATTAGGTGTAGTAAAGCAGTTGGTGCCAGCTGCATAAGGTTAGATTATGAAAGTACTTGAAAAAACAAAGCAGTATTATGAGTTTGTTCTCGCTGAAAAGTTTAAAGTGCTTAAGGATAAGACTAAGAAAGTTCAGGACTCACTTTTGCTTTGGAGCGGTTTAATTGGTGTGTCTACATTGGGCATGGCGACTTCGTTAAATACACCCAAACACTTTTTAAGTGGGCATACTGGTACCATTGCCACAATCTTAGGTTTTTTGAGCTTCATCGCATGGTATTCGTATAGGCAAACAAGCGTATTTAAAGCTAGTTTAAATAAGCAGGAAGACTACTTACAAGAAACGTCTGCTCAACTTAACGAAACACACGCTCAAGTTAGCGAGTATGTAGCCATCCTCAAAGGGCAAATGGACGGAATAAGCGCTATTACCGAAGATGCCTCGATGGAGTTGATGAAGGCGCTGTACGAAATTGAAAGTAGTATTCAAGACAGTATAGATAATGTTGAGTTAGGGCAGAAGAACGCGCTTAACTGTAAAGAAAAAAGCGCCGCTGAGTTTGACTTAGCCGCACAGCGTTTAATGAGCATTAAAGCCATGATAAATACGCAGCGGGAACAGCAAATTTCAGATACAGAGGCGATTCAGAGGGTAATGCGTGAAGTTGAGAACCTCAAAGAACTTACTGAATTGGTAAAAAATATTGCTTCGCAAACCAACTTACTAGCGCTAAATGCGGCGATCGAGGCAGCCAGAGCGGGAGAATTTGGAAGGGGCTTTGCGGTAGTGGCAGAGCAGGTGCGCATATTGTCTTCCCAATCTTCAGAGGCGGCTGAAAAAATTGAATCAGGTATAAAGTCTGCTCTCGATGCCGCGCATCATCAAGGGGAGAAAATGCTCAATTCAACGCGTGCAAACGATACGTGTGAGCTATTAACGGGGTTTTCCGAATCGCTAGAAAACATTACGACCCATTATCGAGTATTAGAAGAACTGAACCCCAAAATGCTGGCCTGTTTTTCACACAGTGCGACGGAAGTGGCGTCTAAAGTGAGTGGTGCAATAGCCAAAATTCAATTCCAAGATATTATTCGCCAGCGCACCGAACATGTGAAGTTAGAGCAAGATGCCATTGTTAGCCTATTTGGGCAGTTTTCGTCTTACATCAATAATCGCGAACATTTTGACGAGTCTTTTAATTTGAGCACGAAAGAAATGTTTGAAAAATACGTCATGGAAGATCAGCGTAAAATCCATTTTGATATTAATGAATCTTCACCTGAAAATAAAAATGAGTTTGAAGAGGCGCGGGAACCCAAGATAGAACTCTTTTAGCGAAGGGCCCTTCAGGGCCCAGTAGCGTTTTTAGCTTGGCCTTTGTTATTTTTATACTGGCAGCGTCGAGTAATAAGATTACTGACGCTTACAGCGTTATTCGCTCAGCGGTGGCAAACGCAACATCCAGTTTAAAATAGGCGGCTTCATTAATAAAGTGGGGGTAGGTTTCAGCTTTGCTTTCCCAGAGAATATCTTTGCCGTCAAACGTCCTAAACACAGGTGCGCTAGGCATGAGAGGTTTGAAATCGTTATCTTGCAATGAATGATGGATCATTGCTGTACGCTTTCCATTAGCATCTAACGGAAAAGATACGTTATCGCCTAAACGAAAAGCTTCACAGGCAGGCAAAGCGTCAGTACTGATTTTCCCTTTATTATACGCGGCACAAAAATCCAATATTGCTTCAGCCATGGTTTGTGTTAGAAGGTAAACGTCTTCTCTTAATACGCCTTGGGGCTGCCCACCCACTTCTATCATTACGCCTTTTTTACCCGTGGTGCAAAGATAGCCATGTTCTAGATATGGTTTTTCATCTTCTACCAAAATATTCGCTTCTGGCATTTGTTGCTTAACATATCGGGCTAATTGAATATGAAATTCATCGGCTTCAAGTAAGATAAGGGTAGCGCCCATCTCGCTAGTAGTGTTGTGGATATCAATGACAAAGTCTGTCTGTGAGTCACCTTTTGGTCCGAACTTCTCGTTTATTGATTTAGCGAGTATGGCTTCTTTGGAAGCCGCTGAACTTTCTAGGCGTTCTAATGTAAATTGTCGATTCAAGTCTTCTTCAACAAAGCGAACATTGGCAGCGATTGCTGCCTCGTTTGCAATATTTAACGATACATTCAAGGTGTTAAATCGCGTAGGCAATCCGTATTGTTGCCAATTTCTGATTAGTTGAATGCCACTGGTTTCATTGCCGTGAGTACCACCAAAAAGCGCGATTGAATCAAACATTGGGTTTCCCTTCGAAGCGGATGCGCATCAATATTGATGCGCACTGAAATTGAATTCGTTAACCAGACACATCGCTAAACCGTGCGAAGGCTCTACTGATGCGCTGTAGTCATTGAGTGATGATGAAATACTACATTAGACAACGGTTGGCGCAAATAGCTTTTAAAGGGTATTTCACACTATTATTCAGAAATTTCGCTCGAATATTGTTGGCAATAACGCTTGGCCAATGTAGCGGACACAAAGGCTGGTTTGTTACATGTCTATGTTACTGTCAACGTAAAGACTTTGGCCTGCCAAAAAAATTGCAAAAAATTCCACGCTTTAGATGTGATCTAGTGGGTTACGATTTAATACATTTTGTTGTATCAAATAACTAGAATTACTGTATTTACCGTTCTATTGTGTTGTACTTTGCGATTATCAAATAACAAAGTAACACTATGAATTTCCGTATAAAAAAGCTAATAACAATACTTTCATGTACAGCACTTTTTTCTTTTTGTGCGCAAGCTACCATCGTCGAGTTTGCTACCTCCCAAGGCAATATACGCGTCAACTTGCATGACACTACTACACCAAAAACAGTTGAAAACTTCCTAAACTACGTTAATGAGGGGGCGTATACAGACACTATTATTCACCGTCTAGAACCCGATTTTGTTGTGCAAGGTGGTGGCTTTAAATACGAAAACGGTTTTAGCCACGTTGCTGTTGAGTCAGGGCCAGCGGTAGAAAATGAACCGGAATTGTCAAATGTCAGAGGGACAATTGCCATGGCTAAGGTTAGCGGTAACCCCGACAGTGCTACCAATCAATGGTTTTTCAATATCAACGACAACAGCGCCAATCTCGACGTGCGAAATGGCGGCTTCACTGTTTTTGGGCAAGTGTTTTCGGAGGACATGGATATCTTGGAAGACATGCAAGCGTTGCCGCGCTGTTTAAACAACGTAGGCAGAACACCTATGGTTAACTTTACCAGCGAGCAGTGCACAAGTGGCGATAAGCCCGGATACGAAAACTTTGTTACCGTGTACGCTATCAACGTTCTTGATAGTAATGAAGTAACAGACGGTGGACTGAATAAAACACCCAACACCCTGATTGATCAGCAGCCCGGCAGCGACAATGATAGTGGCGGTGGCGGTACTGCATTCTGGTTGTTACTATTGGGGGCCGCAGGTTTACTCAGAAAGCGCTAAGACTCATCATTACCTTTTGTATTATCGACAACACCTACTGAGTCGAAACTATGCTCAAGCTTAGTGGCTCAGTGGTTTGATCCCTTACACTGTATTTTTTGTTTCAGTAAACGCATATGAAAGTGCGCCCATGACGAGGTAACGAGGTGCTTTGATATCCATACGGCTCAAAAAATTTTGGGCGTGCCTTTTGACCAAATTATACAGCAATGTTTGCCCTAAAAATCAACATTCTAGTGCTTAAAGAAGTCATCTGACTGCTGAGCCAACATAGCCTCGATTTCTTCTACGTCTATATGTTTTGGCGTGGCGTCTTCTGCAGGCTTCCCTGATATTTTTCTGTCTTCCGTTGCCCATTCACCTAAATCGATAAGTTGACATTTTTTGCTGCAAAAAGGGCGATATTCGCTTGTTGGTGCCCAAACAACCTGCTTGGCACAAATAGGACATTTCACTTCCATACTTTACTCCAGTGAAATTACGTCTAAACGGGGTAGTTTGAGTATTGCTAACACTATCGTAGACGAGAAACAATGAACGAGTGACTAGGCGCTAGTTTAACAGGCTGCTAAATGAAACTGAATACTGCTTTCCAAGGCACCAGAGTGCCCCTCTTGAGGTGAAAATAACAAGAAGCGGAGGGCGTAGCGGTATTTGTTTCCGCTCAGAGTAGGGTAATACCCTTCATCAACGCTGCATTTAACACGAATTAATTCGTTTTTGTCTTCTGCTGCACCTTGATAAAAACCGTTATCGGCTACCACATTGACAAACTGGCCGCGTTCGCGAATGAACGACAAGCTAACAGTGATTGCATCGTCGAGTAAGGCTAACGTTTCAAGCCATTGCGCTATTTCAGCGAGGCGCTGGTCAAGGGGCTGTTGTAACCAAAAATAAAGGTTGGGTAAATCGAAACTACATGCGCCGCCTGGGATAGCAAAGCGCTGCCTGATTGCGCTAAGTAATTTATCTTCTTTCAAAGCACTGCCGAAACGGCGGTCCGTTTTAAGCTTTTGTTTTAGCGTCAGCACTGTTTTTAACGCATGCTCTAGTGCGGTACTGTCAATTTTGGGGTGCTTAGACCAATAAACTAAATTCTTCTCATGGGCTTCGAGGTCTTTGGTAAGGTCGGAGCGAAGATCCAGCCTTTCAATGAGATCAAGTAACTCGAAAAGTTGTTCAAAGAATACCAGCTGCAGATGAGTATGTTCTGATTTAGCCGTAATTTTAAGTTGCCCAAGCAGCTGCTCAACACGTAAATAGTTACGTACTTTTTCCTTTAGTGGAAATTCGAAAACAGCGTGACCCATGGAACCCCTTAAAACACTTGGACTTAGAGAAACTGCGCTAAAATATAGCAAAACAGCGAATGGCATCAAGCCTAAAGCATCAAAGCGTTTAAGCCAAGTATACTTGTTCCTTAAAGCACTGTTTTGACGTTATTTGGTCAAAAAAGTTTCAAAAACAATTCGCAAATCTGTGAAGATATGCTTTTGAGAAGTTAACTGAGTCATTGAGAGCGTATCTTAACGTCAGTTTTGTTTATTGGATTGAAGCTTTAGATAACAAGAGCAGGTTGTCATGCAAGGCTAATACTTGCGAAGAGAGGGCCTGTAAGCTGGTGCTGTTATCTAGCACATAGTCTGCAGCGTTCAATCGTTCTTTGCGGCTTGCTTGTGAAGCCATAATGCTTTTTATCGTTGCTTCAGAGCTACCATCTCGCTTTAAGGCGCGTTCAAGCTGAAGGGCTTCAGGGCAGTCAACCACTACTACGTGGTTACACATTTCAGTTAGCTTGTTCTCAACTAATAGTGGAACAGATAAGATGCAATAGGGGGCCGTTGATTCCATGATCAGCTGTTGCATGCGAGAACGAATAAGCGGGTGGAGTATACCGTTCAGCCAGTTCTTTTCATCTGGATTAGCAAACACCTTCTCTCGGAGTGCGGCGCGGTCAAGGCTACCGTCTTCAAGCAAAATATGCTCGCCAAAATGCTCAGCTATTTGAAGTAACCCGTGTGAGCCCACGGCAACCACATCTCTTGCGACCTCATCGGCATCCACTATGTCTATGCCTAACGACGCAAAAATATCAGTGGCAGCAGATTTACCGCTACCTATCCCGCCAGTAAGGCCTACTACAAAGGGGGGCTGCTTATTCATAATGCCGGCACCTTCTTACTAAAGTACGTAATCAAGATAGGTAGTAATAATGGCATCTTTAAAAAGCAGTGTCAGCCAACCCGCCACTGCGAGATAGGGGCCAAAAGGAATAGCCAACGACTTACCTTTGTTCTGAATTACCATTATGAGTATGCCTGCAATTGCACCAACAAACGAAGAGAGCAAAATAATTATGGGTAAGCCTTGCCAACCCGTATACGCACCAAGGGCGGCGAGCAGCTTGAAGTCGCCATAGCCCATGCCTTCTTTGCCAGTGGCAAGTTTAAATAGCCAATAAACAGACCATAAACTTAAATAACCCGCCGCTGCGCCGATAATAGCGTCGGTGGTGCCCACGAAAATATTTTGCGTGCTTAACAGTAATCCTAACCATAGAAGAGGCAGTGTTAACTGGTCGGGTAACAGCATCTTATCTAAGTCAATAAACAGCAACGCAACGAGCACAAAGGTAAATAATACTGCCCATAGTGCTTGTGACGTGACACCAAATTGATAGGCCGCGAATGTGCAAGCTATTGCTGTGAAAAGCTCAACAAGCGGGTAGCGAATTGATATTCCCACTTTGCATTTAGCGCATTTACCTTTAAGAAACAGGTAGCTAATAACAGGAATATTTTCCCATGCGCGAATTTTGTGGCCGCAGCTTGGGCACGTACTATCAGGTTTTACCAGATTAAATACTTCGTCTGACAACGATGACGTGACATTAGCCGATGGTGCACTTTCACTAAAGTAGCTTTGGTACTCTTGTTGCCAGCTGCGTTCCATCATAATGGGCAAGCGGTAAATCACTACATTTAAGAAACTACCAACCATTAAACTTACAAAAAAGACGAGGGAATAGAATACAGCAGGGTAAAGCTTACTAAGCGTAATTATAGCGTCCATGGTATATGGTTCTTATGATTGTTACTTTTGGTTATATTAGTGTTGGGCTACGTTATACCACGTTACCCATCTGGAATATAGGGAGGTACATAGCTACAATCAAGCCGCCGATTACCACGCCTAGTACGGCCATGATCATAGGCTCTAGCAGGCTGGTTAAACCGTCTACCATATCATCGACTTCAGCTTCATATATGGTGGCAATTTTACTGAGCATTTCATCAACCGCGCCCGACTCTTCACCAATGGCAATCATCTGCGTCACCATGTCAGGGAATACTTGTGTAGCGCGCATGGCAACATGCATTGGCATACCGCCCGCCACTTCCTTACGTATATATAGTATCGCATCTCGATAAACTGCGTTGCCGGATGCACCCGCGGCGGATTCAAGGGCACCTATTAGCGGAACACCTGCTGCAAAGGTTGTCGCTAGGGTACGGGTAAAGCGCGCAATACTGGCTTTTTTCAGTATTTCGCCAATAACAGGAATTTTAAGAATTTTGCGGTCTAGCGAGTCACGTAGCTTTTGGCTTCGCTTATAGGTGCGCATAAACATAAAGCCTGCAACACCAATTCCTATGGCAATAAAAATACCGAAGTCTTGGACGAATCGCGAAATAGCCAATACGAACTGGGTGAAAGCGGGAAGTTCTGCCCCGAAGCTGCTGAAAATTTCTTCAAACTGCGGCACAACAAATATAAGAAGGATGGTCGTAACAATAAAAGCAACTACCAAAACCGCAATGGGGTAAAACATCGCCTTTTTGATTTTTGACTTTAGTGCTTCGGCCTTTTCTTTGTAGGTCGCGATGCGGTCATAAATGGTTTCAAGTGCGCCCGACTGCTCGCCGGTGTAAACCAAGTCGCAATATAAATCGTCAAAATATTCGGGATGCTTTCTAAGCGCTGATGAAAGTGGATTACCCGCTTTCACTTCTTCAGTTATTTCGCCTAAAAGTTTCCTCATGGTTTGCTTTGCATGGCCTTGTGCAATCATTTCCAACGATTGAATAAGGGTAACCCCTGCGGCAAGCATGGTGGCGATTTGGCGTGATACAACAGAAATATCAGCTGGCGTGATCTTTTTCGCGCCACCGAACAACGGTTTTGAAAGCTTTTTAACCTTATTGGCAGAAATGCCTTGGCGACGTAACAGGTTTTTAGCTTCTGAGAGTGAGGTTGCGGAAATTTCGCCCTTTCGGGCTTGACCGTGACGGTCCTTTCCTTGCCAAGTGAATATAGTAGCCGCCTTCGCCATTACCAGATGCCTTTTAAAAGTTGAAACAAAAAAGCCCAGTGTATACCGGGCTTTTTCTACGTTATTACTTTATTAGCAAAGCGTTGCCGGAGAACATGTTGCATCCCAAGTTACACGACCGTCAGTTAAGGTCGGGTCTAGCTCGTATGTTGCTGCATTGCCTGACGCATCTTCGATACCTGAGTCAGGTGACGCCGTAGCAGTAATAACACCATCTGCTGTTGCAACACCTACAACATTGCCTGAAGCAGTAACGTCAGCAGGAATACCGTTTGAATTACCTGAACAGCCAGTAAGTGTGCCGGTAGTCTGTGCACAAATCTCAACCGCTGTTTTTGCAGCAGCTGTTGCGTTAGTTACTTCAGTAAACTTCGCTTTTTGCGTGTAGTTCTGATAAGCAGGAAGTGCGATTGCTGCAAGGATACCGATGATTGCAACAACAATCATTAGTTCGATTAGGGTGAAACCTTTTTGGTTTTTAGTTTTCATGTTCATCATGGTTTTTCTCCGGGACGTGTATAACACGTAAAGTTTAAATTTAATTCAAATTGACGTTTATACCCGAGTCGTCCATTTAACGCCCCTGGTACTTGATACTCAGTATAGAATTTTATTTGTTACTGACAAGTATAGGCAAATATACCTATGTCTAGCTTTTTCAGTATGACATGGTTAGCCAAATTTTGGCAGGCTTAAGCATTTGAACTTTCGTATTAAAGTTAATGGCTTAAGTACGTATATCTATCTATACACAAAAGAACATTATCGAGAATTGACCGAACAGAAGAACGCGTAACCGTATTGCAATTTATACATCTATTCGGCGCTTCAAAATCACTGTATCGTTACAATAAAGCACGTAAAATAGAAATGCTACAATAAGAGGTAGCGAGAACAAAGGGTGAACAACATATTCGCTTACCTTTGTTTATTCCCCATTGCGATTTTATATTTCGCGCTTTAGCTGTCTTGCGCTGCTATGACAAATTAATGCGTAAAGACAAATCAATGGCCTGAACGTGTTTAGTTAAGGCGCCGGATGAAATGTAATCTACACCTAGTTGTGCAAGTGATGCCAGTCGTTCATCAGTAATGTTCCCTGATACTTCCAGTTTACATTGACCTTTGTTGAGCGCCACTGCCTTTTGGATCTGTTCGTTAGAAAAATTATCCAGCATGACAATGTCGGCACCTGCTGAAAGCGCTTGTTCAAGCTCGGTTATGCTCTCTACCTCTACTTCAACAGGCTTGCCCGGCATCATTGTTTTCGCTCGGCTTACGGCTTTCTCGATGTTGCCGCAAGAAAAGATGTGGTTTTCTTTAATTAAGAATGCATCGAACAAACCCACACGATGGTTTTGACCACCACCACAACGCACCGCGTATTTCTGCGCATAGCGCAAACCTGGCAACGTTTTGCGGGTATCTAGAATTTTAGTGTTAGTGCCATCTAAAAACTTAGCGTAAAAGGCAGTAACAGTGGCGGTTGCTGACAGGGTTTGTAGGAAGTTAAGTGCCGTACGTTCGGCCGTCAAAATAGCACGAGCAGAACCTTCTAAACTCACCAACACAGTGTCGGCCTCAGCCTTGTCGCCATCTTTTACATGCCACGTTAGCGACACCGACTCATCGATAAGCGCAAACGCTTGGTTTGCCCATGCGATTCCGCAAACCACACAAGGCTCGCGCGTAATAATTGTGGCTTTTGCATTAACGCTTTCATCTATTAGGCTTGCGGTAATGTCGTTTGCGGCATTTAATTCGCCGCCAAGATCTTCAATAAGCGCGTTAGATACTTGCTCTCGAATCGCTTGCATGTCTGGTGATGTCATCTTCATCGCTATGATCTATGCTGTCTGTGTATTTAAAGGGTACGCAATATTAACCATTCTCCGCGCTGAGTAAACTCTAATTGGCGAAGAACACTCATTCCTAGCAGTATATGGTCATCTTGCATACCAGGGTTTAAGTTTGCTTTTACATCGCGCACCACAATTTCACCAATGCGTAAGGTTTCAATGGTCGATTCGGCGACTCTTACAACGCCGTTAGCGGTACTGGCTAACCCTTCTCGACCCGCTTTGAGTTGAAGCTTGTTAGCCAAATGCGCGGGAACGGCCACGTCAGTTGCTCCCGTATCAACAAGAAATACGACTTCTTCACCGTTGATATAGCCTGTTGTTACATAATGACCTTGGCGGTTTTGTTTAAGGCGTACCTCGGTCTGCGAACCAATACGTTCCGATGTAGGTTCGCTATTCGGATTAATTTGTTTTTCCAGAAGATCTGAGAAAACAAAAACCAGCAATCCAAAACCACAAATCCATGCAAGCGCAACCATCCATTTGCCCGTTGACGCAGTCGGGTCTTGTTGTTCATTCATGCTTTTACCTTTCTTATAATAGTGGTGCACTACGTTTCGTGTGGCCTATTACCTAGCGTAATCTTTTAATCATTGGTTAAGTACTGAGCTGAGGTGCTGATTCAAATAATAGAGTACAACGTATAGCCCTATACACTTACTTCCACATACAATGTAGGCTATTACCTAGAAAATCAATTACCGAAGCAAATACTATGATGCTTTACAACGAAGCAAGGTACACCCCAAGTCCGCATTACGATGCCCGTCCTGACAGCACAGACGTGAGCTTGTTAGTCATACACAACATTTCACTGCCGCCTTCACAGTTTGGTACGCCGGGCATTCGCCAATTGTTTACCGGTACCCTCAATCCAGATGACCATCCCTTTTATAAGGAAATTGCTGGCTTAAGGGTCTCTGCCCATTGTGTAATTTATCGCACTGGTGAAATAGAACAATTTGTACCCTTTGAACAAAGGGCGTGGCACGCTGGCCTTTCAAGCTTCCAAGGGCGTAGCCGCTGCAACGACTACGCTATCGGTATTGAGCTTGAAGGCACTGATACTCTGCCTTTTACCGATGCACAGTATCATGCGCTAGGCGAACTCACTGATTTTATTACACTACACTATCCTCGGATCACTTTAGGGCGTATTGTAGGTCATAATGATATTGCGCCGGGGCGAAAAACCGACCCCGGTGTTGCTTTTGATTGGGCAAGATACAGAATGCGCGTTACTAGGTTGAATAACACCAAGTAACCCAAGTCGCCGGAAAAAGGGACGCAATACCTATGATGTTAATGAGCTTGCTATTAGTTCTCAGCCTCGAACGGTTGATAACAAAAACACCCAATTGGCATATTGAAAAATATGCCGCGCAATATCGAGCTTTTCTCCAAGATAAAGGTTTAATCAAATTCCAAGAAACGAATGAGGAAAGTGAGGATAAGGATAAGAAGGTATCGTCTACTGCGCTTTATTTTTATCTTTTGCTTCCCGCAATGATGCTGGGAGCAATTGAATACTGGGTGCTTGGTGCATTTCTCACGTTTATAGAACAAAGCATAATTTTGTTTATTTGTATTGGTTGCCCCGCATTGCGAGCCGTTTACAAGAGCTTTCTAAATGCTGCTGACCGAGGTGACCTTCAGGCGTGTAGTATGTATACCGACCAGTTAGGGCATTGTGCAAGTCAAACAGACAGTGACGGTAGTGCAGGTACAGAAGGCAGAACTTTCGGCCAACATCTCACTTGGCTTAACTATCAGCACTATGCCGCTGTGATGTTGTGGTTTATTGCTTTTGGTGCACCTGGCGCGCTGTTTTATAGCTTGAGTCGAAGCACGACCGAGGCATTGTGTGATGCAAATCACCCATTAAAAGCCGTTGCAGGAAGATTAATGTTTGCCCTTGATTATATTCCTGTTCGCGTGACCGCTTTTGGCATGCTGATGATGGGGAATTTCTCACGAGCGTTGCCAGAGTGGCTAAAATACGCGCTTAAGTTCGATGTGCCTGCATACGATGTGCTTACACAAATTTCCTCGAAAGCTGAGATTCTCACGTCTGATGAACAACAGTTGCAGGCTGAAAATGCAGCAATAGAGCCGAAGGTGCTTGTAAAGTTAGCAAAACGTAATGTTATTTTTCTTCTTGTAATAACATCTGCGCTTACGCTTGTAGGCAGTCTGGCATAGTCATTATTTTTAACATTTACTAGCCTACTTGGCTTAGAAAGGCGTTTGGTCTATTTATTAATTGTATTTAGATCAGGCGCTTTGCCCGTATTTACTGATCTACCCCTCCTCATCAGACCAGTTAATGGAACCTGATTTTTATTAACAAATTCAACAATAAAGCTTAACACCCAGCAAAAGGTAAAGGCTTTGCTATGCTTGGGAGTATTTACCTCGAAATCGATCTGCCTTAAACTAGATAGGTAAAATGGTATTACCAATTGGTGTTTGTGATTAAATAGTCTACGATTATTTTTTACATTCATCGTTCTTATAACGTCGCTATTGTTATAGAGCACGGTTTAAATAGAAGGATACGTAGAGCGCATGCGGCAGCAGCGAAAAAAACTCTCTGATGTGATTACCGAGCAACTCGAGTCCATGATTCTCGACGGTACGTTGTTGGCAGGTCAAAAATTACCGCCAGAACGAGAGCTTGCGCTGGAATTTGACGTTTCACGACCTTCACTAAGGGAAGCCATTGGTAACTTACAGGCACGCGGGCTGGTAGAGCGTAAACAAGGTGGCGGTACGTTTGTAAATCGCAACCTCAATTCTGCCATGACAGACCCGCTCATGGACTTAGTCAGTCAGCGTCCTGAAACCCAATTTGATTTGCTAGAATTTCGTCATGCCCTTGAAGGAATGGCAGCGTATTACGCGGCACTTCGTGGTCAACCCGAAGACTACGAAGCATTGAAGCAGGCATTAAATGACGTTCCTACGCCTAAAGCGCACGAGAGCAAACGTGCTCAAGCAGAGGCGCTAGGACAGTTTTATATCATTATGGCAAGAGCATCACACAATATGGTGTTGTTGCACGTAATGAGCACCATGCAAAGCATGCTGGTGGACAATATTGAACGAAACTTTGACATGCTGGCAGCGCATCCTGAAGCAGTGGAAGACATTGCTAAGCAGCGTCGTGAAATTGTGGAAGCGATTGCTTCTCGCGACCCAGAAGCTGCGCGCCAAGCATGTAACACGCATTTGGCGTTTATTGAAAAAACGCTATTAACCATTAATCAACGCGATACCCGCGTGCAGCGCGCATTGCGACGATTAGAGATTTAGTTACTTAGCTTTGCTTTCAAAAAAGCTAGATAGCTATTCATTCGCAGAGGCCGGTCAGGTTTTTTCCTGTGCCACTGCAAAAGCAGGTGAGCCAGATTGGGTCACTGTGAGTACAACGTAATTTAGTTTTCCTTCTTTTGGCGCCTTTATGATAAGAGGCAATGCTAAGGGAGGATTTTCTATATAAGCAAAAAATAGGATGGCACCATGTCTGATATGATGCACCAAGATGTAGATCCTCAAGAAACTAAAGAGTGGATTGATGCGCTTGAGTCGGTTTTAGAAGAGGAAGGCGTAGAACGCGCCCATTATTTACTCGAAAAACTTATTGATAAAGCACGTCGCAGCGGCGCGCATCTACCGTACGATGCAACCACTGCCTACATCAATACTATCCCAGCAGCGCAAGAGCCAAAAATGCCCGGCGATTTGACCATCGAAGCGCGCATTCGTGCGGCAATTCGTTGGAACGCATTGATGATTGTATTGCGTGCATCTAAGAAAGACCTAGAGCTTGGTGGTCACATTGGTAGCTTCGCATCATCGGCTATGCTTTACGATGTTGGCTTTAACCACTTCTTCAAAGCGCCTAACGAGAACCAAGGCGGCGACTTTATTTTCGCTCAGGGCCATATTTCTCCAGGTATTTATGCGCGCTCATATATGGAAGGCAACTTAACTGAAGAACAGTTAAACAACTTCCGTCAAGAGTGTGCTGGCGATGGTCTGTCGTCTTACCCACACCCTCACTTGATGAAAGATTATTGGCAGTTCCCAACGGTTTCCATGGGCTTAGGTCCACTTCAAGCTATTTACACTGCTCGCTTCCTTAAGTACCTAA
The DNA here is from genome assembly GCF_036864485.1 of Alteromonas sp. S015. Taxonomy (NCBI): domain Bacteria; kingdom Pseudomonadati; phylum Pseudomonadota; class Gammaproteobacteria; order Alteromonadales; family Alteromonadaceae; genus Alteromonas; species Alteromonas sp. S015. The sequence goes on along the minus strand of NZ_JAZETO010000004.1, from coordinate 46,934 downwards.
CCAACCGTGGTATTAAAGACTGTTCAGGTCAGCGCGTTTACTGCTACATGGGTGACGGTGAGTGTGATGAGCCAGAGAGCTTGGGTGCAATTGGTCTTGCGTCTCGCGAAGGCCTAGACAACCTAACGTTTGTTATCAACTGTAACCTTCAGCGTCTAGACGGACCGGTACGTGGTAACGGCAAAATTATCCAAGAACTTGAAGGTACGTTCCGCGGCGCTGGCTGGGAAGTAGTGAAAGTTATTTGGGGTAGCTACTGGGATGAGCTATTAGCTCGTGATAAATCTGGCAAGCTTATCCAGCTTATGGGTGAAACGGTAGACGGTGAATACCAGAACTGTAAAGCCAAAGGCGGCAAGTACACCCGTGAAAACTTCTTCAACAAGTATCCTGAAACAGCGGCACTTGTAGCGAACATGTCTGACGACGACATCTGGCGCTTGAACCGTGGTGGTCACGATCCGGTTAAGGTATTCGCGGCTTACCAAAAAGCCATTGATACGAAAGGTCGTCCAACGGTAATCCTTGCTAAAACGGTTAAAGGTTTCGGTCTAGGTGCATCAGGCGAAGCACAAAACGTAGCGCACAACGTTAAGAAAATGGACGTTGATTCAATCAAAGCGTTCCGCGATCGTTTCAATATTCCTGTAGCAGACGAGAAAATTGCTGACCTGCCATACTTCAAGTTCGACGAAGACAGCGAAGAAATGAAGTACCTTCGCGAGCGTCGTGAAGCACTAGGCGGTTACTTGCCTTCTCGCCGTGAACAGGCTGAAGAACAGCTTGAAATTCCTGAGCTAAGTGCATTCGATGCTATCTTAAAAGGGTCAGGTGACCGTCAAGTATCGTCAACCATGACGTTTGTACGTGTACTAAATGCGCTATTAAAAGACAAGAAAATTGGTAAGCGTATCGTGCCAATTATCCCTGATGAAGCCCGTACCTTCGGTATGGAAGGTTTGTTCCGTCAGGTAGGTATTTACGCCAACGAAGGTCAGAAATACGTACCTCAGGACGCCGACCAAGTGGCTTACTATCGCGAAGATAAAAAAGGTCAGGTACTTCAAGAAGGTATTAATGAGCTAGGTGCAATGGCATCGTGGGTTGCGTCGGGAACGTCTTACTCAACCTGTAACGCTACCACTATTCCGTTCTACATCTACTACTCAATGTTTGGTTTCCAACGTGTTGGTGACTTGGCGTGGGCAGCGGGCGATAGCCAAGCACGTGGTTTCCTTTTAGGTGCAACAGCAGGTAGAACAACCCTTAACGGTGAAGGTCTACAGCATCAGGATGGTCACTCACACGTTCAGGCTAACCTAATCCCCAACTGTATTACTTACGACCCAACATATGGGTACGAAGTAGCGGTTATCGTTCAAGACGGTTTACGTCGTATGTATGGTAACAATGAAAATATCTTCTATTACCTAACGTTGATGAACGAGAACTATCAGCACCCTGCAATGCCTGAAGGTGATGATGTTGCTGAGCAAATCATTAAGGGTATTTACAAGCTAGAGCGCGTTGAAAACGACAAGTCTAAGCTTAATGTTCAGCTAATGGGCTCAGGTACTATCTTGAACGAAGTGCGTAAAGCAGCACAAATTCTGTGTGACGACTACAACGTATCTTCTGATGTTTACTCAGTAACCTCGTTTAACGAGCTAGCGCGTGAAGGTCAAGACGTAGCACGCTGGAACATGCTAAACCCAGAAGCTGAGCAAAAAGTACCTTATATTGGTCAGGTAATTACGAAAGACGCAGGTCCTGCGATTTCTGCCACTGACTATGTGAAGAACTACTCAGACCAAGTACGTGCATTTATCGACACTGAATACCGCTGCCTAGGTACAGACGGTTTCGGTCGAAGCGATAGCCGTGAAAACTTGCGTACTCACTTTGAAGTTAATGCGTCATACATTGTGGTGGCATCACTTTACGAATTAGCTCAGCGCGGTGACGTTGAGAAGAAAGTGGTAGCAGAAGCCATTAAGCGTTTTGATATTAACGCTGAAAAACTTAACCCACTTTACGCGTAAGCCAGATAAGGTATTTTACATATGTCAGATATTCAAAAGATTATCGTACCCGACGTAGGCGGTGACGAAGTTGAAGTTATCGAGCTATGTGTTGCCGTAGGCGACAACATCGAAGCCGATGAAGGCGTTGTTACTGTTGAAAGTGACAAGGCGTCAATGGACATTCCAGCACCGTTTGAAGGTGAGATTGTAAGCCTGTCTGTATCAGTAGGCGATAAAATCAAAGAAGGCGATGTGATTGGTGAAATGAAAGTTGCAGGTGGCGATAGTGCCGGTGATAGCGCTGCAGAAGAATCATCTTCAGACAACGCTTCACAAGAAGAAGCGCCTAAGCAAGAAGAAGCACCTAAAGCAGAAAGCAAGCCAGAGGCAGCACCCGCGTCGTCTGGCAGCAGCGAAGTGATTGAAGTTGCAGTACCAGATATCGGTTCTGACGACGAAGTAGACGTAATTGACGTATTGGTTTCAGTGGGCGACACCATTGAAAAAGAAGATGGGCTAATTACCCTTGAAACCGATAAAGCAACCATGGACGTTCCTTCAACACACGCAGGTACGGTGAAAGAAGTATTCATCAGTACTGGCGATAAAGTGAAAGAAGGCACAGTTGTTATTAAGCTGGAAGTAGCGGGCTCAGGCTCGTCTTCAAGTGAATCGGCGTCTAGCGATGCTTCTTCTGAAGCATCTGCACCGGCTGCGCAGGAAAGTTCAAAGCAAGAATCAGCGCCAGCGGCGTCTGCAGGTAGCGAGACTATCGAAGTTGCTGTACCAGACATTGGTGAAGACGGTGAAGTTGACGTTATCGATGTGCTTGTATCGGTTGGCGACACTGTTGAAAAAGAAGACGGCCTAATTACGCTTGAAACTGATAAGGCGACCATGGATGTGCCTTCAACACATGCAGGTACGATTAAAGAAGTCTTTATCAAAGCGGGTGACAAAGTTAAGCAAGGCACCTTAGTTGTTAAGCTTGAAACCAGCGGTGGTTCGTCTTCAAGTGCAGCTGAAGCGCCTAAGCAAGAAGCACCTAAACAGGAAGCAGCTAAAAAAGAAGAACCCAAGCAATCGTCACAGCAAGAAGCCTCGCAAGGCCGTTCTCCTGTGCCGCCAGCGCCAGAAGCTAAGAATACAGGTAAAGCACATGCTTCTCCTTCGGTTCGCCGTATCGCTCGTGAGTTTGGTGTAGACCTGACTCAAGTTAGCGGCTCTGGCCCTAAAAACCGTATCTTAAAAGAAGACGTTCAAGCTTACGTGAAGGCTGAGCTCGCTAAGCCTCGCACAGCGGCCGCTTCTGGCAGTGCGCCAGCAGGCGATAACGTACTTCAAATCGTGCCAGTTAAGCCTGTTGATCACAGCAAGTTTGGCGAGATTGAAGAGCAAAAGCTTTCTCGTATACAAAAGATTTCTGGTCCGTTCTTACACCGTAACTGGGCGACTATCCCGCACGTTACACAGTTCGACGAAGCCGATATCACTGACGTTGAAGAGTTCCGTAAAGAGCAAAACGCTTACCACGCGAAGATTAAGTCTGGTCTAAAGATCACACCACTTGTTTTCGTAATGAAAGCCGTAGCAAAAGCCCTTGAGAAATACGAAGTATTCAACTCGTCACTGTCTGACGACGGCGAAAGCTTAATCATCAAGAAGTTTATCAACATTGGTATTGCGGTTGAAACACCGGGAGGCCTTGTTGTGCCTGTTATTCGTGACGTGAATAAAAAAGGTATTGAAGAACTTTCTCGCGAGCTTATCGAAACATCTAAGAAAGCCCGCGAAGGTAAGCTTAAAGCAGCAGATATGCAGGGCGGTACATTTACTATCTCTAGCCTTGGTGGTATCGGCGGTACCGCGTTTACGCCTATTGTAAATGCACCAGAAGTCGCCATATTAGGTGTATCTAAGTCTGAGATGAAGCCTAAGTGGAATGGTAAAGAGTTTGAGCCGCGCTTAATGGTGCCGCTAAGCTTGTCTTATGACCACCGAGTAATCGATGGTGCGGTAGGTGCAAGATTCTCTACTGAGGTTGCTGCAAACCTAACTGACTTACGCAGAATCATACTTTAAATAAAAGGCCGAAAAAGTTTACAATATCAGTAACATTTTCGATGATTTTATCAGCCTTTTTGACGGCATTTAGGTTATGCTATTACGCAAAAGTAATAGCATGACCCTACAAGAACAGGATTGAGGTTCACAATGAGCGAAATTAAAACGCAATTGGTGGTACTGGGCGGCGGCCCTGGCGGTTATTCAGCAGCATTCCGTGCGGCTGACTTAGGTATTGAAACGGTTATCGTAGACTCTCGCGACACCCTAGGTGGCGTTTGTCTTAATGTTGGCTGTATCCCTTCCAAAGCCCTTCTTCACGTTGCTAAAGTGATGAAAGAAGCGAAGCACCTTGCAAGTCACGGTGTATCGTTTGGCGAGCCAACCATCGATTTAGATAAAATCCGCGAATACAAAGACGGCGTTGTTAAGCAATTAACAAATGGCCTTAGCGGTATGTCTAAAATGCGTAAAACTAAGCATGTACAAGGCTTCGGTAAATTTACAGGCGCAAACACCCTAGAAGTAAAAAATGGTGACGACGTTACTACTATTACTTTTGAAAAGGCGATTATTGCTGCAGGTTCTGAGCCGGTAAGCCTACCGTTCATCCCAGAAGATGATCGAGTAATCGACTCAACTGGCGCACTGGAAATGAAAGATATTCCAGAAAAAATGCTAGTACTAGGCGGTGGTATCATCGGTCTAGAAATGGGTACTGTGTACGAAGCACTTGGCTCGAACATTGATGTAGTTGAATTCTTAGATCAGCTAATTCCAGCAGCTGACAAAGACATCATGAAAGTGTTCATGAAAGACTACAAAGAAAAATTCAACATCATGCTTGAAACCAAAGTGACTGCGGTTGAAGCAAAAGACGATGGCTTGTACGTAACATTTGAAGGTAAGAACGCACCTGCTGAGCCAGTGCGCTACGACAAAGTACTTGTTGCTGTTGGTCGTAAGCCGAACGGCAAGCTAGTTGGCGCAGATGCAGCTGGCGTAAACGTTGACGAGCGTGGCTTTATCAATGTTGATAAGCAAATGCGTACTAACGTTGATCACATCTTCGCAATCGGCGACCTTGTAGGTCAGCCAATGCTTGCGCACAAAGCGGTTCACGAAGGTCACGTTGCAGCAGAAGTTATTGCTGGACAGAAGCATTACTTCGACCCGCGTGCCATTCCTTCAGTAGCGTACACTGAGCCAGAAGTAGCTTGGGTTGGTCTAACTGAAAAAGAAGCGAAAGAGCAGGGCGTAAGCTACGAAACAGCTACTTTCCCTTGGGCAGCTTCAGGTCGTGCAATTGCATCTGATGCAACTAACGGTATGACCAAGATGATTTTCGACAAAGAAACGGGCCGCGTAATTGGTGGTGCAATGGTTGGTACCAACGCGGGCGAAATGCTTGGCGAAATCGGCCTAGCTATTGAAATGGGCGCTGATGCTGAAGATGTAGCATTGACTATCCATGCTCACCCAACGCTTAACGAATCAATTGGTCTTGCGTCTGAAATCTTCGAAGGAAGCATTACCGACCTACCAAATCCAAAAGCGAAGAAAAAGAAGTAAGTTAACTTCTTTGTTCGAACTTTGAAAAAAACCGCTCATTGAGCGGTTTTTTTATTGTGGCTTTGAATATTTTACAACCATTATACCTACGGTAACACGCCTCGATTACGAACATTTTACGTCTCGTTGCGTGGGTAATGATCTAAGCGGACTGGTATTAAGCTGTTTCTTTCCCAACAGCTACGTTGTAACGTTCTTCGTCAATTTCATCATTGCTGGGCGTTTTCAAATGCGCTGGCGTAAACTCTTCACAATCCATATTCCGCTGGTCCATAAAGCGTTTTACCGTGTCAGCGCAGTACGCTTTGCGGCAACATTGTGACAGCAGCATTTCGTGACGCTGTGCACGCTCGCGAATAAATCTTACTACTAGTCCTCTAAGCCACTGCAAGCCTGCATCTTGGTCTTGACGTTTATGCCACATCACAGACAGCGGAGAGCTGACAATTTCTATTGGTGTTTCAAATACAGCCAATTCCCCTGAGAAAATTTCTTTTTCCATTACTAAAGAGGGGGCTACACAAATAAGGTTGCTCTCTTTTAATAACGGTGTAGCGTTATAAAACTGGTTTACTGACATTGCCACGCGGCGCTTTAAGCCTAAGTTTGCTAACACCTGGTCGGTAGGGCCAGTCACATCGCCTGTGACGGAAACCAGAAGGTGATCAGCCGCGACAAAGTCTTCTAACGTCAATTGAGATTTTGCTAATGGATGGTCGGGGCGCATTACCACAACCCAGCTTGGGTCGAGAACATGCTCTGCTCGAATAACAGAGCCAGGCTCTTGATATTTAGAGAAGGTGAGTTCTGCTTCGGCATCTTTAAGTATCTTATCGGTTTCCATGTCGTAATTAGGAATAGCATGGATATTGATACCTGGCGCTTCATTCTCAATAACTTTGCGCAGCGGCCCCCATACCATGGAAACAATGCTGTCAGTTGCGGCTATACGGAAGGTGCGTTTAGCCGTTGCAGGATTGAAGTCTGTAGGGTTAACGGCAACTTCAAGCTCACCTAAGGGACCTTGAATCTGACTCCATAAATTCTTTGCAAAAGAGGTAGGCTGAATACCACGTCCGTCCTTAACAAACAGCTCGTCGTTCCAAGCGGTGCGCATACGAGAAAGTGCGTTAGATACCGCAGGTTGCGTCATCGACAGCCTGTCAGCTGCGCGGGTAATTGCACCCTCGGTCATGATGGCATCAAAAATCATCAATAAATTTAAATCATGTGGACGCATGGTTGTCTCCGGTGTCTATTGCGGACAATCTATTTTCATCTATCGAACGATGAAAAAAGCTGCCGTTTACTTCGTTTTCAACTGTGTAATTTAACTGACATAGTTTAGTTATAGGTTATAGCAAAAAGTATTTATTTTCCATATGAGTGCGACGAGCGACACTTGGACATGCACCGCTGCAACCATTGATTTCATTAAGCTCTCGCTTTTTATACGGTTATTCTCATTTTCTCTGCGAAACCATGCTTTTACATTTTTAAAAGCAATTGTCTCTTTCAGCCCAAATGTAAATATATAACATCATGTGATGTGTTGCATATAAAAAGATAATTATTTTTATTGTTGGTGGCGATGCATAATGCGCGGCATCAAACTTTAGTTTAATTTTTAAGAGAATCTTGCAATGAAAACTTTTACCCGTTTATTGGCAATTGTAAGCCTAACTGCGCTTGTCGCTGCATGCGGTGGTGACGAGCAGGATCCAAGTCGATCAATGAGTGCTGGCGCGAATGCTGGTATTCCTGTTGATGTGGCTACCGTGGTGTCTCAGCGTCTAACCGAGTGGGATAATTTTACCGGACGTTTAGAATCGCCACATATTGTTGCACTTCGCCCTCGTGTGTCGGGCTATATTGACTTTGTTGCATTTGACGAAGGTGAGTACGTCGAACAAGGGCAAACGTTGTTCTTAATTGATAACCGGACGTTTAAGGCGGAGGTTGACCGTCTAACCGCTCAACTTGAAGAAGCCAAAAGCCGAGTAAAACTAGCCGAGCAAAACTATAATCGTGCATTTAAACTACGCAAAACCCAAGCAGTATCTGAGGAAGTGCTCGACGCCCGTTCAGCTGAAAAAAACCAAGCACTGGCAAGCTTAAACCAAACCCAAGCTGCACTTGAAGTAGCCCGCCTGAATCGCGGCTTTGCCCGTGTTGAAGCCCCCATTTCTGGACGTGTATCGCGTGCCAATATCACAGAGGGTAACTTTGTTACCGCAGGACAAACTGAGCTAACTCGCATCGTATCGACCGACCGTTTATATGCGTATTTTGATATTGATGAGCAGACCTACCTAAACTACCTAACCGATAAATCAACGGCTTCAACAGCAGTGAGCGAGCAGCCGGTAGCGATGCGCCTTGCTAACGAGTCTGATTATAACCACTGGGGTCAAATCGATTTTATCGACAACCAGGTTAACGGTAGCACCGGTACACTTCGCGTTCGCGCTGTATTTAATAACGAAGAAGGGCGTTTAATACCAGGATTATTTGCACACTTAAAATTGGCGGGTGATACGAACGATCAGGGCATTCTTGTTAAAGAAAAAGCGATCGGCACAGACCTCAATAATAAGTTTGTACTGGTTGTAAACGACGAAAATAAAGTGGAATACCGCGCAGTTAAGCTAGGTGACAAAGTGGGCAGCATGCGCATTATCACCAGTGGCTTAAATGCGAACGACACCATTGTGGTTGATGGTTTACAGCGCGTTCGCCCTGGTGCCCAAGTTGCCGCTAACGAAGTGCCTATGGGTGATGAAGATGCACTGGCAAATTTATCTAGCTGGCAGTCACAAGTTGATAATGCTGCACAAGTAACCCAAAACATGGCACAGGTTGAAGATGTTTTATCTGGTGGTTCATTTGCCACAGGTACAGCAACAGCAGGTCTTAAGTAATGAACATCTCGCAGTTTTTCATTAGCCGCCCGATTTTTGCGGGCGTGCTTTCCCTACTTATTTTTATAGGTGGTGCAATTGCTGTGTGGCAACTGCCTATCACTGAATACCCTGAAGTAGTGCCGCCTACCGTGGTGGTAACTGCGAATTACCCTGGTGCAAACCCAGAAGTTATCGCCGAAACAGTCGCAACGCCGCTAGAGCAAGAAATTAACGGTGTTGAAAACATGTTGTATATGTCATCACAGGCTACCAGTGATGGCCGTATGACGCTAACGATCACGTTTGCTATTGGTACAGACCCAGACGAAGCTACAACGCTGGTACAAAACCGTGTAAATCGCGCTACACCGCGTTTACCTCAAGAAGTACAGCGCTTAGGTGTAGTAACTGAGAAGTCGTCACCAGACTTAACCATGGTGGTGCATTTAACGTCGCCTGATAATCGTTATGACATGCTGTATCTTTCAAACTATGCTGACCAGTTTGTTAAAGATGAGCTAGCGCGAATCAATGGCGTAGGGCAAGTGCGTCTGTTCGGTGCCGGTGAGTTCAGCATGAGAGTGTGGTTAGATCCTAACAAACTGGCTGCACTCCAGTTAAACCCTGGCGATGTGGCAGCTGCTATTGCCGACCAAAACCAGCAAGCGGCGGCGGGTAGCTTAGGCGCGCAGCCAACAGGTACCAGTGAATTTCAGCTGCTTATCAATGTGCGCGGTCGTTTAAAAGACGAAGCCGAATTTGAAAATATCATTGTTAAGTCAGGCGAAAATGGTGAAATAACGCGTCTCAAAGATGTTGCGCGTATTGAACTAGGTTCAGAGTTTTATGCACTGCGTTCACTGATTAACAATAACCCTGCGGCAGCGGTGCCGGTTTTCCAAGCACCAGGCTCCAACGCAATCCAAATTTCAGATGATGTTCGCGCTCGTATGGCGGAACTGTCAAAGGCGTTCCCTGAAGGGCTAGAATACGAAATTGCTTACGACCCTACCGTATTTGTTCGCGGTTCGATTGAAGCGGTAATTAGTACACTTTTAGAAGCAGTATTGTTAGTTGTACTTGTTGTTGTACTGTTCTTACAAACATGGCGTGCGTCTATTATTCCACTCGTTGCTGTACCTATTTCTCTCGTGGGAACATTCGCTTTTATGCAGCTAATGGGCTTTTCACTAAATGCACTGTCGCTGTTTGGGCTAGTGTTGGCAATAGGTATTGTTGTGGACGACGCTATCGTTGTCGTCGAAAACGTTGAGCGTAATATCTCTGAAGGCAAAGCGCCGTTTGAGGCCACCGTGCAAGCAATGAAAGAAGTAACTGGCCCTATCATTGCCACAACACTGGTACTTGCTGCGGTATTCGTACCGACAGCTTTCATGAGCGGCTTAACCGGGCAGTTTTATAAGCAGTTTGCACTAACTATTACTATCTCTACGGTAATTTCTGCCATTAACTCGTTAACGCTAAGCCCTGCATTATCTGCATTGTTGTTGAAACCTCACGGTAAAGCGAATGACTGGTTAACCCGGTTAATGGACAAAGTGTTTGGACGCTTTGTGTTTTCACCGTTTAACCGTTTCTTTGATCGCAATTCAAAGCGCTACACCGGTGCTGTTGGGGGGCTTATTCGTAAAAGCAGTATCATCATGGTGCTTTACGCGGGTCTGCTTGGGCTTACTTACTTCCAGTTTGCCAATACACCAACGGGCTACGTTCCGCCGCAAGATAAGCAGTATTTAGTCGCCTTTGCTCAATTGCCAAATGCAGCAAGCTTGGACAGAACTGAAGAAGTGATCCGTGAAATGTCTCGTATTGCCATGGAACACCCTGGTGTTGAAGATGCGATAGCATTCCCTGGCCTAAATATTAATGGGTTTACCAATAGTCCAAGTTCAGGCGTGTTGTTTGCTACCCTGACTGACTTTGATAAAAGAACGACGCCTGAACTATCGGGTGGCGCCATTGCTGCCCAGCTTAACCAGAACTTTGGGTCTATAAAAGGTGCTTTTGTTGCGATATTCCCGCCGCCACCAGTAATGGGATTAGGCACGATTGGTGGCTTCCGTTTGCAGGTTGAAGACAGAGGAAACTTGGGTTTTGAAGAGCTTGAGCGTGTAACGCAAGAAGTGATTGGCAAAGCATGGGCACACCCAGCGCTTACTGATGCATTCACCAGCTTTACTGTTGCTGTACCTCAGCTAGATGTAGATGTAGATCGAGAAAAGGCGGTGAGTCAAGGTGTTAATATCGATACTTTGTTTACCACCATGCAAGGCTACTTAGGTTCATTGTACGTAAACGATTTCAACTTGTTCGGTAGAACCTATCAAGTAAATGTGCAAGCTGATGCTCAATACCGTCAGGATATTGAGAACATTACGCAGTTTAAAGTGCGTAATGCACAAGGTGAGATGATCCCGCTTGGCTCATTCTTGAACATTGAGCACAGTGCAGGCCCTGACCGTGTTATGCACTATAACGGATACGTTACCGCTGAAATTAACGGTGCAGCAGCGCCAGGCTACTCTTCTGACCAAGCGAAGGCAGCTATTGAAGAAATACTGGCTGAGACGCTACCACTTGGCATGACCTACGAGTGGACTGAGATCACCTATCAGCAAATATTAGCGGGTAATGCATCAGCATTTGTATTCCCATTAGTTGTGCTTTTAGTGTTCTTAGTACTGGCTGCACAATACGAAAGCCTGCGTTTGCCAATGGCAATTATATTGATTGTGCCAATGACCTTGCTGAGCGCACTTATTGGTGTGCAAGTTTACGGCGGCGACAATAATATCTTTACCCAAATAGGTTTGATTGTACTGGTTGGTCTTGCAACGAAGAACGCCATTCTTATTGTCGAGTTTGCCAAAGAACTCCAAGATAAGGGGATGGACGCGCTTTCGGCCATTAAAGAAGCAAGTCGCTTACGCCTTCGCCCAATATTAATGACATCCATTGCTTTTATCATGGGGGTACTGCCAATGGCGGTATCGACCGGTGCGGGCTCTGAAATGCGTCAGGCCATGGGGGTAGCGGTATTCTCAGGCATGATAGGTGTTACCGTATTTGGACTTATCCTAACCCCGGTATTTTATTACCTCATACAGCGTAAAGGTTAACTCTCCCGTCTACCCAAGCGTTGCCCTCTTAAGGGGCTCTTTAGGCCACTCATTTGAGTGGCCTTTTTTTTGCCATCATTAGTCAGTTTTTATCTCGTTTTGTGAAACTGAAAAGCTTATATTTGCTAGTATCCTGTTGAAAACAGACAGATTGGAGTTTCAAATGAAAATAGGTGCGGCAATAGTAATGGCGCTGGGCATGGTGATTGCGGTGTCTTTGCTGGGCGTTCAGGTATCTTCTGCCATGAATGATATGCAAACGTGGGACCGGGTGGTCACCGTAAAGGGATTGTCAGAGCGCGAATACATCGCTGATCAAGTCATTTGGCCTATTCAATTTGTAGATGCTGGCAATGATTTACCTCTGCTATATGAACATATAGAAAAAAATAGCCTGCTGGTGGCTAGCTTTTTGGAAGAGAAGGGCATTTCTGCTGAGAGCATTAGTATTGGAAAGCCTGAAATAAATGACAAGTTAGCGCAGCAATATGGAAGCAGTGAAAAAGCGCCTTTTCGCTACAGCGCTATCCAAACCGTTACCGTTTTCTCTGATGATGTTGAAAAGGTGCGTGAACTTATGCAGCAAATTGGCGAGCTAATTAAAACCGGCATTGTATTATCAGACCAAAGCTACCGCGCTCAGCCCGACTATGTGTTTACTCGCTTAAACGAAGTAAAACCTGAAATGATTGAAGAAGCTACGCTCAATGCAAGGGAAGTTGCGGAAAAATTTGCCAAAGATTCTAAAAGTACGTTGGGCAAAATAAAGCGTGCCAATCAAGGGCAGTTCAGTATTTCCAGTCGCGACAATCATCATCCACACGTTAAAAAAGTGCGCGTGGTGTCTACTATCGAATACACACTCATCGATTAGAACTTCAGGCTTTTGAGAAACGTAAAGCAGTCAATAGACCGTGTTTCGTGCTATGCTCTTTGGTATTTGAAGGGCCAGTGAGTCGAGTTGCATAGTTCTAAAGCATTATGGCTTAAATACTTTACTGCCAATGTCTAGTGGTTAAATGTTAGGATATGCGTTTTAATTTATAAGAACTAGCACGCGATTGCTGCTTGCTTGGTAATCAAGCGTTTTTGGTATTCGTTTCACCTTTTAAAGGGTATGCCACTGACATGACGGAACAAAAATCACAATCCCAACAGCTGGAGTTTTTTGAAATTCCAAGTCCTTGTATTGGTGTGTGTGAGTCTGGTCCGCGAGGGTTTTGTAAAGGATGTTATCGAAGTCGCGATGAGCGCCTGTACTGGCTTCAGGTTGACGATGCGACCAAACGAAAAATAATTAGTGCCTGTGCGCGGCGTAAAAAAGCTGTGCTGATGCGCGCTCGCAAGCAACAGCAAAAGGAGATGGGGGAGTCAATCGGTCAGTTTACGCTGTTTGATGATCCGCCAAGTTCAGAATAAGCGGCCTTAAGTTAGTAAAAAAGTAGACTGAGAGTTTCTAGATGTCGTTAGATAAGTATGTTTCGTATGCTGCGAAATCATTTACGTTACCGGATATTTGCGTGCGCTTGCGTTCAACGATAGACGATCCCCGTTCCAGTGCAGAAGATATTGGGGCACTTATTAGTGCTGATCCTTCCCTTACTGCAAAGGTTCTTAGACTGGCGAACAGCTCGCTGTTTCGCTTTCCGTGTCAAGTAGAGTCTGTTGCCAAAGCAATCAGCGTAATTGGAGGGGAGGCCCTATATAATTTGGTCATTGCGGAAACTGCCAGCACGGCATTTAAACGCTTTGAGACCAAGTTAATAGATTTAGACAAGCATTGGTATGCGTCAGTGTACTGTGGCATGGTGGCCAAAAGTCTTGCTATGAGGCTTAACGTGCGCGGAGCGGAACGTTTCTTCGTAATGGGAATATTGCAAAACTTAAGTGAATTGGTCGTCGCCAAGAAAGAAACCAAACGCTATGAGTCATACTTGAATGCTGACCAGAAAACGTCACCACACGTTAACCAGTTGGAACATTTCGGTTTTACGTTCGCTCAATGCAGCGGTATCATACTAGAAAATTGGCACATACCTCTTGGGTTGTACTATCCGGTTGCGTTCATGAACGATGAAGCTAAACATAAAACGGATGTAGATGTCTGCGTATTGTGTTTGGCGAATCGAATTACTGTAAGTCAGTTGAATAAAGAAAATTACGGTGATATTGAACTTTTTACCCATGATATAGCCAATACAGTAGGTCTTAACATGGAAGTGATAAGTAATTCAGTTGAGTATGCTGAACAAGAAACGGCAAAAATTGCGTCGCTTATTCACTGAGCTTTCGGTGCGACAGGTGCGACAATTCCGTTACTTTACTGATAATTAGCAATGCGTATTAAAGCTCATCCAGAGGATTAGGGTAACAAGCGTCGTTATAAGACGTAATCTAAAAACTATAAAGTTCAACGTAAACCAGATTATGTTCAAAAAAATCTTCCGTCCAAGCATTGTTGTTGGCATTGTTTGCTGTTGCATGTGTACGCCTGCAAGCGCGAGGGATCTTATCCGAACCCTCTATCACGCTGATTTCACGCCCGACACGGATGATGAAATTCCCCGTTTTACGTTAGATGGTGAACTAGGTTTACTTGTAAATACCGGGAATACCTCAGCAGCAAGTGTGAAAGCCGCTGTAAACGCAGACCACGAAACGGAAAATTGGAGCAGTATCTATTTCGCGGAATTGCTCTATAAGGAAAGTGGCACGCCAACGACAGAGCGAGATGTTAGTGCACAGCGCTTTTTCTCAAGCGCGCAGTTTGACTATAAGTTACTTACCCCTGGTCGTCGTCTTTTTATGTATGGTGATTATGAAGACGATCAGTTTAACGGCTATGATCACCGTGCTTCGCTTGCAGCGGGCTGGTCGCAGCGGCTTTGGCGTGATGAATACAGTGAGTTTCGCTATAGCATTGGTCCCGGCTACAGCTTTATTGAAGTAGAAGAAGATAATAACAACGTGGTAAACGATGGCATCATCGTTAGGGCGTCCGCTGAATATAAATATCGCTGGAGTTCTGGTGCTAAGCTTAGACAGTTTGTTAGCACAGAAGCGGGTGAAGAAAACATGAAATCGCGGTCCGAAACGTCGCTTTCGGCAAACGTATTCGGCTCACTGGCTATGAAGTTATCCTTCATATTAAATCATGAAACTGACACTGCCGAAGATGTGGCCGCTCTGAGCACTGAAACCTCTGTGGCGCTGGTCTATCAATTTTTCTAGTTAATTAGTGTAAATTAACGGTTTATCTTTGGCTTTTTTACCGTGCTCGCATTGACTGAGCGCGTTGAAAATGTACACTGCACACCATTGTTTTTAGTGCTTTCAGCTTTGCTGCAGTGTCTAGCCACTCTCTTTAAATAAACGCGTGTTGTACCACCTTGCATTTCAAAAGGTTTCGAGTACAACGAATGGACTGATAATCAATAGGATTGTTCAATGAAAAAGCAAGTGTTTGCATCCTTAGTTGCAATTTCTCTTTCTCCCGCCGCTTTCGCTCAAGATGATGAAGTGAAGCCTTTTACGATGGAAGGTGAACTAGGTTTTATTTCGACGTCAGGTAACACTGAAACAACGTCGATTAGTGCGGGGATACAAGCTCACCAAGAACTTGAAAATTGGAGCAACGACTACGTTTTAAAAGGTCTGTACAAACGAGAAACGGTACAACAGGAAAATGATGCAGGCGAGCAAGAAGATGTCGAGTTCACCTCTGCGCAGAAGTTCTTTGGCTCAGCCCAAGGAAACTATAAGTTAGAAAATCCTGATAATCGTTTATTCGGCTTCGCGTCATATGAAGACGATCGCTTTAGCAACTTTAATTACCAGTCTACAATAGCTGCGGGTTGGAACCAAAAGTTACTTGAGAACAAGCGCCATACGCTTGAATATTCAATAGGTCCTGGTTACTCGTTCATTGAAACTCAAGATGGTGAAAATCTTGACAGTGTTATTGTTCGTGCGTCATCGGCGTATTCTTGGAAAATTTCCGATACCGCTAAATTTACTCAAACAGTGAGTACCGAAGTTGGTTCTGACAACACGAAATCTCGTGCTGAATCAGCGCTTACCGCTACAATCAGCGGCAACCTTTCAATGCGACTTTCTTTTAAGCTAGATCACAACACGAATGTTGAAGACGACGTTGAGAAACTAGACACAGAAACCGCAGTTAGCTTAGTTTACAACTTCTTCTAAGCCAGTAATTCGTCGAGCTCATCATGAGGAGCTGGGCACTTCAAAGCATTGAAGTAAAATCACAGTCAAAAAAAACGCTGCACAATGTGCAGCGTTTTTGTTTAAGCTTTTAACATTTCTACTTAATGAAGAATTCGTGTCTTAATTGTGCCATCAATTTGTTGAAGCTCTGCTAGTGCCTCATAACCACGGTCTTCCTTAACATCGACTACCACATAACCAATTTCCGCATTAGTTTGTAGATACTGAGCTTCAATGTTAATGCCTTTCTCTGCAAACGCTTGGTTAATTTGAGTAAGAATGCCCGGCTGGTTTTTGTGTACGTGCAGTAGGCGTGAACGACCAGTATGTTCCGGCAGCGATACTTCAGGGAAGTTAACGGCCGACAATGTAGAGCCATTGTCGCTGTATTTTGCTAATTTACCTGCCACTTCAATACCAATGTTCTCTTGCGCCTCTTGAGTACTCCCTCCTACATGCGGGGTAAGAATAACGTTATCAAATGCGCGAAGTGGCGATTCAAATTCTTCCGTATTAGACTTAGGCTCAACGGGGAATACATCAATAGCAGCGCCATTAAGGTGACCACTTTCTAATGCCTTAGCAAGTGCATCAATATCTACCACGGTACCGCGAGATGCGTTAATCAGAATGCTGCCTTTTTTCATTTGAGACAATTCTTTTTCACCAATCATATCTTGAGTCTGTGGTGTTTCAGGAACATGAAGTGAAACTACATCAGAAGTATTAAGCAGCTTTTCAAGTGACTTCACTTGTGCAGAGTTACCTAGCACAAGCTTGTCTTCAATATCGAAAAATTGAACACGCATACCTAGGTGTTCAGCAAGAATACTAAGCTGGGTACCTATATGACCATAGCCAATGATACCAAGCGTTTTTCCGCGGGCTTCATATGATCCTAACGCCGTTTTTTCCCACTCACCACGGTGAGCCTTGGCATTTTTACTCGGTACTTGGCGAAGTAAAAGAATAATTTGGCCGAGTACAAGTTCCGCAACCGAACGAGTGTTAGAAAATGGCGCGTTAAACACTGGAATGCCGCGACGTTGTGTAGCTTCAAGATCAACTTGGTTGGTGCCTATACAGAAACAGCCGATGGCCACAAGTTTTTGTGCTGCTTCGACTACTTTCTCTGTAATTTGAGTACGCGAGCGAATACCGACAAAATGGGCGTCTTTAATCTTCTCAATTAACTCGTCTTCAGGAAGAGAGGTCTTGAGAAATTCAATATTGCTATACCCATTGCTTTTTAGTGTTTCCAAAGCACTTTGGTGAACACCTTCCAACAACAAAATTCGGATCTTATCCTTCTCTAATGAAACTTTGCTCATGAACTCGCTATCTCTCACTGATGAAATTTGATTTACTTGTCTCGCCAATCCAGTGCTTACAGGGCCCCTGACTGTATAAACACGTAGCTGTGTCATACCCTGCAATACATTGCAGCCCTGAAAGTCTAGCTTCAGCGTAATTGCTTCCAAGCTTTTATAATCGCGTTGATTGCTTTCGTTACTAAGGAATTAAACCTCAAGTTACGTAAACGTTAAGGCGCCCATGCTTAGTCTTGAAGACATCTAGACGTCTAAACGGAAATTAACAGAAAACGCGCTAAGTTGAAAGTAGAATTTTGTATAGCTTTTCACCGCACTATACGCCGAATCTAGGTATCACTTTACGATCTCAACACCATTGGCTGTGGCGCTTAGCACTATATCAGCGCCTCGTAGTGCGAAAATACCGTTAGTTACTACGCCCGGAATATTATTTATCTTTTGTTCTAGCTCGCGGGGATTCAGTATCTCGAGGTTGTGAACATCTAAAATAACGTTGCCGTTATCGGTTACAACACCTTGTCGATATTCAGGATCACCGCCAAGTTTTACCAACTCGCGCGCTACAAAAGAGCGAGCCATTGGAATTACCTCAACGGGAAGGGGAAAAGTGCCCAACACGGGTACGCGTTTGCTTTCATCAACAATACATACAAACGTGGTCGCAGCACCGGCTACAATTTTCTCGCGGGTGAGTGCAGCGCCTCCGCCCTTTATCATGTGCTTGTGTTCGGTTACCTCATCAGCCCCATCGATATAGACCGAAAGGTTGCTGACTTCGTTTAACTCGAACACTTCAATGCCTAACGCTTTTAGACGCTCGGTAGAAGCTTCCGAACTTGATACTGCACCTTCAATTTTGTGCTTAATGTTACCGAGTTCTTCAATAAAGAAATTTACGGTAGAACCTGTACCCACACCGACAATGCTGTCTGGTTCCACATAGTCGATGGCTGCTTTGGCTACGGCTTGTTTTTTTGCGTTCTGATCCATGGTCAATCTCTTTGTAAGGTTTCGTTGAGTGTACCGCAAAGTTTGTTTCGAACCTATAGGCGAGCAAAAACCTTATGTAATGTACTGAAAAGAATGAAATCGACACTATGGTTAGGATTTTTGTTTATCCTCTATAAATATACCCACAATTTATGTGGGTATATGGATTGGTTTTTAGGCAATAAATAGGATTGCGCTAAACTGTAAAAGAGTAAATGGTCGCTTTATTAATCTTGTTTTGGCTGAAGTGCAAACCATAATGCAAAGCATGTTTCACCCTTAACGTACTCTCCCCCCATTTCTTCTTTACAGTTACGTCCGTTTATAAGCGCGCCATTTATTGTATTGATAAGTGAAACTGATTCTGCATATTCTATGCTTCCATAACCAATTTCTATGTTCGCTCGACCAATATAAAGCTGTGTTTCCTCGTCTACCAATCGTATCTCGTCACGAATTCCCTGAAGAATAGGTAATATTGTCTCAGAATAGTTAAGCAGTACAGCAGGCTTTCCATCAAAAAGGCTATTTTCAACTTTGTATACTTCCGCCGCCACAGCATCAATAGAAACTAATCCAGAAACACCATCAACGATCCCTGAAAGAGGACCACCAAGAAGAGGAATAAGATCGGTAATATCCGTTACGCCGTCTAGAAGGTTCTGCACAAGAGGAAGCATGCGGTTATCTAGCATAACCTTGTTTCCTGAATTCTTATAAAAGGTTTTTCCACCCCAAAGCTGTGCCATTACATCGTTAGTCACTTGAGAGTTAATGCGTCCAATTGGAAAGCCAACATACTCTTGAGCCTCTCTTCTGGACAACCCATCACCCGGACTGGTTGTATCAGATAAAAACAGGGGGGCTGCATTGGTGAAAAGTTGTTCTAATCGATTCTCGCTTAACATATTGGCATTATTAAGATTTTCAATATCTTCAATTAAAATTTGGCCATCGCCATCAAAATCAAAATAGGTATCGTTTGTTTGAGAAAAACTGAAAGTTGAGGTTACCAATGTAGTAAAAGCGATAGCTAACAACGAGCTTACTTTTGTCATTTTTTGTTCCTTTTTATTATCTTTTATGTAACAACGAATGTGTTGCCTGGTAAATGATAATGATTTGCATTATACTTTTTGTGCTTTTTAAGTAATGCTAGCTATATATAAGTATTTATTTAAATACCTAAAGGCTCAAACATCGGCTATTCCCTTAACCTTATGTGCACCTGCGATAAAAATGTTGGCTTAAAAAGAGCTGATAAAGCGGTGTTTGAGGCGTAGTATTACGTTTTTAAAATAAAGGAGAAAATGTAGCCGACTGCGATCTGTCTACGTGTGTCATGAGCGCGGAGTTGAAAGTTACAACAATTTAAAATTTCAGTATTCTTGTAGGCGTAACAATGACATCGAGGGGGATATCCCAATAGGCAACGGGCAGTGTATCAACTTCCTGTATATCGTGGGCAATACCAATAAGCGTAGGTTTGACCTCCACTCGTTGAGTAAAAGCGAGCGTTCTATCATAATAGCCGCCCCCCATACCAAGACGATGTCCTTTTTTATCAAACCCCACCAGCGGCATCAAAAATATATCAATATTTGGCGTAGGTATGACTTCAGAACACGCCAGTTCAGGTTCATTAATATTGTATTTATTAGTCACTAACCTTGTATACGGCGCATAGCGCAAAAAGAGTAAATGACCTTTATTCACCGGATGCAGCACGGGCAATGAAAAGGTGATATTGGGCAGAGATGTCCAGCAATGCGTAATGAACGCGTCTAAGTTTACCTCTCCATCATTTTCTAAATAAACGGCAATGTTACACTTTTTATCTTGGGAAACTATTGAGCGTAATTGTTTAGCAATAGCTTGTTGTGCATAACAGTATGCATCATTGCTTAACGATTTTCTCGCGTTGCGAAGCGTTTTTCTTAAAACAGCACGTGAATCTATTTCGTTTTGAAACGACATATTACTAGGGAAGGTTACATTCGCCATAGTGAGACCAATTTAATGCTCTCCTAGAAATTTATTGAGCATCTTCACCAGTAAACTACTATCGATAGGTTTGGTTAATATATCGTCTAATCCCTTCTCACGTAATGTTGTAGGGGTGGTAATAACATCAGCGGTTAGCGCTACTACGGGAAGCGAGGGATTGAAGCTCTTTATTTGTGACGTTGCTTCATCTCCTTGAATTCCCGGTAAATTCAAATCCATGAGCACTAAATCGACAGGGTTAGATTTTACATACTCTACGCCTTCTTCACCTGTTGGAACGATAGAAAACGTAAGCCCCAGTTTTTCAAATAAAGTCTTAATAACCACTTGGTTAATATAGTGATCTTCAACAACTAGAACGTTTATTGGCTTTTTAACGTTGAATTGTGCTAGCAAACTGCGTGGTTTCGCTTCTTCGAACTGGTTTGCATTCACGGAATCTGCCGGTAATGAAATACTCACCCGTGTGCCTTCGTTGAGTTTACTACTGATTTTAATTGAACCATCCATGAGTTCAACAAGACGTTTTGATATATTTAAGCCCAGTCCGGTTCCGCTAATTTGATGCGCGTTTTCCATTCGTTCAAAAGGGGTAAAAAGATATTTTTGATCATCTTCGCTCATGCCAATACCTTGATCAATAACATTAAAAATTACCTTACCGCTTTTGTATCTTACCTGCGCCTTTACTGACTTACCGTGATGCGTAAATTTGATCGCGTTTGACAGTAAATTGAGTGCGACCTGCCCAAATTTGGTGTCATCGAAAAATAACGATTCTGGTACAGCTTCATCAATACTGGTGCTAAATACAATACCGCTGTCTTCCGCGCGTATCTTAGTCAGCGAAAACAAGTGGGTGAAAAAGTCTTTAGTATTAACCGCGCGCGGCATCACACGCATCTTCCCTGCTTCTATTTGCTTGATATCAAGCACAGAGTTCACAATTTCCAGAAGTCTTTCTCCGCTTTTACTCACGTGAGAGAGTGGCGTAGTAAAAGCGGGGGGTAAATTCAACTTTTTCGCTTCGCCTTCAAGTAACTGGCTAAACGTATTTATGGCATTAAGGGGCGTTCTTATTTCGTGGCTCACGTAAGACAGAAAGTCAGATTTAAATTGGCTGGTGCGCTCTAATTCTCGGTTTTTGCGCTTTAGCTCTAAATGTGCCACCACCGACTTACTCAGGGTTTGAAGTGATACTTTTTGCGTGTCTGTCAGGGTTTTAGGTTTGCGGTCAATAGCGCAAAGCGTACCGATGGCATGACCCGAGGGTGTAATAAGCGGTGCGCCCGCATAGAAACGTATATCAGGCGAGCCTGTTACCAAAGGGTTATCATGAAATCGTGGGTCTAACGTGGCGTTAGGAATTTCAAACACTTCTTCTTGAAGAATTGCGTGAGAGCAAAAAGCAATTTCGCGCGAGGTTTCTTTTGCATCTAACCCCACTCGCGACTTAAACCACTGGCGGTCAGGGTCTATTAAGCTAATAAGCGCGATGGGGGTTTCGCAGATTTGCGAGGCAAGAGCTGTCAGGTCATCAAACAGTTGTTCCGCCTCAGTATCAAGCACATCATAGCTGAGTAGCTCGGTAAGACGTTCGTCCTCATTAACGGGGAGTGGAGCTGATTCCATTTTTTTAACCTGACGCTAGAACTAAAAAGGGATTGTATATTAACAATCCCTTAAACATATCATAGAGCGTAGGTGTCTATGAATAGTTGTTCCAGCTTTTTGTGGTCAACTTTGGTAGCAACCTTTATGGTATTCGCTTCATTCCAAAGTGGACTCGGTGTTGTACCTTTAGGCGCAACCACGGTTTGCCCTCTGTCAAGCGTACCCGTGCCAACGCGCACGTGACCTTCGGTTAGTTCAAAGAGCTCAGGGTGGCGAAGGTGGGCAATAGGGAATGCATCGTGGAAAAAGCACACGCGATCTTCACGATTTTGCGAATAGAAATCCATGTAGAACTGGGCGCTCTCTTTCACAAAGCCACCAAGCGTGTTGTTTTTCTCTTCAAGCTTTTCAACAAAGGCTGGCGAGAACGGCGTGAAGTTTGTGACATCCAGGCCAAACATGGTGAGTTCCCAATCTGCCGCGAATACGATTTCTGCTGCGTGAGCGTCATTCCAAATGTTTGCTTCTGCTACTGGCGTAACGTTACCGGGTACAAATGCCGCACCACCCATAATGCTCACACCTTTTACCAACTTGGGTAGTTCAGGCTCAAGGCGAAGTGCAAGAGCCAAGTTACCTAGTGGACCAATAGCAACAATGGTGATTTCGCCAGGGTACTTATGCGCCATATCAACAATAAACTGCGCAGAGCTACGCGGGTCAAGCTCGGTTTTAGGTGCTTCAGGTTTAATGTGGCCAAAGCCATGCTCACCGTGTACAAAATGTGCGTACGTTGACTCTGGGCCCACCCATGGCATTCCAACCCCTTTCGTTACAGGAATATCTTTGCCTGCAATTTCGCAAAGTGTCAGGGCGTTTTGCGCTGCCATGGTTACCGGTACGTTTCCGTAAACGGTCGTTAAGCCAAGTACTTCAATATCTGGCGATTGAAAAGCGAAAAAGATCGCCATTGCATCATCAATCCCCGGATCTGTATCTAATATGATCTTATGTGCCATTAAATTTTCTCAGTGCGTCTTGCTAGTTGGCGTGTTTCGCTAAGAAACGATCCACTTCTTTTTGTGTTGGAATACTCTGTGCCGCGCCTTCGCGAGTTACCGCAATGGCTGAAGCAGCGCATCCGCGACGCAATGCTTGTTTAGCATCGGTGTGGTTGCTGTATGCAGACAAGAAATAACCGATAAAGGTGTCGCCGGCAGCGGTGGTATCTACTGCGTCTACAGAGAATGCTTTTACTTCAACAACGTCGTTTTTACGCAGCATCATTACACCCGCTTTACCCAGTGTAATAATAACTTCGCTGTGTGACCACTGCTCTTTGAAGACTGTCACAATATCTTCAAGTTTCTCTTTACCTGTAATCGCAGCGGCTTCGGTTTCGTTTACAATGAGTAAATCGACACAGTCTAGCGGAAGCTGTTTGACCGACTCGCTCATGGGTGCTGGATTAAAGGCTACTTTAAGCTGCTTTTCTTTCGCTTGGCGAAGCACTTCTTCAATGCTGCTTGTTTCATTTTGGGTTAGTACCCAATCTAAAGGGCGCGTATCGTCTAACGCTTGCATTACGGTTTTAGCGGTAATGGTTTGGTTAGCACCACCAAATAAAACAATAGCGTTCTCGCCGCTTGGCGTAACTTGAATAATCGCGTGACCTGAAGGAACTTCTGAGCACTTAACGCCACGACAATCAACACCTTTTTTGATAAGTGCTTGTTTAAATGAGGCGTCATTTTCGTGAATACTGCCGACGTGTCTTACGTCAGCACCTGCTTGCGCTAAAGCAATAGACTGGTTTGCACCCTTACCACCTAACAAGGTTTGATAATGGGTAGAGGCCAACGTCTCACCAGGTTGTACAAAATGTTCTACCTGATAAACGTGGTCGATATTGATAGAGCCAAAATTTATTATTGCCATTTCTTCTTCCGTCGAAAGAGGGCGCTTCCCAGAATGCCGCTGTCCATGTTTCGCCCGTGAACCGAAAAGTTCAGGGCGGAAGTATCACAATTGCCGTAGGCTTCTCGATACGCGTCGAGCTTGCACAATAGCAGCTGTTTCAACTTCCTAGGTTTAAAGCATCGGCCAGGGACATGAATGAACTAGCAAACATCCCAGGAAACATTGTTGTTGTATTAACGCAACAGGGTATAACAAACGCGAGATCCAGTGAAGAGGATCACCTACAGCGCTTTATAACTATTTTGCGTGGTGATTATAAAAGCGGTAAAAAAAATATTACTTTTCTTGACCAATTGGTCAGCAATTATACACGCATATAAGAGAAGCTCAATAATAACCAATCAGCTAATTCAGGTATTAAACGCGAATGAACATCGTCATGCTGTTGCGAGAGGAATTCCGTATCCAACACCAGTGATCTTAGATGAAATCTTATTATGTTGCTAGCCGTACGACGACGAATTTAACTAAATAAACTCGAAAAAATACCGTTTGAACAGTGAGTAAGCAACGTTCTCCTCCCATTGTTTAAAGTGTGTACGTCACGGTACTGTTATTGCCGAAAGTATTATCTGTTGTTTATTCAACGTTGGGATAACGGCAGGGCAAAAGGAAGCGTTACACATTGATTTTTGCTACTATAAACTCCATCAAGAGATGACAGGATATAAGTCACCGCCAAAATAGACGGTAATGTACCACTATGTAAAAGTGGCGCTTGTATCTCAAACTATTTTAAACAAAAGAGAACGATTCGTGGAAAAACAGCTCGATTACGATAGCGTAAGTAATAAATTGTCTCAGCAAGGCGTTATTGTTGACGCAGCAGAAGTACATGGCATTCTGTGCGGTATGCTATGCGGCGGTATGTCCCTTACCGACCAAAAATGGCTGGAAGCGTTGAGTGAAACTATTAATCAAGGTGATGGGTTTAGCGATCCCACCAAGCACCTTTTAAATAGCCTTTTTAATCAAACCTGTCAGCAGCTTCTTGAGCCTGAATTCGCGCTCACTTTATTGCTTCCTGACGACCAAGCGCCCATAAATGATCGCGGGGCTGCACTAATAAACTGGGTGCAAGGTTTCATGCTTGGATTTGGTCTTCACCAACAAGATCTTATGCAATGCTCTGATGACGTAAAAGAAGCCCTTGAAGACTTTTCTGATATTTCACGTATGGAAGAGCCGATGGACGCAGATGAAGAGTCTGAAAAGGCGCTGTTTGAAGTTGAAGAATACGTAAAAATTTCAGCAATTTTATGCTTCAGTGAACTCGGGCAGTCGCTTCTAGATGATCAACAAGATACGCCATCCGTACATTAATAACTAACTGAAAGTATTAAAAGTGGCCGTAAGTCGCCATTCGTTTTACCGAGATTTTTTAGGGTTTTCTCTTTTATGATTAGTGCGCAAGAGTTTATTGCCAGGCAAGACCGACTGCTTGCACAGTGCGAGCCAAATAGTGTGTGTATTGTGCCTGCTGCAGCTATGGTGACCCGAAGTCGCGATACCGAATATACGTTCAGGCAAGATAGCGATTTTTGGTATCTGACAGGATTTGAAGAGCCCAGTGCTTGGTTGATATTGTCTAATCACCCTCGTTACGGTGAAAGTTATCGTGCAATGGTGGTACAAGAGAAAAACGAAAGTGCAGAAATTTGGCACGGCAAACGCTTGGGCGCTGAAGCTGCACTTGCTCGATTTAGCCTAGATGAAGCCTTTGAATTACAAGAACTTGAAGAGGCGTTGCTTGCGTCAATTCAGGGTCAAGACAATGTTTACTTTTCGCTAGGTCACAAGAAAGAAAACGATCTGTTATTTTCTGAAGCGTTAAACACTTTGCGCGACGCGCCTAAAGAGTCGCTGGCTCCCAGAGCGGTACACGACTTACAGCCTACCTTACACGAAATGCGATTATTCAAGTCTGCGTGTGAAGTGGCTATGATGAAGGCGGCATGTGAGATAAGCGCTCGTGCACACAAGCGGGCTATGCAGTTTGCTGCACCTGGTTGTTACGAGTACCAGCTAGAAGCTGAAATTCATCATGAGTTTGCCATGGCAGGGGCCCGCTCACCTGCTTACAGCACCATTGTGGGAAGCGGCGATAATGCTTGTATTTTGCACTACACGCAAAATAACGCGAAGATAAATGACGGCGATTTGATCTTGATCGATGCCGGCGCTGAATATCAAGGTTATGCTGCAGATATTACGCGAACGTTTCCTGCAACGGGTAAGTTTACACAAGCTCAGCGTGACATTTACACCGTTGTATTAAAAGCGCAAAAAAGCGTGTTAGACATGTTAGCACCTGGCGTTACGCTTTCCGAAGCTATGTTGCATAGTGTGGAAATTATTACTGAAGGCCTAGTTGACCTTGGCGTTCTTGAAGGTAGTGTGGCTGAAAACCTCGAAAATGAAACGTGGCGTCAGTTTTACATGCATGGTTTAGGGCATTATTTAGGGTTAGACGTGCATGATGTAGGTAACTACAAAATTGGCGGTGAAGACCGGCCATTAAAGCCCGGCATGGTGATAACCGTTGAGCCTGGCGTGTATATTAGCCAAGACAGTAACGCGCCAGAAAAGTATAAAGGCATTGGCGTACGCATTGAAGATGATGTAGTGATTACAGCCACAGGTGTCGATATTCTTACCGCAGATGCGCCAAAAGACATTGATGAGATTGAAGCACTCATGGCTGAAAGCAAAGCCTAATTGCCAAGGCTTGCTTGAGTTTACCAAGGTTTAAAAAACTGCGATAAATGTGAATTAAGCACCTTCATTTTTGAAGTACGCGAAAAATTAAGCTTTTAATACAAAGAAAAAATCTCTGAATTAACGCTTTAAAAAAAAGCCTCTGGGCGACAGGAAGATGAATACAGTGGAATCGACAGCAGGAGTTGATGTAGTAATTATTGGTGGTGGCATTGTCGGTACTGTTTTAGCCAACGCACTTGCAGCGAAAGTACACCTTGCGAATAACTCTGGTTTATCTGTCACCCTTATTGATGCGGCTGACCCAGAGGAAACCAGTAAAAGCTTAGTCGACTTTAACCCTTTTACCGACACTCGTGTTATTGCCTTGGCCAAACGTACTGTTGATGAACTGTCAAGCATGGGGCTAAATCTTGACGATGTAGCCAAGCAGCATAACGGTGAGTTACCTCCTCAGATTAAGCGTATTGAAGTTAGCGACAAAGGGCACTTGGGGTTTTTAGACCTTGAAAGTAGCGACTATCACATCGACGCGTTCGGCCAGGTTGTGAGCTTAAGCGCGCTGACACGATTGGCGGCAAGTGTTACTTCAAGCTATCAATATATCGCACCTGCCAAAGTAACTAATGTAAAGCAGCAGCGCGATTTTGTTCATGTGCAGCTTGATAGTGGGCAATCGCTTACTACAAAGTTGCTGGTGCTGGCTGATGGCGGTCGTTCAGCGTTAGCTGAGCAAGTTGGCATTACAAAAACAGTTAGCGACTATCATCAAACGGCTATTGTTTTTAACGTTCACACTCAGCTTCCCCATGAAAACAAAGCGTATGAGCGTTTTACCGAAAACGGACCGCTGGCATTCCTTCCTTTTGATAGCGAAATTGATGGTAATAAAGCTAATGGAAACGGCTTTTCCGTTGTATGGACGGTAGATACCGACGCTGCAAAGTCGTTAATGGCATTGAGCCAATGCGCATTCATTAAGGCCCTACAGGGCGCTTTCGGCTATCGACAAGGCAAAGTGGTAAGAGTCAGTGAATTGGCAAGCTACCCTTTAGCACTTACTAAAGCGCAGCAGGTCGCCAGTCATCGCACTGTGGTGGTAGGCAATGCTGCGCAGGCGCTACACCCTATAGCAGGACAGGGCTTTAATTTAGGTCTACGCGATTTAAATGCTTTGGTATCTGTGCTGGAAGCATCAGCGGAAAAGCACGCTGAGCGTGCTGAGATGAGTAATTTAGAAAGTACTTTGCCTAATGAAGTGTCAACTTCACCATCAAATGTAACAACGAACTCTGCTCAAAATAAGCCATACACCCTGCAAAGTGAAAAAGTCGCAACATCTAATTTCGATTCAGGCGCTTTTAGCATTACTCAGCATTACGCCAATTCGCGTAAGCATGACAGGGATAACACGATAGCTCTTACCGATACGCTAGTTCGCACTTTTTCAAACCAGTATTTTCCAACGGTCATTGGACGTAATGTGTCGTTATTAGCATTGAGCATAATGCCCCAGGCTAAAAAAACATTTGTTAAACATACGACGGGCTATGGCGAAACACCACAGAGAAATAGAGATAACAATGCAACATGTTGATATAGCGATAGTAGGTGGCGGGATTGTAGGGCTAACCCTTGCTGCGGCGCTTAAACACAGTGACTTGAACATAGCAATTGTCGATAAGGATGCGTGTTATCAGGCGCTCGAAGATAAGCCTACGGCAAGAGTGAGTGCCATAAACCAGGCGAATATTAAAGCGCTGCAACAGTTTGATGTGTGGCCGCATTTGCAGCAAGACCGCGCCAACTCTTACACCGACATGCATGTATGGGACAAAGATAGTTTTGGCGATATTCACTTTTCATGCGATGAAATGGGCAGTGATGCGCTTGGCGTGATTGTAGAGAATCAGGCTTTAATCAATGGACTGTCTAACTCTGTGGAAGCGCAGCCTAATGTACAGTTGCTCACCGCAGGTATTGATAGAGTGCTAGCTGGCCCAAATCAAACCATGCTGATGCTTGATAATGATGATGTGCTAAGCTGCAGATTATTAGTAGGCGCCGATGGTGCAAACTCGTTTGTAAGAAAACAAGCTGGCTTGCCGATTACATTTAAAGACTACGAGCACACGGCGATTGTTGCTAATATCAAAACGGTTGAACCACATAATAACGTGGCGCGACAAGCGTTCACACCCACAGGACCGCTTGCGCTACTGCCTATGTCCGAGCCAACTGTTTGTTCCATCGTGTGGTCACAAACCCCAGAGCAAGCAAACTTATTAATGGCGTTAGATGACGCTGCGTTCTGCAATGCATTAGCTGCGGCGAGTAATAGCGTTCTGGGCACTATAGCGCTTGAAACTAGGCGCGCCGCTTTCCCCTTGACCATGCGCTATGCACGCCAGTGGGCGAAAGATGGCGTAGTGTTGGTGGGCGATGCAGCGCATACCATTCATCCGCTTGCAGGGCAGGGCGCTAACTTAGGAATGCAAGATGCACTCGCACTGGCGGAAACCCTAAACGACTTAAAGGACTCGGGCAAAGACATAGGTTTGTACAAGTACTTGCGCAGCTACGAACGAAGCCGTAAAACCGAAGCCATGAAAATGATTGTCGCAATGGACGGCTTCAAATTCTTATTTGACGGTGATGACCCCCTCAAAAAGTTGGTCAGAGGAATTGGTCTTTCAGCCACAGATAAACTTAGCACCATTAAAAACGCCTTCGTCAGCCACGCCATGGGCCTATAAAATCAAATAGTGGGGTCAGAGTACTTTTTTCGCCATCCTAAAATAGTGGGGTCAGAGTACATTATTGGCTTTCCCTATTTCAAAACCAAAAAAATGTACTCTGACCCCATTCTTGTGGTTTAGTCGCTTCGGCGTTGAGATAGTCAGCGGTACAGGATACTCTTTGGCACTCTTTTTAAATTGTACCAATGGCTTATGTTTACTTACCTTTGCAGACCTTATCGCGCTTTCTCCTTTGCATGCGCTGCCTCTTTACTCACCACTACTTTATCCATTGACTCGGCGAATGCCGAAGTACCTGCGTCTAACTTAGCCCCAGTTGAATCCTTGGCGTCAGCAAACAGCGACAAGATGACGCTGAAAAACGTTTCTATCGATTTAGACGTTTATCGTCAGCACGTTAGAACGCTAGCAAGTGATGAATTTGAAGGGCGCGGGCCGTTATCGAAAGGGGAAGAAAAAACCGTAGATTATTTGGTAACCCAATACAAGAATTTAGGCCTTAAGCCAGCCTTTGGCGATAGCTACACGCAAGCTGTGCCTTTAGCCCAAATAACACCTAATAATATTTCATCATTGACCATAGGCGACCTCAACTTTAGCGCAGGTAGCGAATTTACCGCTCGTACGCAGCGGATTGTTAATGACTACTCACTTACCAACAGTGACGTAATTTTTGTAGGCTATGGCATTAATGCCCCAGAGTACAATTGGAATGATTACGCCGGTCTCGATGTTAAGGGTAAAACCGTTGTAATGCTGGTAAACGACCCGGGTTTTGCTTCTAAAGATCCAGATCTTTTTCAGGGCAACGCAATGACCTATTACGGCCGTTGGACATACAAATATGAAGAGGCTGCTAGGCAGGGGGCGGAAGCGGTTTTCATTATTCATGAAACCATGCCTGCGGGTTACGGGTGGGGCGTAGTCGAAAACTCAAACTCCAATTCCAAATTCAGTTTAGTCGATGACCACAACAATTCGTCACAAGTAGGCATAATGGGTTGGCTTCATCTAAATGCCGCCAGACAGCTATTTGAAAAGGTGGCTATGGACTATGGCGAGCTTAAAAACAAAGCTTCAAAGCCAGGATTTATCCCCATCGCGCTGAACACAAAAGCATCGTTGAGTTTCACCAATACGATAGAGCGCGCCGAGTCGCAAAACGTTGCTGGTATTTTAGAAGGTACAGATAAGCCAGAAGAGTGGGTCATGCTTCACGCTCACTGGGATCACTTAGGAAAAGTTGAGAAAAACGGCCAAACCACTATTTACAATGGCGCAGTAGACAACGCGTCCGGCGTAGCAGGTGTGCTTACATTGGCAGATGCGCTTTCAAAACGCGAAGAGGGCTTTGCGCGCACACTGATGTTCAGTGCGTTTACCGCCGAGGAAACGGGGCTACTAGGTGCCGATTATTTTGCCAATAACCCACCAGTACCTACGTCAAACATGGTGGCCTTTTTAAATATCGACGGCATGAATGTAAACGGTGGCGTTGATTATATTTTGCAGTATGGCGAAGGCTATTTATCTATTGAAGACGATTTAGCAACAGCTGCCGCACTACAAGGGCGAAACGTCAAAATGGATCCGCGACCTCAAAATGGATTGTTCTTCCGCTCTGATCACTTCGCGCTTGCCAAACAAGGTGTGCCTTCTATTTTGTTTATGAGTTTGGGCGATACCGACCCAAGTTTTATTGCAAAGCGCTACCATAAAGCCGACGACGATTACCTTCCAAGTTGGACATTAGGTGGAGTGAAACAAGACCTGTCGCTGATTGGGAGCATGCTTACTTATTATGCTGAAGGAGATGTATGGCCTTATTGGAAGCGCGAAAGTGACTTCAAAGCTAAGCGTTTACAGTCGTTATCTGGTAGCGAAAATAACGTTGAATAAAACACGCTAAACGGCAGGTTAGAATACAACTTTCAAAGTAATGCGACGCTAATGAGTTGGATTTTATTTACATTGGGCGCGGTTGTCATGCAAACTGTGCGCAATGCGCTACAGAGCAAACTGAGCGACACAGTGGATACCTCTGGGGTAACGCTATCTCGATTTATCTTGGCCCCGCCAATTGCCCTTGTCTATCTGCTCATCCTTTATAATGGTACTGACAGTCAGCTGCCTCAATTCTCAGGCTCTTTCATGGTAGTCGTGCTGTTTGCATCGCTACTTCAAATAGCAGCCACTTCTTTAATGGTGATTTTGTTTAAGCAGAAGAATTTCGCCATTGGGGCTGGCCTTGCGAAAAGTGAGGCCTTGGTGGCCGGTGTAGTCGGTATGCTCTTTTTTGGTAGTTACTTAACACCCCTTGGATGGGCTGGCATAGTCATAGGCGGAATAGCTGTATTCGTGCTAAGCAGCGGCAACCGGCTTCATGGTATTAGTGTGAAAACAATGGCCATTGGTCTTGCTTGCGGTACCTGCTTTGCGCTGACTTCACTGTTGGTGCGCGAAGCCAGTCACACGCTCAACATTCAGCATACAGTAGCCGCAGCCTGGGTTTTACTGTGGGTGCTATGTGTGCAAGCCATAAGTTTAAGTGGCTATATTGTGCTAACCACACCCTTCGTGTTAAGACAGTTAGTCAACGCTAGAAAACAGGTGATAGCGATAAGCACAGTTAGCTGCATAGGCTCTATATGCTGGTTCACTGCCATGGCGCTACAGCATGTGGCGCTGGTGAAAACGCTTGGACAACTAGAAGTGTTGCTCACCCTAGTACTCTCACATTACTGGCTAAAAAACGCAGTGACAAGACGCGAAATTATTGGGCTGCTCTTCATTAGTGTTGCCGCTATTATGGTGATGTGGGCGTGATGTTCTGTAATTTATTTTTTGCCCAGCTTTCAAAAGCTAAGAAACAGCAATTTTTAATGGGATAAAGAAGTTTTGAAATATATATTCGGTTTTTTGATTTTCTCGGCGCTGAGCGCCTGCAGCACTGTTTCCATAAATAACAGTGAGACAGAATATAACACTGCCATTGAAGCAAGCAAAAGCAGCGTAGAACCTGCATTTCAACTTGTTACCTTAGGTGATACGGGCGGAATTAAAGACGGCAATTTGAGCGCATTTCTACTACGAAGTTTAGAAGAGGAACGCTATATTGCCCTAGACGCAGGTAGCATAGTTAATGGTATTGATGTTGCGTTGAAAGAAGGGGCTTTTGATAATTTAAAAAGCAAGCCCGACGATAACCTGCGAGCTAACGGCAATGTACTGCATAATCACGTTGCTGCATACTTGATTAGCCATGGTCACCTAGACCATGTAGCAGGGTTACTCGTTGCTTCACCAGATGATAACAATAAACCCATCTATGCCTTAAAGTCAGTAAACGACACAATGGGGGCGACTTACTTTAATTGGCAGGCATGGGCAAACTTTACGAATCGAGGTTTAGAACCAAGGCTCAACAAATACGATGTTATCGACCTGGAACCGCAACATACCACTGCCATCGAAGGCACTAATTTAACGGTAACAGCTTTTAGTTTAAGCCACCCCTTAGAGTCGACGGCGTTCGTTATTGAAAGCGA
The DNA here is from genome assembly GCF_036864485.1 of Alteromonas sp. S015. Taxonomy (NCBI): domain Bacteria; kingdom Pseudomonadati; phylum Pseudomonadota; class Gammaproteobacteria; order Alteromonadales; family Alteromonadaceae; genus Alteromonas; species Alteromonas sp. S015. Next base: position 14,054 of record NZ_JAZETO010000004.1, on the reverse strand, counting down.
CAACGATATATTTGTCTATTTCGGTGACACCGGTCCGGATGATGTCGAAAAAGAAGGAAAGTTGGGGGTAATATGGCGCTATCTCGCGCAGCAAATGCGAAGCAAGATACTAAGAGGTATGGTTATTGAAGTTTCGTTTGCTAACGGTCGCCCTGATAACTTGTTGTTTGGCCATCTTACGCCCAAGTGGTTAATACAAGAACTCACTCGCTTTTACAATCTAATCGAAGACAAAAGTCAGGTTCCAAACATAAACATCGTGATAAGTCATATCAAGTACAGCTTGAAAGCAGGGGAAAACCCACGTTCTGTCATATCAAAAGAGCTAGAGCAGGCTAACAGAATAGGTTTTGACTTTACACTTGCAATACAAGGTCAGTCGCTGGTTTTCTGATAACTTTAACGATTAGTAATACAAATAAACAGTTGAGTAATCTGGTCGTTAGTCATACTTGTGTCGCGTTCTATGACTTTGTAATTAAAATTTATATAGGTAATCTCTCAAAAATTTAGCGAGCTGTTACACTTATTTAAAACTAGTTATCAAAGGAATTAAGTGATGTCAGAGCGAAAGTTTAGATTAGTTACACGAAGTGATTTTGATGGTTTGGTATGTGCCGTCTTGCTCAAAGAATTAAATATGATTGACGACATTTTGTTTGTTCATCCGAAAGACATGCAAGACGGTAAAATTGATATTACCGAAAACGATATCACAACCAATCTGCCTTACGTAGCAGGTTGTCACCTTGCGTTCGACCATCACCTGAGCGAGACAGTGCGTAATTCTGGTGACATTGATAATCATATTATCGATCCGAAAGCGCCGTCTGCTGCACGCGTAGTATACGATTACTACGGTGGTGCAGAAAAGTTTCCTTATGTTTCGGAGGAAATGATGGAGGCGGTAGATAAAGGTGACTCTGCACAGTTTACTGAAGAAGAGATCTTAGAGCCTACCGACTGGGTGCTCATGAATTTCGTCATGGATGCGCGAACTGGGCTTGGCAGATTCAGAGATTTTAAGATCTCTAACTATCAGTTAATGATGAAGCTAATAGATGCGTGTAAAGACTACAGTATTGAAGAAATACTTCAAATGGAAGATGTGGCGGAACGCGTTAGCTTGTATCACGAACATAACGAAATGGCGAAGGTGCAGATAGCGAAGTGCTCAACCGTGCACGACAACTTGGTTGTTCTCGACTTAACCGACCAAGAAACTATTTACGCGACTAATCGTTTTGTGATTTACGCCATGTACCCAGACTGCAATATTTCTATTCACAAGATGTGGGGGCTTAAAAAGCAAAACGTGGTGTTTGCAATTGGAAAGTCAATTACCAACCGCACCTCTAACACTAACGTGGGTGAGTTATGTTTGAAGTATGGCGGTGGCGGCCACATGAACGCGGGTACTTGTCAGGTGGAAACGAGTAAAGCAGAAACCGTACTAAATGAGATTATTGACACCATTACAAATGATGGCTAACGTTAATTAAAATAAAACCGGTGGGGCGGAAAAGTACTCTGACCCCTTTATTACTGGGTTAGCCGTACTTTGAAGAACTCTGCGAGGGTTTTGCTGATCACAGGGTGCTGTGTATCTTGATTAAACAGGCAAATATTCACCTTACCCAACTTGGGTAAGTGCGGGTGGTTTAGCACTGCTAGATTAGCCGGTAAGCTCGATTTAGCCAACGCCGTCACGCCAAGCCCTTGCTGGATAGCAGCAACCAGACCGCCTAAGTCTGCATTGGTGTAGCTAATTTTCCACGCAAACGTTTGCTGCTTTAGTTGTTCAATTACTCTGCTTCTGTACATGCATCCATCAGGCGCAAGTACCAAAGGAATATTGGTCCCAATCAAGGGGTGAGCGGTGTCGCCAACCCAAACCACGTCATCTTCTAACACCACTTCGCCCTCTGTTTGTTCGCCAGGATTTACCAACGCCAATATCAAATCGAAATGATCGCGTTGTGACGGGTGCAGCAAATCACGACTTAAAGCAGATGTCACTTCAAGAGATACATCTGGATAGCGCTTTGAAAATTCTCCAATTAAGCCCGGCAGTAGCGTAGAGGCAAATTCATTGGGAATACCTAAGCGCAATCTTCCGCTAAGTGGCGCAGGAGTAAGGCTTCTAAAGATGTTATCGTTAAGCTCTAGTAGCTCTTTGGCTTTTGGGTAAAGCCAGTTGCCGTCGGCGCTAGGTACGTGGCGCTGACCTACCTTGGTGAACAGCTTTCGGTCTAATTGTGACTCTAGCTTCTTAATTTGTAAGCTTATAGCAGGCTGAGAGCGACCTAAAAAGTCGCCCGCCTTTGCGTAGCCCCCAAGCTCGATAACGCTAACAAAGGTGCGCAAGGTATCTAATGAAAGCTGTTTCATTGTCAAAGATGGGTTCCGATTTCACCGTTATTCAACATGTCTTTCAAGAATACCACTTATGCGTATGGTAAACCTACAAAGTGGTCGTCTAAATTACCATTCTCTTAGACGCCACCCTTTCAACGCGTAGAAAAGGATAAAAGCATAGCAAGGTATCGTTGTCCAATACGCGTTTAAAACGCCGAAGTGGTCAGTCGCAAATCCGAAGATTAACGGAATAATTGCTCCTCCAGCTATCCCCATTATTAAGAGTGCAGAACCGCGTGCGGTGAATTTACCTAGCCCTTCTAATGCTAGAGGCCAAACTGCAGGCCAAACAATGGCGTTGGCAAGTCCCAAAAGTGCAATAAGAGTAATAGGATCAGGAAGCGTTGCAATACCTGTCCAACCCCACAGAACACTTGCAAAGACGTGGCTTTCAGCGTTAGTGAACGGTATACCGATTGACAAAACAATACCTAAACCTGAAGAGAGAGTGAGTAATTGGTGCTGAGTGCAAACTCGGGGCACAAGCGCTAAACCAAGGCTATACCCAATCACCATAAAAAACATGGTATATGAAGTGAGCCCTATTGCTCCCGGAATGCCAAGTTGTGAGCCCGCTAGGCCAATGGTATCTCCGGCGATAACTTCTACGCCCACATAACAAAAAAGCGCTATCACACCCAATACTAGCTGAGGGAATTGTAATACTGAGTCTTTACCTTTTCCGTATTCAGCGAGTTTTTTATCCTCAACATCTAGGTCCAGTTCAGGCAAGCCAGAAAAACTTAGCGCAACTGCAAGCAATACTAACGCTGCGGCCATGCCTAAGTAGGGCAATACAAGGCTTTGCGCTAATTGCTGTATTTGTGCACTACGATCAGCTTCTTGCAATGCAGCGATACTTTGTTCGGTGATACCTGATAAGTCTCCGAGTACAAGAGCAATAAACACCATAGGTGCGAGCCAACCTGCTCCTTTATTCAGTAGTCCCATAATTGATATTCTTGCTGCCGCACTTTCTGACGGCCCAATTTTTACTAAATATGGATTTGATGCGGTTTGTAAGATAGTTAACCCAGAACCGACGACGAACTGAGCTGTAATGAATAATATGAATGTTTGCGTTTTAGCGGCAGGAACAAATAAACAGCACCCTGCAGCAATTAATAAAAGCCCGAAAGTCATGGCGTTTTTATAGCCCAATTTATTGAGCACGAATGACATAGGAAGTGCCATAACAACATATGCGATATAAAAACTAAACGCGATCAGCAGTGCCTCTGTTCCGTTCAAATTGCAAACAATTTGCAAGAAGGGGATGAGTGCTCCATTTAACCATGTGATAAAACCAAAAACGAAAAACAATGTGCCGATTATTGTCATAGGGAGTATCGTCGACGGGGGGGATTTAACTGCACTTTGCATCACGTTTCCTTCTTATAATGTTTTTATTTCACTGTATTGCTTACTTAGTATTTAAATTTTTATGAGTCGTATTACCCGTTGTTCAAAAGAATAACGGGCTTTGCATATTAGCTGTATACCTACCGGACGAGCTCGCCGTTGCGCCAACAGCGTGTCACTTTTAAATCCTTATTTAACGTTATGAAATTGGCGATAGAGCCTACGCGCAGCGTTCCAATATTCGCTTCGCTATCAATGAACGCAGCGGGAGTCGATGTTGCCATTCGAAGCGTGGCGAGCAGGTCAATGCTCAGGTCGAAATGTGTATGCTGGATGGCTTTTTCCATCGTTAATAGCGAACCAGCTAACGTACCGTCATCAAGACGCAAGGTATCATGTTTACGCATGACTTTAACGCCTTGATACACGAAGTGGTCGACGTCACTCGCTGCCGGTGCCATAGCATCTGTTACCAGCATCAAGCGATCATCACCTTTAAGCTTTATCGCTAGCTTTGCTGACACAGGATGAACGTGATGATGGTCAACAATTAACCCGCAGTAGACGTCATCTCTATAAAGTGAGGCCCCAACCACACCAGGCTCTCTGCTGGTAAACGGTGACATGGCATTGAAAAGATGTGTAGCTCCGGTAGCGCCCGCATCAAAAGCGGCAAAGCAGTCTTGGGAAGTGGCGTTCGTGTGGCCTATAGACACAATTACGCCTGCATTGCTTAGCGTCTCAATATCTGAGGGCGAGACCGCTTCTGGTGCTAGCGTGACAATCACTTTACCAAGATCATTTCGAGTAAATAAAGCCAGTTCTTTGTCGCTAAGTGATCGGATGTGCTTTGAACTATGCATGCCCTTTTTGGTTATGCTGAGATGAGGCCCTTCGAAGTGGACACCCGGGATAGCACCTGGATCCCATTTGTGACCTAACGCTATAGCATCAGCGCCTTTATTCATAATGTCGATATCGTCAGTGATAATGGTTGGCATTAAGCTGCCCGTACCCACTTTTAAGAAGGCTTCTGCCATTTGCTGAAGCGTAGACAGTGTAGGCGTTTCGTTAAACTGAACGCCGCCTCCACCGTTTACCTGAACATCTACCATAGCGGGTATGACTAGCTCATGGATGACCTCAGCATTGCTATTATCTTCACTGTCTGAGCAGAAAGCGGTCACTCGGTTGTTAATCACTTCAAAACGCACGTTTGAATGAAATGAAAAGCCGTCAAACAGGAGTTTGGCAAAATAATATTTCATTGCTAGAGAGTTTCCGTTACTTTTTTAAGTCCGATAGGGCTGTCTGGGTCCATATCCATCTCGCGCGCAGCTTTTTCAATATCTAAGTAAAAACGTTGCATAATGATGAGCGCCGATGTGAGAGGATGCACATCCAATGGTACCTCAAATAAAGGGAAAACTTGTGCTCCTCTAAGGATCACTTCTTCAATTTGTGACTTATGCACGCTACTTGATGCGTCAGGAATATGGGCATCGATAACCGCTGTTTTGCGGTTTAGAAGGGATATGGGCCCGTGTAGAAATTCCGCGCTACTGAAAGCCTCAGCTTGTATTCCACAGACTTCTTTCATTTTAAGCGCTATTTCTCTGGATATGGCGTAACCGAAAGCGCGGCCTAGTACAACGCATCGCTCAAGCGGAGCCAAGTGCTCTGCGGTAAGTATGAAGGGGGAACTTATTACCGACTCTAATTGTGTAGGTAGGGCAAGTAAAGCTTCGTGAAGATCGCTGCGTTTAGTGAAGTTTGCAACAATGCTTAACAATGCATACAACGTTGCAAGATAGCTTTTGGTGGCGGCAACGGCAATTTCTGGCCCGGCACAAAGTGGTATAGATATATCTACAATATCTTTAACTGGTGATGACTCATCATTTACCAGCGCAACACACAGCGCACCTTTTTCCTTTGCCATTTTGGCTTGTGCAAGTATATCTGGGCTTCTGCCCGATTGAGAAATGATAAAAACCAAGGCTCTATTTAATCGAAGAGACTTGCCGAAAACACTGTTTACCGATGGCGCGGCAGAAGCAACGGGCAGTCCCATTTCAGTTTCAATCAGGTATTTTCCAAACACGCCGGCATGGTCTGAGGTACCGCGGCCAATAATATACACAAATTCTGGATCGTGCTTTTCTATCGCTTCAGATAATTTGTTATATATATGGCTATTGTTGTTTAGTTGTCGTTTCAGCACTTGCGGCGTTTCTGCTGCTTCAGACGCCATTTTGGTCACATAAGCCATATTAACACTCCTTTACCAGGTCTTTTATTAATGAAATTGCACCAAATTCAGGTGAACACTTCGCAGGTTGTAAACGTTGTTGAATATTGTCAGGTAGCCACTCAGCCCATTGCGAAGATAAGCCACCAATCATTGAAATGCGTTTAGCGCCGAGTTCCTCTAGTTGTGAAATGACACCTGTAAGGTATTGCTTTCCTTCGTTCACAATACTAAGAGCGACGGGGTCACTGCCGTTAGCACATTTCACAACAATTGGCGCAAACTTACCGAAATCACTCGACTTGTAATGCAGCGATTTACCGACAATTACCTGAGGTTCGTCTGTACCTAGAGCTTCGCAAATATCTGCAACGAGTCGAGTTGGGGGCACCAATGAATCGAGAGCTTCAAGAGTGTATTGCAACGCCCGCAGGCCAAGCCATGCGCCTCCCGCTTTATCGCCTAAGGGGAAGCCGTGGCCGCCGATGCTAGCTAAATTTTCACCTACGCTAGCAAGTGCTGAACTACCGGTACCGGTTATTATAATTGCTCCGTCTTGACCTGCATGAGCGCCTAAACAAGCAATGTGTAGATCGGTGGTTATGTGTGTGCGTTTAAATGGAAAGATCCAACGTTGTGCTGTTTCTCGATAACGCGCAACGTTTACACCGGCAAGACCCATACAAACATTAAGATCGCTCATTTTTATTGCTGGCAATGAGGCAGCCTCTAATGCCAGTGTCGTAGCTTCGATTATTGAAGCGAACGCGGTTTCTGCTGACTGAGCAGGGTTGCATGGACCTGACAATCCTTCGCCCAGCAATTCGCCTTGTGCATTTTCAAGTCGTGCTTTGCATTTAGTGCCACCGCCATCAATGCCGGCAAAGTAATTCTGAGTCACAGGTTCCACCTTAAATCTTTATGAAAATTTGTTTGTAAGAGATATACACATTAATAACGCAAATGTAGATGAATACAGTGACCCATAGCATTTTTTATAATCAGTTTTTTAACCCTACCTCTTTTTCTTTAATTATGTCAACGTTGTCAATGTTGTTTTCTAAAATAATTAAAAATCTGGGTTTGCCGGTAATGCGAATACGCAGAGCCGGTGATTTGCTTAAAGAAGCGCTTCACTTTATTCTCCTTAGCACTCAATACCTTTCACCGAAAAAGAATTCAATGAAAAAACCAACTATTAAGGATGTCGCGAAACTAGCGGGAGTATCGTTTAAAACGGTTTCGCGAGTGGTTAATCAAGAGCCAAATGTAAGTAAATCGGTAAAGGAAAAAGTGCTTGAGTCAATAAAGCAATTGAACTATCAGCCAAACCATACAGCAAGGGTTATGCGTAAAGCGCCATTTTCTCTTGCGTTTGTTTATGATAATCCCAATAGCCATTATGTGATTGAAATGCAGAACGGCATTATTTCTGAATGCAGAAAAAAAGGGTTTGAATTAGTCATTCACCCCACCGACTCTTCCTCTGATGATGTAGGAAATGAGCTTGCGGCTATGATTGGTTCAAATCAGATTGGCGGAATTATTCTCACCCCGCCATTGTCGGAAAATAAAGAGCTTGTTACATTTTTACTCAGTAGGGATGCTAAAGTTGTGAGGATCTTATCTGGTGAGCAACCGCCTGATAAACTCGCCCCAGTTTTACACATAGATGACGTAAATGCGGGATTTAAGATAACGCAATATTTACTGAGGTTAGGTCATAGAAATATTGCTTTTATAGGTTTTAATGCCTCGCATGAGTCTAGCTTAGGGCGAGTAAAAGGTTTTAAAAAGGCTCACGAAGTCGCAAATTTTCCCTTCGATAAAAATTTTATCATAGATGGGGAGTTTACCTTTGAATCTGGTATGGAAATGGCCAAACAAGTGCTTGGCATGTCGAATCGACCTTCCGCCATTTTTGCTTGTAATGATGAAATTGCCGCGGGTGCTGTATTTATGGCGCGTCTTAACAACCTTAAAGTTCCAGAAGACATCTCGATTGTTGGTTTCGAAAACAGTCCCTTCGCCATGCAAACGTGGCCTCATCTTACTACAGTTGACCAGCCTAACTTTGATATTGCAGCAACCGCTGCAGCAATGGTTATTGAAATGATGAAGACTAATGACATTCATGCTGTTGATTCAAAAGGGTTCTCTCTTGATGTTGTGATAAGAGACTCGACTTGTAAACCCTCGATTAAAAGCGCGCGTTAGCGTTTTTATCCTGCAAATGTTTTATTCATTGTATTGGGATATAGATAAATAGACGCCAGCCGACTGTAATTTTGATTGCTGTCCTAATGTACGCTCTTCATTTGCACGCTCGTTGGCCTGGCGAAGTAAAGCCTTAAGTGCCTCTTCTAATTTGTCGAGTTTTGTTTGTAAATCATCAAGCTGTTTTTCCTGGCTTTCATTGTGTGGCTTTTGCTCGTTAAGCGCTTCAATAGCATCTTTGGTCTCTTCGATTTCCTCTTTGAGCTCGTCCATTCTCTCTTGGTCTACGCCTAACCTATTAAATAGCACTCTCTCAAAAGCTTCTTCTAAAAAGCTCTTGGGGCGCTCTTCAGTTGCGGTAGCTTGTTCGCCATTCATTGCCGCCTTGGTGGCGAAGTTGTGCCCATCTGCATATTCGTTTGCCTCAGATGCATTATCAGCTTCACCTGAAACACCATCGTTATTTCGCTCACTATACATGGCTTGCCAGCGATCGTAGTCGGCTTGAGACACTATCATTAACGTACCCTAAAATAGTCAAACAATTACAGATAAGCATTACTAAGCGAATTTTGCACCAAGTTGTGCTTGTTAATGGATTTTAATGACGTTACTAAAGGACGGTGTTTAGTCCTTGAGTATTTGTTTTTCTGATGTTCGGATGATTATACATTTGCTTTTTAAATGTATTGATAAAAATTTCCAATTTGTTGCATAAACGTTAGCTCACTATACTCAATTTCGTTTTCTACCTTTCAAATTAAAAAGAGTAAGTGGAATGTCTAGTACCACCGCCCTACACGCAAAGCACCTAGAAGCCGGTGCGAAAATGGTCGATTTCTTCGGCTGGGATATGCCAATTAACTATGGTTCACAAATTGAAGAGCATCACGCTGTGCGTCAAGACGCCGGTATGTTTGATGTGTCTCACATGACCATTGTTGATGTGAAAGGCACACAAGCCAAAGCGTATCTTCAGTACCTTTTAGCCAACGACGTGGCAAAATTAAAAGACAAAGGCAAAGCGCTATACAGCGGCATGCTTAACGAAGAAGGCGGTGTTGTAGACGACCTTATCGTTTATCACTTCGACGAAACTAACTATCGCCTAGTGGTTAACTCGGCAACGCGCGAAAAAGACATGAACTGGTTAATGAGCAAAGCAGAAGGCTTTGACGTAACCATCACCGAGCGCCCTGAATTTGCCATGATTGCCGTACAAGGCCCTAACGCAAAAGAAAAAGCAGCCACTTTGTTCAGCGCAGCGCAAAAAGAAGCGGTAGCAGGCATGAAGCCATTTTTTGGTGTACAAGCAGAAGACTTGTTCATTGCTACCACAGGTTACACCGGTGAAGCAGGCTACGAAATTATGGTGCCGGCTGAACAAGCGGAAAGCTTCTGGCAAGCACTACTAGATGCGGGCGTTAAGCCATGCGGCCTAGGTGCTCGCGACACACTTCGCCTAGAAGCAGGTATGAATCTGTACGGCCAAGATATGGACGAAACCGTATCGCCACTAGCGGCAAACATGGGCTGGACAATTACATGGGAACCAGCTGATCGTGACTTCGTAGGGCGTAAAGCACTAGAAGCGCAGCGCGAAGCGGGTACCGACAAGCTAGTAGGCTTGGTGATGACTGAAAAAGGCGTGCTGCGTCACGGTCTTAAAGTGAAAACAGAAAGCGGCGAAGGCGTTATCACTTCAGGTACGTTCTCTCCAACTCTAGGTCACTCAATTGCGATGGCACGAGTACCAAGTGATGTTGGTGAAACGGTAGAAGTGGAAATGCGCAAAAAGTGGGTTACAGTAAAAGTGGTTAAGCCCTCCTTTGTTCGCAATGGAAAAAGTGTTTTATAAGTTAACAGAGAATAACAGGAACGATTATGAGCAACATCCCAACTGATTTACGCTATGCCGCTACGCACGAATGGGTTCGCCCTGAAGGTGACGGTGTTTTCACTGTAGGTATTTCTGAGCACGCACAAGGCTTACTTGGCGATATGGTCTTCGTTGATTTGCCAGATGTTGGCGACGCAGTAAGCACTGGCGACGACGTATGTGTTGCTGAATCGGTAAAAGCAGCGTCTGACGTTTACGCGCCAATTTCAGGTGAAATTGTAGCGATTAACGAAGACCTAGAAGATTCACCAGAACTCGTTAACTCTGACCCGTACGGCGACGGTTGGCTATTCAAAATTAAAGCTGACGACGCGGCTGAAGTAGAAGGTCTACTAGACGCTGAAGGCTACGAAAACAGCATAGACGAAGAGTAATTCGTTACGCAGTTTTAAAAGAACCATAATTTGAGAAGGGGCATGAAGATAATTCAGCCCCTTTTTAACTTAAAGATTTAACGCGCCCTTGCGGCAACCATTACGAGTGCTTAACAACGTTATGTCGAATACTTCCCCTACATTGGCTCAACTAGAGCAAAAAGATACATTTATCCGCCGTCACATTGGCCCGGGTAAAGGCGAAATTGAAGAAATGCTGTCTGCGGTTGGTGCAAGCTCACTAGACGATTTAATTGAGCAAACTGTACCGGCAGGTATTGCGCTACCAGAGCCACTAAAATGTGGTGAAGGGGCGACAGAAGTTGAAGCATTAAGTGAGCTTAAAGCCGTTGCAGAAAAGAATAAAATTAATCGTTCTTTCATTGGTATGGGTTACTACGATACACACGTACCAAACGTAATTCTGCGCAACGTGCTAGAAAACCCAGGTTGGTACACCGCGTACACGCCTTACCAGCCAGAAATTGCTCAAGGTCGTTTGGAAGCCATTCTTAACTTCCAACAAGTAACCATTGACCTTACAGGCCTAGAGCTAGCATCGGCGTCACTGCTTGATGAAGGTACAGCGGCAGCAGAAGCCATGGGCCTTGCTAAGCGTGTGTCTAAGAACAAAAAATCGAATGCCTTCTTTGTTGCAAACGACGTTCACCCGCAAACGGTTGACGTGGTTGAAACTCGCGCTGAAATGTTTGGTTTTGAAATCATCAAAGGTGCGGCAGAAGAAGCAGCTGAACACGACGTATTCGGTGCGCTACTTCAATACCCAACCTCTACCGGTGAAGTAAAAGACATCAGCGACATCATTGCTGCAGTACAAGCGAAAAAAGGGATTGTGGCAGTAGCCGCTGACCTTATGAGCTTGGTAATGCTTAAGTCGCCTGGCGAGCTAGGTGCAGACGTTGCACTTGGTAGTGCACAGCGCTTTGGCGTACCTATGGGTTATGGCGGCCCGCACGCAGCATTCTTCGCTACACGCGACAGCTACAAGCGTTCATTACCTGGCCGTATTATTGGTGTAAGTAAAGACAGCCGCGGACGCCCAGCGCTTCGCATGGCGCTACAAACCCGTGAACAACACATCCGCCGTGAAAAAGCGAACTCGAACATTTGTACAGCGCAGGTGCTGCTAGCCAACATGGCAAGCTTCTACGCGGTGTACCACGGCCCACAAGGCCTTAAAACCATTGCTGAGCGCATTCACCGCTTCGCCGACATTCTTGCTACTGGTTTGAACCAGAAAGGTGCAGAAAAAGGTGTAGCTCTTAAGCATAGCACGTACTTCGACACGCTAACCGTAATGGTAAGCAACAAAGAAGACGTACTAGAGAAAGCCTATGCAAAAGGCATGAACCTGCGTGCAGACCTTGAAGGTGCAGTAGGTGTGTCGTTAGATGAAACCACAACACGCGAAGACATTGTTGCGCTATTCGACGTATTACTTGGTGAAGAGCACGGCTTAACAGTGGAAGGTCTGGATGCAGAAGTAACCACGCAAGACGTAAAATCTATTCCTGAAGGTTTAGCACGTACTAGCGACTTCCTAACGCACGAAGTGTTTAACAAGTATCACTCTGAAACAGAGATGCTTCGTTACATCAAGAGCCTTGAAAACAAAGACTTGGCGCTTAACCACTCAATGATTTCATTGGGTTCGTGCACCATGAAGCTAAACGCAACGGCTGAGATGATCCCAGTAACATGGGCTGAATTCGGTCAGCTTCACCCGTTTGCACCACTAGACCAAGCTACGGGCTATCAAGAAATGATTGCCGAGCTTAGCGAGTGGTTAATTAACGTAACAGGTTACGACGCGCTTTCAATGCAGCCAAACTCAGGTGCGCAAGGCGAATACGCAGGCCTATTGGCTATTCAGCGTTACCATGAAAGCCGTGGCGAAGGTCACAGAAACGTGTGCCTAATTCCAAGCTCTGCCCACGGTACTAACCCAGCGTCTGCACAAATGGTTAGCCTTAAAGTGGTAGTAGTAGCCTGTGATAGCAAAGGTAACGTAGACCTTAACGACCTTCGCAAGAAAGCGGAAGAAGTGGGCGACAACCTATCGTGCGCCATGATCACATACCCGTCAACTCACGGTGTGTATGAAGAAACCGTGCGCGAGATTTGTGACATTGTTCACCAATACGGCGGTCAGGTTTACATGGACGGCGCGAACATGAACGCGCAGGTGGGCATCACGTCACCTGGCTTCATTGGTTCAGATGTATCGCACCTTAACCTGCATAAAACGTTCTGTATTCCACACGGTGGTGGCGGCCCAGGTATGGGGCCAATTGGTGTTAAATCGCACCTTGCGCCATTCCTACCAAACCACACAGTTGTTAATGTAGAAACAGCAGGCAAAGACTGTGGAGCAGTATCGGCAGCGCCATGGGGCAGTGCATCAATTCTGCCTATTAGCTACATGTACATCAAAATGATGGGCAGCGCTGGCCTTCGCCGTGCAACTGAAGTAGCTATTCTTAACGCTAACTATGTGGCTAAAAAGCTAGAAGGGCACTTCCCTGTGCTTTACAAAGGCAACAATGGCCGCGTAGCGCACGAGTGTATTATTGACCTTCGCCCGCTTAAAGAAGCAAGCGGTGTAACCGAGCTAGATATTGCAAAGCGCTTAAACGACTACGGTTTCCACGCGCCAACCATGAGCTTCCCAGTAGCGGGTACGCTTATGATTGAGCCAACCGAGTCGGAAGCGAAGTACGAACTAGACCGTTTCATTAACGCCATGGTTAGCATTCGCCAAGAAATTGCGAAAGTAGAAAGCGGCGAGTGGGATGCCACTGACAACCCGCTGCACAACGCACCGCACACACTAGCTGACATCTGTGACAGCGACTGGAACCGCAGTTACGACCGCATGCTAGCGGCGTACCCAGCGCCAGAAGTACACAGAAACAAATTCTGGCCAACGGTTAACCGTATTGATGATGTATATGGCGACCGAAACCTGATCTGCTCTTGCCCTAACATTGAGAGTTATGTTGAGGAATAAGGTGTTGGTTTAGCAGCGTTGCTGCTTGAGCTTTATTGATTTGAAAGGCGAACCTGTTGGTTCGCCTTTTTTGTTTTTTCAATTTTAGTATTTAAGCGGCTGATGTAGCAGAGTGCAACTTCTTCAATTGAATTTCCGACGTCCGCTCAAGACAAGATATAGTCACTCGCATCCTATAAACGATAATTTAGTTTTTAGGATATGTGCTCGGTTCATACGAATCTTAGACAACAACATTCGATGTTTACCGCTTTTTTTTCGATGTTCTGAGTGCGCTCAGTCTTAAACGAATACTCAGGGGTTGTATCTTGAATAGCCGCTATATTTTCTTCGAAAGACTGAGCTGACATATCTAACACGTTAACTGTTGGGAGAGTAACTATGTTTAGAACAAATGATTTCAGCGTTCTTATTGGATTAGATTGGGCTTCATCCAAGCATGATGTTTGTATCCAGTATGCAGATGGTACAAGGGAGTTAGCCGTTGTAAAACATTCAGCT
>NZ_JAZETO010000003.1:0-527232 GCF_036864485.1 Alteromonas sp. S015 | reverse complement strand
TTCTCGTTTCCTAAGTTAAAAGTCCGACCCACCAATAGACCGGACCGAACCTTCATTTAGATTAAATTCTAGATTCAATAATAGCCTGCGCCACATTGTTCGGCGCCTCAGAATAATTGAAGAACTCCATTGAGTATGAAGCACGACCTTGAGTTTGTGAACGCAAGTCAGTTGCGTAGCCAAACATTTCTGAAAGCGGCACTTTAGCACGTATTATTTTAACACCTGCAACGCCATCTTCCATACCTTCGATCATGCCGCGGCGACGATTAATGTCACCAACTACATCACCCATCCAGTCTTCTGGAGTAGTCACTTCAACTTTCATTGTGGGTTCAAGTAACACCGGATTTGCTTCTGCGGCGCCTTTTTTGAAACCCATAGAGCCGGCGATCTTAAACGCCATTTCAGAAGAGTCAACATCGTGGTATGAACCATCAAACAACGTAACCTTTACATCTAGTACCGGATACCCTGCAAGAACACCACTTCGCATCTGCTCCTGAATTCCTTTATCGACCGCTGGAATGAACTCTTTTGGTACCACACCACCGACGATTTCGTTCACAAATTCGTAGCCTGAACCTTCTTCTTGAGGCTCAATGCGCAGCCATACATGACCAAATTGGCCGCGGCCGCCTGACTGACGAACGAACTTCCCTTCAACTTCAACAGATTTACGAAGGGTTTCACGATAAGCAACCTGAGGGTTACCTACGTTACATTCAACTTTAAATTCGCGCTTCATGCGGTCGACAATGATATCAAGGTGAAGTTCACCCATACCTGAGATAATCGTCTGGCCTGTCTCGTCGTCAGTTTTCACTTTGAATGACGGATCTTCAGCTGCAAGTTTGCTTAGGGCAATGCCCATTTTCTCTTGGTCAGCTTGCGACTTAGGCTCAACCGCAATTGAAATTACCGGCTCTGGGAACTCCATACGCTCTAGCGTAATAACATGGTTAGGGTCACAAAGCGTATCACCGGTTGTTACATCTTTAAGGCCAATGGCCGCAGCGATGTCACCTGCGCGTACTTCTTTAATTTCTTCACGGTCTTTTGCGTGCATTTGCACGATACGACCAAAGCGCTCACGCTTGCCCTTAACAGGGTTGTAAACCGTATCACCCGTGTTTACTACACCAGAGTAACAACGGAAGAAGGTTAGCGTACCCACAAATGGGTCGGTCGCTATTTTAAATGCTAGCGCTGAGAACGGCTCATCGTCGCTTGAATGACGCTCTGCTTCTGTCTCATCTTTGTCGTCAAGTACGCCTGTGATGGCCTTAACTTCTGTTGGGGACGGAAGATAATGAATAACAGCGTCTAGTACTGCCTGAACACCTTTGTTTTTGAAGGCACTGCCACAGGTGGCAAGAACAATTTCGTTGTTCAGCGTACGCTGACGAAGGCCTGAACGAATTTCTTCCTCAGAAAGCTCTTCACCTTCCAAGTATTTATTCATTAGCTCATCAGAAGCTTCTGCAGCCGCTTCGATCATTTCTGTGCGGTACTGCTCAGCGGTATCTAAATATTCAGCCGGAATGTCTTCATAGGTAAATGTCATACCCATGTCTTCTTCATTCCAGTTGATGGCCTTCATCTTCACAAGGTCGATGACGCCATGGAAATTCTCTTCAGCGCCCATGTTGATTTGAATCGGAACACAGTTTGCGCCTAAACGCTTGCGGATTTGACCCACAACACGTTCAAAATCAGCGCCAGCCCGGTCCATCTTATTAACGAACACAAGGCGTGGCACTTGATATTTGTCAGCCTGTCGCCAGACTGTCTCTGATTGAGGTTCTACCCCAGAAGACCCACAGAATACAACAACTGCACCGTCTAGTACACGCAATGAACGCTCTACTTCGATAGTAAAGTCAACGTGTCCAGGGGTGTCGATGATGTTGATCCTGTGTTGATCGAACTGTTGCTCCATACCAGACCAGAAACAAGTCGTTGCAGCAGACGTGATAGTAATACCACGCTCCTGCTCTTGCTCCATCCAGTCCATGGTAGCCGCACCATCGTGCACTTCACCGATTTTGTGAGACAGTCCTGTATAAAACAGAACACGCTCTGTGGTCGTGGTTTTACCCGCGTCCACGTGAGCCACAATACCAATATTGCGATAACGCTCAATCGAGGTCTTACGAGGCATAAATCTCTCTCAGTTAAATAACGTTGATTACCAACGGTAGTGAGCAAACGCTTTGTTTGCTTCGGCCATACGGTGAACGTCTTCACGTTTCTTAACCGCTGAACCTTTATTATCTGCTGCGTCTAGCATCTCAGCCGCTAGGCGTTGTGCCATAGACTTTTCGCCACGTTTACGTGCAGCTTCTACCATCCAACGCATACCTAGCGCGTTACGACGAACTGGACGTACTTCAACTGGAACCTGATAAGTTGAACCACCGACACGACGAGACTTAACCTCTACTGTTGGGCGGATGTTATCAAGCGCTTCCTCGAAGATATCTAGGTGTGCTTTGCCGGTTTTTTCAGCAACAATATCAAGCGCACCGTAAACGATTTTTTCAGCGACTGACTTTTTGCCGTCGAGCATTACGACATTCATGAATTTCGCAAGCAGTTGTGAACCAAATTTTGGCTCTGGTAGGATTTTACGTTGACCTACGACTCTTCTTCTTGGCATTTTCTATTCTCCGTATGAATTCAGGGAAAACCCAAAACTCTTAAACTTCAGTTTGGCCTTACTAACGGAGAACCGTTATGACTTAGGCTTCTTCGCGCCGTACTTAGAACGGGCTTGTTTACGATCGTTTACACCTGCGCAGTCAAGCGTACCGCGAACTGTGTGATAACGAACACCTGGTAGATCTTTAACACGACCACCACGGATAAGTACTACACTGTGCTCTTGTAGGTTGTGACCTTCACCACCGATGTATGAAGAAACTTCAAAACCGTTAGTTAGACGTACACGACATACTTTACGTAGTGCAGAGTTTGGTTTCTTAGGCGTAGTAGTATATACACGAGTACATACACCACGTCTTTGTGGACAAGCTTGTAGAGCAGCTACGTTGCTTTTTTCAACGGGCTTTCTACGCGGCTTGCGCACTAACTGGTTAACTGTTGCCATTAACTAGCTCCTGATTAAAAACTACGAAAACCCAATCACTGTGACTGGGTCCATATTAATGCGATTAATTGTTTAATCGCTCTTGTTTGTGAACATTGTGCTCGTCAACATTCACTGAGCGCTGATACAAAAAACCGCGACCGTTTATCGAGCCACTTGATGGCTATCCAAAATCGGGTCGCGGAATATTAAAGATCATCGCTCTGACTGTCAAGGTGTACAAAGGTTAAGCAGATAATTTATCTGCAATCTGTACAACTGAACTGCCAAATTGTTAGGAGTACGTTAACGTACTCCTATGATCTTGCCTTATTCGGCAGTATCTTCGTCTGCACCAGCGTTAAGCGCTTCGGTAAGTGCCTGCTCTGCTTCAGCCGCAGAAACTGACATTTCTTCGATTTGCTCTTTGCGACGTTGTGCACGGCGTTCGTGGTAAGCGAAACCAGTACCCGCTGGAATTAGACGACCAACGATTACGTTTTCTTTCAGACCGCGTAGGTCATCTTCTTTACCTTGAACCGCAGCTTCAGTTAGAACACGCGTTGTTTCTTGGAACGATGCTGCTGAGATAAATGACTCAGTAGACAGTGACGCTTTAGTGATACCAAGCAGCTGTGTTTCATACTGCGCTGGGATCTTGCCGTGTTTTTCAATTTCACGGTTCGCCACTTTAACGTTCGATACTTCAACCTGTTCGCCTTCAAGGAACTGCGTATCGCCTGGGTGCGTGATAACACACTTACGTAGCATTTGACGAATAACTACCTCGATGTGCTTATCGTTAATCTTAACACCCTGTAGACGGTATACTTCCTGAACTTCGTTCACGATGTAGTTTGCTACAGCTGAGATACCACGTAGACGTAGGATATCGTGTGGAGACTCTGGACCATCAGCGATAACTTCGCCTTTTTCCACTTTCTCACCTTCGAATACGTTAAGCTGACGCCACTTAGGAATCATCTCTTCGTACGCGTCGCCCTCAGCAGGTGTAATTACAAGACGCTTCTTACCTTTGGTCTCTTTACCGAAGCCGATAGTACCTGAGATTTCTGCAAGGATTGCAGGCTCTTTAGGCTTACGTGCTTCAAATAGGTCCGCAACGCGCGGTAGACCACCCGTGATATCACGAGTCTTCGAGCTTTCCTGAGGAATACGTGCTAGCACGTCACCTTCGTTAGCCACTTTGCCTTCTTTCGCTTCGATAGTGGTGAAGCTTGGAAGACGAATTTCTTGAAGGCCGAACTCGTCGCTTTCAAGAATTAGCTTAGGCTCTTTAGCGTTAACTTTCGCAAGGTCTTTAACAACGATACGTGTTAGGCCAGTAAGCTCGTCTTGCTGCATTTCGGTGTTAGAGTCATCAATGTCTGCGAAGCTAATCTTAGCTGCACGTTCAGTGATGATTGGGTGACTATGCGGATCCCAGTTAGCAACAACGTCGCCAGCTGCGATAGTTGCACCGTCATCCACGCTAAGTACAGCACCGTAAGGTACTTTATAGCGCTCTTTCTCACGGCCTTGCTCGTCGATAACAGTAAGTTCTGTTGAACGAGAAACGATAACCACTTTGCCGTCAGAGTTACGTACGAATTTCGCATTGTGTAGCTTAAGGCTACCCGCAGTCTTAACTTGTACGCTGTTCTCAGCAGATGCTCTTGATGCCGCACCACCGATGTGGAACGTACGCATGGTAAGCTGTGTACCTGGCTCACCGATTGACTGTGCTGCAATAACACCAACCGATTCACCGCTACCCACCATGTGACCACGTGCAAGGTCACGACCGTAACACTTAGCACAAACACCGAAGTCGTTGTCACAAGTAATAACCGAGCGAACCATGATTTGGTCAACTGAGTTAGCTTCAAGCATGTCTACTAACGCTTCGTCTAGAAGAACGTTACGCTCTACTAGTACTTCGTTAGTGCCTGGCTTAAGTACATCTTCTGCTACCACACGACCTAGTACACGCTCGCGTAGTGGCTCAACAACGTCACCACCTTCAATTAGTGGTGTCATTTGAACACCTTCGAATGTGCCACAGTCGTCGTTAGTGATTACCAAGTCTTGTGCAACGTCTACTAGACGACGCGTTAGGTAACCCGAGTTCGCTGTCTTAAGTGCGGTATCCGCAAGACCTTTACGCGCACCGTGAGTTGAGATGAAGTACTGTAGTACGTTCAGACCTTCACGGAAGTTCGCCGTAATTGGGGTTTCGATGATTGAGCCATCTGGCTTAGCCATCAGACCACGCATACCAGCTAGCTGACGAATCTGAGCTGCACTACCACGAGCACCCGAGTCGGCCATCATGTAAACAGAGTTAAATGATGATTGCTCTTCTTCTTCGCCATCGCGGTTAATTACGATGTCAGTTTTAAGGTTATCCATCATGGCCTTAGCAACTTTTTCGTTGGCATTTGACCAGATATCGATAACTTTGTTGTAACGCTCACCCGCGGTAACAAGACCGTTTTGGAACTGTTCCTGAATTTCGATAACTTCTGCTTCCGCTGCATCGATGATGTCTTTCTTCGCAGCAGGAATAACCATATCGTCGATACCAACAGATGCACCCGCGATCATCGCGTAGTGGAAACCGGTATACATGATTTGGTCAGCAGCAATTACTGTGTCTTTCAGACCTAGCGTACGGTAACAAGCATTCAATAGTTTTGAAATTTGCTTCTTGCCCATCGCTTGGTTAATGATTTCAAATGGCAGACCCTTAGGTAGGATCAATGAGAAAATCGCACGACCAACCGTAGTGTCAGTTAGCGTTACTTTCTCAGTTTTGTTGCCATCTTCATCGATGTCATATTCAGTAATACGTACTTTAACACGAGAGTGAAGCTCAGCATTACCTGTACGGTATGCTTTTTCTGCTTCATTCGGGCTGGTAAATACCATGCCTTCGCCTAAACCGTTTACTTTGTCGCGCGTAAGGTAGTAAAGACCTAATACAACGTCCTGTGAAGGTACGATGATTGGCTCACCGTTAGCAGGTGACAGAATGTTGTTCGTTGACATCATAAGTGCACGCGCTTCTAGCTGTGCTTCGATTGTCAACGGTACGTGTACCGCCATTTGGTCACCATCGAAGTCGGCGTTGTACGCCGCACACACTAGCGGGTGAAGCTGAATCGCTTTACCTTCGATTAGTGTTGGTTCGAATGCTTGGATACCCAAACGGTGAAGTGTAGGTGCACGGTTAAGTAGTACCGGGTGTTCGCGGATAACGTCGTCTAGTACGTCCCAAACCTCTGGGGCTTCGCGCTCTACAAGCTTCTTAGCAGCTTTAATTGTTGTCGCAAGACCACGACCTTCAAGCTTACCGTAGATAAACGGTTTAAATAGCTCAAGTGCCATCTTCTTAGGAAGACCACACTGGTGAAGACGTAGCGTAGGACCAACGGTAATTACAGAACGGCCTGAGTAGTCAACACGCTTACCAAGAAGGTTTTGACGGAAACGACCTTGCTTACCTTTGATCATGTCTGCAAGCGACTTAAGTGGACGCTTGTTAGAACCGGTAATCGCACGACCACGACGTCCGTTATCTAGAAGCGCATCAACAGACTCTTGAAGCATACGCTTTTCGTTGCGTACGATGATGTCTGGAGCAGCTAGGTCTAGAAGACGCTTAAGACGGTTGTTACGGTTAATAACACGACGGTATAGGTCGTTAAGGTCAGACGTTGCAAAACGGCCGCCATCTAGTGGTACTAGTGGACGTAGATCTGGTGGTAGTACCGGAAGAACCGTCATGATCATCCATTCTGGCTTGTTACCAGACTGTTGGAATGACTCAAGCAACTTAAGACGCTTAGTAATTTTCTTACGCTTAGTTTCAGAGTTGATTGAAGGCAGCTCTTCACGCATAGCCGCAACATCTGCGTCTACGTCTAGTGCTGTAAGAAGATCGAATACCGCTTCAGCACCCATCTTCGCTTCAAACTCATCACCGTGCTCTTCAAGTGCGTCCAAGTATTCTTCTTCGTTAAGAAGTTGGCTGCGCTCAAGCGTAGTCATACCTGGCTCTGTAACCACGTATGATTCAAAGTAAAGTACACGTTCAATATCACGAAGTGTCATATCAAGCATTAGGCCGATACGAGACGGAAGTGATTTAAGGAACCAAATGTGTGCAACCGGGCTAGCTAGCTCGATGTGACCCATACGCTCACGACGTACTTTAGTTAGTGTAACTTCAACGCCACACTTCTCACAGATAACACCACGGTGCTTAAGGCGCTTGTACTTACCGCAAAGACACTCGTAGTCTTTAACCGGACCAAAAATACGCGCACAGAACAGACCGTCACGCTCAGGCTTGAACGTACGGTAGTTAATTGTTTCAGGCTTTTTAACTTCACCGAATGACCATGAACGGATCATGTCAGGTGAAGACAGACCGATTCGAATATTATCGAATTCTTCAGTCTTGTTTTGTTGCTTTAGAAACTTTAATAAGTCTTTCACATTACTCTCCCAGCGGAGTCAGTCTCTAGAGCCCGGCGCAAGCGCCGGGCCATCTCATAACATTACGTGGCTAACGCCGTATTACTTTTCTTCAAGCTCGATGTTGATACCCAACGAGCGAATTTCTTTAAGTAGTACGTTGAATGACTCTGGCATGCCAGGTTCCATTCTGTGGTCGCCATCGACGATGTTCTTGTACATCTTGGTACGGCCGTTAACGTCATCCGACTTAACGGTAAGCATTTCTTGAAGGGTATATGCTGCACCGTATGCTTCAAGTGCCCACACTTCCATCTCACCGAAGCGCTGACCACCGAACTGTGCTTTACCACCAAGAGGCTGCTGTGTAACAAGGCTGTAAGAACCCGTAGAACGCGCGTGCATTTTGTCGTCTACTAAGTGGTTCAGTTTCAGCATGTACATGTAACCAACCGTAACTGGACGCTCAAATTCGCGACCGGTACGACCGTCAAACAAAGCA
Source organism: Alteromonas sp. S015 (assembly GCF_036864485.1). Lineage (NCBI taxonomy): Bacteria > Pseudomonadati > Pseudomonadota > Gammaproteobacteria > Alteromonadales > Alteromonadaceae > Alteromonas > Alteromonas sp. S015. The sequence goes on along the minus strand of NZ_JAZETO010000003.1, from coordinate 519,157 downwards.
ATCTGACCGCTTTCTGGAATATCCGCAAGCTTCAGCATTTCTTTGATTTCAGATTCACGAGCACCGTCGAATACAGGTGTTGCTACTGGAACACCCTTACGAAGGTTTTCCGCTAGACGACGAACTTCGTGGTCTGTGAAGCTATCGATGTCAACTTCTTGGTGATTCTCACCAAGCTCGTACACCTTCTTCAAGAAGTCACGTAGTTCAGCCAGCTCGCGCTGCTCTTTAATCATGCGATCAATCTTCACACCAAGACCGTGTGCAGCCATACCCAAGTGCGTTTCTAGGATCTGACCGATGTTCATACGAGACGGTACACCTAGTGGGTTGAGAACGATATCTACCGGCGTACCGTTAGCATCGTATGGCATGTCTTCTACAGGCTGGATAGTCGAGATAACACCTTTGTTACCGTGACGACCGGCCATCTTGTCACCCGGTTGGATGTGACGTTTAACCGCAAGGTAAACCTTAACGATCTTAAGCACGCCAGGGGCTAGGTCATCGCCTTGTGTAATCTTGCGACGCTTACCTTCAAACTTCTTATCGAAGTCCATTTTGATTTCAGCGTGCTGATCGGCAATTTGGTCTAGCTCTAGCTGTGCATCTTCGCTGTTAAGTGCAATTTCAAACCACTTTTCACGCGGCAGGCTGTCAAGCTTAGCTTGGTCAACACCAGCACGTAGAAGTGCAGTTTGTGCACGTGCAAAGATACCGTCTGCAAGAATTTCAAACTCGTCAGTAAGGTCTTTCTTAACCTGACGTAGCTGCATATCTTCAATTTCTAGCGCGCGCTTGTCTTTCTCTACACCATCACGGGTAAATACTTGAACGTCGATTACCGTACCGTGAACAGAGTTAGGTACACGTAGAGACGTATCTTTAACGTCAGACGCTTTCTCACCAAAGATTGCACGTAGTAGTTTCTCTTCTGGCGTAAGCTGCGTTTCACCTTTAGGCGTTACTTTACCTACAAGAATGTCACCGCCTTTCACTTCTGCACCAATGTAAACAACACCTGATTCATCAAGTTTGCTAAGTGCAGATTCGCCCACGTTCGGGATATCAGAAGAAATCTCTTCTGGCCCAAGCTTAGTATCACGAGCGATACAGCTAAGCTCTTGAATGTGGATAGTAGTAAAACGATCTTCCTGCGCTACACGCTCAGAAATAAGGATTGAATCCTCAAAGTTGTAACCATTCCACGGCATGAACGCAATACGCATGTTCTGACCAAGTGCTAGGTCACCTAGGTCTGTTGAAGGACCGTCAGCTAGCACGTCGCCTGCAACAATCGGGTCGCCAACACTACAAGTAGGCTTCTGATTGATACACGTGTTTTGGTTAGAACGAGTGTACTTAGTCAGGTTGTAGATATCGATACCTGCTTCACCCGGAAGCATTTCGTCTTCGTCTACTTTGATAACGATACGGCTGGCATCTACATAATCAACCACACCACCGCGCTTAGCAACTACAGTAACACCTGAGTCAACCGCGATAGTTCTTTCCATACCGGTACCAACTAGCGGCTTATCAGCGCGTAGTGTAGGTACTGCCTGACGTTGCATGTTCGCACCCATTAGTGCACGGTTCGCATCATCGTGCTCTAGGAATGGGATAATGCTTGCAGCAATTGAAACGATTTGCTGTGGTGAAACGTCCATGTACTTGATGTCTTCTTTCGGCATCAAGGTAGTTTCACCACGGTGACGACATGGAATTAGATCGTCAACCAACTCGCCTGCTTCAGTCAACGCGATGTTTGCCTGAGCGATTGCGAATTGACCTTCTTCAATTGCAGATAAGTAATCGATCTCGTCTGTTACCACACCGTCTACAATGCGACGGAACGGCGTTTCTAGGAAACCGAAGTCATTGGTACGCGCGAAGCTTGCCAATGAGTTAATTAGACCGATGTTCGGGCCTTCCGGCGTTTCAATTGGACATAGACGACCGTAGTGAGTCGGGTGTACGTCTCGAACTTCGAAGCCTGCACGTTCACGTGTAAGACCACCCGGACCTAATGCAGAAATACGACGCTTGTGCGTTACTTCCGACAGCGGGTTGTTTTGGTCCATGAACTGAGAAAGCTGAGATGAACCGAAGAACTCTTTAACCGCAGCCGAAATAGGCTTAGCGTTAATAAGATCTTGAGGCATCACGTTGTCTAGATCGCCTAAGCTTAGACGCTCTTTAACTGCACGCTCAACACGTACTAGACCAACGCGGAATTGGTTCTCTGCCATTTCACCTACAGAACGGATACGACGGTTACCTAGGTGATCGATGTCATCTACTTCGTCTTTACCGTCACGAATCATTATTAGCTGCTTCATTACAGAAATAATGTCTTCTTTGTCTAGTGTACCAGCACCAATTAGTTCTTCACGGCCAAGACGGCGGTTGAACTTCATGCGGCCAACAGAAGATAGGTCGTAACGTTCATCAGAGAAGAACAAGTTATCGAACAAGGTTTCTGCTGCGTCTTTTGTTGGTGGCTCACCAGGACGCATCATACGGTAAATTTCAACTAATGCTTCAAGGCGGTTAGTTGAAGAATCGATACGTAGTGTATCCGATATATATGAACCGTGATCTAGCTCGTTAATGTAAAGCGTTTCGAACTCTTTGATACCTGCTTGGCTTAGCGCCGCCAGGTTTTCAAGAGTCAACTCGTCGTTCGCACTTACAATCACTTCGCCTGTGTCTTCGTTTACATAAGTAGCTGCGTAAACACGGCCAATTAGGTAATCGGCTGGAACTTCAAGCTCTGTAAGACCGGCTTTCTCTAGTGCACGCGTGTGACGCGCAGAAATACGACGACCCGTTTCAACAACAACGTTGCCTTCACCGTCAATGATGTCAAAAGCAGCCGTCTCACCTCGTAGGCGATCAGGAACCACTTCCATCATTAACTTATCTTTGTCGATACGTACGCTTACTTTTTCAAAGAAGGTATCTAAGATTTCTTCTGATGACATTTCAAGTGCGCGTAAAATAATCGTTGCAGGCAACTTACGACGACGGTCAATACGTACGAATAGGTTATCTTTCGGGTCAAACTCAAAGTCTAACCACGAACCACGGTAAGGGATTACACGTGCGTTATAAAGCACTTTACCTGACGAGTGGGTTTTACCTTTGTCGTGATCAAAGAATACACCAGGTGAACGGTGTAGTTGTGACACGATAACACGCTCTGTCCCATTGATAACGAACGTACCGTTCTCAGTCATCAATGGGATCTCGCCCATGTACACTTCTTGTTCTTTAATATCTTTTACGGTACCTGGCGCAGCGTCCTTATCGAACAACACTAACCGTAGTTTTACTCTTAACGGAGCAGAGAAAGTTACGCCTCGAATTTGACATTCTTTAACGTCGAAAACGGGCTCTCCCAGGCGGTAGCTTACATACTGAAGCTCTGAACTACCTGAGTAGCTTTTAATTGGAAAAACGGAACGAAATGCTGCTTCCAAACCGTATTGAGCTTCCGGATCGGTCTCAATAAACTTTTTGAAAGAATCAAGCTGAATTGAAAGAAGGTATGGAATTTCCAATACCTGTGGGCGTTTGCCAAAATCCTTACGGATACGTTTCTTTTCGCTATAAGAGTAAACCATGGGTTCCTCAGCCTGCTGATTTATGACCCAACCTGCTGCAAAATGCTTTAAAACGCGTGCTATGGGCTAAAAGCTACGTTTCAAATGGCGCACTAAGCAACAAACTTCCACAACCCTTTTTCGGGCAGATACACCAGCATACAACAAAATTTAACCAATTATTAGTTAACTTGTTGGATTTTTATGCTTTTTACGGGTATTTCCGAATGGCGCTTTAAGTAGTGTAACCAAGGGTTAGATTCTACACACTATACAGCGCAAAAAGGCTGGTGGTTCAAAAAACCACCAGCCTTGCCGTCTCAGGCAATAATCTGACTATGTCAGATTACTTGATTTCTACTTCTGCACCAGCTTCTTCAAGCTCTTTCTTAAGTGCTTCAGCTTCGTCTTTGCTTACGCCTTCTTTGATAGCTTTAGGAGCAGACTCAACTACTTCTTTTGCTTCTTTAAGACCTAGGCCAGTCGCACCGCGAACTGCTTTGATAACTGCAACTTTGTTGCCACCGAATGAAGTCATTACAACGTCGAATTCAGTCTTTTCTTCAGCAGCAGCAGCGTCGCCGCCAGCAGCTGGACCAGCAACAGCAACAGCAGCTGCAGCAGATACGTTGAATTTCTCTTCAGCCGCTTCAATTAGTTCTACCAGTTCCATTACCGGCATTTCAGCGATTGCGTTTAAGATATCTTCTTTAGTTAGAGCCATGTTCTCTAAACTCCTGGGTATAAAATGTTAAAAAAATCAATATGCCAAAAACGCCAATTACTTGGTGTCTTTGACCGCCGCCAATACGCGCACAAACTTGCCAGGAACTTCGTTGATTGTTTGAACGAATTTCCCAACTGGTGCTTTGAAGGTTGCAAGAAGTTTTGCAAGCGCTTCGTCGCGGGTAGGTAGAGCTGCAACTGCGTCCAATTTCTCTGGACCAAGAAGACCACTACCAATAGAAAGTGCTGTAACTTTTAGCTTATCGTTAGTCTTACCGAAGTCTTTGAAAAGACGTGCCGCACCGCCTGGTGCGTCGATAGAGAAACCATAGATAAGCGGACCAGTTAAGGCGCTGTCTAAGTCTGCAAATTGACTGTCTGCTAGAGCACGCTTTGCAAGAGTATTACGTACAACCTTTAGGTATACGCCTTGCTCACGAGCTTTAACACGTAGGTCAGTCAGTTCTGCAACTTCCATCCCACGGTATTCAGCAACGGCTACGGATAGAGCGCGAGACGCAACATCAGAAATTTCTGCTACGATCTCTTTTTTTGCTGCTAAACCTAGTGCCACTGAGTTCACCTCTTTGTATCTGACTTTGTTTGCGGTTACCCGTTTACGCCGTCAGGGTTCACAGATTGATACCAACCCTCATGGTTGATACCGCTCTACGGTGTTTGTTACCCCAGAGAGTCTGAGTCAAACCACCGTCTGCGCAGGTTGTTGTATTAAGCCGTGTGTTGACTGTGAAAGTTCTCTTACCTCTTTCACCACACCGCGCCTGCGGTCTTGGACGGGAGCTGCTTATTAGCACTGCTAATTGTCACAGCTCCAACCCATAACCTTTAAGAGATTTCGATGAACGTAAGCTCAGCGAAATTAAAGACCTACAGAAGCCTTATCAAGAGCAACACCAGCACCCATTGTAGTGCTTAGGCTGATCTTCTTGATGTATGTACCTTTAGCAGAAGAAGGCTTAGCTTTCTTCAATGCTTCAAGTAGCGCTTCAAGGTTTTCTTGAATTTGGTTCGCTTCGAACGCAATCTTACCGATGCTAGCGTGGATGATACCGTTCTTATCGTTACGGTAGCGTACCTGACCAGCTTTAGCGTTCTTAACTGCCGTTGCAACGTCAGGCGTTACAGTGCCAGTTTTTGGGTTAGGCATAAGGCCGCGTGGACCTAAGATTTGACCTAGTTGACCAACAACACGCATCGCGTCTGGGCTAGCAACTACTACGTCAAAGTTCATTTCGCCTTTCTTTACTTGCTCAGCTAAGTCGTCCATACCAACGATGTCAGCACCCGCTTCTTTCGCTGCGTCAGCATTTGCACCTTGAGTGAATACTGCAACGCGAACGTCTTTACCAGTACCGTTAGGTAGTACAGTTGCACCACGAACGTTTTGGTCAGATTTCTTCGCATCGATACCAAGGTTAACAGATACGTCTACGCTTTCTGCAAACTTAGCTGTTGCTAGTTCTTTAAGAAGCGCTACTGCTTCGTTAATTTCGTACTCTTTGCCCGAGTCTACTTTTTCGCGAATTAGGCGAGCGCGTTTAGTTAATTTAGCCATTCGATTAGTCCTCTACGTTCAAGCCCATTGAGCGAGCAGAACCCGCGATAGTGCGTACCGCTGCATCTAGATCAGCTGCAGTAAGATCTGGCTCTTTAGTTTTAGCAATCTCTTCCAACTGAGCGCGAGTAACTTTACCCACTTTCTCAGTGTTAGGACGGCCAGAACCACTCTTGATGCCCGCTGCTTTCTTAAGCAGGTAAGACGCAGGAGGAGTCTTAGTTTCGAATGTGAAAGAGCGATCTTCGTATACAGTAATTTCTACTGGTACTGGAGCGCCTTTCTCAAGGCTTTCTGTTTTCGCATTGAAAGCCTTACAGAATTCCATGATGTTTACACCGTGTTGACCTAGTGCAGGACCAACTGGTGGACTTGGGTTAGCAGCACCTGCTGCAACCTGAAGCTTGATAATACCGCTTACTTTTTTAGCCATTTTACATGCTCTCTTGTTTGGGTCTAACGCCTCGCAAATACAGAGATTATTTGCTCAATCGGCTTCCCGTTTCCGTTTAAAAGGGCGCGCATTATATAAGGTGATTAATTACTATGCAAGGGCTATTTAGAATAAAAAACCACCGAAAGGTCAGTATTTTCAAAGCGGCAAGTTTGGCAGAGTAATATTGACTGTTGCGCAACTCGCGCATCGGATTAACTACGCAACAAAAGGATAACGTTAAAATGGAAAAACCAATTGAACTTACTAGCAATGAATTAGCTAATGTATCTGGCGCTCTTTGGGCCAATGCAGCAGGTGCAATTGCTGGCGGCATAGGTGGTTTTTACGGCTCAATCATCGGTGGAGGCAGAGATGCAACATTTAGCAGCATTGCAGCGGGTACACTCTCCGGAATGGGGGCAGGTGCATTGAGCCCTGTTACGGGCTTTAAGACTCTTGCCACTTCTGTTGGCGGTGGTATTGTTGCAGGGGGTATCGCAAGTCTATTCTCAGATTACCACGAAGCTTAAACACAAATACAGGCAGGCTAATTATGGTAGATGTAAAAGAGGTTTTAATCTGGTTTATTTTCGTTTGTATTAGCAATTTTGCTTTAAAACGCGCTTTAGGAGTAGGGTTTTGGGACTCATTCACTAAAAGTAGTAGAATATCAGAGAATACGGGTGCAGTAATACACTTTGTATTTTTGTTACTGGTATTAACTACCAGCTTTTTGTGGATTATATAAATGCGCCTCCTTTAAAAATTTGCACAACAATGAAATGATAAAGCCTCAAAGATAATGCGTATCTGCCATAGTTTAAGCTCAAAAAAAAGCCCCGTTAAACGGGGCTTTCCAAAATCATTTGGCTAAGAACGTTCAGCCTTTTTCTACTTGGCCAAATTCTAGGCCTACCGGTGTAGAACGACCAAAGATAAGTACCGATACTTTTACGCGGCTCTTTTCGTAGTCTACTTCTTCTACCACACCGTTGAAGTCTGCAAATGGGCCATCGATAACACGAATAACTTCGCCTGGCTCGAATAGCGTTTTTGGTCTTGGCTTATCAACGTTTTCTTCAAGACGATTTAAGATAGCATCAGCTTCTTTCTGCGTGATTGGCATTGGGCGGTCAGATGTACCACCGATAAAACCAAGTACGCGAGGTACGCTTTTCACTAAGTGCCATGACTCTTCTGTCATCGCCATTTCTACCAATACGTAACCTGGGTAAAACTTACGCTCAGACTTACGCTTTTGGCCCGCTCGCATTTCTACGACTTCTTCTGTTGGTACCAGTACCTGACCGAAGTAGTCTTCCATATTGTGCATTTTGATGTATTCAAGCAGGGTCTTCTTAACGCGAGACTCGTATTATGAATAGGCTTGAACTACGTACCATCTTTTCTTTACTGCTTCTTCTTCAGACATACGGTTATGCTCCTATTCCTGTAATAAAGCCAACTACACGAACTGCAACCACGCTATGTATAATTTAATTTTGAGAATTAGGCACGCTTTCCCATCTTTTTAATAAAAGTCTGAAACCATTACAACATGATATTATTCGTTGATTCATAATCATGCCTACTTAGACAGTTTGCTCTACCTCGATATATTCCAATTCTACCTTTCTGAATGCAGAAATAGCTTCTACTTCTTTTGACACTAGCGATTTTTCTGGTGTGTCCCATTTGGTACTACCATCAACAAAACCATTTTTTATTAACGCCATTTTTAGTCTCGAACAATCCAATTCAGAAATTTGCGTAGAAGAAACAACCGGTAATCCCGCCGCTTTCCAATAGCCTTTCAAGTACGGTTCACCCTTACTTCGTTTGTTTGTTTTTGATAGAAGTTGAAAATCAAAATCAGAATGCTTTTTTCTTCGCCATATAACAAAAACATCTTGCGTCTCTTCTACAACGATTGCGAATAGGTGGTATGCAGAGCCATCCGCGAAGATGATTTTTTTTGCACTTACATAATACTGTAACTGCTCAAATACTGACATTTTTTCTGGGTAAATAACGTAGTAGCCTTGCCTCTTGAGGTTTTGCTCTATTATTTTTTCACCGACAAACGTACCTTCTCGGCCTGAAAGCTGAGAACGGGAAACATAGACTTTTTCTGGGTACAGTTTTCCTTTTACGCTTGAGCGGATTGTTTCTAACAAGTTTGTGACATTAGATTCAACAGCAGCGTGGTGTATAAATACTCCTGAGCGCTCTATACCCAACTGGTTAGGAACAAAAAGTGTCTCAAATTCAGTCGGTTCTTCTACTATCGAAATAGGGATTTTACCTGAGAATAACGAAATAAAGTCCTCAACAAACGTAGGAATGCCTCGCCTCTTTTCTCTTTTATAAAAAACAAGACTGTCTACGTCCGCTAGTATAGTGGAAGCCCAAATTCTCGTGATGCTCTCAACCATAAAATGGCCAAAATGAGAATTCTGTAGCATTCCACAGAATAGATGCTTACCCGCTACTTTTTTGTTAACCGAATAGTCGTTGCTAGGTGGCTTACACGTTAAACCAGGTTTCATGTGTACACTAAGCTCGCAAAAATCGCCATGACGAGTCACTACACCCGCTTGAAACTCTTTATTTCTAAGACTTTGAATAGGAACGACAACCGCTCTTTCATAAATTTCAATTTTAGGCGTAAGCGACTTTGCTCTTTGAACGATTTCCAATTTTATTCCCTTAATAACTACATTCTATTTATTGTTGGTACTTGCACCACAAGATTTTCTTTTTATTGTTCAGGTGAAAGTAAACCATATTACAACTGGGTATTAAAAGGATAAGTAACATTTTTCTATGACTAGCACTTACAAATACAGGCAACATGGACGGTGTCGTAGAGACTTATTTTTGATTTATTGGTATGTAGATTTCTGTTCTAACGGCAGCCATTTTTTTCAAATTCATGATTAACGCAATCGTTAAATAACGTTAAAACAACATCTCTAACTAGCTCACAATAAGTGTTAAAAGCTAACGCGAACTCCTTTTCAATGCGCATAAAAAAATCCGAAATCAGAAACTGATATCGGATTTTGAACCGTAAAAACATTGGATAACCGACCGCGTCAATACGTCTTAATTTATCGGTATTACCCCTGAAGGGTCTTTTTAAAATGTTGTATACGAGCGTAAACTTAGCCTTTTTCTACCTGACCAAATTCTAGGTCTACCGGTGTAGAACGACCGAAGATAAGTACCGATACTTTTACGCGGCTCTTTTCGTAGTCTACTTCTTCTACCACACCGTTGAAGTCTGCAAATGGGCCATCGATAACACGAATAACTTCGCCTGGCTCGAATAGCGTTTTTGGTCTTGGCTTATCAACGTTTTCTTCAAGACGATTTAAGATAGCATCAGCTTCTTTCTGCGTGATTGGCATTGGGCGGTCAGATGTACCACCGATGAAACCAAGTACGCGAGGTACGCTTTTCACTAAGTGCCATGACTCTTCTGTCATCGCCATTTCTACCAATACGTAACCTGGGTAGAACTTACGCTCAGACTTACGCTTTTGGCCCGCACGCATTTCTACGACTTCTTCTGTTGGTACTAGTACCTGACCGAAGTAGTCTTCCATATTGTGCATTTTGATGTATTCAAGCAGGGTCTTCTTAACGCGAGACTCGTATTGTGAATAGGCTTGAACTACGTACCATCTTTTCTTTACTGCTTCTTCTTCAGACATACGGTTATGCTCCTATTCCTGTAATAAAGCCAACTACACGAACAATGATGCCGTCTAGTCCCCATAAAATTAGTGCCATGATTAACGTCGCTGCAAGCACGATAAGTGTAGTTTGGTTCGCCTCTTGGCGAGTTGGCCACACAACCTTGCGAACTTCTGTGCGAGACTCTTTAGCAAAGCTCAAGAAGGTGCTACCTTTTTCGGTAGTTGCCGCGATAAAACCAGCTATACCAACTACCACAACAATCGCGATGGCACGGTACAGTACCGAGATCTCACCGTACATTGTATTAGCGGTTACTAAACCGGCAAGTAGTGCAAAAACCACTACCCATTTAAACATGTCCAATGCATTGGACTGATTTTCCGTCTTTTCGCTCATGTTACGATCCTAGCACTACAGCGTCGTTGTTTTACGCATATAAAAAATGCGCAACTTAAAAATTCTTAGTTTAAGTAAATTTGGCAGGGGTGGAGGGACTCGAACCCCCAACCATCGGTTTTGGAGACCGCTGTTCTACCAATTCGAACTACACCCCTGTGGTGTCTAAAAGACAAAATTTACTTACACTGCCCTTGTGAGTTGTGCGTCTTTTCTAAGGAAAATGCGGTATCGCAAGGGAGGGACGCGTATTATACTTAACCACTTTCAAGATACAAGCGGTTTATCCATCCCATCTGCGATTGAACGCTAATTCGCACCTTGCCTATTCAACGCCTATAAATCCGCCCGTTTGGTGTGCCCAAAGCTTGGCATATATGCCATTGTGCGCAATAAGCTCGGCATGGGTTCCCTGCTCTACAATATTACCCTTATCCAGAACAAGTAATCTGTCCATTTGCGCAATGGTCGACAAGCGATGCGCAATAGCCAGCACGGTTTTGCCTTCCATCACTTTATCCAGACAGGCTTGAATGGCCGCTTCAACTTCTGAATCTAGCGCCGATGTGGCTTCGTCCAGCACTAGTACAGGCGCGTCTTTTAGCAATACGCGAGCAATGGCAATGCGCTGGCGCTGACCGCCTGAAAGCTTCACACCGCGCTCACCTACATGCGCGTCGTACCCTGTTCTACCGTGGCTATCGGTAAGCGTAAGAATAAAGTCGTGTGCTTCTGCCTGTTTAGCTGCACGGATCATGTCATCTTCTGTTGCATCGGTTCGCCCGTAAAGAATGTTGTCGCGTACCGAACGGTGCATAAGCGATGTATCTTGTGTCACCATGCTAATTTTAGCGCGAAGGGTTTCTTGGCCTACTTCAGTGATATCTTGGCCATCAATGACTATACGACCGCTCTGGGTGTCGTAAAAACGCATGAGCAAATTAACCAGGGTCGATTTACCCGCCCCAGAACGGCCCACTAAGCCCACTTTTTCTCCGGGCTCTATCGCTAAATCTAAGTTATTGAACACATCAATAGGTTTATTGTTTGCACCTGAGTAAGAAAAATGCACATTATCGAAGTTAATCCCGCCGCCATTTACCTTTAACGCGTCGGCCTTAGGCTTGTCTTTTACTGCTATAGGCTGTGCTAGCGTATTCATACCGTCTTGCACCGTACCTAAGTTCTCGAATAATCCTGATACTTCCCACATTACCCAGTGAGACATACCGTTTAATCGCAAACACAGACTAATGGCAATGGCGATATCGCCCGGGCTTGCAATATTTTCCATCCATAAATACACAGACAGCGCGCCCACAGTAAAAATGAGAATGGCGTTAGCCATTTCCACGCAGAATTCCAACACGGTAACCAAACGCATTTGCGGGTAAACCGTCTTAAGAAAACCATCCATGCTTTCTTTGGCGTAATCCGCTTCGCGCCGACTATGTGAAAACAGCTTGACTGTGGTGATATTGGTATAGCTATCAACAATACGTCCGGTCATTAACGAGCGCGCGTCCGCTTGCTTTTGCGAGACTTCTTTTAATTTAGGTACCAGCACCTTTAAGATACCGATGTACACAAAGAACCACACGATAAGCGGCATGGCTAAGCGCCAGTCTGTGCTGAAAATAAGCACAACCATAGAGATAAAATAAACGGCGATGTACACCAGTAAGTCAAGTACCTTAGTTACTGTCTCTCTTACCGATAGTGCAGTCTGCATAACCTTGGTGGCGACACGACCGGCAAACTCATCGTGGAAGAAAGTTAAACTTTGCCCAAGCAAGTAGCGGTGCGCCTGCCACCTAATGCGCATGGGGTAGTTCCCCATCAAAGACTGACGAGAAAACAGCGAGCGCAACAAAATAAACAGAGGAATAAAAACGAGAACGGTTAACCCCATGCCAATAAGGGTAAATTTTTGATCCGCTAAGAACGTAGCTCGGTTTTGATCAGAGAACCAGTCAACTAACTGCCCTAAAAAGCCGAAAAGCGCCACTTCTAACATGGCGACGATAGCACTTAGCATGGAAACAGTAAGGATTACCCCCCACATGCCTTTTGTGTAGTACTTACAAAATGCAACGATACCTGTTGGTGGTTGGGTAGGCGGCGTGTCAGGGAAAGGCTGGGTCAGCTTTTCAAAAAATGAAAACATGTAAAACTCGTTAGTTATTCAGTGACAGGGCACGTTTACGTATGCCCCAAAATGCTTACGTCACAATTCTACACGATAACTGAAAGTGTGTTGAACTTTGCGGTGTTTTTTTGCCGCAAAGCTCGTTTAAGATCGGTTTATATTTGGCAAAGGTGATTATTTGGAGAAGTGCTTACATAAAACAAATCAACATTAAGCTAGTTTTCTGTCAGCTTTCACTCTGCAAAGCCTAGGTTAGCAAGAATGCTTTCCACTTTTTCAGCGTGTTCAGCTTGCCACTGTTCAAGTGACATAGAACCATCTTTCTGGGCGCGCTTTTGGGCAATATCATAGGCTGCTAGCGCCTCGTCCTTTGGAATTACTGCAATGCCCTCCTCGTCTGCAACAATAATGTCTCCTGGGTTGACCACAACACCACCGCAGGTTATCGGCTCATTCAAGGGCGATAGACATTTCTTAGCGCCAGGCTTAGGGATCACACCGCGCGCAAATACCGGAAACCTATTTTCGCGAGTTTCGGCAAGGTCCCGTATGACACCATCGACAACGAAGCCTTTAATACCGCGAGACTGAGCTATTGCGCAAACGTTGCCGCCCGCAACGGCGAATTCATCATCAGCTTCAACCACAATAATGTCGCCCGGGCTCGCGCGATATATGGCCGCATGCAGCATTAGATGATCACCCGGCTCACATTTTACCGTAAATGCTGGGCCCGCGATGCGTGGCATGCCTCTCCACAATGGTTGTATTGCGTAATGCATAAACTGTTTTCTTGGCAGAGCACCAGCGTATTCGCAAGGTGATACGCTATCGAAAGGGGTATTATGTAAGTCCATCGCCGTTCCTTGAATGTTGAAGTGGCTGAAAAAAACACTATAACGAAATTAGCCTTACAAGTTGTTACAAGCTGTGTATTTTCACTATAAACACTTTTTCTATCACCGCCGCCATGCTAAAAACTAGTAAAAAGCGTGCACGCAGTACGGCCCCCCCTTCTTTACGAAGGGATGCGCAGGTTTCGCAACGCACTAAAACAATAAGCAGCAAACCCAGATGTTGCCCAATAAGATGAAAAGGAAAACTCCACATGTTACGTAGCGTTTTAAGCTTAAGCGTGGCACTTGCCCTAACGGCTTGTAGCCCACAAAATTCAACGACAGAACAACAAAACCAAAGCGCTGCCACCGAAGAGACGCAGCAACAGCTCTCTTCAGGCGTCATTAAAGAGAATATGGACCTGTCTGTAGACCCTGGAGATGACTTCTTCCGCTACGTAAACGGTAAGTGGTTTGACAACTTTGAAATACCAGCAGACAAATCAAGCTATGGCTCTTTCGTTATTCTTCGCGATGAAGCGCAAGATCACGTCATGAACATTATAAAGTCATCTGCAGAGGGCGATTTCAAAGCGGGCAGTGACGAACAGAAAGTGGGGGATTTTTACCGTGCCTATATGGACATGGAAACCCGCAACGAGCTTGGTTTGACGCCGCTAAAACCTGAGCTAACAAAGATTGATGCTATTGAAGACTATACCGACCTTGCTGAGTATTTTGCCTATGCTGCTCGCTATGGTTACGGTACACCGTTCAGCCTAACCCAATATCCTGATCTTAAGTCACCAAAAGAATATTTAATGTACACGTGGCAGTCGGGCTTAGGCCTTCCTGAGCGCGAGTACTACTTCAAGGACGACGAAACATCACAAACCATTCGAGATGCCTACGTTAAACATATTCAAACCATGTTTGAGCTGGCGAGTTTCGACGCGCCCAAAGAAAGCGCGGACATGCTTTTTGCACTTGAGACTAAAATTGCTCAGCTACACATGAAAAAAGAGCAGGCCCGTAACTTTGCTGCCAACTATAACAAACTGACAATTGAAGAACTTAAAGCGTTAATGCCTAAGTTCGATTGGGATGCCTACCTAGCCCAAGCTGATGTAAGCGGCATACCTTCGCTAGGCATACTGCAAAAAGACTACATGCAGAACATTGATGGTGTTATAGCAGACACCTCACTGGAAGATTGGAAAACGTTCCTTAAGTGGGGCTTGTTAAATGCTTCAGCCAGTCGCTTAAATGCCGAGCTTGATGAAGCGAACTTCAACTTCTACAGCAAAGTGCTTCGCGGCGTAGAAGAGCAACAGCCACAGTGGCGTCGTGCAGTGAGTCTTTCAAACGCCCATGTTGGCGAGCTTATCGGTAAGGTTTATGTAAAACAGCACTTCCCGCCTGAAGCGAAAGACCGCATGATGGAAATGGTTAACAACCTACTGCTGGCTTACAAAGAAAGTATCGAAAACCTAGACTGGATGACAGATGAAACACGTGCTCAAGCACTAGACAAGCTGTCTAAGTTTACCGTGAAAATTGGTTATCCAGACCAGTGGAGAGATTATTCAGCACTGACAGTAAATGCTGGTGACTTATTCGGAAACCTTAAGCGCTCTTCTGACGTACTATATGAAGAAATGCTGAAGAAACAAGGCGGCCCAGTTTGGACCCACGAGTGGGGCATGACACCGCAAACCGTTAATGCTTACTACAATCCGCCGCTAAACGAAATTGTATTCCCTGCGGCTATCCTTCAACCTCCGTTCTTTGACATGAACGCGGAAGACGCGGTTAACTATGGTGGTATTGGCGCGGTAATTGGTCACGAAATTGGCCACGGGTTCGATGATGCAGGATCAACGTTTGATGGCGATGGTGTACTCAGAAACTGGTGGACCGATGAAGATCGCAGCGAGTTTGAGGCACGCACTGCAAACCTCATAGACCAATACAATCAATTCGAGGTTTTACCTGATTTACACGTAAACGGTGAATATACCTTAGGTGAAAACATCGGCGACCTTGGCGGTATTAGTATTGCGCTTAAAGCTTATCACTTATCTCTTAACGGTGAAGATGCCCCGGAACTAGATGGCTTCTCTGGCGATCAGCGTGTCTTCATTGGTTACGGCCAAGTTTGGGCCAGCAAATATCGTGAAGAAGCGTTGCGCAGCCAAGTACAAACCGATACCCATTCACCTACGAAGTTCCGCACTAACGGTGCTGTTCGCAACGTACCTGAATTCTACGAAGCGTTTAACGTGACAGAAGAAGACGCGTTGTATTTACCACCAGAAGAACGCGTGAAAATTTGGTAATTCGCGTACTCTAAACACAGTACATAAAGAGTAGCGTACATAAACCAAGATAGCTAAAGCCCCATGTTTGCTTCACCAAACTGGGGCTTTTCTTGTATTGAAGTATATGACTGAGCAGTTTCAAAAAGGCTAAATATGAATGTAAGAGCAACTATTGTCTTTATCAGCTTAGCGTTGATTTACCTGGCGACGCTGCCGCTTACTCCCTACGCGGCGCAATTCTTACCCAAATCTCTACCTATTGTGGTACTTGCAGTCTTCGCCTATATAAAACTCAGCGCTATGCCGCGATATATGGTGTTGACGGCGCTACTTTGTAGCCTTGCTGGAGATATCAGTCTGGCTTTGCCCTTTGCCGAAAGTTTTATTGTTGGTTTATCGTGTTTTTTTGCTGCGCATTTAGCTTATGCTATGTGTTTTGCGTTGCTGCATCGCCGCCTAGTAGAAACGCTCGGCGACCATATCATTTCGCGCAAAGCAAAGTGGTTCATTAGTATTATTATGGTTAGCTTTGCCGTAATGATGGCAGTGCACATTCTGCCAGCGTCGAAAGCCTTATTTTACCCTGTAGTCGCCTATATTGGCGTAATCACATTGATGGGCTTAACCGCAGTGTGGTTGGCTCAAACCAAGCTAATCGTAACTGCTGCGTTACTTTTTGTGATATCAGATGCCATTCTCGCCCAGTCGGTTTTCAAAACCCCGCTTCCACTGTCTACCTTTTGGGTAATGACAACTTACTATGCAGCCCAATATTGCTTAACCATGGGGCTGGTTGATGCGTTTTTGAGAAAAGAGAATAGGCAGGAAGAGAATGGTCAGACCTAGTTAGACAACGACGTTAAAACTTCTACAGCCA
Source organism: Alteromonas sp. S015 (assembly GCF_036864485.1). Lineage (NCBI taxonomy): Bacteria > Pseudomonadati > Pseudomonadota > Gammaproteobacteria > Alteromonadales > Alteromonadaceae > Alteromonas > Alteromonas sp. S015. Next base: position 502,527 of record NZ_JAZETO010000003.1, on the reverse strand, counting down.
AGTCGACTTTTTCAGCTGGCACGAAAATATGGTCGTGATAATAAGCGGCCACCACGTTGGCGCTAATTCCTGCCTTACCCAGCGCAGTGGACATAGCTGCAGTCATGCCTACCGCTTCCAAACTAGAATGTACTTCACAGGTTATGCAGCGATAGTAACCCTCAAATTGAAGCCCAGCCTGCTCGGCTTCAGCTGAAGGCAGAATAAGCGTGGTGCCCTCTCGCTCTTGAAACATACCCTTAGCCGTTGAAATCAACGTACTGGTTAACTTATCTGCAGGCAAAGTAGTGAATATAAAGTCTTCGCTACTGGCTACAGGGTTTAAGTTTTTAAGCAACAGGGCTAAATCAGTTTCGGCAACCACACTAACCTTCCTCTCTACAAGGTAAATACTTACTTTATTAAAGCGTTCACTAAAGCTTTCGGGCTCTAATACGCTTTCCTTTGATCTTTCCTTCTCTAAAGTGCGCCATGGCTTTTTTCACGCTTCGCGTTTTCACTGCGACAAAACTCATGCTGTTCTGAACTTTAATTTTGCCCAAGTCGTCGCCAGGAATGCCCGCATCTTTGGTAAGTGCACCCACCAGATCGCCTGGGCGAAGCTTTTCTTTTTTACCCGCGCTTAGTGAAATACAGGTAAATTCAGGCTGAGTAATTTTGTTTTTATGAAAACGTAGGCTTTGCGCGCCTTTAAGCGGAATATCGCTTTCTTGTAATACTTCTATTTTTCGCAAAAAGTGCTCTTCATCATCGCTCACTAGCGTTACTGCCATGCCTTGAGCGCCCGCACGTGCCGTACGCCCAATGCGGTGAATATGGGTTTCCGGCTCTTCACTTACTGAGTAATTAATTACGCAGGCAACATCGTCAATGTCCAGTCCTCGTGCAGCTACATCGGTGGCTATAAGTACTTGTAGCGCATCGCTGGCAAACTGCATGAGCACCGATGTACGTTGATGCTGTTCCATGTCCCCCTGAAGCCCCTTTGCACTGAAACCGTCTTCTATTAGCTCTTCTACGACTTCATTTACCTGCGTTTTGCGGTTACAGAATACAATCGCATTTTTGGGCTGGTATTCGGTTAACACCGCTTTGAGCGCCTGAGTGCGCGTGTGTGGTAGTACGTTGTAGCCCAACTGCGTGATAGCGGGTTTACTGTCTTGTGACTCAACCTTACAGGTCACCGGGTTATGCAAGTATTGCTTCGCTACACGCTCAATTTGCTCTGTAAATGTTGCAGAAAATAGCAGGGTTTGTACCTGTTTCGGCGTTTGACCGAAAATAATGCGTAAATCGTCCTCGAAGCCCATATCTAACATGCGGTCGGCTTCATCGAGTACGCGTAGTTTTACATTGCTTAAATCAATGCGACGCTTTTCCACATGATCCATTACGCGACCTGGCGTGCCGACGATAATATGAGGGCTATGTTTTAGTGACTGAATTTGCGGTCCCATAGGCTGGCCACCACACAACGTGGTTACTTTGATATTACCGATATTTTTAGCTGCCGTACGGCATTGCTGAGCGACTTGGTCAGCGAGCTCTCGGGTAGGGCAAAGTATAATAGCTTGTGTAGTAAAATCGTTAACTTCAATGTGCTGTAAAGCAGGGATCACAAAGCATAGAGTTTTACCGCTACCTGTTTGCGCCTGGCCTATTACATCTTTACCCTCCAATGTCACAGGGAGCGATTGAGCCTGTATAGGGGAGAGTTGGTAAATGCCCCGTGAGTCTAACGCCTTGGTGATGGCAGGATTTATATCTAAATGCTTAACGGTTTCAACTGTCATTTATTTGGGTTCCAAAGGTGTACTACACCATGTTCGGTATGATGAGCTATGCCGTATTCTTGGGACACCATGTCACTCCATGAAGAAGGCTGCTCATTAAACTTGTCACTCATTTTCACACCGGCCGCCGCTAGTTTTAGCCTCTCTCAAACCAAAACACAGATGACTATCTTTGACAGTCCCAGGTAGGCCGTTGAAATGTCGTACTTACTTGTGAGTGTTAATACATATCGCTACGCTTGAAATGCCTTTTCTAATTTCCACTGTAATGTTTGCCCCGCAAAAAATGGAACCATATCAGTGCCATCAGCTAGGGTGACTTGCTCCGGCACCGTCCATGACTCTTTCACTAATGTCATGGTCGTCGTATTTCGCGGTAAACCATAAAAATCTGCACCGTAATGGCTAGCAAAACCTTCAAGTTTGTCTATTGCATCAAGTTGCTCGAACACTTCTGCATAAAGCTCAATAGCAGACCATGCGCTATAACAACCCGCACAACCACAGGCATTTTCTTTTTTATGCTTTGCATGTGGCGCAGAGTCAGTGCCTAAGAAGAACTTTTTGTTGCCGCTTGCCACCATATCGCGCAGTGCTTTTTGATGGGTGTTACGCTTGAGCACTGGCAAGCAATAGTTATGAGGACGCACCCCACCAACCAGTAAATCGTTGCGATTTAATAATAAGTGTTGAGGGGTAATGGTGGCTCCAACAAATTCGCTAGCGCCCGCTACGAAGCTTGCAGCATCTGCTGTTGTAATGTGCTCGAACACCACTTTCAGCTTAGGGAATGCTTCAACAATAGGCCCTAAATGGGTATCTATAAATACTTTCTCACGGTCAAAAATATCAATGTGATGCTCGGTCACTTCACCGTGTATCAACAATAACAAACCTTGTTCTTGCATGGCTTGGAATACTGGGTATAAAGCGTGAATGCCTTTTACTGCGGCGTCTGAATTAGTGGTGGCCCCTGCAGGATATAGCTTGCACGCAGTAACGCCCGCTCGTTTTGCATCGACAATATCTTGAGGCGTCGTTTGGTTAGTAAGGAATAAGGTCATTAAAGGCTCAAAGCTACTGCCATTTGGTCTTGCAGCCTCAATTCGATCTTTATACGCCATCGCCATCTCAGCGTTAACCACTGGTGGCACAAGATTTGGCATAACAATAGCTCGCTGGAAACAACGTGCGGTTGCAGGCACTGTTTCAGTCAGCATTTCGTTATCGCGAAAGTGAAGATGCCAATCGTCTGGCGTAGTGATGGTGAGCGTTTGCATGCCTTTGTCTCTCTTAGTACTTATTCAAACAGAGGGGAAGATGCGTGCAATAATAACACAACTCCCATTTTGCGCGCAGAACAACTCGCTTGAATGTTGCTATGAGTTTTCTTTGCCGTGATCTACCCAGATAAGCTTACTAATGTCATAGCCAGCCTTTGTTGCTTTTTCTAACAAGTGCCTTCGGACTTCGTCTGAAATAGAAGGCGTTCGCGCTAAAATCCAAAGGTAATCCTTATCAGGGCCTGTTATGAGAGCATATTGATAGCCCTCTTTATCGAGCTCCATAATTACATAGCTTGCGTAAAACGGACCAAAGAACGATACCTTAAGGTGTCCTGTGGTTTTTGCACCGACAAAGTACGCTTTGCCTTCGGCTTCATCCCACGTAGTTTCTTCTTTAGAAAAGCCGCGGTTTATAACGTTGACGCCCCCATCATCGCGCATACTGTAGGTTGCTGTAACTTCGCTTAACCCTTCCTCAAAGCTATGGTCAAAGCGCGCTATTTCATACCACTTTCCTAAATAACGAGAAAGCTCAAAGCCCTCAACCGGCGCTACTTTGTCAGGCACGCCAGTACAACCAGACAAACCCGCACACACCATACTTACCATTATCATTGAAACGAACTGTTTAAACATACGCCCTCTTTCCTTTGAACTGATTTTTTCAAAAGCTAACGTGTTAATTTCAATAAACGCCTCTATGACGCTAAAAATGATCTTTATCGTTTCCGCAACACCATAAACCCTCAAACCAGGCTAACGGTCGCTAGTAAAAATACGCTCGCCTAATCAGGCTTTTATTATCACTTGGACCATATTACAGTGCTTTTAAAACAAGCCTCGAGCTAATATTGGCCCTGCCCGCTCGATATTCTTAAACAGGGAGAAAATGACATGAATGCACACTTTCCACACGCAAGCCGCTTAATTTATGGATGCATGGGTTTAGGTGGTGGTTGGAACGACGAACCAGTAACCAAAACCGATGTAAGCCAAGCAAGAAGCATCATCGACACTGTGCTAGATATAGATATTACTGTGTTTGACCATGCTGATATTTATACATTTGGCAAAGCCGAAACGGTTTTTGGTGAAGCGCTCAAGCAAGCGCCCGAGTTAAAAGACAAAATGATCATCCAATCTAAATGTGCTATACGCTTTGAAGATGATTTAGGACCAAAGCGTTATGACTTTTCAGCGAATCACATTCACACTTCAGTTGAGGGCATCCTTACTAGATTAGGTATAGAGCAGCTCGATATATTGTTGCTACATCGACCAGACCCACTTATGGAGTTAGAAGAAGTCGCAGGTACACTGCAGCTACTTCAGCAACAAGGAAAAATCAAGCATGTGGGGGTTTCTAACATGCATGGCCACCAAATTAATTATCTTCAGTCTGCACTTTCTACTCCTATAGTTGCCAACCAACTTGAAATGAGCCTGGGTTTCAGAGACTGGTTAGAAGACGGTATTACTACCAACAGTGCTGCTAATCGCGATATAGGGTATGCGCCCGGCACTCTTGAATACTGCATGATGAATAACGTGCAACTTCAGGCGTGGGGAAGCTTGGCACAAGGAAGATACACAGGCGCAAACGTTGAAGATAGCAAAGACCGCGCGACAGCAGATTTGGTGGCTCAGCTTGCAAGTGAGTATCAAACTACGTCTGAAGCCATTGTTCTAGCTTGGCTGATGCGTCATCCTGCTAATATTGCGCCAGTTCTGGGCAGTACTAATATTGACAGAATTAAAGCATGCCAGAAGGCTGTAGATGTGCATTTAAGCCGAGAGCACTGGTACACGTTATTTGAGGCTTCTCGCGGCCAAGACATGCCGTAGGCATATAAATAAAGGAAATGAGAATGCTAAAAGGCTTTCACCACATCGCCATAATTTGTAGTGACTATCCGCGCTCAAAGACGTTTTATACCGATGTATTAGGCTTCTCGATTATTGATGAAAATTACCGCGAAGCCAGAGACTCTTACAAGTGTGACCTCGCGTTACATGATGGTAGCCAGATTGAGCTTTTTTCGTTCCCGGGAGCTCCGCAAAGGCCATCACGCCCGGAAGCACAAGGACTTAGACATCTAGCGTTTAAAGTGGACAACCTTGATGAAATGATCAACCAGCTGGCGAAAAAGCGGGTTGAATGCGAGCCAGTGAGGACCGACGAGTACACCGGCAAACGCTTTACGTTTTTCCAAGACCCTGACGGCTTACCTCTTGAGCTATACGAAAGCTAAAACCGCATAATCTCAATATAAAAAATGCCGAATGAGCGTCGTTTTATTTGGCATTTTTCAACAATGATGACGCTATCCTTAACTAATCAAGCATCCGAACTTTCCTTTGCGGGAATGGAATATCAACATTATGCGGCTAAAGGGCTTGCGCTTACTTTAATTCATCCATGGGACGTGATTAGATTTTTAGGCTGATGTGAATAACCGAAGCTTAAACAACAACGTGTGGAAAAACCAGTGCCCATAGCTAGCCCGGCACATTAGACCACTCCGCATAGATAATTACCCATTCAGCGAAGCTTAAAATGTTCGTAATCGCGGCCTGGCACCGCAGGTATGGTGGTCTACATTAAGGTGACACAATAAAGAGTACGGACATTGTGTCTAGTCGGTGTACTCGCTTGCCTCGATAATAGCTAACCGCTCTTTGGTAGGATTCTTGATATAGTTGTACACCAAGCCAACAAAGAGTAAAGCTGCAAAACCGGTGGCTACCATGAAGCCATACTTGGCATCACCACCGTTGGCGTCACTCACCAAGCCCATGATGAAAGGCCCTGCGGCTGCACCGGCTGCGGTAAAGAACAAAATAACTCCCGCTACACTGCCGTGCTGATGCTTCGGGAAACAACTTATACCTTTAGAGTTGAAGGTAGGATAAATTACCGACATAAAAATGCCCGTTAGTGGGAATAAAAACAACGCAAGCTGCTTTCCGCCCCACAGGCCAAGTCCAAAACACAATACAATAGCACCGGTGAACACCATCAACACCAAAGCCCAGTTAAAGTGAGACATCATCCAAATACCCACGAAACGCCCTGCGGCACGAAGGATAAAGAATGCCGTAACCGAATAGATTGCCAGGGTTTGAGAGAAGCCTTCAGTATAACAGTTGTAAGTCGCTTTAAGCGTGGTCGCGTCACACACTAAATAACTCGGCATCCACACATAAATGGCGCTTTCTGCTGCGACATATAAAAAAGCCCCTACTGAAAATCCTAGAGCATAAGGGTTTTTCACTAAGCTTAAACTCTGTGCTATCGATACTTTCTTTTCACCAGAGGTTGTATCGCAAGAATAATCAGGGTATTTAACCAGCAACGCACCGATAATAAGCAGCGTGCAAACACCACCGGCAATTACGTAGAGCCACTGCCATGCAACGCCTTGATGGATAAGATAAGCGACAATGAGAGGACCAATGATTGCGCCAACGCCGAAGAAAGCTTCCGCCCCATTCATAGTTGCGGTGTGCTGCTTGGTCGAAGTAGAAATATCGCCAATAAGCGCTAACGCACCTGTTTTAAAAATACCTACGGCAACGCCGGATAAGCTCATTAAGCTAACAATTAACATGAAGTCGTTAGCCATTAAGAAGCTGTAGCATGCAAGGCCAAACAAAGCCAAACCAATAATAATAGTGGGCTTGCGGCCCAACTTATCTGCCAAAAAACCTAAGAAAAGACCTGATAGCGCAATACCTAGCATGGGAAGTGAATGCATTAAGCTTGCTTGAGCATTGGTCACAGAGAACGCCACTTTCACTTCTTTGATTATCTCGCCTACCGAGTCTGACGTCATCGCAAACATCATAAACATTAGGTAGGTTAGCCATCTGATAATTCTGCTACTAGGATCATGATTGGGCATAGTCTGTCTCACAAGCACGGTATGAAAGGTAGTGTTCAACCCTTCTAAACTTCACAAAAACACGTTCAACATTGCACGCATTCCGTTGGTCACAAATAACGATGTAATAAACTTGATAATAGAGCTTAATCGTTTAAGATAAAAGTTAACAGAATTTAAAAAGCCTGTAAACCTGTTAATTAGGATAGGTTGTAAGACGTGCTTAAGCGTCGCACTTTGGAGTTTTCTATGAGCTATGCTGCTGACAGTGGTGTATGTTTAGACCGTATCTTAGCATCGACTGATTTGTCTGGCCTAAGTAAGAAAGATGCCTCGATCTTTACTCGACGTTTGAAGACACATTTTTCTCGCCTTTTTAATAATTATACGCGCGTATACGGGCACCAGTATGACTGCTATTTTCATTTACAAAAACTGGTTGAAATATTAAGAGACGGGTTAAAAAGCCGCAAACCAGCCCTTAAAAAGCTTGATAATGAAAGGTTAAAAAACCCGCTTTGGTTTCGCGATGAAAAACAAGTCGGCATGGCCTGTTACGTTGACCTTATGGGCCCCACCTTGAATGACTTGCACGAGAAAATTCCCTACTTCAAGTCTTTAGGTGTTACCTATGTGCATTTAATGCCTTTATACGACGCGCCCAAAGGGGATAGCGATGGCGGATATGCTGTATCGGATTATCGCAAAGTTAATCCAATGCTAGGCACGGTGAAAGACTTAGAGAAGCTCGCTTTTGCATTGCAGCAAGAGGGAATAAACCTTGTTCTCGACTTTGTATTCAATCATACCTCAGACGAGCACGCTTGGGCGAAAGCGGCATTGGCTGGTGAGAAGCAATATCAAAATTACTATTATCTTTTTGATGACAGAACCATTCCCGATCAATACGAACATACGCTAAGAGAAATATTCCCTCAAGTCAGAAGAGGGAGCTTTACCTTTAATGAACAGGTAGAAAAATGGGTATGGACGACATTTAATAGCTTTCAATGGGACTTAAATTACAGTAACCCTGAGGTGTTCAACGCTATCACTTCTGAGATGCTGTTTCTTGCCAATATAGGTAGCGCTGCATTGCGCCTAGATGCGCTGGCTTTCATATGGAAAGAACTCGGTACTAATTGCGAGAATCAGGAAAAGGCCCACGTACTAATTCAAGCATTTAACTGTTGCTTGCAAATTGTAGCGCCTGCCGTTGTGTTTAAGTCAGAAGCTATCGTACACCCAGACGAAGTACTTAAATACATCGACAAGGATGAATGTCAGCTTTCCTATAACCCTTTGTTAATGGCACTCTTATGGAATTCAATGGCAACGCGTAAAACCCGTTTGCTCACGAGCTCAATGAAAAAGAGCTTTGCTATTTCTGAAAACTGTACATGGGTTAACTATGTGCGATGTCACGACGATATAGGATGGACTTTCGACGACGCAGTAGCCAGCGAACTAGGCATTAATGCTTTCGACCACCGCCATTTTCTTAATCAATTTTATACCGGTCGTTTTGAAGGAAGTTTTGCTGATGGCGTCCCGTTTGCCGAAAATCCTTCAAATGGCGACTGCCGCGTGTGTGGGTCATTGGCTTCGTTGTGCGGGTTAGAAAAGGCATTAAAAGTTAATGATTCAAAAGGCATTGACGATGCTGTGAAGCGAATAATGCTACTTTACGGCATTACTTTTAGCATCGGAGGTATTCCACTACTTTACTCAAGCGACGAAGTGGGCAAGCTTAATGACTACAGCTATCGCTTTGATGAAACAAAAAAGCACGACGATAGATGGGCAAACCGTATCGCCGTTACTCGTGCAGATACAGAGTTGGCGCTAGGAACCATTTCACCTTCAAACGCTACAGAGACCGCAAGTCTTCGCATATTTAACGAGTTGCGAAAAATGATAGCTATTAGGAAGCAGAATGCGATTTTTGGAGAATCTAGCACTCAAATTTTAGAAACAGATAACCACCATTGCTTTGCTTTTTTACGGGAAAATGCGAAAGGTCAAAAATTGCTTGTTATATGTAACTTCAGTGAGCACTCTCAAGCCGTTCACCGTAGCCTATTGGCAACACTTAAGTGTGCTTTAAGCCAAGATTTGCTTACTGGTGAAACTGTCGAAACGAATGCCACGTTACTATCACTTGAGCCACTTCAACAAATGTGGCTTATTGCGAATTAAAGCCCGTGCATTTACTACACTTTGCAAACCACTTTATAAAAGGTGGTTTGCAAGTTATCAACAGCTTAGTTGACGGCTTAGCTAGTTACCCCCAGAGACTTGTCAAATAAGTCATTTTTTCACATGCACACTCATAAATACCCACTATACTTTTGATAGTGGATAGACAGTTCACGCAGTTTCTACATGGCTTTGACCGTCACATTCCTATTTTTTTAGCGTTTAGACTGGTCGACGCGGAAGTAGCGCTCTTCTTAGCGTGTGGTTTGTTTCTTGCTTTACGCAGAAGTATTAAACGGCGGGATTGGACTTATGTCATATGGAAATGTTCAACATGGTAACGGATAAAACGATGCAAAGTGATGGTGCTCTGGAATACATGTGCCCGTATTGCGGCGCGATCAATGGTTTCCAGCTAGAAACCGTTCGTGACATGCATTACGAACAGCATGAATCTTGTGGGTGCTGCAGCAAAGTACTCAGCATCACCGCGGCCAACGGTATAGGTGGTCGTATCAATCTTATTGTCGATGAGACAGATGCGGAGCACATTATCAAATAGAAGTGCGTGAGGGTGTTTAACAATGAATTCGCACACAAAAAAGCCGCGTACTACGTGGCTTTTAAGAACTTAAGTGGATACGAAGAGTCTATCGATTAACGAAAAAACTCTCGCTTCAATTCGCTATCGGTAAGAAAACGGCCACCTAGTGCAGACGTTTTGGTATATGAATTGGTGTCGCGAATCCCCCTCGCCTTTACGCAATAGTGTGTGGCGTTAATACTCACCGCTACATCTTCTGTATTGGTTAGCGTTTGAAGCGCTATCAACACCTGCTGAGTTAAACGCTCCTGTACCTGGGGACGCTGAGCGAAGAAGCCTACAAGACGATTTATCTTTGAAAGACCAATAACCGTATCCTTCGGTATATAAGAAACGGTAGCCGTGCCATCAATGGTCACGAAGTGATGCTCACATGTACTTGTTAGGCTGATATCAGATACCTGCACAGGTTGGTCAATCTGCATCTTATTTTCGATAGCAGTGATCTTAGGAAACTTGCGGTAATCCAAACCACCGAAAATCTCATTGACGTACATTTTGGCAATACGCGCAGGCGTATCACTTAAACTATCATCAGTTAGGTCAAGGCCAAGCGTATCCATTACGTCACGCATCGCGCTTTCTATTCGTTTGCGCTTTTGTTCGTCAGAAAGGCCATTAGACACCATAGGTGTTTCCAACCCTTTGGTTTCTAATGCGTATCGTACTCGTTGTGCTGGCTCTGATATAGAGGGGTCTAGTGCATCACGCACAATTACCGCTTCTTTTGCTAACATTACTTTATCCGTTAATACTTCTTTTTTTGATCTTCTACGACTTTCAATTCGTTACAGATCGATTACTCGGCAACATGACTTTTATTTAATGTCATTGCTACCGACTGCGCACTTAGCACAAAATATAGAGGCTGTTACTTTTCTCTAAAATGGACATTATCTTGAAATCACCTGTATTAATAACGGGCGCAAGCCAACGTTTAGGCTTAGCAATGGCGCAAAGCTTACTCGAGCAAGGCCGCCGCATAGTCGTTACTTATCGAACGTATCGCTCGAGTATTGCATTACTCAAAGATAAAGGCGCAACAGTCATACAGGCGGATTTTAGCACTGAGGCGGCTATTGATCGAGCAATTGGTGAGATTAAGGCAATCAGTAAAACCTATCGAGGAGTAATACATAACGCTTCTGATTGGGCACAAGAGAAGGATAACCATGACAAGCATAGTTTGATTGAACGTATGATGATGGTCCATGCTGTCGCCCCCTACCGCATAAATTTAGCACTTGAAAATGCACTACGCGATAGCGAAGTAAAAGCTGACATCATTCATATGACCGATTATGTTCAAGAAACAGGAAGCGAGAAGCACATGGCCTATGCGGCTAGCAAAGCGGCGCTTCATAATCTCACCCTTTCATTTGCGAAAAAGCTCTCGCCGCAAGTAAAAGTAAACAGTATTGCTCCTGCTTTGCTCATGTTTAACGAAGGCGATGATGAGACCTACAAACAGAAAGCTTTAAAGAAATCATTGCTAGAGATAGTTCCCGGCGCGCAAGAGGCCGTCAAAGCAATGAATTATCTATTTGATAGTGACTACATAACAGGACAAACCCTTCACCTTAATGGTGGGCGACATTTAAAGTAGAGGCGTGTTCATTTCGAAAATTCTAGTTCTTACTCATGGCTTAAAGTAATCGTCACCGCCAATTAATTTCATCACCATTTGCCTTGGTCTCCTGTTGAGGCATGGCTATAATCCGAACCCTATTTAAACGCTACTTGGAATTTAACTATGCACAGCAACCGTATTATGACGCCTGAATGGCAAGACATTGATGCCGTGATGTTGGCATGGCCGCACGCACACACAGATTGGGCTCCATGGCTAGAAGAAGCGCGAGCAACCTATTTAAACGTGATTGCTGCTGTAAACCGCAATGACGCTGGTGTGATTTTATTATGTGCGCCAAGTGACGTAGACGATCTTAAGTCTCGTCTACCAGAGAACGCCCAAGTGCTTATTGTTCCTGCGTCATTTAACGATACATGGATGCGTGATTATGGTTTTATCACCTGTAAAGACAATGAGGGTAACGGCTCTCCCGTAGAGTTTCGCTTTAACGGTTGGGGTAATAAATTTAATGCTGCTGAGGATAACCTCGCGAATCAGCGTTATCTTGCTGCCATGTGTAAATGTGTGCTTCGCAGCAGTCCGATTGTGGCGGAAGGCGGTGCGTTGGAAATCGACGAAAACGGACACCTTTTGAGTACTGCACAGTGCTTACTTAATCCTGAGCGAAATGGCGATATGTCGCTAATTGCTTATGAAGACGCATTTAAAGATATGCTGGGCTGCAGCAAGGTCACTATATTGCAGCACGGCCATTTAGAGGGTGACGATACAGATGGTCATATCGATACCCTAGTGCGCTTCACACCGAACAAAAGCTTAGTTATTCAAGCGTGTAACAACCGCCCTAACGATAGTCATTTTGAGGGGTTGAAAGCGTTATGCGACGAGTGCGCCCTTGAACTGCCAGAGCATGAACAGTTTCATTTACCGCTGCCTCTCATCGTAAATGATGACGGGGATCGCTTGCCGGCATCGTATGCCAACTATTTAATATGTAATAACGCTATTTTATTGCCCGTTTACGGTGAGGAAGAAGACGCTGAAGCCATCGAAACCGTGCAAAAAGCGCATCCCAATCATATTGTTGAACCAATTGATTGCAGCGTACTCGTAAAACAATATGGCAGCTTGCATTGCATTTCCATGCAAGTACCCACAAATACATTAAAAGACTCGATTATCACCACCTTAAAGAAAGGAGTGTCATTACATGCGCCCAGCTAAGCTAAAAGTTGGTCTGGTACAACAGGCTGTTGCTGACAACGATAAAGCAACGAACTGGAATAAAAGTGCCGAGCAAATTGCCAAATTAGCGGCTGAGGGCTGCGAGTGTATTTTGCTTCAAGAACTGCACAGTACCCTATACTTTTGTCAGCAAGAAGATACTGACGCTTTTGATTTGGCGGAACCAATTCCTGGACCAGCGACAGACTTTTTTGGTGAACTCGCCGAAAAGCACAATATCGTTTTAGTGACGTCGCTTTTTGAAAAGCGCGGTTCAGGTTTGTACCACAACACCGCCGTAGTGTTTGACCGCAGCAAAGAAATGGCGGGCAAATACCGTAAAATGCATATTCCTGATGACCCGGGCTTTTACGAGAAGTTTTACTTCACACCAGGTGACATGGGCTTTACGCCTATTGAAACTAGCGTGGGTAAACTTGGTGTATTGGTATGTTGGGATCAGTGGTATCCGGAGGCGGCACGCTTAATGGCGATGGCAGGCGCAGATTTGTTGTTTTACCCTACTGCTATTGGCTGGGACTTGACTGACACAGAAGAAGAGCGTACCCGCCAGCACGGCGCATGGGAAACTATTCAGCGCTCTCACGCCGTGGCAAACTCAGTGCCGGTTATCGTTGCAAACCGCACCGGTTTTGAATCCTCCCCTGTTGAAGGCGACCCGGGCATTCAATTCTGGGGGCAAAGCTTCATAGCAGGGCCGCAGGGCGAGATTTTGGCAAAAGCCGAAGCTGAGGGTGAAACAACGCTATCAGTAGAGCTCGATATGGAACGTACCGAGCAGGTTAAGCGCATTTGGCCTTACTTCCGCGATCGACGTATCGACGCGTACGACGATCTTACCAAGCGCTGGCGAGATTAAAAAACGTTTAGTTGAACCTACAATTATAAGAGCGGCCATTCTGTCGCTCTTTGCATCAATAAGAAAAATTAAAATCGAATAAATATGCAACCAGCTCAATACAACATCAGCGCCTTTTGTGTTTTTCTAACTTACTCAGCGACAAAGAACCCTGACATATTGACACTATTGAAAATTAAATAGACATTAAATATTTACTTAAAAATCAATAGAATAAAGGGCTTTCAACTTCTCCTTTGCCGTAAAAAATTAGTTCCCAGCTAATTATAGTGCTCAATAATCACCCACTAAGGTACTAAAAGTCATACGATAGTATCATGGACAATATCACGTATACATTCAAAAAAATCAGTGATTTATGTAGCATCGGGCGACCCTAAAACATCAAACGCGTTCTTTACACATCTCGTCCTTATTCGTTGCAGTGTGCCTAGCTTCTGCTCTGCTCCTGTTCCAATGATCGCGTATCACTAAAACTAAAAAAATGATCAATACAACAAATGCAAAATTAGACGTGCTTATGGCAAGACAGGGCATTTATGATGAGCAGAACGAACTTTTTGGCTACGAGCTATTGTATAGAGGGCAGCAGTTTGATCTTGATTCTCCTGAAGAGCAATATAGTGCTACAATCGACGTATTAAGTAATCTGGCAAGTTTTGGCGTTGAAAATCGTATTGATTGTTCCAAAAAAGTATTCATTAACATTAGTCAATCGTTCCTTGAGTCCCCCAGCTTTTTTCCCAGTAACACAAATGGTTTGGTGTTAGAGTTGCTTGAAACTATTGTGCTAACACCGCCGCTCCTCCGAACAATAAGAACGCTTAAACGTCAAAATTTCGAATTCGCGCTAGATGATTATTGTTTCGAGAGCCACCATGCGCCCTTGTTGCCTTACGTTGATTACATCAAAATTGACGTGCAGGCATGCCCTATTAACGTTATTGAAACTAAAATTCAAGCGCTAAAAGAAGTGACTAATGCCACTCTGCTTGCAGAAAAAATTGAAGATGTTGAAACTTACCAACGCTGTAAGGAACTGGGCTTTTCTTTATTTCAAGGCTTTTTTATCGAAAAGCCCACACTAATAAAGGGTGTGAAAGTTAATCCAAATAAGCAAGTTGTACTTAAACTTCTCAGTGATATAGCCCGAGAAAGTATTACTGCGGCAGAACTTTCTAAGGTTGTAAGTTGCGACCCTATACTTGTGACGAAAGTGCTTACGTTAGTGAATAGTCCGCTATTTTCACGCAGCCAAAAAATAACTTGCATAAAACAGGCTATTGTCACACTTGGTTTAGACCCAGTAAAAAAATGGCTAATGGTATTGTTATTGGTAAGTGAGTCAAACTCGCCACTGGAGTTGTTTAGAATTTTATTGGCTCGGGCTAGGCTATTAGAACTCTTTGCAGTATCAAAGCACCTTCAAGGCTCGGATGAGTATTTTTTGCTAGGGCTGTTCTCTGAGTTAGATACAGTACTTGAACTCGACATGAAAAGTATTGTGAGCTCTATCCCCCTATCTAGAGCGCTATATAGCGCGTTGCTTTATAAAAAAGGACACTTGGGAGAACTGCTTAAGAGTTGCATGATGTGGGAAAGAGGCATTGCATCGGAAACCGACAATAAAGATAGGCAGTTGCTTGCGAAACTATACTGGGAAAGCCAACGCTGGGCAGACGAGGTCGTTGACTCTGTGGGTGTATTCACGCCAACGCAAAATTAAACAATGGGGTCAGAGTATCACCGATATGCTTCACGGTGTTACACTTTAAAAATAATGCCGTCGTAAAGCATAAATACGTGCCGTGAAGGTTTAGGGAGAACCGTTAGCATTACCTCCTCGTCAATGTCTAAGCCGCCGGTGAACTGCCCGAAGGCGGGCATCACTAGCAAGTTTTCGTTATTGGTAAAGCATTTACCTGAATATCTTCGTCGAGTAATGGTTGTGCGCTTTTTAGGGTGGTAATGACCAATGACTTGCGCTCGCTTTTCGTTTAATTCCGGCTCATGTCTGAATACCATATTATCTAGCACTATTTCAAAACATGGCGTACCCGGAATACCGTCGGGTAAATCAGGATCATGGTTTCCTTCAACCCACATCCATTCGTTCACTTTATCAACTAGCCTACATAAGTGCTGATGATCCTCGGCAGTCATGCGCGACATGCTGTGTTTATCGTGAAAGCTGTCGCCTAAGCTAATTACCCGCAAAGGCTGGTAATCATCGATGATACTTTCTAAGCGCTTTAACGTTGCGGTGGAATCTAAACTTGGCAACGGGTTCGCATAGCTGCGTAAATAACTGCCTTTTTCTAAGTGAAGATCAGACACAATAAGCCAGTCACATGCGGGCAAATACGCCACACCACGTGCGTCTAACAGCCACAAGTAGCCTGCATATTTCGTAATGGTGATATGGCGCTGACTTATTTTTTCAGTTAGCCACGAATCGGTTATTGCCAAATTTTCCTCGTTCTCTTTTGGTTTGTGAGTTCGTATTATCGATACGAAGCCGCGATTTTATATGGTGGTATACTATTGAGCATTCTCGTACAACTGGCTGACTGCTCTGAATTAGTTGAGCAATGTGTCATGCGTGAAATACGTTGCGAAGATATGAAAGCGCAGTTTAAAGGTTGTGTTGCTTTCCGCTTTATTCAACGCTCGCCCCCGAAAGCAATGCGCGTACCTCGTCTAACATAGTTTCAGCTTCGGCGTATAAATTGGCTTGCTCAATAATAGCCTGTGCGCCAGCGCCCTTCACTTGCTCACTGCGAACATCAAGTACGATAGGTATAGCCATGGGCGAGGGCTTCTCAAGGTTCACTAATGTCGCTGAATCTACATAGCGAATAAGTAAATTTGCCAATCGCCGTAAATCGAGTAGCTCGCGTTCAGCATCGGCCCGTGCTACTTTCAGTAAGATGTGGTCGCGGTCGTGTTCACGCAACGTATCGTAAATAAGATCCGTAGAGAACGTTACCTGCTTCATGGTTTTTTGGCTGGCGTGATAGCGCTGCTCTGTCAGTCCACTTACCACCGCCACTTGCCTAAACGAGCGCTTAAGCATAGGTGCCTGTAACATCCAGTCTTCTAGCTCGTCCCCTAAAATATCCGGTTGAAATAACTGCTGTAACTGCCCTTGGGTGATGGCGTTTACTGAAGCCACCGACAAACCATAATCAGTCACGCTGAAGCTTAAAGGCTTAATGCCCATTTTTTCCATTCGCCGAGTCAACAACATACCTAAGGTTTGGTTCGCTTTGCGTCCGTCGAAGGTGTAGTACAAGGTGTAGTGCGCCTGCCTAAATGGAAATTGCTCCACCAGCACCTTGTCAGGGCTAGGCAACTCAGAGAACGCCTGTTGAAGTTTAAGCCACTCTTGAACCTGGGCCGGCAGTGCTCTCCACGTTGTTTGAGTAGCCAAAATTGCCCGTACGCCTTCCGCCAAATAGGTAGAAAGCGGCATTTGACCACCCGCGTAACTCGGTATTTTCGGCTCTTTTGCTTTTGCAGGCTTCGCGTGAAGCTGCATGTCGCGAATAGCCTCAAAACGCAATACCTCTCCTGCAAAGTAGAAGGTATCTCCGGGCGTTAACTGCTGGGCGAAGTATTCTTCTACCTCGCCAATGATCTTGCCTTGGTTTCCCCTTCGAATACGCTTTACTTTAAGCCGACCCGCTTCAACAATTGTTCCGATATTTTGCCTGTGCCGTTGAATAACCCGGCGGTTCGCAGGCGAGAAAGTACCATCGTCGTTTCTTGTAAGGCGCTGATATCGCTCATAAGCGTTGAGCGCACTTCCGCCGTCTTGCGTAAACTGCCACAGCTTGTCGAAATCATCTCTATCCAACCCTTGATAGGGCGTGGCAGTAAGTATCTCTTGGTACAATGTATCTGGACTATCCGCCCTACTACACAAGCAGTTCAATATAAACTGCGGAACAATATCCAGTGCCCCTGGCTGTGGGCTTTCCCCGTCTAGCTCTCCTTTTTCGATAGCGCTGATCGCCGCCTGGCATTCCAGCGCTTCAAAACGGTTTGCCGGTACGAGTAACGCTTCGCTCGGCTCGTCGAGCCTGTGATTTGCCCGCCCTATTCGCTGCAACAACCGACTTACGCCTTTTGGCGCGCCCACCTGAATAACCTTGTCCACATCTCCCCAGTCAATACCTAACTCTAACGCCGATGTACAGACAATAGCCCGTAACATTCCGCTTGCCATCATGGTTTCGGTCTTGCGACGTTGCTCTTTGCTTAAGCTACCGTGATAAAGCGCAATGGGAAGCGCAGCCTCGTTTGCCTCCCACAGCATTTGGAACAGTAGCTCGGATTGAGCTCGCGTGTTAACAAACACCAGCGTGGTCTTTGCATTTTCAATGGCTTGATAGATATCATCGATTGCGTAGCGAGCCATAAAGCCGCCAAAAGGCATACGTGCTTTAGAATGCAACATTTCAACTTTAGGCTTTTCTCCTGCTTTGACCTTGATGATATTAGCTTTACCGTCACTGCCAGCCAGCCACGCGCCCAAGGTCTCGGGAAATGCCACGGTAGCAGACAAGCCTATGCGCTTGCAGCTTGGTGACAATACGCTTAATCGCGCGAGAACTAGAGATAAAAAATCGCCCCGTTTATTAGCTATTAAGCTGTGCGTTTCGTCTATAATCACACGCTTTAGCTTGCCGAAAAGTTTATCGGCATCGGCGTAGCTTAACATCAGCATGAGCGATTCAGGTGTTGTAAGGAGTATATTAGGCGGCTTCTTGCGCTGACGCTGACGCTTGTGCGACGGCGTATCGCCAGTACGAGTTTCCGCCGTTATCGGCAGTGACATTTCCTCAATGGGCTGTAACAGGTTTCGATGAATATCTTGGGTTAACGCTTTAAGTGGTGATATGTATAGCGTATGCAAACCATTGAACCCACTCTGCTTACCTTCGTTTTCAGGCGATGCATTACTCTCATTTTGTTCGCTAAGCTCTACTAAGCTCGGTAAAAAGCCAGACAAGGTTTTGCCCGCGCCGGTTGGCGCAATCAATAACGTGCTGTCGTGCTGCTCTTTTTCCACCAGCATGGTGTGTTGATAATCGCGTAGTTGCCAGCCTTTTTGACTAAACCATTTAGCGAAAGCGGGGGGGAGTAATGTCATTTACATTATCTGTTACGGCTTTTGCGATTTATACGGTAAATCGTTAGTTAAGTTTACATGTCCCCCATGCTTTCTCCGCGCATTTCAGTTAATAATCTTAGCTCAAATCAGTTTCTCCTTCTTAAAACAGCTGAGTTCTAATAATTTTAGTTCGTCACTGGAGCTTAATGTTTGGAAATACTTTTTACGTCGACCGCACCAAAACCAATACGCTACATTTGTTAAACTACAGAAAATAACTACAGGGAATGTAAATGCGAATTCAATCGATAGATGCCATTAGAGGTTTAGCAATCCTTGGCATATTATTTTTAAACATTGCATATCATCAAAATTTTCACACTGGCTACGTGTTTTTTGAAGAGGCGCTTTTGTCGGATGAAATTATTTCCATAATTAGCACTCTTTTTTTGGACGGAAGATTTCGTACCTTGTTCTGTTTGCTGTTTGGCGCGGGACTAGCTATTCAATTTGATGCGTGCCAAAAGCGTGGGCACAACTTTTTGGTCTTCTCTCAATCCCGACTTAAATGGCTATTTTTATTTGGGTTAATACATGGTGTATTCATATTTGGCGGCGACATACTACTTTATTACAGTCTTTGTGCCTTTTTTGTACTAAAACACTTAACGCTCAGCCAAGAAGAACTTCGCGCAAAAAGTGTTAAATACCTCGTTGTGGGAAGCATCATTATGCTTGTTTCTGGCATTGTAATTACATTTTCATACGACTACGGTGGTGCACTTCCTCTTAGAGCTAGCGAAGCTTACGCCGAAGAGGTCGTGGCGTGGCAAAAAAGCTATTTGTTCCAAATTGGGGTTCAAGCTTCCTTTGTTCTTGCTACCATCATTGCAGCACCTTTTACCATGCTATGGCAGTCAATGGGGCTGATGATGTTTGGTGCCTACCTTTATAGAAGTGGCTTCTTTAGCGTTGGGTTTTCATCTACTATATTTAAGAGAGTGGCTATTATTGCCGTAGTAGCCTCTATCATTACCGTTATCCCTCAATTAATGTTTGAACAGGTAACGTCGGATGTTATTCCCATATTTGCAAGCATCCCCGCTATTTTCTGTGCTTTCGTTTTCGCCCACTTGCTGATTAAATTGAAAAATACAAGGACCTGGTGGTATCAATCGCTGATTAACTGCGGCAAGGTAGCGTTTACACTTTACCTTACACAATCTATCGTTTTAGCTGTGTTGTTTCGCGTGATTACGCCCGTCTACTATCCGGAGTTTGCTTATACTGTAACGCTGCTCGACTTAGTGTTAATTTCACTTGTACTCACAGTAATGCAAATTTTGCTGGCGAATTTTATAACTAAGCATTTTGAGCAAGGGCCATTTGAAGCGGCGTGGAGAACACTGTATCTGCGCAGCTTCCAAAAGAAGCAACAGAACAAGCAAGTTGACACTTGGGTTTCAGAGCAATAGTCAGCGACTGAGACAAAAAACGTTGTAGCTAACACGCCAACCAACGAAATTAGTCATTGTTACTCTAAAAAAATAGGACCTCGCAAAACAAGGCCCTATAACATTTTTGCGCTGGTAGCTAGAACCTGAAAGTGCCTAGCAAAGTAGCCGAACCCAATTGACTTTCATCCGTATCATAGCCTAACCCAAACTCTATAGATGAGTAGGGGTTAAACCAGTAGTGCGTACCCAGTTCGATGACGTTGTCAGAGCCTATTACTTCATTGCTTTCATGAATATAGGTGACTCCCACACTCCAATCACGACGGAAGTAATAATCTGCATCTAGCTCAACGGAAAACTCGCCATCAAACTGCGTCGCTTTCAACTTGGTATCCCAACCTGGGGAAAACTTACCAGAGCGCTCCCCAAAGCTCGTATATCTTGCAAAGGCACTGTAACTAAACTCTGAATCTGAACGCTCTTCGCTGATGCCAGCGTCAATAGAACTAAAGAGTTCTTCATTTTTGTGAAAGTACTCTACGCCAATCCCGTATTCCCAATGTTGGTTGGCGAATGTGGATACTTCTGCGGCATAGCGATTTAACGTCTCTTCAAAAAATTGGCTGTCGTTGGTTTCACGCCCATAGCGGCCTCGTATAACTAACGCGTCTGAGTAAAACCACTCTCCGCGTACATTCACGCTGTCAATGTTGTTAATACCAAAATAATCCACAGAAACGTTGTTCGTTCTTTGAAGATATGGACTAATCGACCAGGGTTGCTGGTCAATATTCACTGATTCAAAATAATAGCGGTAGCTTGCACCAATAAAGTTGTCGTCGGCATCGCGCACATCAGAAAAACCTAGCGCGATTTCATGCTGAATATCAGTTGATTGGGCAAAAACGGGAAGGGTTAAAGAAGCTAGCATACAAGCGCTTAAACGCAGCATTGGACAATATCCTTATTTATAATGAGCATCCCTGCGACACTCTTACTAACCAGACACCGAAGTTAAACAAAAAGTTCCTATATTTCAATATAAAAGTGCACAACAACATACCTTGCGACAATGTCGTGAACCAGTTCAATCAGCACCTAATTGAGTTCTTCATCTTTCACAGTTTAAGTGGTCGATTCAAGGGGTTAAATACGTAGTAATAAGCATTCTTTAATTTGGCAGGACTACGAGCAGTGCATCCATCAACGTGGTTAAAAGCTGACGATACCGGTTTGTATTGCGAGCCTGGTGAGTTTTACATCGACCCAATGAATGAAGTCTCCACCGCGCTTGTCACACACGGTCACGCCGACCATGCGCGGGCAGGTCATCACAATGTGTATGCCAGTGCAGAAACTCTGGCTATTATGCAAACCCGCTACGGTGAAGATATGGCTATTCACCAACATGCTATAACAATCGGAAAAACTATCGCATTTAACGATGTGAGGGCCACGTTTCACCCTGCCGGTCATATTCTCGGGTCTACACAAATTCTTATTGAATATGCTGGATACCGGGTTGTGGTTACCGGCGATTACAAGCGCCGTCACGATCCCACTTGCCCGCCATTTAAAGTCGTACACTGCGATGTATTAATTACCGAGGCCACCTTTGGACTGCCAGTCTTTAAACACCCGCCCATTGAGCACGAAATAGAAAAGCTCCTTCATTCGTTGCGCGTGTTTCCCGAGCGATGCCATCTAGTAGGCGCTTATGCATTAGGCAAATGCCAGCGGGTTATATTAGCGCTGCGCGAGGCAGGTTACACTAAGCCAATCTACTTGCACGGTGCACAGCTAAAACTCTGTGATCTCTATAAGCAATTAGGAATAGACTTAGGCGAGTTAATTCCGGTGTCTGAAGTGGCGGATAAAAAAACGTTAGCCGGTGAGATAGTCATTGCGCCACCTTCTGCACTCGCCGATAGGTGGTCGCGAAGCTTGCCTAACGTGCGACCTGTCGTGGCGTCTGGTTGGATGCAAATCCGCGCTCGCGCTAAGCAAAAAAATGCGGAGCTACCGCTTATTATCTCCGACCATTGCGACTGGCCTGAATTGCTACAAACCATTGAAGAAGTAAACCCAAAAGAAGTGTGGGTGACCCACGGCAGAGAAGACGCGTTGATGTACCAAGCAGGGAAAATGGGATTCAAAGCGAGAGCCCTGTCTCTTGTAGGCTATGATGAAGAAGAGCAAGGAGGCGATTAGTGGAAACATTTAGTCACTTACTTGAGCAGCTATATTTCACGTCTGGTAACAAAGCCAAAGCGCAACTTATTGCCGATTATATTGCTAATACGCCCGATCCCGACCGGGGCTGGGCGATTGCTGCTATGGCAGGTACGCTGCGGTTCGATTTTTTCAAGCGCAATACGGTAAAAAAGCTGATCACCGAACATACCGACCCAGAGCTTTTTGCCATGAGCTATGACTATGTGGGTGAGGTTAGTGAAACTGTGGCCCATTTGTGGCCTTACAGCGAGCCTACAGATTCACTACCCACGCTTACCGAGGTGGTAGAAACCTTTGCGTCCGTTAGTAAACAGAAAGTTTCCGCCACGCTAGCTCACTACTTAACAATAATGACACCTGCCCAACGATGGGCGTTACTAAAGTTGGGCACGAGAGGCTTGCGTATTGGTGTGTCAGCTCGTTCTATAAAACAGATTTTGGCCGACTATGGCAATAAAGACATCAAAGAAATTGAGACGCTATGGCATGCGGTTGACCCTCCTTATATTGATATGCTTGCGTGGCTAGAAGGGAAAGTAGAAAAACCCGATATAGAAAATGCGGTTACTTTTCACCCAGTCATGCTTTCACACCCCATTGAAGATAGCGATATAGACGCATTCAGAAACGAAACATGGCAAATTGAAAACAAATACGACGGCATTCGTGTGCAGCTTGTCGTTAAGTCGAATACGCCCGTAGATGAAAGGCTCAATAACCACCGTGAATCGAATAAAGATCTTTCCGAAAAGGCTCTCTTTTCTCGTACTGGCGATGATATTAGCCACTCATTCCCCGACCTTCTTGAATCTGTAAGCGGCAATATGGTGCTAGATGGAGAACTACTAGTTATCCATAACGTATATGGCAACTATGACTCACCTGGAGCCTCAATTCAAAAAGAGGCGAGTAATGAGAAAGCGCTCATTGATAAAGGCGGCTCACACGTTTTGACCGCCGCACGGCCGGAAGTGGATACCTTTAATGCGCTTCAGCAGCGTCTTAATAAAAAGAAACCGAGTAAAGCACTTCAATCTTCTGCCCCCGCTGGGCTTATTGTCTATGATGCATTAGTACTAGATGGTAGAGACCTGACCGAACAAACGCTGAAAGCGCGGCGCCACGCATTAGAAAAGTGGTTCAGTAAGATTGATAACAAACGCTTGTTTCTATCGCAAACACTTACCGCCACCAGCCCTGAAAGCCTTCGCGAGCTTCACGCCCAAGTATGCGAAAATCGAGCGGTGGAAGGGCTTATGATAAAACGCCTAGACAGTAAGTACGTACCTGGCAGACCCAAAGGCCAATGGTTTAAATGGAAGCGCGATCCGCTGGTCGTTGATGCGGTTATGATGTATGCCCAACGCGGGCATGGAAAGCGTTCCAGCTTTTATTCAGACTATACCTTTGGCGCATGGGAAGACAGCCAGCTTTTACCCATTGGAAAAGCCTATTCCGGGTTTACCGATGAAGAGCTTAAAAAGCTGGATAACTGGGTAAGGCGAAACGCTGTGGGTCGCTTTGGCCCGGTAAGAGAAGTAAAAAAAGCGCTAGTACTTGAAGTGGCTTTCGATGCGGTACACCCTTCATCAAGGCACAAATCAGGTGTTGCGCTTCGCTTTCCTCGTATTCACCGTATTCGCTGGGATAAGCCTGCTAGTGAAGCCGATACATTGGCTAACGTTAAAGCGCTGATAGAAAACTAAGCTCTCAAAACACTTCCTATGTTAGGCAAAATCGCAGAGAATAAAGCGAGAAAACAGTAGGCGTTTGCCTACCAAAACATATCAATAGGAAGTCGCCATGCCTAAGGCTAGTGAAATTAAAAAGAATAACACCGTGGTATTTGACGGAAAAACCTGCATTGTGAGAGACATTGAGCGCTCTGTACCTCAAGGGCGCGCAGGTGGCAGCATTTATCGCATGCGTATGTATGACGTAGTAACGGGCGCTAAATATGACGAAACATTTAAAGACTCAGATACGTTGGATATGGCAGATCTCACCCGTCGCCCAGCAATGTTCTCTTATATTGATGGAGACGAATACGTGTTTATGGATAAGGAAGATTACACGCCTTACCACCTGAATAAAGACAGCATTGAAAACGAAGCCTTATTCATTAACGAAGAAACGGATGGTATTCAAGTTGTTATCGTAAGTGAAGTACCCGTAGCGTTAGACTTGCCGATGAGCGTGGAGCTTGAAGTGGTTGAGACAGACCCTTCAATTAAAGGTGCGTCAGCTACATCACGTACTAAGCCAGCTACGCTTTCAACTGGCCTAGTAGTACAGGTACCTGAATACATCAGCACTGGTGAGTGGATTAAGGTCAACACCGAAGAGCGCAAGTTTCAAAGTAGAGCCGATAAACACTAAGCGTTTAACTCCTTAAGTTAATTATCCATCGGCATTTCTGCTAGAGGCGTAATTATCGAATAAATAAAAAGGCCTGAGTCCGATACAATGTCGAAATCAGGCCTTGGCAGCAGCTTAGAAATAAGCCCTACTTTATGGGGTCACTACAATATCGAAACCTTTTCTAATCTTCAAAACACAGTGTTTAAAGTGCTTATTTAGCAATATTTTCCTGAGTAGGTAGCGCACTAAATGCACCGTATTGCGTAACTGTGTAAGCCCCACAACGGATAGCGAATTCAGTGGCTTCGCTAACATTTTCAAAGCTTCCTACCCATGCATCAAATTCATCGGCGTTCTTAACCTTAGTAGAAAGGAAGTAAAGGAAGCCACCGATAAATGAATCACCTGCTGCAGTGGTGTCTTTCACATCCATTTTGGGCGATGCTAACGTGCCGCTGAATGACTTGGTAATATAGTGAATAGGCTCACCACCATCGGTTACCAATACAACTTTAACGCCGCTATCAAGCCATTGCTGAACTTTTGTATCAGCATTTTCTTCGCCATATAGCTCTGCGAGTTCTTCTCGGCTAGCCTTTAAAACAGACACTTTCTTTGCAGCTTCATCTATACGTGACGGTGCATTCGCTGTGTCATCCCAAAACGCTGGGCGATAGTTAATATCCAAACACACCATCATGCCGTTTTCCTTCGCCTTGTTCAGAATAAACTCGGTACCAGGAATAAGTTCAGGGCCTGAAATAGAACCTGAGCAAAAATGAAGCACTGTATTTTTATCACAATCTATCGTCGACAAATCTTGCTCTGAAATATGTTTATGCGCGGCATTATCAACATAAAAATCAAAAGAGCGTTCGCCGTCTGCATCCAAGTTTACAAATGCCAGAGCCGTATTGCCTTCTTGTGTAGTCCACACGAAGTCAGTGTTTACTTTGTAGTGCTCTAGCATTTCTTTAAGAAACGCGCCAAAGGTATCGTCACCTACTTTCGAGACCATCGCACTCTCACCACCTAGCTGAGCTACAGCGACTGCCACATTAGCAGGTGCACCACCCGCGTAGGGCTGGAAAGGTTTCATTGCTGGTATGTTGCCATCTTTGGGCGCAGCACCTTGGCTTAACATATCAATTAGCACTTCACCTAAACATAAAATCTTCATACCAGCCTCACTTAACAGAGTTTAAAAATTGCAGCTTCCCAATACGCAATTCGCGCAAGGTTAACGAATCGTTAATTAATTAGGGCATAGTATTGTCGAAAGCACTAATTAAATCAACCCAATTGATTTATCGTTTTGTGCAAGCATCAATGTGTGTGATAAGGTTGACGCAGTACTGCTAAATAAAGTTTTGTTTGAACAAGTACCTACGCCATTTCTTAAATTTGATACATGGCTAGGTTGTTATTACACTCTAGCTTCTGATAACGATAGATTGTAAATACATTGAATACTGAATCGGCCCTTTACTTGCCAACACAAAAAACACCTGCATTGCTTGATAGCCGCTCACCGAATGAACGGAATGTTCTTACCCTCATTCGCCAACGCGCTTCTTTGCACAAAGCTGAAATAGCCCAGTTAACTGGGCTGTCTGCACAATCAGCTACAGTGATCATTAAAAAGCTAGAGGCTGATGGACTAGTAAAAAAGCTAAAGCCAATCAAAGGCGGCGTAGGCCAACCCAAAGTGCCGTTTGGTCTAAATGAAAATGGGGCCTTTGGTATAGGACTAAAAGTAGGTCGACGAAGTTTCGACATGACACTGCTCGACCTGAAAGGCAATGTGCGCGCCACGCTTCACGAAAAATTTGCCTACCCCACCGTGGACAACTTGCTTACTTTTGCCAAACGCGCATTCAATGTCCTAGTTAAGAATTTGGATGCACACCAACAGCGTCTGGTTCGCGGTTTAGGCGTTGCTATGCCCTTCGAAATTTGGAGCTGGGCAGAAGAGGCAGGGGCCCCAAAAAAAGAATTGGAAGAATGGAGAGAGTTTAATGCACAAGCCGCATTGGAAGACTTATTATCACTGCCTGTTTTTATAAAAAACGACGCTGGAGCTGCGTGTAGCGCCGAGATGTCTTTTGGTAACCCAGATAACTACGATAGTTTCCTATATATCTTTGTTGGTACATTTTTAGGTGGCGGTCTCGTGCTAAATAACCAGTTGATCAATGGAAAAACAGGGAACGCGGGTGCAATTGGCTCTCTCCCATTTTTTAACAGAACTACACAGAGCCAGTTGATAGCTCAGTCTTCACTTTATTTACTAGAACGAAAGCTTAATCAAGCAGGAAGTAACGGCCAGCATATTTATGAATCTCCTTCCCACTGGTCTTGCGACAAGCAAATAATAGATGACTGGTTGAACGAAACGGCCAGAGGTTTAGCCTTTGCTGCTCAATGTGCAATGAGCCTATTAGACCTAGATGGCGTAATTATAGATGGCGCTATACCTGATAACATTAAGTATTCGCTCGTTGAGCAAACTCAAAGTGATATGCGAGGTTTAGATATGAGAGGCGTAGCGAAGTTTGAGATTAGTGCAGGTAAGGTAGGCAGAAAAGCACAATCTATAGGCAGTGCAAACCTAGCCCTTCAGGCAAGCTATTACTGATTACGCATGAAGCGGGCGTATTTTATTGTGCTCTTGATAACTTGTGCAGTTTCGCAAGGTCCCGCTTAAAAAGTTTGGGTTTGCTTGCCCCGATTGAATCGCAATTTTACGATATTAAAAGAGATGTAGGGCAGGAGTCTGGAAAGAAAATGGCTTCAGTACTCTTATGGTTAATGTGGAAAGCTGACTCGCTTATGTGTATGACGTAGTGGCAACAATACATTAGCTGAAAAAATGAACGCCGAAAACCGTAGAGTTTAATACGAAGAAACCGTTGAGCTTGTCTACAAACCTAGCACCGCATTTGAGTGGCTTACCAGATTTGTAGACGAATTTACCCACTCTACTTTAAATTAGTACCAAGGAAGTCTAAAAGGCCTTGATACAGTTCCTGTCTATTGCTTTCGTCATACACACCATGACCCGCTTGAGAATATTGTAAATACACAGGGTCCTTACCAAGGCTGGTTAGTTTTTCAAATAGCGCTTCGGCGTTGATTTCTGGAACTCGACGGTCTTTTGAGCCATGTATAAGCATAACATTCGCTTCAATCTTATCTGCATGATAAATTGGTGAAAATTCGGCAAGCACTGCTGAGTCAGAGCCTATCACTTTCTCTAGGTACGACTCTCCGCCCCAAATTGTTGGAATATCACTTTCTGAGTGCATATAACTCAAATCGTAAATACCAACATAACCAACCGTACATTGATAGAGTTCTGGCTCTCTTACGGCCACCATTAGGGCCGCATATCCACCGTAACTCGCGCCGTAAGCACATACACGACTACCGTCAACATACCCTTGTTCAATCGACCACTTAACCGAGTCATTAACGTCTTTTATCATTGCGCCGCCCCACTCACGATAGCCCAATCGTTCAAATCGTTTACCGTATCCGTCACTTCCTCTGAAGTTCACGCGAAGCACCGCGTACCCACGATTTGCTAGCAATTGCGTTTCAGCATCGTAGTCCCAGTAGTCTCGTGTTCCAGCCTGATGAGGTCCACCATGAATAACGACTACAAGGGGTGGCTTTCTTTCTGTCGATCTTCTTGGCGGTAGCGTTAAATAACCGTGAACTTTCTCTCCGTCTTCCGTTGGAACGACAATAGGCTGCATTTTTAGGAGTGTTCTAGGGTCTATCCATGAACTATTAGCCCAAATAAAACGCGCACCGAACGTTTCGCTATTAAACAAATAATATTCGCCCGGGTTCACATCGCTGGATACATGAACAAGAAGGGTTTTCTCGTCTTTTGTACGGCTAACTATATTAACCGTTTGACCTTTGAACGCATCAGTTAGCATCTTGTGAACATCACTAATTCGAGATTTTGTAGCTGCGTAGACATATTTAGAGGTATTGGGGAAGATAATCCCAACTGCAGGCATTCCATTTTTATCGAGTATGTAGTTTTCAATATCTGTGGTGTGATCTGCAAAAATACGTTTATATTCACCGGTTTCTAAATTCAGTGAATACAAAGTATATATTTCTTCCGGTCCGTGACGACCTGAAAGATAGACAAATTTGTTGTCATCACTTGAACCTTGTGGAAATAACCCTTCTACTTCCCCAAACACTTTTTCAAGCGATATCCACTCTGAATCATTATCTTTTCTATAAGCGGAATACCCATTGTTATTTTCATCCACCCAAGACATAAACCTAACTTCACCACTCTTTGAAGCAAGCGCTCGACTATAACCATGAGGCAGGACTTCAACTTTACGTTTCTTGCCAGTGAAGATATCAAGTTTGCTGATTGTAGGCGCTCTTTTATGATCATTGTAGTAGGTATTGCCCACTCTGCTCCAAGGATATTCAGCAATAAGAATGTTTCTATCATCGTCATCTAAAAAGCTTAGAATTTCTTGGCTTGCTAACGTAGAGTCTTTGTTCGAAAGTCGGCTGTCGGCTCTTGAATCACTGGCGCGATATCCATAGAGTAATTCTCGTTGAGAACCATCAATATTCATGGCATACAATTCACCCGTTGGAACTGGACTGTCTAGGTTTGTTTGCTTTTCTGCATACTCGTACAAAATGCGTTCGTTAGTTACCCAGTTAACGGTGTGGATAATATCTTTATCTGCAGGACGAATCCCGCCAACCGCTTTCATGTCTTCTGTTTGCAGAATTGCGAGATAAACACGGCCGTCATACTGCACTCGTGCAGCGATGTGTTTTCCATCAGGGGCAAGACTAAGATTGAGGTAGTCTCCATGTTTTATAAAATATTCGAGAGGTAAAGGTTCGGCGGCGTGAGCAGTAAACATTGCAGTGAAGAGCAAAACAGTAAGTAACAACCTGTTCATAGACATCCTTGTTTTCGTACTTTTTAAGTAACTATAGTTTTCAGTTATAACCCTTTATACACCAAGTCTAGCGTACTTGAAAACCATACATGTATATAGTGCCTATCTCGTAACAACATTTTTAGCACCTTTAAGAAGTACCTCTTTATCAATTTTATTGGGTACTTCAACACCACGTCGTGCAGCAGGCCTCGCTTCAATACTGTTCTTCCAACGTATTAAGTTGTCCAACCCTTCTATGCTTACACCAGACCATTCATAGGTACGCACCCAACACCAGTTCGCCATGTCAGCAATACTGTAGTCGTCGACCAAATACTCTCGATTTTCTAGCCTCCCATCAAGCACAGTAAATAGGCGGCGTACTTCGTTCTGATAACGTGCTATCGCCACTGGAATTTTTTCTTCTAAGTAGCGGTGGAACACATTAGCTTGGCCCATCATTGGGCCTATGCCTCCCATCTGAAACATGACCCACTGTAAAACCTGGCTTTTTCGCTTTGCGTCAGAGGGTAAAAACATACCGCTTTTTTCTGCGAGATAAATCATGATAGCGCCAGACTCAAACACGATGTGACCTTCGGCTTCTCTATCCACAATTACCGGAATGCGGCCATTGGGGTTCATTGCCAAAAATTCAGGAGTTTTCTGCTCTCCCTTCATCAGGTTTACGGCATGGGCGGTGTATTCAAGCCCCATTTCTTCAAGCGCTACCGACGCTTTCCAGCCGTTCGGTGTGGCTGCGGTGTATAAATCTATCATTAGGCTTTTGCACTCTCTCTGTTACTTACCGCCTCATACCAGCGCGCCAGATTGACATGCTCGTCAGTCATACGAATTTTTACCACACGGGCGAAATCCATAGCGCATAACGCGGTTATATCAGCAATAGAAAAGGTGTCACCAGCAATAAACTCTTTAACACCAAGTCGACGCTCTAAAATGTTCAAATATTTCGACGCATTGATACCCGCTTCCTTACCAAATTCAGGAACTGGTGTCATACGATCTTTAAAGTAGCCTGTAGTATGTTGAAAACACATACCAATTTGCATCATAAACGCTAATTCGACCTGTCGCTGCCACATAGATATTGTTGCTTTTTCAACGGGTGTTGTCCCCATTAGCGGCGGCTCTGGATGCAGTGCTTCAAAATACGTACAAATGGCATCAGTTTCAGCAATACAAGTGCCGTCATCTAGCTCTAGAATGGGTATCTTTCCCAGTGGATTTTTAGCGCGCATTTCTGCACTTAAGTTTTCACCTTTTTGAATATCGACCTGAACGTAATCAACATCAATGCCTTTTTCGGCTAAAAACATGCGCACTCGGCGTGGATTAGGTGCTGTTTGTGTTTCGTAGATTTTCATAATGATTGTCACAGACCTTATGACGGGTTGTTGAATATAGGGTATTCTCTAGATTAGTAACTGCACAAACTGCTTTCAAATCACTCTGTCTATGCACAGGACTATTCAGTTCTTTTATGGTTATACCTCTGAGGTATCACTCGCTGGTGAAAAGGAGGCCCTTAACCTTAAGCGACTATGTTGCGCCCTTTAATAATTTAAGACCCGATAATGACTTTAAGACGCTTTATTTCATTATCAGTGAAGTGTGCAGACTGGTATTCGCGTAGCGCGCTTTCTAGCTCGCTAGCCGCAATCGCCTGTTTTGATAAGTTGTCGCGATATTTTTCATAGTCAGCAATTTTGTTTTTCCAGTGCGCCTGGTTTTCCCAAGTTCTTGCGAAGCGATCTGCAACTTCACTGCCAAATTCTGCCGCCACGGCGTTATATCGGTCATTAATACTATCGTGGCTGCGTTTTATTTGGTTGATACGATGCATATTCAGCGTTGGCTGAAAGGCGTTGCGTTCGGCTTGGCTACCCGTTTCTAATGACTCAATGATAAGCGCTTTTCTTTCATCTCTGGATAGCGTGCTTTCCTGAGCAAGCTGTAAACGTGCTAGCGCCGCCTCGTCCACTTGCGCTTCTTGGCTAAACAAATAGTGGTACTCATTGTCATTGAAATAAGCGCGCCTTGTTTTCTCTCGCTCATCAAGCTTAAAAGAAACATCTCGCAAACTATGACTTGCAAGGTCGACCTCAATTTCTGTTGAGGAAAGCGAAACTTTATAATCTACGTAACGACCAAATAAGTCAGTGGCAACGGCCAGCGTGTCTTGCGTAAATTTCCCAGTTGCTTGAATAGAGTAGGCAAGCTTAACTTCGTTAGGTTCCTCGCTGGTACGCAGAAATATAAAACGATCGAAGCTATCTTTGGTTGAGTAATCGAGTTTAAACGGTGTAAGGCGCTTACTTTCAGAAACAGCTTTATTTTTCAACCGAGCGCTGATTACTGAACTGCCATGTATTACTCCATTCTCATCTAGTGTATTTTCACTTGCGTTCTTAAAAGCGGATATCAATAAACGTTGATTGAAGTTATCCGTTTTAAAGGCAGATTTCGCATAAAAAATAACGCCCAATACCAAGAGAGCGAGAAGCCCTCCTAATACTGGATAAACACCGCGTATTTTACGCGTCGTCACTATAGCCCCAATCTTTTAAGGCGGTTGGCCTGACGGACGAATACGTCTACGGGGTCAGTCTCAAACCAATGCGTAATGCCAAAACTTTGATTCACTTCATCAAGGTGGTTCATTTTGTAATTGTCTTTAAGGACTTTGCCTAGATGGGAACTACAGGTTGAGACTAAGCCGTCATTGGGTTCTTTAAATGCAGTGCCAGTAATGGCAAGAAATGGGTCAACCACGTCAAGGGCGTTAGTGTAAGTTCTGCCGCCGCTCCATGAGAAATAATACACGCCATTTTCTGCTAACATCTTTCCGTCATTTTGACAGTAGGCCGTTGGCATGCCTTCTGGATATTTTTCATTAAACGCCACCGAGCCTTTCGTCGAGAGCGAATCAAGTGCAGCGATTGAATCGGTGGGCTTGTCACGGGGGTCCGACCCAGAAGCAATCTCAATGATATTCGCGAAGGCATTAACCACCAAGCCGGCAGCACCTTCACCTACTGAGCCCTCAGCGAATGCATCCCGCAATTCATCGGCTACCTTGCTTCCCCAGTTTACCCCAGCAACCGAGCTCACTGATGCGACTTTATCAGGGGCGACGCTTGCGGCGTAGCGTGCAGTAGGGCCACCGTGGCTATGTCCGATAAGGTTCACTTTTTCAGCGCCTGATAAGGCTAGAACCTCATCGATAAACTCAAGTAATTGCTCGCCGCGCACTTCTGTTGAGTTTGTAGGAGAAACCTCGGCAATGTACACAACCGCGCCGTTACGGGCGAGCTTATGTGGGACTTTATAGAAATAGTCTACAAACAGTATATCTTCAAAACCGAAAAGACCGTGAACCAATACGATTGGGTGACTCGTTTTTGCGTACGTACTTGCGAGGGCGTGTCCTGCTGCTCCCGCAAATATACTAATGCCTGCGAACATTGTAAGTAGAGTAACAATGAGAGCATTCCGTGCTCTTTTATTTTTGGATTTTCTCATCGTGTGTGTTCCCCATAATTATAACATTGTGGTCTGTGGCCAGACCCCTGTTATGATTGTGTAAAACAAATGTAAAAATCAATCCCGTATTAAAATTGTAATGATGCCAATGAGCAAATATAGATAAAAAGTTTGTAGAGAGGCGCGCTGTTAATCATTTAATACAATAAGATAGCATTTATTAATGGTATATCTTCTCATACCATTTACTCTCAAAATATAGGGAATAGCTAATATATATAGTAGACTATTTACTCTTGGAATACGCTTGAATGAAGTTTACTGCAAGGCTTGAAGTGGTTAGCCAGTTACCCTTAAACGGGTTAAGTTTCATACCTATTTGATGCTTCAACATAAAGTCATTTCCAACCCAACTTTTCAATTCCTCCGGCTTTACAAACTTTTGCCAATCGTGGGTTCCTACAGGCAAATAACGCATTACATATTCGGCCCCCAAAATAGCAATAATATAGCTTTTGAGGGTTCGATTTAACGTTGCCAGAATGAGTAATCCACCCGGTTTTACTAAGCTGGCACATTCTTGAATAAGCTGCCGCTGGTCGGGTACATGCTCCACCACTTCTGCATTGATCACCACATCATACTGCAAACCTTCTTCTACCAGTTCACTGGAAAGCATATGCCGGTATATAACCTCAACCCCATTTATTTGAGCATGACGCTTTGCCACTTCTACGCTCACCGCACTGGCATCTATTCCCGTAACTTGAGCGCCTAATTTTGCTAGCGGTTCGCTTATTAGCCCACCGCCACTGCCAATATCAATGATGGACAACGCAGAATAGTCTGGTGGTAAGTTTCCTCTGCCAAAATGACTTTCTATTTGTGCTTTTATCACTTGTAGCCGTGCTCGATTAAATTCCAGAGCAGTTTTATATTTACCTTGCGGGTCCCACCAAGACTCAGCCAATGTGTCAAATCGCGAAATTTCTTGTTCCGAAAAGTTACTTCCGCCTGTTTTTTTACTTTTATCAAGCACGATATTTTACCTTCAAACGTAGTCAGTTGGGTGCTTTACAGTTGACCCTTATCAAAGAGGGTCATAAGGTGAACATTGGTACGGTTTTACAACCTGCCCCATGCTATTTAGCTATTCAAAAAGGGATACCTTTTTGAAAATATACGTTGTAAAAGAGGGTTCTGATTTTGGCGAACGCAAAAAATGTTTATGGACGTCCGCTCCAGCTGTGTTGTGGAAATACTGGATTTACTCGAGAAGGTTTTTGCTATGTACCCGACACTGATGTTGGCAATCACAGCGTGTGCGCCGTTGTCACTAACGAGTTTCTTCAATTTTCGTTACGCCAAGGCAATGACCTTATTACACCGTGGCCGAGCATGTCATTTCCGGGTTTACTGGCTGGTGACAGATGGTGTCTGTGCGCAGCTCGCTGGCTACAGGCTTATGAAGCAGGTGTAGCACCTAAAGTACGCTTGGAAGCCACGCATGAAAAAGCGCTCGATATCATTCCTCTGTCTCTTCTTGAGGAATTCGCTGCAGATTAATCGCCCCCATAATAGCGCAGGTTTACAACATTCAAATGGTTAAGCTGATCTGGCGCGAATAAAAAAGCATGCTTAATTAGCATGCTTTTTCTGAAGTCTTTAACTTCTAATATCTGCGCTCTAACAGATCGACCTAGTATTATTTGTAGCTCCGAGCAAATTTTTGGTCAGCTCCCCATGCCTAACAGCTACTGAGGAGTACGAATAACCATAAGTCGAGTTTCAGACATATCCTCTATCGCGTAGCGAATACCTTCGCGTCCTAGACCTGAGTCTTTCACGCCGCCGTAAGGCATATTATCCACCCGCCAGCTAGGCACATCCCCTATGACCACACCGCCAACGTCGAGCACATTCCATGCTTTGTGCGCTTTGTAGATATCGCGGGTAAACACACCTGCTTGAAGTCCGTAGCGGCTGTTATTTACTTCCTC
Organism: Alteromonas sp. S015; assembly: GCF_036864485.1. Lineage (NCBI taxonomy): Bacteria > Pseudomonadati > Pseudomonadota > Gammaproteobacteria > Alteromonadales > Alteromonadaceae > Alteromonas > Alteromonas sp. S015. The sequence continues at coordinate 467,441 of NZ_JAZETO010000003.1, read as the reverse complement.
AAGTGCTTCGTCATAGTCATCGAATGGCACCAGAATAGATAGAGGGCCAAACGCTTCTTCGGCACTGGCATCACAATCCTTTGGTACATTTTCCATTACCGTAGCCTCAAGCATGGCGCCGTCTCGCGTTCCGCCGCATAGAATGGTGGCACCTTTCTCTTTTGCCTCTTCAATCCAGCCGTGAAGGCGCTTTGCTTCACCTTCTGAAATCATGGGCCCGATAAAGGTGTCTTCATTAGACGGGTCGCCAGACACTAGCGCTTTAACTTTTTCCACATAGCGTGACTTAAATTCATCGTATATTTTGCTGTGTACTAAAAGGCGCTGAACACTTATACAACTTTGCCCTGATTGATAATAAGCTCCGACAATTACGCGGTCGATGGCGTCTTCAATATCGGCATCTTCATCAACGACACAAGCGGCGTTACCGCCAAGCTCCAATACAACCGGCTTCTTTCCTGCTTTTGCTTTAAGCGCCCAGCCCACATCAGGTGAACCTGTGAAGCTAAGCAGCTTTAGTCTTTCATCAGTAGTGAATAAGTCAGCGCCGTCGCGGCTACAAGGTAGAATAGAAAATGCGCCTTTGGGTAAGTCGGTTTCAGCTAATACCTCACCAATAATAAGCGCACCAATAGGGGTTCGCGAGGCAGGCTTAAGTACAAAGGTACAACCTGCTGCGATTGCAGGAGCCACCTTGTGCGCAGCCAAATTCAGAGGAAAATTAAACGGCGATATAAATGAACATGGACCTATAGGGACTTTCTTGGTCATGCCCTGATAACCTTTGGCGCGCGCCGAGATTTCTAAATTCACAACTTCGCCGTTAATACGCACTGATTCTTCTGCCGCTATTTTGAAGGTATCGATAAGGCGGCTGACTTCGCCCTTAGCGTCTTTAATTGGCTTACCAGCCTCTATACAAAGCGCTTGTGCCAACTCATCGGCTCTTTCGGTAAAGCGCTTCACACAGTGCTCTAGCACCGCTTGTCTTTCGAAAGGAGCCATGGCGGCCATCGCAGGCTGCGCTTCTTCTGCTGCAGCAATGGCTTTATCGATGGTATCCGCATCGGCCATCGCCACCTTGGTTGCTACCTCTCCGGTGTATTTATTAGTCACGTCCAAGTCGGTATTGGCATAATGTGGCTCACTCGCTAAATAATAGGGATAGCTTTCCTTCAACATTTTTTACTCCTTACCTTTCTGTTACGTTTGGCTTAAAGCTTGGCGCTAAGCTCTTTGATCGTATGATTTAGTGTTTTGTCATTCATACTGTAATCAACTGGACAATCGATAATATGTACGCCTTTTGTGTTCAAACACTTATCAACTAAGTGAATAAGTACATCCGCATCGTCAACTCTCCAGCCCTGTGCGCCGTAACTTTGTGCGTATTTAACAAAGTTGGGATTGCCATAATCTAAACCAAACTCATCGAACTGCATGTTTGCTTGTTTCCACTTGATCATTCCGTACGCATCGTCGCGCAAGATGATCACAACAAGGTCAAGTTTTAGCCTAACAGCAGTCTCAATTTCTTGGCTATTCATCATAAAGCCGCCATCGCCGCATACGCTTACCACAGGGACATCAGGCTTCACTAGTTTAGCTGCTATAGCTGATGGTAAACCGGCCCCCATTGAAGCCAGTGCGTTATCTAGAAGCAGAGTATTCGGATGATAAGCGGGGTAATTTCGGGCAAACCATATTTTATATACGCCGTTATCTAACGTAACAATGCCGTTATCAGGCATAACTTTACGAATATCGCGCACAAGACGTTCAGGTAAGATAGGGAATCGATTGTCGTCTTCTGCTTCAGCACGGTGGTCTACATAGGCTTGATGCACATCTTTGTAAAAGTCGAGTTTCCAACTGTCTTGGGGAGTAATGCCTTCTTTTATCTGCCAGATGCTGTTGGCAATATCCCCAACCACTTCGAGTTGTGGGAAGTAAACAGGGTCTACGGCAGCCGAATCAAAGTTAACATGGATCACTTTTTTATCGTTGTGATGCATGAAGAACGGTGGTTTTTCTACCACGTCGTGCCCTACGTTGATGATAAGATCGGCGCGCTCAATTGCTCTATGCACAAAATCGCCGTCAGATAGCGCAGTGTTTCCTGCAAAGCGAGGGTCGCTTTCATTAAGCACCCCTTTACCCATTTGGGTTGTAACAAACGGAATGCAGGTTTTATCAACAAATTCCCTAAGCATTTTCGCGGTAAGCTTTCTGTTCGCTCCGGCGCCAATCAATAACAAAGGTGACTGGGCTTCTTCAATCATAGTAATCGCAGCAGCAATCGCTTTGTATTCGGCGATAGGTCGACGGGCCATACTAGGGGTTAGTATTTGGGCACTGGTTTGTTCTGCGGCAATGTCTTCTGGCAGTTCAATGTGTACAGCGCCTGGGCGCTCTTCATGGGCTAGACGAAATGCCTCTCGCACAGTAGAAGGAATTCTATCACCACTCACAATCTGATTGGTGAATTTCGTGATCGGCCGCATCATGTCCACAATATCGATGACTTGAAAGCGACCTTGCTTACTGGTTTTAATCGGTTTTTGCCCGGTAATCATCAACACTGGCATGGCGCCAAGTTGAGCATAAGCCGCTGGAGTAACTAGATTAGTGGCCCCAGGTCCTAAAGTCGAAAGGCACACTCCCACTTTTCCGGTAAGCCTGCCGTAAGTAGCAGCCATAAAACCAGCGCCTTGCTCGTGACGAGTCAGCACCAGTTTAATAGAAGACTCTCGCAACGACTCAAGTAAGTCGAGGTTTTCTTCACCGGGGATACCAAAGACGTATTCCACGCCTTCTGCTTCTAACGCTTTAACAAATAAATCGGACGCTTTCATGTGCTGCACGCTCCTTGTAATTTGAGCAGAAAATAAAGTTCTTATTAGTTGTGCTACGAAACAATGCTGCGAATGGGTTTACTGTGCGTAATAAAATGCCCGTAACTAACGGGCATGTTAAAAAATAGCGTATAGGAGAGAAAAAGGAAGTCTATTCACTGATTATTATGCGCTTGTATGCGAGTAAAGAACCATCTTCGTTTTGCGCCACATTGAATGTATATTTGTCGTAGTCACTGCCAAATACCGTATCCTGCCCTAGCAATGTGTCCGGCTCACCCCGGTGACTATAGTCGGGATGATTGGCACAAATGTCTTGGCAGAAGCTATCAGCAAAGCCAAATTGAGAGACCAACTGATCGGTGTTGTTGCGACGTATGCGAAAGTGAATGTGAATCGCCCGGCTACTATACCAGCCGGGAAAACAGCTTTTTAGGTTTATTCTTCCGCTAGCATCTGTCACCGCAATGCCTCTGAACCACTTTGAACGCAATGCATTTGCATCGTTGCCCGTACAAAATGCTGAATTGAAACTACTGGCGTCAGCACTATCATCGGTATCCCCTGAATAAATACCATCTACATCGCAATGCCATACTTCAATTTCGTAGCCGGACAGCGGATTACATGCTCCATCAATTAGCTGAAGACACAACATCATCGGTAAACCTGTTTGCGCATATGATATGTCGTCAAGATAGTCACTTTGAAAATAGCACGGGCCTTCCGTTTGGGAACCTGTGAGGGCAACACTGCATACAGAAGCAGTGTCAAATAAACTATCGTCTGGAAAGTCTGATGTTATAGCTGACGTGCCACCGCTTGCCCAACCGTCAAAATCCACTTCTGAATCTGAATTTGAATCGGTGTCGTTATTGGAAGATGAGGAGTTAGATGTTGTGGAACTTTCAGAGGTGGAATTAGAACCTCCACACCCCCACAATCCGATAGCAACAGGAGCCAATGTAAGCCCCACCGCTGTTTTTAAAAAGCGGCGTCGTTTAAGCAGCTCTTCCGTTAATTTTTTTGATGTCATTGTACGTTGCCCTTGGTTGTCTTTGCAAAAAAGACATTTAATTAAAGGACAAGGTTCTCTTATTTACTCAAGCTTTACGTAGCTTTACACTGTAAATAAGCAAAGTGAAAAAACGCAGATATTGAAGTAATTAAATCTAGGTTATTCAGCGCTCCATTCGGATAGCGCCTGCTGTGTTACTTTATCTACTTCATATTTATTTTCGCTTATCCACCAGCGCTCCATAATACGGACATTTTTCTGATTGGCTTTATAGAATATATCCACGATGTCGCCAACAAATGGAATAAAACCTAAGCCAAAGTCGATTGCTGAGTTTTTTACCATTTGAGCTATTAACGCTTTGGGCATACCCAATGATTTTCCCAGCCAAACTATTCGAAGTGAAACGAAAAGCATTAGCGCGTCACCGGCTCCTGGGATAAGGCCTACGATTGAATCCAAGCCTATTCTTATTGGAATAAAAGGGAGCTTTACCGCAGTATCCAGCAAGTTCGCCAGTTTTTGCGCTTTAAGTAGTGCCTTTGGTGCTTTGCCTTCCACGACCTTATCTCCCTATTAATACAATAAATCTAAAATAAATGCGCCACCAAGGGTGATTTCCCTATTGGTTATTCCCGAAACGTTTACTGTCAGCTTTTCAAACGCTACTTTTCAGCGCCCAGCGCTCTTGCTAAGCCTGCGCGCAAACCATTATCCGACTCTACTGCCCATCCATGCAGGTTTTCTTGCACTATGTCAAAAAGCACGTCTATGTGTTCTTTGTCACTATTAAGTGCCGCGATGTATTCATAGCGCTCACCGCCAGCTTCCATAAAGTACTCGCGATTCTCTTCACCAATTTCTTCAATAGTCTCCAAGCAATCGGCTGAGAAGCCAGGGCACATAACCTGAATGGATTTCACTCCTTTTTCAGGTAAAGACTTTAACGTTTCATCTGTATACGGTTTCAACCACTCTTCTCGACCAAAACGAGATTGGAAGGTTGTCATATATTCGTCGTGTGAAAGGCCAAGCTTCTCGGCAAGCAAACGCGACGTTTTGTGGCACTCACAGTGATAGGGGTCACCGTTCATTAAGTAGCGCTTGGGAATACCGTGATAAGACAAGATAAGCTTGTCCGCTTTTCCATGGGTTTCCCAGTGCGCTTTTACTTTGTTCGACAGCGCGGTGATGAAATTATCACGATCGTGATAGTGATTCACGAAGCGAAGTTCTGGTAGCCAACGGCGAGAGGTGAAATCTTTAGCGATGGCATCAAATGTGGAGCCAGTTGTCGACGCGCTGTATTGAGGGTAAAGCGGTAAAACGACAAGTTTGCGTACGCCTTTTTCTAACAGGGACTCGATGGTATCACCTATGGCAGGCTTGCCGTAGCGCATGGCGAAATCGACAATTACATCATCGCCATATTGGGCTTTACAGCGTTCAGCAATAGCAGATGCTTGCGCTTTAGTGATAGCCATAAGTGGAGAGCCTTCTTCCGTCCATACGGTGGAATAAGCCTCTGCCGAGCGCTTAGGCCGAAAGTTTAGAATAATGCCATTTAATACAAACCACCAAATCGCTTTAGGCACTTCCACAACTCTCGGATCAGAAAGAAACTCTTTCAAATAAGGGCGTAACGCCTGTTTAGTTGGCGCTTCTGGCGTTCCCAAATTAGTTACTAGTACGCCAATTTTATCTGGTTGCCCGTGAGTAAAACCTTTGTTCGATTTGTATTTCATGTATTCATAATCCCAGAAGTACTGCGCGATATCCGTATTATACTGAATTACCTTAGATTATGATCTGCTATAACGCCAAAAAAGTGCGATTGCGCTAATAGCTTTTGGGCATTAAAAAAGCGGCAGGTGTTCGGAAATACTTTTCAAAACCATATGCCGCTTTTCTTAGTTCGCTGCCGCATTAAGCGTACTAAGGCGTTAATCTATCTATTTAAGGCTGATAATAAGTCGCTGCGCCCGGGCCTACCGGCATACCGAGTAGGAAAACCCAAATGTAGAACAAAATTGTCCAACCTACGATAAACACCATAGAGTAAGGCAGCATCATGGCGATGAGCGTTCCCATACCCAAATCTTTTTTGTATCTGGCTGCCATTGCCAAAATAAGACCGAAATAGCTCATCATTGGAGCAATAACGTTTGTGACTGAGTCACCAATACGGTAAGCAGCTTGAATTACTTCAGGCGCGTAGCCGATAAGCATGAGCATTGGCACGAAAATAGGCGCTGTTACAGCCCATTGCGCTGATGCACTGCCTAACGACAGATTTACAACACCACACATTAGAATGAACAGAATAAACACCGCGGGGCCATCTAACCCTGCCGCTTGCAACAATGCGGCGCCTTTAACCGCTAATACTGTGCCTAAGTTTGTCCATTTGAAAAACGCAACAAACTGCGCTGCAAAGAAGACTAGCGTAATATAAAGACCCATTGCCCCCATGCTTTTGGACATGGCATCAATGACGTCTTTGTCATTTTTCATCGAATTGGTGACTTTACCGTAAACAAAACCAGGAATAGCAAAGGTGATAAAGATGAATGCAACAATGCCTTTAAGAAACGGAGAGCCCGCTACTTCACCTGTTTCTGGGTGACGCAATATACCGTTTTCTGGCACTACCGTTAGCGCTAATATCGCGCAAACAATAACAAACGATATTCCTGCCCATCGCAGGCCTTTCTTTTCTAAATCCGTCGGCGCGTCCATTGATTGCTTACCTAAATCTATGGAAGCATCAGCAGGATCAAATTTACCGAGTCTCGGCTCAACGACCTTTTCGGTGACCAACGCCCCCATTGTGGCGACAACGAAGGTACTGATGAACATGAAGTACCAATTCACTTCTGGGCCTACCATATAGTCGGGGTCAATCATGTGAGCAGCTGCTTCAGTGATACCCGACAACAGTGGGTCGACCGTTCCAAGCAGAAGGTTAGCGCTATAGCCAGCCGATACACCTGCAAACGCGGCGGCCAAACCGGCTAACGGGTGACGACCTAATGAGTGGAAAATCATCGCTGCCAGCGGAATAAGTACCACGTAGCCAAGCTCTGATGCCGTGTTTGAAATAATACCTGCGAAGACGATAGCAAAGGTCACGGCACGTTTAGAGGCATTCATCACCAACGCGCGCATAGCTGCCGATAAAAGGCCAGAATGTTCTGCTACCGATACACCAAGAAGCGCGACAAGTACGGTACCAAGTGGAGCAAAGCCTGTAAAATTGGTAACCAAGCCAGTCACTATTCGTTGCAAACCTTCTGCGCTCATCAGCGATATGACTTCAATCATGCCGTCTTCTTCACGGCCTTTTGCGCCTACCGGGCGAGGGTCAGCAACGGCAATGTCAAAATAGCCAAGTACTCCACTTAGCAACACAATGAAAAGCGAAAGCAGAGCAAACAGCGTTACTGGATGCGGGAGCAGGTTTCCTAACCATTCCACCGTGGTGAGAAATCGCGAGAATAACCCGCCTTGTCCGCCCCTATCATCGGCAGACACTGTATTTGTATTTTCCGTTGTCAAAATTTTCCCTCTGTCGTTTATTGACGTCTACCACACCAAGGTTAATGCTGGGAAGGCATCAACGTTGTACATAAATAGTGACGTGTTCTAATAGTATTCAGACGGTATTTTACCCGATTTAGTAAAATTTTGGCAGTGAATAGGGTAAATGAAGGGTTAAGTCAACGTACATTTTCCTAAATTGCCCGGCTACGCTGATTAAATATAACCCGTTATTTCATACCGTTAGCCTTCTACAAGGCGTAAAAAAACCAGTCTGAAAAGACTGGTTTTTAAAGCTTTAAATTACGGTTATTTAGTTACCGTTTGACTTGTTCATATACTTGAAGAAGTCGCTGTCTGGCGCAATAACCATGATATCTTGTTTGCTGTTGAAGCTTTGCTTATACGCGTCCATACTGCGCAGGAAGCTATAAAAATCAGCGTTCTTTGAGTAGGCGTCAGCATAAATTTGTGCCGCAATCGCATCACCTTCACCGCGAAGTTGACGTGCATTACGCTCAGCATCAGCAAGCATTACCGTTACTTTCGCATCGATGTTTGCCTTAATGACTTCAGCTTGCTCTTGACCTTCTGAACGGTGCTCACGGGCTACGGCGGCACGCTCTGCTCGCATACGCTGAAAGATCGAGTTGCTCACTTCAGTGGGTAAGTTAATCTGCTTAACGCGTACGTCTACAATTTCAATACCTAGCTCGTCAGACGATGTAGAAGCTTGTTCCATTGCTTGGTTCATAAGCGCTGAACGCTCACCAGACACAATTTGCGCAATAGTACGAGTACCAAACTCGGAGCGCAGACCGTTATTTACTTTCTGCTTTAGTAGCGCTTCTGCCTGAAGCTTGTTACCACCTGTTGAAAGGTAATAACGTGCAAAGTCTTCAATACGCCACTTAACGTACGAGTCAACAATAAGATCTTTCTTCTCGCTTGTTACAAAACGATCTGGTGAACCATCAAGTGTCTGAATACGTGCATCAAGAACACGTACTGAATCAATAAACGGAAGCTTAAAATGAAGACCTGGCTCGAACACTTTTGTGTCACCGGTAGCGTCGTCTCTTTGAACTTTACCAAACTGAATAACAATAGCACGCTCACCTTCTTTAACTGCAAACAGAGCGCCTGATGCCAGCAAAACAAGAAGAACAAATGCTGCAATAAATATATTCTTCATGATGCTTATCTCCCCTCTCTGTAGCTATCACCACGCAAGCCTGTACTTGGTGACGAGTTGCGGCTGCGACCGTTAGCGTCGGTTACTGGAGCCTGTAGGCCTTCCAGTGTATTACGCGAACTTTTGTTAGTTGTCGATTGCTGACGTTCCAAAATTTTATCTAACGGAAGATACATCATGTTATTACCGCCTTTACTATCAACCATAATCTTGCTGGTATTACCCAACACTTCTTCCATGGTTTCAAGATAGATACGTTCACGAGTCACTTGAGGTGCGCGCTCGTACTGAGGTAGCAGCTCTTCGAAACGTGCCACTTCACCTTGCGCTTCTAACGTTACACGCTCTTTATATGCTTGCGCTTCTTCATTCATACGGTTCACTTGACCACGTGCACGCGGCTCAATCTCTCTCGCATAAGCTTCAGCTTCACGAATGAAGCGCTGTTCATCTTCCTGAGCAGCAATTGCATCATCGAATGCATCTTTAACTTGCTCTGGTGGACGAGCATCACGGAAGTTCATATCAATGATAGAAACACCCATGTTATATGGTTCGATAATCGCTTGTAACTCTTCCCATACGCGTTGACGCGTTACTTCACGGCCATCAGTAAGTACATCATCCATTTTTGAGTGACCTACAACGTAACGAATAGCACTATCAAGAGACTGGCTCAAGCTTTGCTCAGGGCTTTCAACCGCAAATGTCCAACGGTATGGATCTACAACGCGAAACTGCATTTCCATTTGAACACTAACTACGTTTTCATCTTCGGTTAGCATAGAGCCTGATGACGATTGATCTCGAATTGACTGAACATCAACAGGAATTACTGAGTCGATAAACGTTGGTGCCCAACGAAGACCTGGTTCAACCTGCTCGTGATATTCACCAAAACGAAGTACAACGCCTCGCTCTGCTTCACGAATGGTATAAAAACCACTAATAAACCAAATTACGACGAGAAGACCTACAAGAATACCAGCTCCGATACCGCCTAGGCTTTTGCCTGAGCCACCACCGTTGCCACCTGACTTTCCAAACTTACCAAATAAGTTCTTAAACACATCGTCCAAATCTGGGGGACCTTGCTCTTTCCCACCGCGATTCTTCCACGGGTCATTATTGTTGCCACCCGGCTCATTCCAAGCCATGCTGATACTCCATAGATTACTGTTATATTTTTGAATTTCGCATGCTCAATGCAGTGACTAGCACTGACTAATGTCGCACAACATACTCTGATATTCCGTTTTCCAGACGCTTTTCAAGTCTGTTCCAGTCAGCGGCGGGCATACGTACGTCAACTACCCAGTCTCCCTGACTATCGTATTCTTCACTCGCAATACAGTTTAGTTCGTACAACACACCGCGCAATCGACTTTTTGCAGGCGGAATTTTTAATGTGTAATTCACCATGCTTTTGCCTAAACATTCGGTCAAAGCTTGGCTTAACAATTCCGTCCCTTCACCCGTTTGTGCAGACAACCACACTTTGGTGGGCACACCGTCGTCATTTCTTTCTATACGCGGCTGAACGTCGTCTAGTTTATCAATCTTATTACAGATTAGTAATTGTTGAATGTCACCCGCTTCAATTTCTTCAAGAACGTCGTTCACCTCGTCAATGGTTTCACGAAATTTTGCATCGGCAATGTCGACCACATGAAGCAGTAAATCGGCCTCTTGAGTTTCTTGAAGCGTAGCTTTAAAAGCGGCGACTAAATCGTGGGGAAGATGACGAATAAAACCAACAGTATCGGCCAAAATTGCAGGGCCAACATCTTTTAACTCAATCTTACGTAACGTAGGATCTAGCGTTGCGAACAACTGATCAGCAGCGTAAACGTGTGAGTCGGTAATGGTGTTAAACAGCGTCGATTTTCCCGCGTTCGTATAGCCAACTAAGGATACCGTTGGAATTTCAGCGCGTTTGCGCGAGCGGCGCCCCTGCTCACGTTGCTTTTGCACCTTTTCCAATCGACGAAGGATGGCTTTAATACGACCACGAAGTAATCGACGGTCTGTTTCTAGCTGTGTCTCACCCGGACCGCGAAGACCAATACCACCTTTTTGACGCTCAAGGTGAGTCCATCCTCTGATGAGACGGGTTGAAATATGTCTCAACTGGGCTAGTTCGACCTGCAGTTTACCCTCGTGTGTTCGCGCGCGCTGCGCAAAAATATCGAGAATTAGCCCCGTTCTATCTAACACCCGGCATTTACACATCGCTTCTAAGTTACGCTCCTGAGAAGGAGAAAGCGCGTGGTTAAAAATAACAACGTTAGCATCGTGCGCCTTTACCGCTGCTGCTATTTCCTCTGCCTTACCTGATCCAACAAAAAACTTAGCATGAGGTGCACTGCGTGAGGTCGTGATGACTTCTACCGCGTTCACCCCTGCCGAAGACACAAGTAACTCAAGTTCACTTAAGTCTTCTTTGCTGTTCTCGTCGGAAAAATTGACATGAACAAGTACAGCCTGTTCACCGGCTTCATAACGGTCAAACAAGCGCGTTACCTTTTAATTTATTCACCTTTAGTATTTTCAGAATCTCCTGCACTAGGCATTGTAATAGCGCGTGCTGGAACAACGGTAGAAATAGCGTGCTTGTACACCATTTGGCTTACTGTGTTCTTTAATAAAATAACGAACTGGTCGAACGACTCAACCTGTCCCTGAAGTTTAATACCATTTACCAAATAAATTGATACTGGAATACGTTCCTTACGCAGAGCGTTTAAGAATGGGTCTTGTAATGATTGCCCTTTAGCCATTTGATATCCTTAGTTTTTATTATTAGTGATAGGGATTTCACTACCACTGCCCGTCTAATGTATACCACACTCAAACGTTTAAAGTGTGGCCTTCGCTGTAATTTTAGTCAAATTATCGTTAGCAAATGTGTCTAGCCATGTAACTTGCTCCCACCCCCTCAACCACGTGAGTTGGCGCTTAGCAAGCTGTCTTGTAGCAATAATGCCTCTTTCACGCATTTCTGCATAACTCAATTGGCCATCTAGGTACTGCCACATTTGTCTATATCCTACTGAACGTATAGAAGGTAAACCTTCATGCAGATCACCGCGCTCGTAGAGTTTCAATACTTCTTTTTCGAACCCTTGCTCTAGCATCATGTCGAACCGAGTCGCAATACGTTCGTGCAACACAGCCCTGTCTGCGGGCGCTATGGCAAATTGTGCAATGTTATAAGGGCACTTTTCACCCTCTTGTTGTTGCCAATGTGTCAACGTCAAACCAGTACTTCTATACACTTCCAGTGCACGAGTAATACGCTGTGGGTCATTGGGGTGGATTCTCTCACCACTTATTGGGTCTACACCACGTAATTCATCGTGTAATTTAGACCAACCCAAGCGTTGTGCCTGCTGTGCTATTTCGTCCCGTATCTTTTCATCTGACTTAGGTAGTGGCGAAATTCCATTTATCAAGGCATTAAAGTACATCATTGTACCCCCAGCCAAGATTGGCAACTTGCCGCGCGCTAAAATGTCGCCGATAAGCGCATTCGTATCGTTTACAAATTGCGACACCGAATAACTGTCTGCAGGGTCGATAATATCAATTAAATGATGCACGACACTCGCTTGCTCTTCCTGTGAAGGTTTAGCTGTGCCGATGTCCATACCTTTGTACACAAGGGCCGAATCAACACTTATTATCTCACTGTCAAACTCAGCCGCTATATCAAGCGCCAAGCCTGTTTTACCCGATGCAGTGGGCCCCATAAGTGCTATTACAGGTAATGCAGAATTTATGCCACTGGACACCTTATTCTCCCCATACATCTAGCACTGAATTTAAGGGGCGCACTTTAGCAAATTGCTCAATAATTTCCCATTGTTTCGCTTCGCTTTGCTCATCCAACCAGTACCAAAGAGCATTTGACGTCTCGTCATCTAAAACTTGTTCCGGCAACGATACTGATTTTACGACATCATCGAATGAATTTACTTCATCATTTAGTTCAATTAACAAAAAGTGTTCAAACCACTTGAGCCAAGGCAAGTGCCTGGTACCAGCAGGCACTTGTTGCAGTCGATATTTCCCAGCCACTTTATTTACCTCAAAATGTGCGTCGTTGAGCAATGTAACCAGTTTTTCATTAACGTTATCGAGTGAAACAGCAACAGGCATTAACAATGGTTGCCCATGCTGTGCTTTTAAAAATAGTTCGCTTAACCAGATACTTGCAACTTTAGTTGCACAAAGAAGGTAAATTTTTTCTGACTTTGGGTAAATTCTACACTGAGATGAGAGATTCACACGTTCAATGACAGACACGGCGTCTGAACCATTGGCCCTGTCGCTATTTGGCGTCATCAACGCGTTATAGCTCGTCTGGTATGCCGCGCTTGGACCTCGACTTTGCAGCCTACTTTGGTTTTGCACAGGGCCTGTGCTCCGGCCTCCTGTGTAATTCCCCGCTGATGCAGTTTTCAAACCTCCTGTGAACTGACCATAGGGCGGCTCACTCTGAGATGCTGCGCCAGATGGGTGCTGAGAAGTTTCATTAAATCCACGTGCGTTACTCGGCGTTTGATTCTGTAGAGGCCTGATATAATCGTGCTCTACATTCGGAAGCATAAAGTCTGAGCCCGACGATCGGCTTGAATCTATTCCCGTCATCGGCTGCTCATCAGTCATGGCGTGCAGTGCATTACTCACCGTTTTACAGATAAAGTCGTGCACTAACCGACCTTGTTGAAACCTAACTTCATGCTTGGCCGGATGAACATTCACATCCACATCTTTTGGGTTTACGGTTAAGTACACCACAAAGCTTGGCTGCTCGATAACTCCCCAGACACTCTCATAAGCTTGACGTATAGCATGCATAATAAGCTTGTCTCGCATGCCTCTGCCGTTAACAAAACTGAACTGGCAATCATTGCTGCTGCGAAGCATAGCTTCATTACCTAGCCAAGCGTCAATGTGTAGACCTTCATACTCAGTACTGATATGCACGGCGTTTTGAATAAACTTTTGTCCAACCACGGCGCCAATTCGGGTTGCTAAGCTGCCGGCTTTGTCGGCGATAAAACGCTTCGCTACTTTATCATTGTGTTTTAGAACAAAGGAGACCTTAGGGTAACTCAGTGCTATGCGTTTTATGACTTCTTCAATATGCTGAAATTCGGTTTTTTCCGTGCGTAAAAACTTACGTCTTGCTGGCGTATTGTAAAACAGATCTGCCACATCAATGGTGGTTCCAACAGGATGGGCCGCTGGCTGGATATTTACCGCCATTTCCCTGCCTTCGCAGTAGGCCTGCCACGCCTCACCTTGAGACTCTGTGCGCGACGTCAGCGTTAATCGACTTACCGAGCTGATACTGGCCAGCGCTTCGCCTCGAAAGCCAAGGGATAATATTTGCTCTAAGTCATCAAGGGTGGTGATTTTGCTGGTCGCATGGCGACTCAATGCTAACTGCAATTCACTTTTAACAATGCCCGAACCATTATCTTTTATTCTGATGCGCTTGTGGCCCCCTTTTTCGATATCGACTTCTATCTTAGTGGCACCGGCATCGAGGCTGTTTTCTAGTAATTCTTTCACTACAGACGCTGGGCGTTCTACCACTTCACCAGCGGCAATTTGGTTAGCAAGTTGGGGAGATAAAAGCTGTATAGGCAAAGGTGTACCTTGTGATATTAACTATATGGATTCGATACGATCTTACATGTAGCGCACCGCAGTTTAATCCGATGAAACCAACCCTTAGTTTATGTTCTCGGAATATTTAACACCTGGCCTACGCGTACAACATCGCTTGAAAGATCATTAGCCGCTTTAATGCTACTTACTTTTACATTGTAACGCTGTGCTAACAACGAAAGCGATTCGCCACTTCTTACTTTGTGCGTTCGGTTATTCGCTTTTTCTTGTGCCCACAGTGTACCATCAGGGGGAACTTGCTTGAAGTAACGCTTGGTCGCATTAAACATGGCATTTGCGAGGCGTTCGCGATATTTAGACCAGTTCAGATTTTTCTCTTCTTGCGGATTAGAAATGAATCCAACTTCGACCAAAATAGACGGGATGTCAGGCGCGGTTAATACAGCGAAACTGGCGGCTTGCGGTTTTCTTTTATGAAGACTGGTCACCTGCTTTAATTCTTCAACCACTTTATTACCTAAATCGTGGCTTGTTGCCATGCTGTGATCCATCGATAAACCCAGTATGGTTTCGGTGAGATATCGCTCGCTTGATTTGTCATTAATCACTTCCGCAGCCCCACCTAATAATTCAGAGTGGCGTTCAGATTTCTCTAGCCATCGACCTAGTTCGGTGTCGGCTCTTCGCATAGATAACACCCATACTGAACCACCGCGCGGCTCTGGTTGGCTAAATGCATCGGCATGAATGGATATGAGCAAGTCGGCTTTTTTCTCGCGTGCGATTTCGGGACGACGATTAGGAGAAACATAGTAGTCGTCGCCACGGGTCATAATGGCGCGCATACCACGTTCCCGGTTTATCATGTCTTCCAGCTTTTTCGCGATACTTAGCGTGATGTGCTTTTCATAGGTTCCCGCCGGGCCAATTGAACCAGGATCATGACCACCATGCCCAGCGTCTATGGCAACGATAATGTCTCGGTCGCGGGCGCTTGTGGAGTCATCAATAACCACCGAGCCAGTTGATGTAGACGCAGATAGCGTTGGCTTCGGCGCACTATCCGGTAAATCGACAACCAGCCTGTGCCCGTATGCTCCATCAGGTGTTACAGCAAACAGCGAGGGTTTTGTATTTCTATTAAGTTCAACAACTATTCTGGCAGATGATTTGTTTTTCGGAGTGGAATAACGCAGCTTCTTGATTAGGTCACCGCTGTTTTCTATGCCCGAAAGCTTAGCAGCGTCGCTAGTGTTATTAAAATCGATGACAAGTCGAAGCGGATTTTTAAGCGTAAAGTAAGTGAACTCTGGCGCTGACTTCATATCGAAAACAACGCGGGTATTGTCCGGCGACGGCCATATCCTCACCCCGTCGATGTTATTTTGTGCCCCGTGTGCAATCTGCACCACGAAACACAATAATAATACCGAAACTATACTGCGCACCATAATTAGCCTTTGTTTTATTGTTATGCTGCTTTCGTCTACTCCGAAGCCGCTATTTATTCAGTTTTTCTTTCATTTCGCATTTGCGCTACACGCGCTTGCATTGCTGAAGCAACTTAGCACCGTGGGCACTTTTTGCCTCCAAATGGAACTGCCTACCCGGTGGCGTAATATTTATACTAATCACTAAGTCTGGGGATGCCAAGTATTCGCCCCCTTTTTCCGACCATTCAATAAGCGCGATAGCGCCCGAACCAAAGTAATCGCGAATTCCCATAAATTCTAATTCTTCTGGATCAGCCAAGCGATACAGGTCGAAGTGATAAATATTGACGCCATCCAACTCATAAGGTTCAACCAATGTATAGGTTGGACTTTTAACGCTACCTGAATGACCTAAAGATTGAATGAAATAACGGCTAAATGTCGTTTTCCCTGCACCAAGGTCACCGTTAAGATAAATAACCGCATCGGTAGGGAGTTGACTTGAAACGGCTTGCGCTAAGTCTTTGGCAAGCTGCGCGGTATCATCTACTTCATTAGCAAAAAAAGAGGTATGCGGGTAAGACATCAACAATATTCCACAGTAACAGAAAACCGAATAATACCAGTAGATGCCTGCCCGTTTAAGACAAAACCACGCTAGCTAGTGGTTAATAAGCGCACGTACTGCATCAAATAAATCGCTCGCTATCATACCACGTTGACCATATAGTTGGGCAATATCATCACCCGCCTTGGCATGAAGTACTACACCATACTTTGCTGCGATATCTGTTTCTACGCCTTGCGCAAGTAACGCGCCTAATATTCCGCTCAATACATCACCGCTTCCTGCGGTAGCCATACCAGGATTTCCGTGACGGCAAACCCAGGTTTTCTTCTCATTGTCGATAAGCGTGCCCGCTCCTTTTAGGACACAGACCGCGTGGTACCGCTGTGAGCACTGCCTTGCATAGTTAAAACGGTCGCTTTCTACATCTTCAATAGACACACCAAGTAAACGCGCCGCTTCTCCTGCATGCGGCGTTAAAATACTGTCCGACAAGGTGTATGCTGTCGATTGCTGACACAACAGATTTAGCGCGTCTGCATCAATGACCACAGGCTTATTTTGGCTTTGGCAGTGTTTCATAGTGGTTTCAAATGCGCTTTCTGCCCATCCATCTTGCCCAAGACCCGGCCCAATTACTACACAGGTTGCCCAAGCTAATGCCTCGTCTAAGTTGAAGTCGGTAACCATAAGCTCAGGTCTGCCTGCACTGACCTGAACGACTGACGACTCATGGGTATACACGCGCACCATGCCCGCACCACTTCTGAGCGCCGCCTCACTGGCTAGTCGAATTGCACCTGCTGTTCCGCGATTACCGCCAATGCACAACAGTCGCCCGTAAGTCCCTTTATGGCTATTGATTTCCCGTGGACCCATCCCTTTAAAATGGTCGATATTTAGCATGGTCGCGCTCGCTTTGGCTAGCGCTTGGAACGCTTTGCCAATACCCAAGTCCGCATACACCAACTTACCGCACGACTGTTTACCTGCACCGGTAACAAGCCCAGGTTTTATACCCACAAAAGTCACGGTAATATCTGCCTGGACACAGCGCCCCAGGCTCTGTCCTGTATTCGCATCAAGCCCTGACGGCACATCAACGCTTACTACCGGCGTTGATGACGCATTCACCGCATCAATGATGTCTGCAAACTCATTGCGAATATAGCTATTAATACCTGTACCGAGAAGCGCATCAATCACTACGTCAGACTTCTCGAGGAGCGCAGCGTCAAACCCATTGATACTGCCACCTGAATCGAGCCAGCGCTGCTGTGCTTTGCCAGCATCACCTTCCAGCGTACGTTCAGGCTCAACCGCACATAAATGCACTTGTTTACCCGCAAGTTTTGCGTTTATTGCTGCAATGTAGCCGTCACCCGCATTGTTACCTTGGCCCACCAGCACTAAGTAAACGTCTGAGTTTGGCATAAGCTCAAGACATTGCTTAAATACCACATCGCCGGCTCGTTGCATTAAGGTAAACATATCGCAACCAGAATCCGCAGCGGCTTGTCCCTCATTTTCCCTAACCTGATCGGCCCGAAATAATTTGTATGATAAACTTGACGTTAATTGAGTATCTAGCATGAGCACATGTCCGAATTTAGTTCTATCGACCTTGTTGAATTAACCAACAATATCAAGGCTTGGGGTACAGCGCTAGGCTTTCAACAGGTTGGCATCAGCGATATTGATCTATGTCAGCACGAGGCGCACCTTCAGGAATGGTTAGACAATGGGTATCACGGTGACATGGCCTTTATGGAAAGCCATGGGATGAAGCGTGCCCGGCCCGATGAACTCGTGCCCGGTACATTAAGGGTGATCAGCGTTCGCATGAACTACTTACCGCCAGACGCCTCGTTTGCCAAGCATTTAAAAAAGCCAGAAATAGGGTACATCAGCCGCTATGCATTAGGTCGTGACTACCACAAAGTGCTGCGCAAACGTCTGAAGCAACTGGGAGAAAAAATCACCGCATCCCTAGCGCATACTCAATATCGCCCGTTTGTAGACTCAGCCCCCGTGCTGGAACACGCCATTGCCGAAAAAGCGGGGATTGGCTGGACTGGTAAGCATAGCCTGACACTCAATAAAGAAGCCGGCTCTTGGTTCTTCTTAGGCGAGCTATTCATCAACTTGCCATTACCCACTGACTCACCAATTGAAGAGGGATGCGGCACCTGCACAGCGTGTCTAACCATCTGCCCGACCAATGCAATTGTTGCGCCTTATAAAGTAGATGCCCGTCGCTGTATTTCCTATCTCACCATTGAATCAGACAAAGATATTCCCGAAGATTTACGCCCCATGATGGGCAATCGCATTTATGGCTGTGACGATTGCCAACTTGTTTGCCCTTGGAATCGATTCGCTGATATCACCAGTGAAGAAGATTTTCATCCAAGACAGGTGCTGCACGGTCAAAGCCTTAATGCGCTTTTCAGCTGGTCTGAAGAAGCCTTCTTACGCAATACTGAAGGCTCTCCCATCAGGCGAATTGGCTTCGAGAAGTGGCAGCGTAATATTGCCGTTGCGCTAGGAAACGCACCGTATGATGAACAAAGCATTCTGCTTTTGAAAGAAAGACGAGGGAGCGTAAGTGACTTGGTGGACAGGCATATTGATTGGGCCCTTGAGCGGCAGCAAGAGAAGCAACAAACGGCTGACGCAAAAAACAGGCAGCAAGCCCGGCTTATTCGCGTAATCGAAAAAGGTCTACCAAGAGACGCCTAATGCCAGTAAGAGCTTGAATAAGGCATACCGCGAATTCAATAATCGATATATGGGTTTTGGGGTTAACCCGCTGAAGCAATCTCACTGTTTAAATCAGCCCGAGTGTTTTTCCGATAACCCACACGGGCATTTGGCGAGTGGGAAGCGGCGAACGAAACGTTAAGCTTGAGGCCTCGTTGTGCCACTTGAGTAGTAATAATAGGTGACCCGAACTCCCACCACGGCTCCTGCTCCAACGTTTCAATAACTCGCGATAGCTCACTTTCAGAACCGTTATACTCACCGGTTATTTCACAATACCCGTTCTCACATTTTACTGAGTCCAAGACAAAGCGCTCGCTGTTAGGGGGCAACGCGAAAAACATATTGAGAGAGCCTTCAGTCCTTGTGTAGAAAACCTCTGGCGCCATAATTTGGGCACTCTCAGCAACAGGGGCTGCATTCATCACGCCGCTTTTCGCTTTGCTAGTATCTGAGTGCGTTGCGCTAGCTTCATTCGATACAAGCTTGGCAGCAGGCTTAATAACCTTCAGCTCACTTGTTTCCGTGGCGCGAGAGCGCGCTAACACATTGGTTAGTCGTTCTTTATCTGCATTGGACTCGCTGAGCTGGTGTTGATAGCCAGAAAATTTATACCCCGCTATCAATGCAAACGCTATCAGCAACAACACAAACCACGTTTTCATTCCACTTCCTTTATTGAAGTCGCTTACTTGTGATATTGCTTACTAAGTTCGTGTACCGCATTAACGAATACACCGGCATTTTCAGGTGGAACGTCTAAATGAATACCGTGACCTAAATTAAATACGTGACCGCTTCCTTCGCCGTAGCCTTCTAGAATGGATGCCACTTCCTGCTTAATTCTTTGCGGTTGAGCATACAACATAGACGGGTCCATATTGCCTTGAAGCGCGACTTTGTCGCCAATACGCGCCCGCGCTTCTTTAATGTCGATAGTCCAGTCTAGACCTACTGCGTCACAACCTGTCGCCGCAATTGACTCTAGCCACATACCACCGTTTTTCGTGAACAAGGTTACAGGTACTTTACGGCCTTCGTTTTCTCGGGTTAGCCCGCTTACGATGCGCTCCATGTACTGAAGTGAAAACTCTTTATAGTCACGAGGCGATAGCACGCCGCCCCAAGTATCAAATACCATGACAGATTGCGCACCTGCGGCAATTTGCGCGTTAAGGTACTCTGTGACTGAATCGGCTAATTTGGCTAGCAGCGCATGGAGCGTAGCTGGCTCTGCAAAGGCCATTTTCTTAATTTTAGTAAAGGCTTTACTCGAACCGCCTTCAACCATGTAAGTCGCTAGTGTCCAAGGGCTTCCAGAAAAACCAATTAGCGGCACCTCTCCTTTTAATTCACGGCGAATAGTGCGAACGGCATTCATTACATACTGCAATTCGCCTTCTGGATCAGGAAGGCCAACCTTATCCACGTCTGCTTTACATGTAATAGGATTTTTAAAACGCGGACCTTCGCCAGTTTCGAAGTACAAGCCAAGACCCATGGCATCAGGAATGGTCAAAATATCAGAAAACAGAATGGCAGCGTCTAGAGGGAAACGGCGTAACGGTTGTAGCGTTACTTCACAGGCAAGCTCAGCATTTTTGCACAACGACATAAAATCGCCTGCTACTGCGCGAGTCGCTTTGTACTCTGGAAGATAACGCCCAGCTTGTCGCATCATCCATACCGGTGTGACATCAACCGGCTGCTTAAGTAACGCACGTAAATAACGATCGTTCTTTAACGCGGGCTTATCAACACTGGGGAAATTTTGCGACATATAACTCACCTAAATTACTGGAAAAACAAGAGCGAGAAAGTATACCAGTATTCTTAACTAAGGTGTGCTAAAACCTGTATTAAAAAATCGACGCTTCACAGTGAATCGACGTAGTGTCGATTATTGAAGACAAACAATACTTGAACATTACTTTAAAAAGACACTTGCACTTAAAGTGAGTGTTTGCTATTACTGTATGTGTCAAAGAAAAGAAGCCCTACACGGGACCGTGCTAAACTTATTGAAACCCTGCCTCGGCAGGGTTTTTTATTTGTTGCCAATTAGAGACACCGTTTCAGTAATTAACTGCCCTGCAATGGACACCCTCGGTGGAATAGTCGGCAGCGCGCTTGTATCAAACCATTGCGCGTCATCTATCTCGTTTGCCTGGCAACGAATTTCCCCTTCGTCATACTCAGCAATGAACCCAACCATTAGGGAGTGGGGGAATGGCCATGGTTGGCTGCTGAAGTAGCGCAAATTTTTAACCTTAACACCAACTTCTTCGAAAACTTCTCTGTGGACGGCTTGCTCCAAGCTTTCCCCACTCTCCACAAAGCCCGCGAGGGTTGAGTACATATTCGATTCCCTGTGACGTACTCCTTTCGCTAACAGGATTTTTTCATTGTCGTGAATAGACACAATGATACAAGGAGATACCCTTGGGTAAGTGCGGTGACTACAGCGGTGACATTGCATAGCCATTTCCCAATCGACACGTTCAGTTTTCGCCCCGCATTGCCCGCAATATTGATGAGTCCGCAAGAAATGAACATATTGCCACGCACGTCCGATAACGGAAAAGGCGATATCGTATTCAGCGAAAAGAAGCTGTCTAAGGGAAACCCGTTCCCAACCCGGTTCATTAACGTGTTCAGCGCCCAAATCAACAACGAAAACAGGCAATTCCCTGTGCGCTGTTTCATTTAGCGGTGGAAGCTGATGAATTTCGTCTATATATGATGCTAAAAACGGAATATCACTTAAGTAAGCGACGGGGATAGATTCAGACGATTCTTGCACTATTATTTTACCACGACTAAAAACCACCCACATGGCTTGCTGATCAGTTAGTTTCGCTTCATCCAACTTTATCATCATTGCACAATACTCCTGTTCTTTGGTGCTTCATACTACACTAACTGATGGGCGTAATGATCGTTACCATACATTTAGAAGCGAACTTTTTCGCGCAAAATTTGTGTCGCTTGTGCACAGTGTTATACTGAAACCTATTGTCGCTAAACGGGTAACACATCAAAATGTTGCAACAGTTAGAAAGCGTTAAATCAAAATGGGGCGGGAAAAGTCAGGTTATTGACCGCTGGTTATTGGACCGACAGGCGTTGTTAGTTTCATTTTGTGATCTAGCAGGCATCAATAAGCGAAGCGAATGCTTACCTAATCCAGATGATATAGACAGCTTTTGCAACGCGTTACTCGATTATTTGTCAGTGGGACACTTTGAAGTTTTCGACATGTTGGTTGAAAACGACAATGAGGGTCTTGTGCTAAAAGATAAACTTTATCCCAGACTGACAAAAACCACTGACGCAGCACTCGCATTTAATGATACGTTTGCACAAGCAGTAACACCGAAGCAGGCGGCTGAATTTGACTCAGCGCTAGCCGAGCTTGGAGAGACATTAGAAGAGCGCTTTGCCTTGGAAGATGAGTTGATCGCTCATGTGCACACTAGAAAACGTGATCCAGAAGTGACGCTTTAATATAACAATGAAAGTCGAGTTTACGGTTATCATCAATGAACAAAACCACACTTATTCATAAGGCACGGGCTTATTGCGAGCAGCGCGGTGCCAGATTTACACCGCTTAGAGAAAAGGTGTATGAAATTCTCGTTTCAAAACACGGCCCTATGGGCGCTTATGAACTACTCGACTCTCTAAAAGAAACAGAGTCTAGTGCCAAACCAGCAACGGTGTATCGCGCCCTTGATTTTCTTCTCGATTTTGGGTTTATTCACCGTCTAGAGTCTACGAATGCGTTTGTGGCCTGCTATCATTTTGGTTGTAACCACCCTGTTCAGTTTCTAATTTGTGACAGCTGTGGTGATGTTGCTGAAATTCAATCTGAAGGTCTTCAAGAGACCCTTGATAGCCAAGCAAAGCAACACGGATTCAAAGTATCGAAACAAACTATAGAGGCCCATGGATTATGTGCCGATTGTCAACAAACGGAAGATCACGCTGCCCAGGAGAGTCTACATGAATGCTGATTTTGTGAACCCGTTTATTGCTGGTCTTTTGAACGTGCTTGAAACCATGGCTCAAACTAAACTGACCCCAGGGAAGCCCAAGCGCAAACAAAGTGATATTGCCAAAGGCGATGTATCGGGATTAATTGGTATGGTTGGACCCGACGTTCGCGGCTCTATGTCAATCACCTTTGACGAAGCCTTAGCCCTTACCATTATGGAAAGAATGGTAGGCGAACGCCCAGAGAAGCTCGATGCAGAAGTAGGCGACATGGTTGGCGAAGTAACCAACATGATTTGCGGAAATGCAAAGCGAGATCTGGCTGAGCGAGGCTACGAGTTTGGAATGGCAACGCCAATCGTTGTATCAGGAAAGCAACATACAATTAGTCACCAGGTTGATGGTGCTAAAATTATTCTTCCTTTTATGTGCGACGAAGGATTAGCGCATTTGGAAATCTGTTTTGACAAATAATTTCTGGCAGTCTGAAAAAATTACACTCGACAGCTATCCAAGAGGATTTCACCTGATAACACAGCAGGTGGAATCTGCCCTTCCCGGTATTCGTCATATTGAAGTTGGTCTTTTGCATCTATGGCTTCAGCATACTAGCGCAAGTTTGACCATCAATGAAAATGCCGACCCGACTGTACGGCACGATATGGAGGCGTTCTTTAACCATAGTGTAAAAGAAGAGCTTTCCTTTTTCCGGCATACTTACGAAGGTAAAGATGATATGCCTGCTCACTTAAAATCGAGTATACTAGGGTGTCAACTTACTATACCTGTCCAACAAGGCAAACTTGCACTTGGCACGTGGCAGGGAATTATGCTCGGCGAACACCGAGATCATGGTGGAAGACGAACAATTATTGCCACATTACAAGGGATTACAGCCTAACCCATATTATAAATGGCACAATTTGTGCTTACTTTACACATCAAGCACAACACAAAATTATCAAAAATCGATAATCACTCAACGTTAAACAGGATGTGACTATGAAACAACACTTTAAAATGGCAGCGTTATCTCTTGCTGTAATTTCCTCGACTAATGCATTTGCACAAGACGCTTCAGAGCCAGAATACAAAAACTGGTTTGGTTTGTCTGGTATGTATTACAACACTGACGACTCACGCCCTCTTTCACTTACTGAAGGCGAAGTATACGACAACGGTTTAGGCGCGACGTTCGAGTACGGATTCCGTTTCACTCAAAGCTGGGCCGCTCGTTTAGAATTTACTGCGCTGGAACTTGATTATGCTGGTAGTGGCGATGATAACGGCGAGATGATCGGTGTTGATGCGCTTTATTTTATGCCAAATGATGCATGGTTCTTATTCGGTGGTGTTAAGCGTCAAGCAATAGGCGATTCAACTACACTTGGTAACATCGGTATTGGTAAACACTGGGACATCCATGAAGATGTTAAACTGGTTACTGAAATCGCCGCTTATCACGACTTCGGTGAAGACTACAACGATTATAGCGTTAAAGTAGGTCTTGCAATTCCATTCGGTAAGAGCACGCCTTCTATGCCTAAAGACAGCGACAATGATGGCGTTGTAGATAGCAAAGACCAGTGTCCAATGACACCGGCCGGCGTTCGTGTTGACGCCAACGGCTGTAGCATCGATGACGACAACGATGGTGTACTAAACAATGTTGATCAGTGTCCTAACACACCGGCCGGCACTAAAGTAGATGCAACTGGTTGTGCAATTAAAGATTCTGACAACGATGGTGTTGTAGACAGCAAAGACATGTGCCCTGACACACCTGCTGGCGTGAAAGTTGACGCTAAAGGCTGTACAGTGTTTGACGAAGAGACAGTAGAAATTACGCTACGCGTTCTATTCGACAACGAAAGTGCTGTTGTGAAAATGCCAAAAGATCCAGAAATTGCTGAATTCGCTGAATTCATGAAGCAGTATCCTTCAACAACTGCGGTAATCGAAGGTCACACTTCTGCGCCAGGTACTGAAGCTTACAACATGGACCTTTCTAAGCGTCGTGCTGCTAACTTCAAAGAAGTTATGGTAGACATGTACGGAATCGAAGGCTCTCGTTTAGAGACTATCGGTTACGGCGAAACACAGCTTCTAGATACTGCTAAAAATGCTGAAGCTCACCGTATTAACCGTCGCATATCAGTGACAGTTAAAGACACAGTGAAAGTAGCTGAAGAAAAGTAATTCATTTTATATGAATTGAAAAAGGCGCCGAAAGGCGCCTTTTTTGTGTCTGTTGCCCCTCAAAAAGCAAGCTTTAGCAGCAGTAAAAGTCATTCTTCGCAGGACTATCCTTCAGTAATAAAAACTCATTTACAGTGCTAATTTAACTGGGGTTTGTTAACCCAACAAAAGCATCGGAATATCTATAGAGTTTGTTGATTAGCACAAACCATGAAGCTGCTAAAAGGCGGAGCTAATACTCGTCTGCTATGGCAGGGCCTGCGTAGTTGTCAAATCGGGAGAACTGACCTTGGAAGGTGAGTCGGCAGGTACCAATTGGGCCATTACGTTGTTTACCAATAATTATTTCCGCAATGCCTTTGTACTCGCTATTTTCGTGATAAACCTCATCACGATAAATAAACATGATAAGGTCGGCGTCCTGCTCAATTGAGCCAGATTCACGAAGGTCTGAGTTAACTGGGCGTTTGTCAGCACGTTGTTCCAGCGTACGGTTAAGCTGAGAAAGTGCTACAACAGGTACTTCAAGTTCTTTCGCCAACGCCTTTAATGAGCGAGAAATTTCCGCAATTTCCAACGTACGGTTATCGCTCAATGACGGTACTCGCATTAATTGGAGGTAATCCACCATGATAAGGCTTATTCCGCCGCGCTCTCGCGCTAGCTTTCGAGCACGGCTTCTCACATCCATTGGTGTAAGACCTGAGGAATCATCAACAAACAAGCTGTCTTTGTCTTTAAGCATGGCCATGGTATTAGATATGCGCGCCCAGTCTTCATCGTCTAGCTGCGCAGTACGAATCTTGGTTTGATCTACGCGGCTTAATGATGCCAGCATACGCATCATGATTTGCTCTGAAGGCATCTCAAGACTGAAAACCAGTACAGGCTTATCTTCGGCCATCATTGCGTTTTCAATCAAGTTCATGGCAAAGGTGGTTTTACCCATCGATGGACGAGCCGCAACAATGATAAGATCAGAAGGCTGCATACCACTGGTCATTTTGTCTAAATCGGTGAAGCCTGTTGTAACACCGGTCACCTCTTTATTGGTTTTCACCA
This sequence comes from Alteromonas sp. S015, assembly GCF_036864485.1. Classification (NCBI taxonomy): domain Bacteria; kingdom Pseudomonadati; phylum Pseudomonadota; class Gammaproteobacteria; order Alteromonadales; family Alteromonadaceae; genus Alteromonas; species Alteromonas sp. S015. Next base: position 441,166 of record NZ_JAZETO010000003.1, on the reverse strand, counting down.
ATTCTTCTAGACGATCGATGGTCTTGCCTAGAATTGACTCAACATCGCGAGGGCCTTCGTTTTCACCGGTCCTTCGCTCGGCGATTTCGAATACCTTACTTTCCGCAAGGTCAAGAATATCTGCGCTGTCACGGCCTTCGGGATTGTACCCTACTTCAGCGATTTCATGCGCAACGCCGATAAGTTCGCGTGTAATAGCACGCTCGCTGATAATTTGCGCATAAGACACGACGTTCGCAGAACTTGGGGTATTTTTAGCAAGTTCACCTAAGTAGGCAAAACCACCCGCATCTTCCAGTTCATCATGCTTTTCCAGCTCTTCTGATACCGTAATTAGGTCAATTGGCTGGCTACTGTTTAGTAGTCGAGTGATAGCACGAAAGATAATTTGGTGTGAGCGATTATAGAAATCATTATCGGTGACGAGTTCCGCGACCTTGTCCCAGCTTTCGGGGTCGATAAGCATGCTGCCTAAAACAGATTGCTCAGCCTCAATGCTATGAGGTGGAACCTTCAATTTCTCAACATTTTTATCGTTTTTAGACGCAGACGCCACAAGTGAAACCTATTCCAATGAACAAAAGTCAGTTGGATATTATGCGCTTTTAACGCTCATCTCTCAACAAAGGAAGTAGGACTTTTGTTGTGAAAGCACAAAAAGGCGACATCGTTTAAAGCGTTTTCTCCAGCTTTAAAAACGTACCATCCACCAAGGTATAGGTATTACGGTTTTCCTGAAAGATTAGGGTAGAACCTAGGACATCAGTGCTTTTTGCGCAAGACAAACTCACTTCAGTAATCTTGTCGTCGCTAAAGCCGAGCGATGATGGAGAGGCTTTAAAAGCAGCATAAAAATCTTGATTACTGATATTTTTCGTTGAATACACCGGTGACTCACAAAATGCCTGATCGAGTTTAGCCGAGTCTGAAGCATAGGTTACAGAGCGACCTAAGAACTTTTCTGATTCTGAAACAGAGTGGGCGGAAATACCCGGATTATAGGCCTTAGTTACAACCCACGTCCCCTCGTAGTAAGCAGGCTCTTGAACAGCACAACCTAAGGTAAACGCGCAAATCCCAAACGCACCAATAATTAGGCTATGAAACCGCCAAAACCTTTTGACGTGTCCAACAATACTCAATTTGACCTCCATGCATAAAACAATTAACTGCGCGATTTTCTTAGGCGTAGCGCGCAGTATTCCTACCGTGTACCTAAGAGCGATTAAAATGTAGTTTTGTTACTTTTAAGCGCTCAATCACACATTTTTAGCGACCAAACAAAAAAGCTGCAGTAACTCGCAGCTTTTCAATACTCACCACATATCTGATTAATAAATGTGGACTAAACTCTTTTTTTCAACCTAAAGTTTCAATTGCCTTGCCTATAGCTTATTCACTTTTGGTCTATTTCGATTCGGCCGTGTACCGTAGAGATGTCTACATTTGCGGCACCACCGTTATGGATAAAGCGTAGCCAGCTACCTGGGCCGTACTTCGGCTTTTGCGACTTTTCATCGCTGATATTATTCACAATATTGCCGCCTGCGTGCGTTTCAATATCAAATTGCGCCGATACGCCATCTTGAAAGACAAATTCCATCGAGCCCCCCACAGAGTTAGCCTTAACACTACCGTTCTTGTTAAGGCCTAAACTAGCGAAAGTACGCCCATTAACTGTATTAATCTGCAATACATCAACCGCTTGAAGGGCTACATCAATTCGACCGTTTACGGTTTCTACTGATACGTCTGGGCTATCGGAAGCGATGTCGAGCTTACCATTTACTGACGCAAAGCTTACTGGCGTGTTTCCTGAGTGTGTCGCTTCAATTTCGCCGTTTACTGTTTCCGCCTCTAATCGACCTCTTACGTTCTCAAGCACGATATCACCATTCACCGACTCGACCTCAACACGCTCACCAATGTTTTTAAGTGTGACGTCGCCGTTCACGACTTCGACATCTACTGCTTTTGTAACACCTTCCGCAATAAGGTCTGCATTGACCGCGGTGTAATGAAGATCGCTTGCTTTAGGTATGTAGATAACAAGGTCGTCGCCATCTTTCCCTTTATTGAACCAGCTCTTTGATTGGCGCTCTACTTCAACGTGTATAACTACAACATCTCCACGTCTTTCAAAGATAAACTCCTCGGTTTGATCGCCAAGTTCACCGGTGACACGAACCTGAGACTTATCCCAAACTCGGATATCCGCTTTTCCGTTAATGTGTTCAATGTCTACTTTCGGCGAAGACGATGTATCAATGGTCTTATCTACTTTTTCCCCTGCAAATGCCGCTGCAGCAATACTTAGCAGCGCAGTAGTCAGTATCACCTTAGCCGCAACAGGTGTTTTAAACGTGTGCAAAAATGCGTTTTTCGTATTCATGTTCATTTTCAAACCCTTATTAAATTTGCTGCCATTTTGGCGCGTGCACTCGCTCAATTAAGGCAATTTGCTGTTGATATACGTGATGCAGCATTTTGATTAATGCTGAGTTGTCTGGGTCGTCCTTTAACGCCGCTTTGATTACATCAGCAGCATCGTCTAATTCTTTTAATTGCTCTTGCCAATCTTCAGTTAGCGCTGTTGTACTTTCATAACTAGCAAGAAGACTATTTACTTGTTGTTGCTGTTGCATACTCATTGCGTCAATCAGGGCATAGCCATCACTTCGGCTTTCATCAGCTTTAAACGCAAAAGGAGCAGCAAACCACAATACAGTAACTAAACAAACGCTTGCGGCTATCGCTATCCAATGTTTCGATGTAACCGTAGGAGATGAAGCGCCATCATTTGCAGGGTTGTCTTGAGCCGATGCTATACCTAGCTCTATGCCTCGCCACAGATCTCGCTCGGGCTGCTTCTCTTTTGGTAGCTCAGAAACATGCTGAGCAAGCTTGTCGTCAAAATTACTCATCATCGACTCCCATAAAATCTTTTAATAATTGCTTAGCACGGAAAAATTGCGCTTTGCTCGAGCCCACTGCCATATTCAACATATTTGCAATGTCTTCGTGTCGGTAGCCTTCAAGCGCATGGAGCACGAATACCATTCTGGCTCGCTCAGGAAGGCGAATAATCAATGCCTCTAAATCCACATCAGTGCTGTTACCCTCAGCCGGCATCTCGTTAATACCGCTGTTTTCCAAGTTGAACATGCGCTGCATCCAACCTTTCTGCTTTCGCATATAGGAAATGGTGATATTTGCCGTTACGCTATGTAACCACGTGGAGAATTGGCTTTGCCCATCAAAGTTACCGAGCTTTTTCCATAACTGAATAAAAACTTCTTGCGAAGCATCCTCTGCCATTCCCTTTTCACCTGTAAGCCGGTAACAAAGCGCGTAGACACGCCCGACATGTTCATCGTAAAGAGTACGAAACGCCTGCTTGTCGCCACTTTTCGCTTTAGATATCAGCGCATTTTCGCTTTTGTTACCAAACACCACATTGGCGTGTACAACACGTTGTTGTGTGTGTTCCATTTTTTTCTCTTTGTTATTTATGGTGCTGATTAGCATTAGCACTTGTTAGTGTTATAAGGTTAGTCGTACCCTATAGTAGAAAGGTTTAAATGCACAAAACTATTTTTTTGGAGATGCCATGTCTACCTCATTTTCTGTTAACGCTTTGTTTGCTGGAAAACCTCGGCCACTGGGCCCTCGTGGGGCACCAAGCAGTATAGTCAAAAGCCCCGTCGACGCGTTAACGGTACATATGGACAGGACTAATGAAGACGAACAGGCCAATAAACGCCTTCACGGTGGGCCAGAAAAAGTGCTACATCAGTTCAACCCGACCAATTATCTAACATTAAAAAAGCATTTTCCTGAAGGCGAATTTTCGCTGGGCAGCATTGGCGAAAACATCAGTGTAGAGGGCATGGACGACGCTACCGTTTATATCGGCGATATCTGGAAGTTCGGCGACGTTGAACTGCAAGTAAGTGCACCACGTGCGCCTTGCAATAAAATCTCTCAACGCTTCGAGATCCCCAATTTGGATAGGTTTGTCGGGGAACGAGGTATCACTGGCTGGTATTACCGGGTTATTAAAACCGGAACCATCAGTGTTGGCGACGAAGTAACACTACTGCACCGTGAGGACGATACCGTTAACGTTCACACCCTGATGCAATGCGCCCATACCAAAGCAGACAAAGCACTGGCCCAAAAGCTAGCGAAACTTGAGGCGCTTGACGATGAATGGCGGGGAAAATGCCAGAAGATTGCAGATAAAACTACGGATAAATAGGCTATTGATGTGAAGACGCGCTTAAAAAGACGCCTGCTCACCTTCATTCAAAATAATCCAAGGCATTGAAAGGTTTAGCTGCTGCTTCATTTTCATCAATCGAAATAGCGCAGAATGTGACGTTTTGTCTCCCATCATCCAGCTAGAATTTCCATAGCCCCAAGGCACTACGGCTTTACAGCCTAAGTCTTGGGCCGCAATAATGGCATCTTCTGGCGTAGTATGTACCTTGCGATACCATTTAGGTGAGGTTTCGCTGAAATAAGACGCTATGGGTAACAGGCAAACATCTATTTCCCCAAAGCGGGCCTTAATGTCTTCGAAGTGGGGTGAATATCCCGTATCACCCGCAAAGAACAATGTTTTGCCTTCACTCTCAAATAACCAACCACCCCACAATGTAGCATTGTCGTCCTCGTACAAATAAGGCACCCATATTCGGTTACTAAAATGATGGGCAGGCACGAAGTGAATAGAGGTTTTGCCTATGTTTTTGCTGGTATACCACGTCATCTCACTGATGGTATAGCCTCTATTTGGAAAGTGCTCAGCGAAACCTAACGGAACTAAATACTCAGGCTTCGGGCCTAGCTCGGCAATATCTGATTTATTAAAATGATCATAGTGTATATGGGAATAAACCACAGCATCGGTTTGTGCGAGTTTGTCTTCATCTATCTTAGCGGGTTCTTTGCGGTTGAATCCTTCCACCAATCGAAACGCCCAGTTAACGGGCCAATCAAACTGGCCAAACACGGGGTCGATGAGTATTTGCTCACCACTTGCTGTATTTAGTACAAAGCTCGCGTGCCCTAACCAAGTGACGGTAAAGCCTGTCTGTAAATTCACTGGCGGATTGTTGCCAACGAACTGACAATTTTGCATGTCACTTTCACACTCAATATCGGGAGATGCTGGGTAGCAATCATCATTACACGTGACAGGGTATGCTTTAAAACCGTCGTAAATATTACTGAATCTATCCTCATAACCCGGCTCATCTGAGTATTTGATTACCGCATTTTTATTTTCTATTTGAGTAATATGATTTGAACTAGCGCAACCGGTTACAATACTTCCTACTGCCACCAGCAATGCCGACAACGTCGTTAACTTCTTTACACTAAATACCATTTTTAACATCGCGTCCTTGGGATTCAAATTTAGTAAGGCAGGGCGTTTAAATTTACCGCTGCATCTATATTTAATTGACTCTCCTGTGCACTTCGACAAGCACTGAGATAGCTAATAATGCCTATTGTAAAGCGAGAAACCATCCGCACCACCGTAAATTTGTAACAATATAAAAGCGCGCGTTACCAGCCATGTTTATCGTCATAAACCAATCATTTGCAAATGATAACTATTATTAATAATATATTTAAAATTTTTCCCTGAAGCCATTATGCGTAAAACCCGAATACTCATTATTGAAGATGACGCGACATTAAGTGAACAAATCACGCAACTGTTGCGGTCTCGAGGATTTGATACTCGCCACGAAAGAGACGGTAATGCTGGATTACAAACTGTGCTAGAGGAAAATTTTGACCTAGTTTTACTCGACATACGCCTTCCTTCCCTAAATGGCTTGTCGCTGCTAAACCAGTTAAGGCAAATAAAGCAAACTCCGGTGATGATGATTACGGCGTCAGGTGCCGAGCAAGAAAGGATTGAAGGCTATCGTAAGGGTGCAGATGATTACTTGCCCAAGCCTTTCAATTTTACCGAAATGATGCTTCGCATTGAAGCACTGCTGCGACGCAGCAAAACATTAAACGACTCTGGTACGCAAAGGTCAGAACTCATTGTTGATATGCTTTATTTAAATCGTATTCAGCAAGTTACCAAATATCACTCTAGATTACTGGAATTTACGCCAATACAATTTAAGCTTCTTTGGATGCTGGTAGATAACAAAGGGGAAACCTTGAGCAAAGCATTTCTTTATCACAGCGTGCTCAACAAACCTTTCTCTCGATACGATCGAAGCCTAGATATGCACCTATCTAGAGTGCGCAAAAAGCTCGTTGAAACTGGCATGCCTCCCGAACGTCTTGCCACCGTGCACGGTCAAGGATACCGCTTTTCGTGAAAAATAAACTGCTATGGCGACTATGCGCATTTATCGCTGTTGGTACCGTTCTGCTATTTTGGGCCATTGCGTGGCTCACCAATCACACCGAGACCAGTATGAGTTTTATCGATAAAGCTCATCAAGACACCCTTTATGCCTATGGTGAAGAAGCGGAGAGAATCTATCTGCAAGAGGGAGAGCAAGCGTTAGCTGCTTTTTTAAGAGAAGTGAAGACAAAGGAGGACACGTGGCTTGCCGTGGTTAACTCCCAAATGACCACATTCGCTGACACCCACATGTTAGACGCGTTTGTTGACCGATTTCAAATAGGCCGCAGCCCCGAATGGAAAATCCATTTGTACTTCTCTGAAAACCCTGTGATGGAAGTCCCCTTCGTCGATGACAACACACATTTTTTAATTCAACTTCCACAGCGTATGCGCCCAGGTTCGTTATTGCTCGCCACGCGCTTAACACTACAAATTGCATTGCCCTTAGTTATATTAAGTCTGTTGAGTTTTATGTTATATCGCCACGTTATGACTCCTCTTAAGCAACTAGAAAAGGCCACGAAAGAGTTCGCAAATGGTAATTTAGAAGCCCGTGCAATGGCTGCAATGCCCAACCGAAATGACGAACTTACTAGGCTTGCCCAAACGTTCGATAAAATGGCCCAAAGGACCAGCAGTCTCATTTATAATCAAAGAAGCTTGCTTGCTGATCTCTCTCACGAGCTTCGCACGCCGCTTGCCCGCATTGATATGGCGATAGACTTTGTAGAGCAAGACATTAATCGTGAACAAGCACTTTCACGCTTGCGTTATGAAGCGAGTACAATGAGAGAGCTTGTTGAAGATACTCTGACCTTTGCGTGGCTAAATACAGAATCTCCTCAATTGAACAGCGATGACTTTGACCTTGTAGAACTTATCAGTGTTATTTGTGAAGATGCGCGCTTTGAATACCCTGATAGAACCTTGTATGTAGACACGCCGGAATGCGCGAGTATTGAAAAGAGCAGCCAGCTTGCTTTGGGTCAGGCGTTAGAGAATATTATTCGCAATGCCTTGCGCCATACCCCTGAGCAAAGCAAGGTAAGCTTAACCTTGGCCAGCGACTACAAAAACTACATTATTACCGTTACTGACGAAGGTACGGGCGTTCCTGAGTCAATGCTAGACGCCATCTTCGAGCCCTTTTTTAGAGTGGATAAAGCACGCGCGGTCAAAAACTACGTACACGCCGCAAAACGCTCCGGGTTCGGCCTTGGTCTTGCATTGGCGAAACGCCAAATTGCAGCTGTAGGCGGCGAAATATCGGCAGTAAACCGCGTTCATAATGATGGCCTACCAACCAGAGATACGGCTATGTATAAGGACGCTCCTGCAACCAAACAAACAGGGCTGATAGTTACCATTACCCTGCCTAAGTCATCTCAATTGCCTAAGCCTTCTCGTGCCGCTTTCGCAGATTAATAAGTCGCCGAAGACCTAGCAAGGTTCCAGTATAAACTAATATACAACAAAGCAAGCTAACCATTCCTGCAACTGTCTGCCCTACAAAACCATAGTGCTCCCCTGTATGTAAAAAGCGAGAAGTACCCCAAGCCTGACTACCTTTGGGCCAATCTTCTTTATGTAGGACCCTTGCAATATCACCGGTTCCCGTGTCGAAATACAGTGAATACGCTAACTCTTGCCGATGTCCGATGCTTTTATCGATATAAAATCGTGCGACACCTTCTATCTTGCCAATTTCCATCCACATGGAATACCAATCCTGATAGCCATTTTCATTGGCATGTTGCTGGGCTTTCTTAAATAAGGTGTGATAACTGACAACATCGGCCTCTAACGTTTCAGGCATTGCCTTCTTTTCGCGAGCAGGTATCTCCTCACCATACATCCCATATAGCGCTTTGTTAGCCCATTCAAAATAAAACAGCGTGGCAGTTAGTCCAATTACAAGTAAAAAAGGCATTGACCACATACCAAAAACAAAATGCCAATGTCGGCGACGGTGTTGTTTATTAGTATACTTTTGCCGTAACCACATTTGCTGCTTTAAGGACTTTTTCGATATGTGTTTAGGCAACCAAATGATGACCCCCGATAACAGCAGAAAAATAAAAATAAGATTGCTATAAGCCGTTATGGTTTTGCCAATTAATTGGTAGTCTCCTTTCATCAAGAGGTATCGATGGAGGTCAGTTATGACATGAAATGCTTCTTCAACAAACCCTTCTCCTTCTCTTAATATGTCTCCGGTATAGGGATGAATTAAATAGCTGTGTTCGCCGGCCCATGCCGGAATTGCGGCTCCTTCTCTATTCACCCATCGGACAAAGATATGCGTTTCGTTAGGGTGCTTTTCACGAAGTATTGATACAACCCGATCGGTCGAGATAACCGACTTTTCAATATCAATCGTTTGTGCATAAGCCATTTCACTAAGCTCTTTAAACTGGCGCTCATACGTTAGCAATACACCAGTAAAAGCCATAATAAAAACGACAATGCTAGCCAATAAGCCAGCGAAGAGGTGGGTCCAAAAGACCCACCTTTTAAACGTGGAATAGTTCATCTAAAAGCGCTACTTAGAAATCGTAAGTCACTGACAAGCGAATATCTCGCCCAGCTTCTTGAGGACCAACAACGCTTGGGAATACTTCGCTGTAATCACCCACACTTGAATGGTCGATGTAGGCTTCATCAAACAAGTTTGTTACCGCCACATTTACGCGCAGGTCATTGGTAACTTCCCACTCGCCATAAATATCCACTAGGGTATAGTCTGCTTTGTTAAGTGAATACAGCGAATCGGTCCAACCGTTTTCCAGAGCCTGATGAAGGGTATCTATGTTGATGTCGTCAACCATCGTGATATTAAAGCCAACGCTGATGTCTGCAGTAATCGTGTAATCTGCACCAAGTACCCAGGTATCACCGCGGCTATTACCTAAGCCAACAAACTCGTATCCGTTAATGTCGATACTGTTATAAGGTACGCTGTACAGATCTTCACGAGGCATCAATTCAACGTCTACGCTTGAAAACCCAAAGTACACGTCAACAGAGTCCCAGCGATACGCAAGGTTAAACTCTACGCCAGATGATTCTAGGTCGCCGATATTGTTAAATACCGAGTTGCCTTGATAACCGCTAAATAGCACATCATCAATGGTAGATTCATAGGCGCTAAGGCGCGCATTAAGATTATTCGCGCTGTATTCGATTGACGCTTCAATATTGGTGACAGTTTCAGGCACCACGTCACTGGCTACAACGGGAACATCCTCACCATCATATAAATATTCGTCAAGCGTGAAACCATCGCCAATTTGCTTGCCACGGGCTGCTTCCGCGTAACCTAGACCAAGGGTCCAAGCTTCGGTAAGCTGATATTCGAGACCCACGTTAAAGCTAAGTTCATTGTCGTCTAGTCCAGATGGCTCATCGGTAACGGGTGTGCCGTAATAGTCGTCAATCAAGATTTGTTGCTGAAAATCAAAGTCGTCGTAACGAACACCGTAGCTCAGCAACAACTCTGGTGTGATATTGCTATGAGCTTGCGCGTAAATACCCAACACGCTACCTTCTTCTGCGTTCTGCACAGGACCTACGCCAGGACCACTTTCTACCTCATCTTTACGGTAGTCGATACCGTAGGTGAATACGTGGTTTGAAATGTCGGTGGTGTTTCTAATATCAAAACCATAGGTATCGATATCAGACAAGAAATCGAAACGGCCGCCGCGGAACGATGATGAAGTTTGGTATGCAGTGGCTTCTAAGAAAACCAATGCGCTGTGGTCAAAGCGGTAGTTCGCTACGTAGGTATCACGCTCTGCTTCACTAGGATAAAGTGGAGCACCTTCTAGTACTACCCAGTTAGGTCTTGCCGAAAACTCACCCTCTTCATCGCGCTGCTCTGCACTTATTGAAAGGTATTGATTGTCCGCAATGTAGCCACTGGCTTTAAGGAACATGAGATCTTGATCGGCGGCCGTACCCAGCACTTCGTTGCCGTCGCCGTCTTCAAAGTTATCTCTGTCAACCGTGCTATAATAACCTAGCAATCCCCATGAATCACTTAGCTTTCCATAAAGGCTGCCGCTATATCGGGTCCCTTCGTTTGAGAAATAACTCGCTTTTACTCGACCACCAAATTGTTCGTCGCCTCTCAATAAATCTTGCGCATCTTTGGTTTTAAAGCGAATTGAACCACCAATGGCACCTGGGCCACTGGTTGCTTCACCTGCACCAGCCTGTACATCGATTTGCTTTAAAAGATCGGGGTCTAAAGTAACGCGACCAATGTGGTGAAATAGGGTTGAGGTTTGCTGCGCGCCATCTACGGTTACATTCAGGTAGGCGTCTTCTAGTCCGCGAATAAATATCTTTTGTGCCACGCCTACTGAACCGCCAACGCTGACCGACGGAGACTCTCTAAAAACGTCAGCTAGATCGTTTGCCTGAAACTGCTCAATATCCTCGGCAGTAATGCTCAAGTTAGTTGCTGCGCCTACCACAGCAACTCGTTCTATCGACTTGGTTTCTTCATTCTGGTTTTCTAGGGATTGTGCAAATACTACCGGACTCGATAGCGTGCATACTGCACTGGCTAAAACTAAGTTTTTCAAGGATGTCTCCATTTGATAATCAACAATTACAAATAAGAAACATTCTCATTAACTTTAGTCTAAATGGATAGCACTTTTACATTTGTTACAATTCTCTCAGTTCTTCGCCGTCAAAGACTCACGCTCATTGTTGTAACGTACTTTCTGGCCTGCACGCAGGCGTTCAGCTCCTCTCACCACAACCGAGCGCTTCGGGTTCACATCGCCAAACACTTCAATTCTATCGCCCATGCCCACTCCGGTTGTCACCTTAACCTGCTCCGCTTCATCATTTTCATTGAGCTGATAGATAAAGGTGCCCGACTTTCTTAGTACCAATGCATCGCGGGGTATGGTGACACCATCATGAGTATCACTACTAGGCAAGGCCACACGCACTGCACTGCCTATAGGAAAGTCACCGGGGTTGATGGCAATTCGTAGCTCCATCATGCGCGATGTACTATTGCCTACCGGTACAATGGCTCGAATAGATTCTTCTACTTGATTAACGTTATTGTGAACGCTTACGCTCATGCCGTTAGCAATATAGGGTAATACGTTAAGGGGTGCGCGCACTTGAACCTCAACGCTATCGGGGTTTACCACGCGGAGCAGGATTTGCCCTACTCCAGTGTATTCGCCCGGCGACTGCAGCCTTTCAACCACCAAAGCCGTAAAGGGAGCACGAATACTGCTTTGTGCTATCTGATATTCGGTGAATTCTAAATCCAATTTGGCTTGCGCTAACTCCTGCTTAGCATTCTCTAAGTCTGCTTCCACTTCCTCTAACTCACCTCTGGACGTGTTTTGACTGGCCTGAAGGTTTTTGTACCTCGCGAGACGTTTGGTAAACAGTTCAACCTGCGACTGCCATCTGGCAATATTTGAGGCATTTTGATTGCGGGTGATACTTAGGCGAGTATCGTCGACTTTAACTAAAGGCTCCCCCGCTTTTACCACATCACCTACCTCTGCCATCCAAGTGATGCGACCGTCTACCTCAGAAGCGAGGTTTGCATCGATAACGCTTAGTACCGTTCCTGGAACCCAGGTTAGTTGTGAAATCGCTTGCTCTCTGGCTTCATCTATTTGAACCAGCACAGGCGGTGGTTGATTGTTATCCTGTGCTTGTGCGCTCAACGATACACTGCTTGCAAATAAGGTAAACAAACTAAGGGCGAGAATAGAAGTCATTGCTTTCATGGTTGTCTTTTCCTTACACATGATCGTTGTATTTGTTTTGTTTTACGGTGGATGAAGTAGTCGGCGAAGCGCCAGTGCTCTCTAAGCGCTCGGCCAAAGGTTTGAGTATATTTAAGGATGACGTTGAAGCCGTCATACGCAGTAAGGTAGGCAGTAATAGCAATGTGAATACGGTACTCACCGTCATTCCTCCCACAATAACAGCCGCAAGACCTCGGTAAATAACGCTGCCTGCACCAGGTAGTAACAGCAGCGGCAACATGCCAAAGATTGAGGTCAGCGTGCTCATAAAGATAGGTCGTAAACGTAGTTTGATGGCTTGTTCTACCGCGTCATCACGAGTCAGCCCGTCTTGCTCGCCTAGGCGAGTCTGGTGCACAAGTAAAATGGCATTGTTTACTACAAGCCCTAGCAAAATAATGAAGCCAATCATGGTTAACAGGTCCATGGGCTGGAAGGTAAAGATGTTCATGATACGAATAGCGATAACCCCGCCCACCGTGGCTAGCGGAATGGAAAGCACTACAAGCACGCTATCTTTTAATGACTTAAACAACCCTGCCATTAACAGCAGAAGTAACACCATGGCAAAAAGAAAATTGTCAGCCATCGAGGCAATAGCCCCTTTTAAGCTATCCGCGCTGCCACCATAATTGATAGCGCCATCGGTAGGCATCATGGCCATAATGGCGGGCTCAACCTCAGAGGTAATCACTTTCATGGCCTCTTCTAAACTCATGCCTTCTGGCGGATTTACGTTTAGCGTAAGGGTCCTTCGACCATCAATGCGCTGAATACGACTTGGTCCTACAGCTCTTTCAATACCTACCAGTTCGCCTAATTGCACCACCTCGCCTGATGGCGTCATGACTGGCGTGCTGTTTAAGTCTTCGGGTGTAAACCAAGGTGCTGAGCGGAAGATAATATTCATGCGTTTGGTGCCATCGAAGTACTCCCCCACATACATACCATCACCCATGGCGCGCACTAAGTTCCCCATACTGCCCCGATTTAACCCGACTTCCATCATCCGGCTGTCATTCGGGTAAAAGCGAAGCTCTGGTTCGGCTTGCTCTAGAGGAGGATTCGAACGCGCATTAGCGTTAGGGAAAACTTCTCTCAACTTGTCTAAACCAGCTTGCGCAGCAATGCCGAGCATGGCCTGATCGGTACCTTGAAGGTGAATGTCGATTGACCGACCGTTTCCAAAGCCACCGAACAAATTGCCTTGTTGTGAAAAGGTTTGTGTATCCGGCAAATCCTTTAAAATTTCATCGCGAACAATGGCTTCTAACTCTTTGACCTTAGACTGATCCTTAGCGCGCACACCCAAATTTCCACCATTTGGCCACGTGATAATGTAGTAGTTTTTGAGCGCTGGCTGCTTTTCTCCGTCCATATAAGGCTGCAGTCGCTCTTTGATAATTGGCATTACTTCTTCGCTAATAAAGTTTTCACTGGCACCCGCAGGCAAACTTAAGAAGGCGTCAACGGCATCGCGTTTTACTGGCGGCAAATAATCCATGGAAGGCATAAGCAAAACACTACCTGTAATAGGCACGCCCATGAGTGTTATGACTAATACAAGGCGGCGAAGCGGCGTACTTGATAGCGACATAATAGCGCGGGTTATCTTAGCCCATACCCGCTGTAAGCTATCAGCTGGCATGTTGCCATTAAGGTATTTAGCGGCAACGACGGGCAATACCGTTACCGCAACCACTAGCGACATGCACACTGCAATGGCGATGGTAAGCGCGAGATCAGCAAACAATTGCCCTTCAACATCTTCCAAAAACATGACGGGAATAAAAATGGCAACAGTGGTAGCTGTTGACGCCATGAGAGCACCAAAAACTTCTTTCGTTCCCCGATGGGCACAATCCTCCATGTGCGTTTGTGAATTTGGGTTATTATTTTCGGCTTCGGTTTCGACTTCGGCGCTCTTGCGCGTTCTTACAATATTTTCCAGCACGACGATAGCGGCATCTAGAACCATACCTACCGCAAAGGCGAGTCCTGCTAATGAAATGATATTGAGCGAGCGACCGGTAATCTGAAGCACCACAAAAGTGCTAAGTAAAGAGATTGGAATGGCCAATGCCACAATGAGCGTAGCCCGCAGCTGGCGCATAAAGAGCCAAAGCACGGCAATGGCAAGCAGCACGCCTATAAATAAATTGCTGGTAACTAGCTGCACCGCTCTATAGATAAACACTGAGGCATCAAAGCTTTGCGCCATCACTAACTGTTCAGGGGCCAAGTCCTGTTCGTTTATTTGGGCAACTTTTGCTTTTACGGCTTCTAAGGTAGCTAAAACATTGGCGTTGTTTTGTCTGTCTACGCGAATAGATATAGCCGGATTGCCGTTTTGCACACTGTAGTTTGCACCGTCAGCGCGGGTGATTTTAATTTCGGCAATGTCATTTAGAGTGATAGGGCTGCCATCTCGCCATTCAAGGATCATTTCACCCATTTGCGTAGGCTCGTAGCGACCTTCAAAACGCAGGGTATAGCGTCTTCTGCCCACATCGACAAAGCCGCCTGAAATATCATTCGCACGCCCCAACTCGTTGGCAACTGCCGTTAGGTCAATGCCTAACTGCGCCGCTTTAAACGGGTCAAAAACAATTTGAAACTCCTCAACGCCGCCAACCCCGCTTTCCATACGCGCCCTTGCAACGCCCGGGATAGATTCAAGCTGAGGTTTAATGACATCGGTAAAAAAGGTTACATAGGTATTAATTTCGTTTGGATTGCCCGGAAGGCGCTGAAGAAAAAAGTAGGTCAAAGCGGGGGCGTCTCCCCCACTTCCAGCAAGCATTATGTTAGGAGACAAGGCATCGCGAGGTAGTGGCGGTACGCGATTCATGCGGCTAATCACTTCAATGAGCGTTTTCTGCATGTCCGTATCTAAACCAAACTCTAGATTAATCCACGCGTTGCCTTGGTTTGCCCATGCATTCATCGACTCAAGGCCAGGGATCCCCTGCAGCACTTCCTCTTGAGGTTCAATGATCTCCGACTCAATCTCTTGAGGCGACGCAGCGCGCCACGAGGTCTGGATGTTAATATTCGGTCGTTCAATGTCAGGAAACAGCTGTACAGGTAAATTAAATAGGCTATATAAACCTAGAAATACCAGTAGCGTTATTCCTATACCTACCCCAGTCGCGTTTTTTATTGCTTGCTTAGTGATGTCCATAATATGGCACTTATGCTTTTTATTGTTTGGTTTACTATAGGTCGCGGGAATGACAGAAAAAGTTTAAAGCCATGACGTTAAGAATTTCAGCGACTATTAACATTTTGTTTAAATACCGTTTAAAAAACGTTATTTATCGCAGATGAGTGGACCTTCAAATTACGCTATTTGTCGGCACTGGACATATTTGGTTACACCATCGTTAATCAGGTGTCGCGACGTGGAGTGAAGGTAGAGACATTTTAAACTCGCCCTACGGGAAGGTCTGGCAAGCTTCATTCTGGGAATTTGAAAAGGAACGGCCATTCCTGCATTCCCACGCTTTGCTAGGAAACTTGCCAGCGCCTTCTGAGTGGGCAATTATCTATGCGGACTGGTATTGACCTTAAATATCGGACATAAATTTAGAGCAAAAAAAAGCCGCTCTAGGAGCGGCTTTTTTCAAATACGTCAGCGATTACGCTTCAGCAATGATGATCACTTTGATTGAAGTGATAACGTCAGAGTGAAGTTGTAAGTCGATGTCATACTCACCAGTCTCACGAAGAGTACCAGTAGGTAATTTAACTTCTGCTTTTTGTACTTCAACGCCAGCTGCAGTGATTGCATCAGCGATGTCACGAGTACCAACAGAACCAAATAGTTTACCTTCGTCGCCAGCAGGCGCTGCGATTGTAACCTCAGCAAGCTCAGCAACTTTTTCAGCGCGTGCGTTAGCAGCAGCTAGTTGCTCAGCAATTTTCGCTTCAAGTTCAGCACGACGTGCTTCGAACTTTTCAACGTTGTCTTTAGTTGCAGGAACCGCTTTACCCTGTGGGAAAAGGAAGTTACGAGCGTAACCAGACTTAACAGTCACTTGGTCGCCCAGGCCGCCAAGGTTGGCGATTTTATCTAGTAGGATGATATTCATCTTAGCTAACCCTTATATTCGCCAAATTACTTGTGTGAATCAGTGTACGGAAGCAACGCAAGGAAACGTGCGCGCTTGATCGCAGAAGACAGCTGACGCTGATATTTTGCGCTTGTACCAGTAATACGGCTAGGGACAATTTTACCGCTCTCAGTGATGTAGTTCTTAAGAGTAGCGATATCTTTGTAATCAATCTCAGTCACACCTTCTGCAGTGAAACGGCAGAACTTACGACGTCTGAAAAAACGAGCCATGGGTGATCTCCTTAAGCGTTGTCTTCAGTGGTTTCAGTTTTCTTTTCCGCGCGATCTTGGCGAGGAGCAGAATCGTCACGACGCTCACGACGAGGCTCTTCTTTCATCATTGGAGAAGGCTCAGTCACAGCAGTCTTAGTGCGCATAACCATGTTACGTAGGATCACGTCGTTGAAACGGAAAGCATTTTCCAATTCATCAACAGCTTCTGCAGACGCTTCAGCATTGATTAGTACGTAGTGGGCTTTGTGCAGCTTTTCAATTGGGTAAGCCAGTTGACGACGGCCCCAATCTTCTAAACGATGAATCTGACCACCGTCTTGCTTTAGGATTGTGGTATAACGCTCGATCATACCAGGTACTTGTTCACTCTGATCAGGGTGAACCATAAATACGATTTCGTAATGACGCATTATAGCTCCTTACGGTTGTAGCCTCGACAGTACAGCCGACTGTATGGAGACAAGGAACGAATTGGGATGGCTGTAAGGGCGCGCATTATACGCACACAAATATCATCGCACAAGCATTAATCAACTTTGGCAAGTATTTTGCGCTTATCTTTATTGAAAGAACTCGTATTAAAAGAGCTTTGTATTAAAAGCGTTTCGCGGCTATCGCGAAGCGCTTTCATACGGAATGGATGAAACGCGAGTCAAAGGAAAGCAGAGGGTGAATTCTGTGCCGTTAAAATCAGAAGATACGCTCAGGGAACCTTGGTGTGCCTTTGCAATTTCTGATGCGATAAATAACCCCAAGCCTAACCCATCGTTTTTTACACCGCTTTGTTCACGCCAGAAAGGCTGAAAAAGGCGCGCCTTAGACTCGTCAGATATCGGCGTACCGCTATTTCGCACACTTAGAATGAAATCGTTTCGGTTGGTAATTACTTTCACATATATCGGGTACGCTTGGTCGCCGTGAACCAGTGCGTTTTTCAGTAAATTAGATAGAAGCTGACACACCCGTTTTTCGTCACAGACCAATTGCTCGGTGATATCGATATGCGTTCTGATTGTGCATTTAGAGTAAGCAGTAGCTAATTCTTCAGCCGTATAATTCAACTGTTGCGCTAAACTAGTAGCCTCTGCCATTTTCACAGGTAAACCTTCACCAATTCGGCTATGAGTAAAGTCCATAGCATCTTCAATTAAACGCGTCATCCTCTGCACACTATTTTTCATTCTCGATACAGCTTTAAATACGGGTACTTGAACGGTACTCACTATTTCACTGTCTTTTATTATTTCGTCAAGAAAGTTGATACCAATTTGAATGGAAGATAATGGAGTTCGAATATCGTGCCCTAAAATAGCGATATACTGCTCTTGAAGACGGGCAATATTTCTTGCATCGGTTAGCTGAGCCTGTGAACGCTCCATTTGGTCTTTTAATAAGATTTGACTAGATATAAGCTTAGCAAATGCGCTAATTTGCCCGTGAACAAGCTCGCTACGTAACTCCCTAGGTTCTGGGTCTAGACCGCAAAGCGTTCCAAAAAACTCACTGTTTGCATCATAAATAGGGTAAGAAAAATAACTCTCAAAGCCATACATAATAGGAATCGGATTATCACAATATTCACTATCAGCAGATGCGTGATTAATGACTATCTGTTTTTTGCTTGCTCTTACGGTTCTACAAAAAGTGGTTTCAATTTCCAAATGATCGCCAGGCGTTAGACCAAATTCTGCATTATCTAATACTGCACACATTGTCCATGCTTCTTCGGTGACTCTAGCAACACAGATGAAACGCAAATCTAAGCTACTGGCCAAAATTTGCATTATATGAGGAACGGCTTCGATTGCGTCTATAGCTTGAATATCTTGTTGAACAGCTTCACTCACTACCATAACTTTAGATTTCCTTTTTTCGAGAGCGTGAATATGAACGCTACTTTTCTTCGGTTCCAGGTATGTGGGACGCTGAAATGAATAACTAATTTACAGCTTCCATTGAATTTGAATTCAAGTGCACAGTAAGCTACCAACCCATACTAAAGTATAAATCGCAGCAGTGTTATCAATAATAACAAGAATATTGCCTTTTAACTGTTTATTTATACAGTATTTTACTGTACAGTTTTTGTGTCTTTAATAAACAGGGGACCTACCATGGCCATTACCACACAGTATGTTGTTACGCACAAAGGGGTAGAAAAATTGGTAACTACCGACAAAAAAGAAGCGGATCAGTACGATAAGATGCTTGATGCAGCAGATAACCTTGCTGACTATATTCACGCGAAAGGCATAAAGCTAGACGATAGCGTGGTGGAAGAACTCACAATTATGCTGGCGAAAAACAAAGAAAAAATTGGCAAAATCTTTAAAGGCGCTACAGCAGAAAGCGTATTAGAAGATGAAAGCGCAGAAGTAGTAAAGCTACAGGCCAACGGCTGATAATGTAGGCGCGCTTCTCCTTTGCGTCGTTATGATGAGCAATTAATAAGAGCAATTGCCGCTTTAGGCTGATGAGATCTGATAACATAGCTATACGCAATAATGTTATTTGATAACATTACCTCAATGCGGCATTGTGTTTTCTCTGGTTTTTAACTGGGTGAACAGATGTGCTGCTTTTGCTAATGTGAACATAAGACGTAAATACAGGTCGGGCTTAGCGTGAATACCATCAATAAAAACAATAGCACTCATTCCCAGCGTAAGGCATTGATAGAAGAGTGCAACCCAGCAATTGAAGTAAGTAATTTACAGTTTTCGTACACTAAAGAAAGCCCGCCCGTTATCGATATAAAAGCGTGGCAAGTCTCGCAAGGTGAACACGTTTTTCTTTCAGGACCTTCAGGTAGCGGAAAGAGCACATTACTCAATTTGCTGTGCGGAACGTTAACGCCAACTCAGGGCGACATCGCCTTATTAGCGCAGCCTTTCTCCGCATTATCGAACCGACAGCGAGACAAGTTTAGAGCACGCAATATCGGCGTTGTTTTTCAACAGTTTAATCTTATTCCCTACCTTTCAGTGGCACAGAACATTAATGCGGCGGTGTATTTTGCGAATACAAACGTTGGCAAGACAGCAGCAGACGCAAAGCTCCGTGATTTACTGGACAAGCTACAGCTGCCTTCTCACGTGCTTCATGCGAAAGCTGACGCATTAAGTATTGGTCAGCAGCAGCGCGTTGCCATTGCCAGAGCACTAATTAACGACCCTCAATTATTGATTGTGGATGAACCTACCTCCGCCCTAGATACCGATGCCAGAGATAGTTTTATGTCGCTGCTAAAAGACGTTGCAGGCGAAAGCACCATGATTTTTGTGAGTCACGACAAAGCCATGGAGAGTTATTTTGACCGCCACTGCAGCATCAAAGAATTAAGCCTAAGTACAAACCACATAAAAACGCTAGGCGATAATGTCCCAAAAGCACAGGAGCGTGCGTAATGCTAAGTACCATTGCTATTGAAAGCTTAAAGCGCAGGAAAGCCACGGCAATCCTCACGCTGTTAAGCATTACCATCAGCATTAGTTTACTTTTATGCGTGGACATTATTCGCAGCCAAGTTAAGACCAGTTTTACGCGCACCGTTTCCGGTGTTGACCTTATTGTTGGCGCACCAAGTGGACAGCTTAATTTACTCCTGTCGTCAGTGTTTAATATAGGCACTCCCACCAAAGGTATTGAATATAAAAGTATTGCGGCGCTTCAATCAAACAAGCAGGTTTCGTGGCTTATCCCGCTATCTTTGGGTGATACCCACAGAGGTTTTAGAGTAGTAGGTACTACCAATAGCTTTTTCGACCACTTTAAATACGGTGACATGCAGTCACTACAGCTATCTGATGGAGCGACATTTACACAACCGCTATCTACAGTAGTTGGTGCTGATATAGCCGAATCATTGGGATATGAAGTAGGTGATAAGATTATTATTTCCCATGGTTTGGGTAGCGTATCGTTCAATAACCATGACGATCATCCTTTTACAATTTCCGGAATTTTAGATAAAACTGGCACCCCGGTGGATAAGGCTGTGTATGTCACCTTGCAGGGGCTTGAAGAGGCCCACACAGGGCCTAAGCATTCGCCCACCTCAATGTTAGGCCGTAAATCTGCTGACAAAGCGAACGAGCATGACCATGACGAGCATACCGAAGAACATGCAGCTTACAATAGCGAAGCGTTTACGCCTGAGTCAGTATCCGTGGTGATGCTGGGGCTTAAACATCGGGTAACTGCATTGCAGCTGCAGTATCAAATTAATCAAAGTAAAAAAGAGCCGCTAATGGCTATTCTACCGGGCATGGCACTCGCAGAGCTTTGGCAAATTATGGGAAATGTAGAATCGCTATTGCTTGGTCTTTCCGGTCTTATCGTCATCTGCGCGCTAATTGGGCTTGCGACTATGCTGCTGGCAACGATGAGGGAGCGTTATCAAGAAATCGCCGTTTTACGAACTATAGGCGCAGGACCCTTTACCTTACTACTACTCATACAGATTGAAGCGATGCTGCTTACGATTGTGAGTGCCGCACTGAGTTTAGGCTTAGTAGCTGGGCTTATGAGCGCACTAAAACCTTGGTTAAGCAGTACCTATGGGTTGTTTTTAAGCAGCCCACTGTTTGGTCAAAGCAGTGTTACTATCATTTTACTGATACTGGGGTGCACATATTTGGTTTCACTGTTCCCCGCTGTGGCAGCCTACAAACGAGGACTTCACGCAGGACTAAACGCGAACTCATAAATACCTATGTCTACGTCGGGTTTTATAGGCTTCTATTTAGCCCTACATCTGCAAGGCAATAGGCCTTAAAATGAAGAGAGCTAGAGAGAATTGGGGAGAGTGTTACTCTCCCACTCGCTTATCCGTGCTAAAACGTAGAATTAGTTCGTGAACCCGATTAACCGTTGCACGCAAATCGTTACTCGCTGCTAGCGAAGCTTCAGATGAACGCTGCGTTTCGGACGCGCCGTCAGCGACCTCGACTAATTGCTGGTTGATATGCTCGGCCACTGTGCTTTGCTCTTCTACCGCTGAAGACATCTCTACCGTGGCATCAGCGATACCTTTTACGGCATTGTTAATTTCAAACAATGCACCTCGGGTTTCTTCAACTATAGCGCTGCCGTGCTCCGCTGATGCTAGCCCTTCCGTCGAAACCCTTACAGCGCGGTCGGAACGCTCTGCCAATTCGTTTATAATGTTGTGGATCTTGTCTGTAGATTCGCGTGTCTTTGATGCTAAAGTACGTACCTCATCGGCAACAACCGCAAAACCTCTTCCTTGCTCGCCAGCCCTTGCTGCTTCAATCGCAGCATTTAGCGCTAACAGGTTAGTTTGCTCAGCGATGGTCGAAATGATATTGGCCGCCTCACCAATATCGCTGGTTGACTGGGCCAACTCTGTCACCGTAGTAGAAATTGATTCTACCGCCTCACGCAACGCAACGATCGCCTGCATGGCTTGTTCTGCTTTCTGGTTGCCCGTTTCCACATTAGATGCTGCAGTCCTTGCACTTTTTGCGTTACTTTCTACCCGTTCTGCGACTTCCTGAATCGCTTGGCTCATTTGCGTTACCGCAGATGCTATTTGCTGAGTAGCTTGATTTTGCTGGACAACCGCAGCACTGGTGCTCTCTGCTTGCTCATGCGTTGTGTTGGCTATGGCGTCAAGGCCGGTTGATGCATCTTTTATTCGGGTTAACGCCGTACGATTTCTGGCAAGTTCACAGCCAAGCGCGAGTTTAGCTTGGCTTATATGAGGTGGATCAGGGAAGTAAGTTTGCGCCACCGTCTCGTTCGCGTAGCTTTCAGGGCTAAGCGAAAGCAGCGCGCCCCACTCTTTCTTTGTTTTGACTTCTTGAGCAATCATCAAAACGATGGTGCCAAGCAGCGCGATGCCCGCCGCAGCCCAATCATGGGTAAATGCAAGTACTAATATTAGAAGCGCACTTGTCAGAATCGCCGGTATCATGTGCATTAGACTTTGGCCGAGTCGTGACATTAAAGAAACCGCAGATTTTCCTTCCTGCATTCTGGCATAAACACTTGAAGCACGCGCTATTTCATCATTTAATGCTGGCACTCGAACAGATTCGTAGCCTACTATCGTTTTACCTTCGTAAACGGGGGTCACAAATGCCGAAACCCAATAGTGATCGCCATTCTTTCTTCTGTTTTTAACCAGTCCAATCCAGCTTTGACCAGATTCCAAAGTGCGCCACATTTCTTTGAATACCGGCGCAGGCATGTCTGGGTGACGGATGATATTATGATTTTTACCAATGAGTTCTTCGCGACTAAAGCCACTTGCCTCAACAAATGCGCTATTACAATGCTGGATAACACCCCGTTTATCGGTAGATGAAATCAGTCGATGATGTGCAGGAAACTTATATTCTTTTTGGGTAACTGGCTGATTATTTCTCATTCTGTGCTTTCTCCGTATAGCCAAGCAATCATCCGCTAATTGCAGGAAACGTTGCTTACTTCCTAAGACTAGAACATTAGACCATTCTGTCTAGTAGGAAGAAAAAATTAGAGAAATTCTATATTCTATCAGCTATTTAGGAAAGCAATTTATACTTTAGGCTAAGGGTAACATAACGACTACGCGTGTTCCCTTCCCTTCTTTACTAGTGATATTGATAGTTCCGTTGTGCTCTTCGACAATGGTCAAAGAAATTGACATACCTAGCCCTGTTCCTTCTCCTGGAGGTTTGGTGGTAAAAAAGGGAGTGAAAACTCTACCCAGCGTCTCCCTTGACATACCAATACCCTCGTCTTCAACGATCAGCATGACGTTTTTATCATCTTGCTGCACTTTAAGCGTTATGGGCTTCCCCTCTGGGGTTGCATAAATAGCATTAGTCACAAAGTTCACCAATACCTGCTGAATTTGCCCCGCGTTACCAAGGAAATAAACATCTTTATCAGGCACTTCTACCTTCACTTTGTTTTTGTACCTGTGCAGGTTATTCGTTAGCTTAATCGCCGTGTTTATGGCGTCAATGGCACTAATTTGTGTATGTTTTCCTGAGCTAGGATACGAAAAACTTCGCAACGCTTTTACAATTTCGATAATGCGTTCAATGCCCTCCTGAGATTCATTGAACATCTCTGAAATTTCGGCTGCACTTTCTTGTAATGAAAAGCGTTTTTCCAGTGCTTCGAACTGAGCCCCTATCTCTCCACCAGCCGCGTGACAGAGCGTGCCTATTTCTGCTAACGCATATTGATAGTCGTTAAAAATTTCTTTTGCAACCACGGTATTGCTTCGAACATAACCGATAGGGTTATTAATTTCGTGTGCTATACCCGCAGCAAGCTGTCCCAACATCGCCATTTTATCTGCACTAACTAGCCTTTCCTCTAGGAAGTCCCTATCCTTTTTAACTGAACTCAACTCAATTTGCTGGCTTGTAAGCTTAGTTTTTTTACTGTGGTAGCGTAATGTAATGTTCAAATAATGTTTGCTGGTATCTAGAATGTGTAGCGTTTCTTCTTCAAGGTGATCATCTTGGGTAAGCAACACAAGCCACGCGTATTCGCCCTCAGCCATTTCACACATAAAGTGCAGTACGCGTGCTTCTTCTTTTGTGTCTGGTCGCTGCACCGCATTAACACACCAGTGAGAATAGCTTTCACGCAACGCGAGAGGCGTTTCGTCTTTAAGAAGCTTGGCAAGCTCAGGAGAGCTATACCACCCTTTATCATGAGATAGCACTTGGCTATCATCACCCACCGTGAGTTCTTCACCTTGCACAATAAACGCTTTGCCACAAAGGGCACCGCTAAATTCGACCGCCGATTCCAGCGCAGAAATAATAAAATTCTTGCCTGGCTGGTTACTGGAAAGCTGCGATGCGGCGCGGTTGAGGTATAACAACTCCCTTTCCCGCTGCTTGGAATCTCTTAATGCTTTTCTGAGCGCTTGATTCGCTAAGTAGGCGTCTTGAGAATAGGTTTCAAGAAAGGACTCTGCATTTTTGCGCGCTATTTTTTGACGTTTAAGCTGTCGCTCTAAGGAATTAACGCGGGCTTCCAGCGCTTGGATACGCTCTTGCTCGGTGGAATGCCATGTGTCACTCACTCAAAGCCCTCCGGTTTAAAGCGCCACTATAAATTCAGGCGCCATGCTTATCAATTGGGTCGGTAGAGCCGTGAGGCACTACTGGCACTAATTAACTAGCCTATCAAGTAGTGTTAGTACTCTCTCACTGGCTTGTTCCATTTCCATTAGCTTAGCATCTGCCTCAGCATTGTTGCCATTCTGTTTAGCTAGCACGGCGGCTATTCCACTACTATGTACTTTTGCATGCGGCGCTTCAATCTCTCTAAATGCTGTAGTTTGGCCAATTGATTTATTAGCATTGTCACTATACCACTGCCCAAGACGGCAGTTTTTGTGATCGCCAAAGTCTGCCGCAGGTTTGTTGCTGTAGCCGCACAGAACAGCATAAACCTCGGCTTTCCACACCACGTGATCCAGCTTCACCGTTTGGATAAACGTAGCAATGGCACCTTCACTAATGGTGGATTTCATACTGTCACAATGTTGCACCATAGCTTCATAGCTACCGTTTAGCTGATTAATGCCAGTTTCCAGCTGTTCGTTGTTTCCCCGCAACTCATTCACACCTGAAACCGCTTTGGAAGTAGACTGAATTATACCGTTCACCAGCTCTGATACTTCTGTGGCTGATTTATTGGTTTCAGTCGCCAACGCACGCACTTCATCAGCAACAACGCTAAAACCTCGGCCAGCATCGCCAGCTCGCGCTGCTTCGATAGCAGCGTTTAACGCTAGCAAGTTAGTTTGATCAGAAATACTCGTAATAGTGGTAACAAATTTATTAATGTTATCTGCTGTTGTTGATAGCCCAGAAATACGCTCACTCATGCTACTCATTTGGACGTTTAGTCCGCTCATGTCGTTAACAATTTTGCTTAGTGTAGTAGCAGAGTCACTAAAGAGCTCATGGATATTAGCCACTGACTGATTCTCAGCATCAATACGCTGATAAGTGGTCAACACCGTTTCACGAATACCTTCTAATTGACGCATGCCGTCAACAATGCACTTCATTACAACTGAATCGTTCGACGATGTGTACTGGCCATTTGCAGCCTCAATGGCATTTGCAAGCTCACTATTTTTTGCCTCTAAAACGTCAATTGTGTCTAAGGCTTCTTGCATTCTTGCTTCTAGTTTACGTACTTGCGCTTCTTTTTCTTCGTATTTACTGCGAGATACAAACATGTGTGGTTACCGGTATTTTTTATAGAGTGTTTTGTTTAGATTAACAGATTTTCAGACAATTTAACTATTAGTCTGAAGTAGCGTTCTGCGTTATTTATCGGCGGAAACTTGAAAAACCGTTGAAATAATACACCTGAGTGAGTTCAGCTTTATCTTTACGGTATTAGATGCGGTTCAAGAGGGGCGCGACGTGTGCTTTTTTTAGGTCCATACCACAACGCTAGATAATCTAGGATTGCGGGCTCTGCATTACCTAATGGCCATAGCTTTTGCGTGTTTTGCATCCACCGAATAGTTCCAAGCCATCTCTCTCTGCTCATTGCGTTCTGTGTGATAAGCGAGGGCGAATGGCATGTGCTACAGTGCGCAACCACTAGATTGTAGCCCGGCGCTACAATAAGCCCTGACTGGGGGTTAACAGACACAGTCGTAGCGTCAGCTAAATGCATACTTGAGCCGCTATTTTTATCGCTACTTTCATTGATGGCCGCAACCAGTGGTGTGCTAACTAACCCTGCCATAATAGAAACAAAAACGAATAGATGGCGCATGCGAGCGCTCCATATCTCAAACACGTTACTCGGTACCATGTGTTTTACACAACCCGCACAGCAATGCGATGGCAGGCATTGTTTAAGTAGCCTTTTGGATTCCAGCCCGGCAATACCATAGGTTGTGCTTTTCCATTTTCATCTACGGCTTTGGCCCATATTTCGAAATAACCTTGTTGAGGAAAGGCTATTTTTGTAGTGAATTGCTGCCATGCATGTCTATTTGCGGGTTGCGTAAGGTCTGCTATTTGCCATGTTTGTCCGAAATCAATCGAGGTGTACACTTCAGCCACTTTACCCTCACCATTCCATGCATGACCGCGCACGCTTAGTTTCTTGGCCAAAGGATGATCAGTGCCTGACTGTGGAAAAGTAATGAGTGACTTAATAGGCATAGCTTCAATGATACACATATCTTCATCGGCTACTCTCGCCCCTGGAGCAACGGGTTTACAAGGGAGTCGGTACGCTTTGCCCAGCATTTTTGCACCGTCATGCACGCGGTCTCTGACCACTATTTTCTTAAGCCACTTGCCAGACGTAGACGCCGGCCAACCACCAAAAACCAATCGGAGCGGATAGCCATTCATTAAAGGGAGAGGCTCCTCATTCATTGCCCATGCAATCAACGACTCATCTTCCATCGCTTTGTTTATCGGCACCCCGCGAGAAATAGCCGCTTTGCCCGGTGTACGGCTTAAATGCTGGTCATCACCATAATAGCCAATGTAAACAGCGCTATCTTTTACGCCCACTGACGTGAGTACATCTTTAAGCCTTACACCTGTCCATTTAGGGCATCCCACAGCTCCGGTAGTCCATTGGTTCCCCGTCGCTGCTGGCGAGAACTCGGCACGTCCATTACCGCCGCATTCCAGCGTTAGTTGGTAGGTGTAATGTTTGAATTGGGTTTTGAGCTCTTCCAACGTGAAGGTTTTTGACTGCTCGGCCGACTCCCCTTCAATAGTAAGCGTCCACGTACTCGCGTCTGGCTTTTGCGGGGGAATACCGTTATTTCTTACGAAAAATCGAGAGGCAGGCGTAACCGCATCATCAAGTAGGTGCGCTGGCGTTTCAGCGTTAATTGGCCGGTCGTTAAGTATTGTTAGCCCGTCTTTTCCCTCGATAGAAAAAGGTGTATTCGACTGAGCAAATGCAGCGGGAATAAGTCCTGCTGGCATGAACTGACCGTAAACGACTTCAGCACCAAGCAGCAAAGACAGAGACTTCAGACCTTTGATAAAACCACGCCGAGTCAGCGCGTTGCTAGTTCGCTGAAAAACCTGTTCGTCGGCCTTTACAGGGTCCTTAGCATACAGTTCGTGAAGACCAAGTTTTTTCACTGCTACCACCTCGTTATTGAGTGCTTTGTGTATTAAGAGTGCATTAAGAATAATTGTGATAAATCGCGCAAAAAAATCCCACTATATTGCGAACAAATAGCCCAATATAAGCAGTGCAATCCACAGCGTTTCTGCCACAATCATCACAATTGGCAGCATACCGACTTCGGCTAACTTACCAAGGTTAGACTTCATACCGATTGCCGTAATTGAAACGACTAAGAAGAAGCGTGATATCTGGGTCCCCGTTTCAATAACCACTTCGGGTAGGGTTACAAAGCTGTTGAGTAACATAAGTACAATAAAGCCAACTAGAAACATCGGCATTTTAGGCACTTGCGCCCCGTCAGCCTGACTTTTGGCTTTGTAAAAGTGTTTAATGGCAATCATCATAATGAGTACCACTGGCATTAGCATGGCTACTCGTACCAGCTTAGTCAGTGTCGCCATGTCGCCTGCACTGTCAGACACCGAGTAACCTGCCCCCACAACTTGCGCCACATCGTGAATAGTGCCGCCTAAGAAAATGCCAGCTTCCGTATCATTCATGCCCAACTGCGCCGCCACAATTGGGTAGAGCACCATGGCTATGGTCGACATAGCGGTTACGCCAATAACCGTCAGCAACGTGTCTCTTTCGTGGTTTTCTCCCTTAGGAAGAATGGTGGAAATGGCGAGAGCCGCAGACGCACCACAAATGGCTACTGAGCCTCCCGTTAATGCACCAAAACGCTTTTGTAACCCGAGTAATTTGGCGAGACCTACTCCGACAATAATTGTTGTGAATATGGCAGCGGCCAGCATAAGAGCGGTCTGCCACCCAAGTACTGCTAAGTCACCTAACGCAATACGTAGACCAAGCAGGACAACTCCAGCGCGAAGAAGAGTACTTGCCGTGAAATCGATACCACACGCACAGGGCGTATCGTTCTGATACAAAAACGATACGGCCATACCCAAAAGTAATGCGAACAACATAGCAGGGGCATTGTAATGCTCACTCAAAAAGAGCGCCGCCATACCGGTAATGGTTGCAATTCCCAGCCCGGGCCAAATATTTTTACATTTTACTGCTATATCGTTCATTTTCTTTTATCGCTCTGAGGCCACAAGCGCGACAAGCACTACGCGCTTTCGCTCGCCAGAATAAGGGCGGCGGCCATGCATTGCACGGTAATTGTCAACAATAGCCACGTCACCATCTTGCCACTCTAAGTCAAAGGTGTAAGTTTCAGACAGTTCTGCAACGCGCTCTAAACCGGCTTTAGGAATTGCACTTCCATCGCCAAAAGTAATTGCCGACGACGGGTTTTCCCTTACGCCTTTCCATCCCATATACGCAGCTATTAGCTGGTTATAGAACACTTCTGAGCCGTCACTAAGTTCGATAACCGCAGGTAAGACAGGCGTAATGGCTCTTAGACTACCATCCTCCAACCATTGCCAGG
Source organism: Alteromonas sp. S015 (assembly GCF_036864485.1). NCBI lineage: Bacteria > Pseudomonadati > Pseudomonadota > Gammaproteobacteria > Alteromonadales > Alteromonadaceae > Alteromonas > Alteromonas sp. S015. The sequence continues at coordinate 412,061 of NZ_JAZETO010000003.1, read as the reverse complement.
TGTATCCTAACTCTTTTAATTTAGCTTCTGCCTCTTCTAAAGACTCAACGCTTAGCGTGCTTTTCCAGCTTCTTCCTTGGCCAGAGTTGGCATCATTGGCTGCTGGCATAGTAGTCGTATATTTAAGGCCTTTCTCTTTAAAGTCTTTAGCAAGCGCCGGATTTTCTTCCTTCAATGCTTCAAACAATTTGTCGGAGCGGCACAAAGGCGTTGCTCCCCCCTCATCCGCTGCAGTCTTACAAAAGAAAAACAGCTTGCTAGGTGAAATAGGCGTCTGCGCCATTTCATGATGTAGAAAAATCTCTACGTCTTTCGGCGCTTCATTTGCTGTGAATACGCGCTCAGTAAAGTTAATACGCACGGCATTAGACAACGACTCCTGATAGGTAAAGTTAGGATAGCCGAAGCCTGCTGAGAAAACGTCAAAGGTCTCTGCTGAATCAATTGGAAACCCTCGGAAAAGTAGTGCTCCCGACTTTGCAAGTTTTGCTTCAAGCTCTGATTGATTTGCTTTTACAAATGCAACGGTCTCTTTTACCGTTGTACAACCCTCGTTGTTCACGACTATTTCAGGGAACACACCGCCGTTATAATTGTGCTGAGTAGGTACACTTGCGTAAGCTACCGCAGAGCTGTCATTGACGTTTTTCATAGCTAACTCCTAGTCGTAAATAGGGTGGAAACGGTTAAAGGCAGCTTCGCAGAAGTGCCCTGGATCGTTAAATCTGCGATTTACGTTCAATGCAGATATTGCCTGCATTTCACTGTCGCTGAGTGAGAAGTCAAAAAGTGCGAGGTTTTCTTTCATACGCTCAACTTTTGACGTTTTTGGAATGATGGCGTTACCGCGCTGAATTCCCCAACGCAAGACAACCTGCGCGGGCGTTTTACCATGGGCTTCTGCCGCGGCTTTTACTACGCTTTGCTCAAGCACTGATTCCGCCTGATCAGCCATTTCAAGCTCTAGATAAGATAAGGCACCTAGCGGAGAGAAGGCCGTCACCTCCAGTCCATAGTCTTTTGCCAAACGAATTAGTCGCTCTTGCGTAAGGTACGGGTGAGATTCAATTTGCAGCATGGCTGGCTTAATACGCGCATAGCTCATCAGGTCGTTAAGCAAACCAGTGTTGTAATTACACACACCAATTTGTTTTGCTTTTCCGCTATCGGCAAGCGACTCCATTGCCTCCCACGTCTTATGTAAAGGTACAGGCGCGAGTTCCATTTTAGGCTCGGCAGCATCAGGTTCGTAAAACCATTCCGGTGGGTAACGGGTCTCGATAGGCACAAATTTCTGCGCTATTGGGAAATGGATCAGGTATAAGTCTACATAATCTAACTGTAAGTCTGACAAGGTTTTTTCTAAAGCAAGACCCACGTGCTCAGGGGCGTGAAAGGTATTCCATAGTTTAGAAGTAACCCAAAGCTCTTCTCTAGTGCATAAGCCTTCATCAATCGCTCGCTTAATGCCTTCACCCACTTCCTTTTCATTGCCGTAATCAGCGGCACAATCTAAGTGTCGATAGCCAGCCTTAATCGCTTGGTACGTGGTTTCCGCACATATGGCAGTATCGACCTTCCAAAAACCAAAACCTACCTCTGGTATCTTATTCATTGTTTCATTCACCTTAGAATTCGTTGCTTTAAGCTAGTACGGACTTTCTCTTAAACGTACTGCAAAGATAAAAAGCCGCGGTTTACTTTTGCAGTATGCTCTTGTATAACTTTGGCTTTAAACTTTAGTCTTGTATAAGACATAAGTTATTACACAGATATACCGATGTCAACAAAGTGTTAACAAACTTAATGAAAAGTTTGGAGTGCAATAAAAAGAGATGTCTAGCGGTGGCATAACAAGGTAAAGCGTTACCTTGTTATGCTAGGTGTTCGATAGTCGGTAAGAAACAATTTGATAGGAACGGACGTTTAAAACGTTGTGGTTGAACAGTTTGGCGTTGATAGCAAAGGATTAATCAAGTTCAACTTGGTAATGGTAGTGGTCAGTTCTACATTTGCTTTCACGATATTCAATGAGTTTACCGTCAATAGACTCAGTGACGCGCGTAACCATAAGTAACGGCATTCCTTTTTCGATACCTAAGCTTTTTGCATCACTTTTTGAGGCCAATACCGCTTTAATGCTGTCACGGGTCTTAAATACAGTTTGGTTATAGTCCGTTTGATAAAAATGATACAGAGTATGCGGAATATCTTCTCGCTTCTCGATGTCAGGAAATCGCTTAGACGGTAAATAAATAGTTTCAAGCATACAAAATTCGTTATCGAGAATTCGCCTACGCTTAAGCTTCACTACTTTGTCTTTAGCGGTAATTGATAGTGCAGTTTGGACACTTTCAATTGGCTCGACCAGCTCTTTACTTAACAGTTCAGCTTTGGGTAAATCAGCACCTTTTCCGTCAGCTTGTAGCGGAAAGAAACGAAACAGCGCATCTTGTGCCGTATGCTCAGAAACAAATGTACCGACCCCCTGACGACGGGTTACAATTTTGGTATCTGTCAGCAATGTTAGCGCTTTGCGAACGGTTCCTTGGCTAACATTGAATTCGTCAGCAAGCTTAAACTCACTAGGTAGCATCTCGCCTGGTTGCCAACGGCGCTCGACAATAAGCTGCTTAATGTATTCAGCGACTTGTTGATACAGTGGCTGAAAGGCAAGACTTGGACCGCTGAGTTTGTGATCGAATTGAGATGAAGACATGAACCCTAACCTAAACGCTTAATTTTTGTTGTTATATCATACACAAGAGTTATAGCGCACTTTTGACATAAATCACATACATTGCAGGAATTACACGTGATGCTTTTGGAAACACTGCTTCCCATGTTTGCGCTATTAGGGCTTGCGACACTGCTACAGACCTTAAGCGGGTTTGGTTTTGGCCTTATGGTGGTATCAAGCTTTACGTTGTTTGGCATCTTGCCGCTTACGGCGACCACCTTTATGGTGAGTTTTCTAAGTCTTTTCAACTCCATCAGCTTAGTAGTGAAAAACACGGAGCAAATAAATAGACGTGCTTTCACTATTATACTGGTTAGCGGTATTCCATTTATGGCGGTAGGCTACGCATTGTTGGAATACCTGTCTGTTGGGATGGCAACTTGGCTCAATTTACTGCTCGGCTTGGCTATTCTCAGCTGCTGTGGCCTTTTATTAATAAAAAGAAAGCGGACACAGCCATCTGGTCGCGCATACGGTTTTTCTATTGCTGGCGCTCTAGGTGGATTACTAGGCGGTCTTTTTTCTACTTTTGGCCCACCTGTGGTATTTCAATGTTATCGCCAAACCTGGCCAATTAATGAAATCAGGATAACGCTGCTGGCCGTATTTAGTGTTACCTCACTTATACGCCTTGCCATAATACCGTTTGGTACTTTGCCTTCAACAGAAGTGTTTCTGTCTGCTATTTTTGCAATTCCCGTCATTTTAATTTTCACACGATTAGGACGAATTATCGCTGCTCGCGTGTCCGCTGCCGCCGTCCGACTGTTGGCCTTAACCATGCTTGCATTAAGTGGCGTAACCCTCATAATCCAAAATATTAGTATCTAAGACGGCTTGATAATGAACGCGGATCTAAATCTTCATAATTTTCTAATTGCAGATTGACACCCAAGTTACATTTCATTAACTTATGTCTTATATAAGACATGAAGGGTAATGTAGAAATGAGTAACGCGTTTTGTGTAAATGAGCCAGAATGGAACGATATTAAAGCTGCTGACATTACTGAGCAGCCCTTTTTGTCAGATGATAAGACACTTATTGTCCCCACCCAATATGGTGAGTTGAGCCTAAGTATTAGTCAGTTTGGTTTACGCGTTCAAAGTGACGTAAATGCAGCAGATGATTTTGGTATGCTTACTCAAGCGCCGGAAAGGCTATCGCTAGTACTTTCCGGTGATCTGTCTCACAGCACCTTGGCAGCAGGCGATTATCGATTAGAAGTTTTTTCCGCACCTCTTCATTTCAAGCTGTATAAAAATGACGTTTTAGTTCAGCAAAGCGCCACCGACGGCCACTTTGTACGTCAGCACCGCTTACCGCCATTCGCTAAAACCGACAAAGGTTGGTTAGTAAGTTTAGAGCTTAGCTACGACGAAGCCGTTTATGGTCTTGGAGAGAAATGGGGCAAGCTTGATAAACGCGGCCAGCTAATTCGCTCATACAACCACGACGCTTTAGGCGTAAACGCCGAAAAGTCTTATAAAAACACACCTTACGCATGGAGTCCTGAAGGCTGGAATTTATTTGTGCACACTCCAGCACCAGTCACCCATGGCGTCGGCTACGCACTTTGGTCACAGCGAGCTTACGTGTGCTTAGTTGAAGATGACGTACTCGACATGTTCTTGTTCCATCAAGACTCGCCAGCTAAATGCCTTCAAACCTACAGTGAGTTAACAGGCTTTGCGCCAACGCCTCCAACATGGAGCTTCGGCGTAATTCTGTCTAAAGCGTATTATAAAGACGCCGACGAGCTACTAGCAGTTGCCCGCGAAGTGCGCGAAAAGAATATGCCTTGCGATGTTATTACTCTTGATGGTCGCGCTTGGCAAGACACTGATACCCGTTTTGCTTTTGAATGGGACCCTAAACGCTACGCCGATCCTCAGCCGGTTATTGATGAACTTAAAGCGTTAGGCTTTAAGATTTGCGTATGGGAATACCCCATGATTTCAGTGAAAAACCCCCTTTACAAGAAGGCGGCCGAAAAAGGCTGGCTAATAAAAGATAAACGCACTGGTGAAGCGTACCGCTATGCGTGGGACTTAAGTCCATTTGGCGAAGTACTTACGCCTTTGCCAGATTCAGGTATTTTAGACTTTACCAACCCTGAAGCTTACGAGTTTTGGAAAACGTCGCACAAACCTTTATTTGACCTTGGTGTAGATATGATAAAGGCCGACTTTGGCGAACAGTTGGAAGACGACAATATGCTGTCTTATAGCGGTGATTCAGGCAATCGTCTACACAACGTTTACAGTATGCTCTACAACCGCTGCGTATATGAGGCTGCTGAGGCTTACTGCAAAACTGGCCCGTTCTTATTTAGCCGTTCAGCTTGGACAGGCTGCCAGCGTTATCCTTCACAGTGGGGTGGCGACCCGCAAGCCGACTGGCATGGTTTAGCTGCAAGTATTCGTGGCAGTTTGTCGTGGGGTATGTCAGGCGGGCCGTTTTTCGCTACCGATATAGGTGGTTTTTATAAAGACACCCGAGACGCAGAACTTTACGTAAGATGGGCACAAGCGTCAGTGTTTAGTGCCCACATGCGATTGCACGGTATTGGTCCTCGTGAACCCTGGTCCTACGGCGATGCCGCCTCCAATGCAGTATTTAAGGCCCTTAAGCTAAGATATAAGCTTGTTCCATACCTAAAAGAAACCGCAGAAAAAGCATCACAAACAGGACTTCCGGTTCAGCGCGCCATGGCGTTAGCCTTCCCTGAACAGCCGCTTTCTCATGGTTTTGAACAACAATTTATGTGTGGTGATGACCTACTTGTTGTGCCTTGCGTGGTGCCCGGCGGAAAAATTAAATACTACTTACCAAAAGGTGAATGGATACGTTTTGGTACCGAGGAAGTCGTGCAGGGTGAGCAATACAGAGAAGAAATACTTGCGCTTAACGATGTGGCGGTGTTCATCCAAAAGGGCAGTCGCATTGTAATGGGCCCAGATGTTCAACATACCGATATGGATATGACGAACACCACACATTGGCCAGCGTAGCGCATAGGAGCAGTTCATGGATATCACCCTTACCCTATTGTCATGCATGGCATTCATGGCACTGGTTGCCGTTATTTCTTACATGAAAACAAAAGGGGAAGTAAACACGCAAGACGGTTACTTCCTTGCAGGAAGAGGGTTGACCGGCACTTTTATTGCTGGGTCCATGATCCTTACCAACCTTTCCGCAGAGCAGCTTATTGGATTAAATGGCTCTGCCTTTGGGTATAACTTAAGCGCCATGGCGTGGGAAGTTACCGCTGGTATCTCTACCATTATTATGGCGCTTATTTTCTTGCCTCGTTACTTAGCGGGCGCTTTCTCCACCCTACCCGAGTTTTTGCGAGACCGTTTCGATGATAGCGTTCGCAGAATGACGGTAGTTTTATTTATGGTGGGGTATTCGTTGGTTACCATTCCATCGGTGCTTTACTCTGGCTCTATTGCCGTGCTTAGGCTTTTTGATATACCCGGGCTTTTCAACGTAAGCTATGAGGTGGGACTGGTACTTACCATCGTCATAGTCGGTACGATTGGCGCTCTCTATGCCATTTTCGGTGGTTTAAAAGCGGTAGCCGTATCAGACACGATTAATGGAGTTGGCCTTTTAATTGTGGGTTTATTGGTTCCCGTTCTTGGCTTGGTGGCCTTAGGCGACGGCAGCTTTAGCCAAGGTCTATCTACTATTGCTACAACGGAAACTGAAAAGCTCAATGCCATAGGTGGACCCGACGACCCTGTCCCTTTTGGTACTATTTTCACGGGTATGATTTTAGCCAATTTGTTTTACTGGGGTACTAACCAATACGTAATTCAGCGAACCTTAGGCGCGAAAAATCTGGTTGAAGGCCAAAAAGGGGTATTATTCTCTGGCTATTTTAAAGTGCTTGTGCCTTTTATGATGATGTTACCAGGCGTGATTGCTTATCACTTATATCAAGACGAAAATCTTCAAACTATCGATCTTGCCTACCCTCATTTAGTTAAAGATGTACTTCCACAGTATTTGTCGGGTTTCTTTTTAGCAGTATTGCTTGGTGCGGTGTTTAGCTCTTTTAATTCATTGCTTAACAGTGCTGCCACCCTATTTTGCTTAGACGTATACAAACCCTTCAAAAAAGATAGAGTGAGCGATGAAAAGCTTATTCGCGTTGCGAAGATCACCAGTATTGTTATTGCTGTGCTCTCTTTTATCACGGCGCCGCTGCTTATGTTTGCCCCTGAAGGATTGTGGCAAATCATTCGCATATTTACCGGCTTTTACAATATTCCCGTTATCACTATTGTGCTTGTTGGCTTATTTACAAAACGCGTTCCTGCGCTGGCGGCAAAAGTCGCGATTATCTTCCATGTAATTGCCTATGGACTGCTTAAGTTTGTATGGGAAGTCGATATCAACTTTATCCATATCTATGCCATTTTGTTCGCTATTGAATTGGCTATTATGTTGACTATAGGCAGGCTCTACCCAATGACTACTCCATGGCATTTCACTGCAAAGGCTGAAGTCAATATGACGCCATGGCGCTATGCTATTCCCTGCGCCATCGTGCTTGTTGGCCTTATCGCAACGCTTTACCTGATGTTCTCCCCTATAGGCTTTGTTAATGGACTAAACAACGCGTTTGTCCCTACACTGGTCGGCTTGTGGGCAACCTGTTTCGTGGCAATTGGTATAAGTCTGAAATGGTGGCGAGTAAAGTATGAGCAAGGCTTGAAGCGCCTTGCTTCTCAGCACGCCTAGCTCTCCTTCATCATTATTGTATAGAAAAAACACAAAAAAATTAACATAACGTTTGCAAATAGATTAACAATTGTTTAACTTAATCACTCTTATATAAGACATCAGACAAAAGATATCTTTTATATCGAAAACCGTATTTTTAACGCTATTGAATTTTGCTACTGAAAGAATAGTACGCGTAGCGCTGTACCCTACGCAGCCAGAATAAAAATGAAACGCCGATTACTTGCTCAAATGCTTTTGTATCCAAATATAAGGTAGCAAGGCGTAAGTGAAGGCGTGATAAGCAACACACCCTGGAGAACAACATGAATACAAAGAGATCACTCGTCAGCAAGGCGGTAACCCTTGCTATGACATCTGGATTGCTACTTCACACCAATGCATTTGCGCAAGAGGCTAATACAGAGCAAGTCGACGCCTCAAAAGATGATAAATCATTTGAACAAATTGTCGTTACATCACAAAAACGTGTTCAAAGCATTAGCGATGTGCCCGTTGCTGTATCGGTGTTGCGCGGTGAACAGATAGAATCAGCCTTTGCAAACAATGTTGAAAACCTACAAGCGCTTGTGCCTTCTGTGAGCTTTCGCAAAGGGACAACAACTCGAAATTCAGCGTTAACCGTTCGTGGTATTGGAACAATTTCATTTAGTATTGCAGCAGAGCCAAGCGTAGCCACGGTGGTAGATGGCGTTGTATTAGGGCGTTCTGGTCAAGCGTTTGGCGATTTGTACGATGTAGATCGAATTGAGGTATTACGTGGTCCACAGGGTACTTTATTTGGCAAGAACGCCTCTGCCGGTGTGGTAAACATCACCACAAAAGATCCTTCTCAGGAGCTTACAGGCAGTCTTTCTACTGAGTTTTATCAAGATAACGAATACCGTTTAAAAGGCACAGTAAGCGGTGGCTTAACTGACGACCTTTCAGCCAGCTTAACCGTCTTCCAAGGTAAATTCGACGGCTATATCGACAACGTATACAACAATGAAAAAGTAAACGGTTATGACCGAGAAGGTGCCCGTGCGGTTGTGGTTTATGAACCAACCAATGATTTAAAAGTAAAGTTCATTAGCGAAATTTACAGCGCGGATGACGACTGTTGTGCAGATTTAGAAGGCGTATCTAGCGGTCGAAATCCCGACTCAAAGGCAGCGCCCAACAGTGAGACCATTGCCGACGGTATCGATTTAGAACAACGTCAAATTGATCATGACTTCGAATCTCGTACTATCGACGACCACTCGGCCTTCTCCGTACAAGTGGACAAAACCATTGGTGACTACACCTTCACGTCGATCACTGCCCAGCGCTCGTGGGAAAATACAGAATTCCGCGAAGGTGATTTTACGTCTATTGCTGGCGACAGCGATCAGCCGGTATTTGGTGTGCCGTTTCAGCTGCATGACGTTGGTGAGCAAGAATGGAGTCAGTTTTCTCAAGAGTTCCGTGTTGCGTCAAACCTAGCGGGCCCATTCAACTTCTTAGCCGGTATGTTCTACTGGAACATGGATTCAGAGCGTAATTTCACTCGTGATGCAAGTTGCCAAAACAATAGCCTTCAACTTGACCAAGCACTGACATTTTACGCGCAGAATAACCTGTCTGGAGACGCGCTGACAGACGCACTTTCTGACTTAGACGCTTATGCTAGTTCGTTAGGTGTGACATGCAATGCCAACGACATCGTGTCTGCCACTGCATTCATGAGCACTGAGTTTAATAACTGGGCTGTTTACGGAGATGGTACCTACGACTTAAGCGATGACTTACGCCTTATCTTCGGCCTTCGCTATACCGATGATGAAGTGTCTTACACTCACCGTCGCATAAGTAACGATGAATATGGACGTCGCGGTGTGGGTGTGCGCCCTGCTACCGAGAACACCGATGCAGAAGGTGTGGTAGATGAAACCAATTTGTCTGGCCGCCTTGGTGTTCAATACGAACTCGACCAAAATCAAATGGTTTATGCAACCTATTCACAAGGCTATAAAGGCCCAGGTTTCAATGTTTACTATAACTTTAATCCAGAGAACGACGGACGTCCTATTGGCGCGGAAGAATCTGACGCATACGAAATTGGCTATAAGTACGCAAGTCGCGATCTACTTTTAAATATCGCGCTGTTTAGCACCGACATCGAAGGCTTTCAAGCAAACAACTTTGATTGTTCTGACGGTGCATGTATTACGCGACTTACTAATGCTGGTGATGTGAAGACTCAAGGGGTTGAAGTAGACTTTATGTGGAATGCAACTGACAACCTAACTTTTATAGGTGGCGCTGCGTATACCAAGGCTGAGATCGATAGATTTAATTGTCCTGAAGAAGCCGAGTGTACCGACCGTTCGGGCCTGGATGTTCCATTCTCACCTGATATGAAATATTCGTTGTCAGCGGAATACTTCATGGAAACAGAGCATGGTTTTGACGTTTACTACAACGCATCTTACATCTACACCGATGAACAGTACTCTGACTTGCCAGGCAACACGGGGGAGTTCAATCCTCACTCATTGTTACCAGACTACAGCATGCTTAACGCAAGCGTTAGCTTCTCATTCAAAGACGATGCCTTCCGCGTATCGTTAATTGCGAAGAACTTGTTGGATGAAAGCTATGCAACCACTTATAGCGGCGACAACTTCCGCTACCAAATTCCGCGCGATGCAGATCGATACTACGGCGTAGCGTTTAAAGCACAGTTTTAATCTTGTTATAAACCGCAAAGCGTGTGTGTTGAAAGGGGCGTGTTAACGCCCCTCTTTTTTAATAAAACAACTAAAGGTTCTTAGCACCTGCAAATGAGAATAAACCCTTAAACCTACTAATAGCGTTTAGTTTATTTCTTCATGTTGGTGTTCATGAGAGTGAGCGTGTAAGTGGTCATTTTCATCACGACATGGCTCACCCGGTAACTCAAACTCTATCGTGGTATGAGCAAGCCCAAAAGGTGCTAAACGCTCGTGAACTTCCTTTTTTAGTAATCTTAATTTGTCATTGTCTATTGCACAGTTTATTACCACGTGTGCAGTAAGCACGTGCTGCTCACCGTCAAGTGACCAAAAATGTACATGGTGAATTTCTTCAACGTGCTCAATTTTTAAAAGCGTGTTGCTAATAGCATTCCTTGTAGCCAAGTCAGGTACGCCCTGCAGAAACAAAGACATGGTCTGCACAACATACCGTACAACATTCACTAAAATAAAAAGCGTAAAGCCAATAGATAAAATGGGGTCGAGTATCGGCCATTCGACAAAATGAAGCACAATGGCTACTACCAGTACCGCTACCCACCCCATCGTATCTTCAATTAAGTGCCAGTTAAGTACCTTTTCATTCATTGAATGACCGCCGTGGAGTTTGTATGCTGCAAATCCATTTACGATAATACCGAGGATCGCCAGCCCAATCATACCCTCTGTAATCGGCATTTCGGGATTAGATAAACGAGGGATAGCCTCAGACAACACCCAAATTGAACCAATCACTAAGATAACCCCGTTTATCATAGCGCCCATAAGACTTAATCGTTTGAAGCCGTAAGTATACTTTTCAGTAGACGCCTTATTCCCAAGCTTGCTTAAATACCACGCAAGGCCTATAGATAAAGAGTCTCCTAAATCGTGAACAGCATCTGCCATTATGGCGACACTATTGGTAAGCCAACCACCGATAAATTCAATAATAGTAAAAATGAAGTTCAGCCAGAACGCCCATCCAATGCGTGTGGAATCTGTGCCGAGCATATCGGCATGTGCATCGTGATGCAGGCGTTTATGATGGTTGGTGGCGTTAGTGTTGTGATTGTGGTTATGCATAATAACAACTCACATGAGACCATATACTAAGCTTAACGTGATGTGTATCCAGGTGCGAATAAAATATCTAGCACACTTCATTAACAAGTTTCCGAAAAAATTTGTAAACAGTGAGTGAAGCAAGCATCCTTAGATTTTAACTCACTTCAAATAAAAACACTAAGAAACTGATTTTAAAATAAATAAACCGCAAAAAGTATAAATAGAATACACCGCCAAATGTTAATTTTTTGAGAACAGTATTGATCTTTATGTGTCAGTCGCTTAATGTAATGTAAGCGCTTTCAAACGGCCATTTTTATTTGAACTAAATTGTAAGCGCTTACACAAGCTTTTTATGTGGTATTTGCCACAACATAAAAACCCAATTTCTTTTGATCAGGGCTGAAAACAATGACGAAAAAAGCATCTCAACTCTCGCGGATAGCGGCCGCGATCTCAGTCACAACTCTATTTGGCTGCGGAGGTGGAGCAACAACTTCTACCGATATCGACGTTGTCGACGCAACGGTTCCTGTTACCGACTGGGAGCTGGTTTGGAATGACGAATTCGATGGAACGAGTATTGATGATGATAAATGGACCCATGAAGTAAATTGCGACGGTGGCGGTAATAATGAAGCCCAGTGCTACACAGACAGCGAAGACAATTCATTTGTGTCTGATGGTAGTCTAAAAATAGTTGCGCTTCCTGCCGAAGAAGGTGCGCCAAAACCCTACACTTCAGCCCGATTAATCACTCAATACAAAGCCGATTTTAAATATGGCCGTTTTGAAATACGCGCGAAGCTACCCGAAGGGCAAGGTAGTTGGCCAGCGTTTTGGATGATGCCTACTGATTCTGTATATGGCGGCTGGCCTCGCTCTGGTGAAATTGACATTATGGAAGCGGTAAACCTGAAAGCAGCAGACACGGAAGGTAACCCTGAAAATCATATTTACGGTACTCTTCACTATGGTCAAGAGTGGCCAAACAACGATAGCTCAGGTCAAGCTTATTCTCTTCCAGATGGCGCAAACCCAGCTGATGATTTCCATACCTACGCCATTGAATGGCAGGAAGGTGAAATTCGCTGGTACATGGACGGTTATTTATATGCCACCCAGCGTCGCTCCGAAGTACGCTATAACGCAAATGGTGATGCAACAGGCCTTTCCCATCGCGGTTGGTATACTGAGTACTTCGATCAAATTACCGGTGAACTTGAAACCCAATGGAATAATGCCCCTTACGATCAAGAATTTTACATGATCCTTAACTTTGCTGTGGGTGGAAATTGGCCTGAAGCAGTTAACGAAACGGGCATTGATGCAGACGCATTTGTGAACGGCCAGACCTTCGAAATTGATTACGTGCGCGTTTATGAATGTGCCTCTAATCCTGACACAGGCAAAGGCTGCGAAACCGTGCGCCCTGGCTACGATTCTCTTGAAGACGCACTGGTTGAAGGTGCAGCCCCCGTCCCATCGCCGCCTTCTACTGGTATTCCACAAGACTTAACCATTTTTGATGGCACGCCTAACCCAAATTGGGCAGCGTGGGATTGCTGTGGTGGCTCTACACCCCAACTTGTTGAAGATACTGAGCTAGGTCAAGTTTATGAATTTACCTTTGGCGCAGAGCCTACAGTAGTTGGTTTCATCAGCCGCGATGCGTTTCTTACTGACCCAGAAGGTGAAGCCTCTCCATTTGATGCATCTCCCCATGAAGGCATTGGTAGCTTAAAATTTGATTTAAAACTTGTTTCTGCTCCCAATAACGCTGAAGCAAACTGGAACTTGAAAGTAGAAAGTACTGAAGCAACCACAGACGCCTCTTTTACACTAATGAGCGGCTATGTTGGTCCATCAGACACAGTACCAGCTGCACCGCAAGTGGGCGTATGGGAAAGCTATCAATTCCCCATCAGTATGTTTGCTGAAGCAGAGCTAGACACCAGCGCCATTGATACCATCATGATTTTCCCTGACTGGGGCGCAGGTGAAGGTGCCGTTTACCAAATTACTAATGTAGAAATTTCACAGGACGGTGCGGTTTTATATCCAGAACTCACCATCTTCGAAGACGGCCAGAACCCTGATTGGCCTATGTGGGACTGCTGTGGTGGTTCTACGCCAAGCGAAGAAATGGATGAAGAAGAACACGGTTTGACAGCGGAGTTCCGCATTGGCGCTGAGCCTACTGTGATGGGCTTTATCACCCGTCCTGCTTCAGGAGGTGGTGATACTCCATTTGATGCAACAGCGCTTACTGAAGGCGGCTTACTACAATTCGACATGCGTGTAGTGAGTGCACCTAACAATGCCGAAGCGTCATGGTTGTTTAAAGTAGAATCTAACGATGCTTCAACGGCTGTAGAACTTCCGTTAGCGGATAGCGTTGAAGGTCAATCACCCGTTGAAGGTGAGTGGCAGACTTATACTTTCACTATTTCTGACCTTCAGGCTCGCGGCCTAGATGTAAGCGCCATCGATGTAATTATGGTGTTCCCAGCTTGGGGATCAGGTGAAGGCGCAGTGTATCGCTTAGACAACGTGAAGATTTACCACCCTGATAGTGGTGCTGAAGCGCCAACCGGCGGTATTGCCCTGTTTGCTGATACTGCCGCAAACCAATGGCGAATCTGGGATTGCTGCGGTGGTTCAACGCCAACAGAAGAGGCAGATGATGCGGACCACGGAACAGTAGCTGAATTCCGTATTGGCGCGACCCCAACAGTGATGGGCATCATTGCTGATGACGGTCACTCTTACGATGCGTCAGCACTACTCACAAATGGCACAGTGCGATTCGAAATGAAAGTAAGCGCTATGCCTAACGATGCTTCTGCGCCTTGGTTATTCAAAATTGAATCTATTAACGTGTCATCGGCGGTAGAACTCCCCATTTCAGCAAGCCTTGAAGGGGTAGATCCTGTTGAAGGTGAATGGCAAACCTATACCTTCCCGCTACAAACTCTTTACGACCTAGGTCTGGATATCAGTGCAATCAACGTCATCATGATGTTCCCTGCCTGGGGCTCGGGTGAAGGTGCAGTGTACCGCGTTGATAATGTTGAAATTGCAGCGCAATAGCAAAGCATGTGTTGCCTAGGTAGGGCTTGGGCAACACAAGAAATTGATAAGAATTAGTAGGGCAATTATGAAAAACACATCTTTTAAAAAGACCCAACTTGCCACATCAATGGCTTTGTTGATGGGCTCTTCTCTTGTGCTACCCACATACGCTCAAGAAACAGAAACAGTAACGCCCGCAGAAGGCGAAGTAGAAGTTATTCAAGTTAGCGGTATTCGCGGCAGTATGATCCGCTCGATGGACTTAAAGCGCAGCTCAAGCGGCGTGGTAGATGCCATATCTGCTGAAGAATTGGGTAAATTTCCTGATACCAACTTAGCTGAAGCACTTCAACGTATTACCGGCGTAACCATTAGCCGAAATAACGGTGAAGGTAGCCAAATTACCGTTCGTGGTTTTGGCCCTGAATTCAACTTGGTAACACTAAATGGCCGTCAAATGCCGGGGACGGGTTTTACTCGTTCGTTTGACCTTGCCAACCTTTCGTCTGAAGGTGTGAACACATTGGAGCTTCAAAAAACCGCCCGCGCCGAAAACCCTAGTGGCGGCCTAGGTGCCACGGTCAATATCATTACCATGAAGCCGCTAGCCCAGTCGGGACAAAACGCTACGATTTCAGTAAAGGGTATTTACGATACGTCGAATGAAGCGGGTGACGATGTAACCCCTGAAATTGCAGGTGTTTATACCAATACTTTCGCTGACGACATGTTTGGATTTGGCGTGTCTTTTTCGCATCAGGAGCGTGACTTTCAACAACAAGCAGCAAGCATTCAGGGCTGGGTACTTCAAGAAAACAGCGAACTTCCACAAAATATAGATCCAAGAAATATTGTTGATAACCGCACTAACATTACCGATGCAGCGTTCTTTCCGAAAGACATGAACTACAGCATCAACGATGTGCAACGTGAGCGTCAGAACGGCCAAGTAACCTTCCAGTTCCGTCCAGTTGACGAATTTACTGCAACCATAGATTACACCGCCTCTCGTGCTACCACAGGTGTAAACACTGTGGGTTGGGGTATTTGGAATAACTTTGGTGCAAATATCAATGCCTACGAACTGGATAAGAACGGCACGGCTGTTTATGCCGACATCAGTGGCGATGACGCTTCATTTACGGCAAGCCGCAATACTACCCGCGTTGACGCCCGATCACTGGGTGTAAACTTAGATTGGATGGTAAACGATGATTGGCATTTCCGCTTAGATTATCATGACTCTTACAATAAAACCGACAACGGTTATGACAAAGGATTGGGCAGCGCAGGGCAAATCATTCTTGGTTCGAACCAACTAGAATCTAAGGTTTATGACTACCGTGAAGGAGAAATCCCTCAGGTTTTCGTTAACTGGAACAACGGCAGCAATGAAATTTTACCTGGTGAAATCGACTCTAACTTCAGCCAGTTCATCTATTCTCCGGGCCGCTCTGACATCGAACAACTGCAGTTAGACGGGACTTGGTATAACTCGGCGTGGGACATCCCACTAGTTAAAATTGATTTTGGTGTGGCTCGCACAGAACAGTCTTTATCAGGCTTTACCGCATGGAGCGGACTGCGAGGCGGGCCTGGCTTTAGCCCGTCTTTCACGGAGATCTTCCCAGACAGTATGTTCGTTCGCAACGACACCTCCGGCTTCTTAGACGCCTTTGATGGTGGTGGTGCAAGTATGAACCCGGGCTATTACTACACTTTTGACTTTGATGAAGCCATTGCGCGTCAGCTTCAATTCATCACTGCCGACGTTGTGGGTGAAAGCAATGCGTATTCTATTGACCCATATTTCAGCGGCGATCCTTCAGTAAGCAATGTAGAAGAAACAACAGATTCAATCTATGTGCAAACTGAGTGGGACTTTGACGTTAGCGATTACTACGTTCAAATTAACGCTGGCCTTCGTTACGAAGAAACGGAAGTACCTAGCACTGCTGAAGTTCGCGTGCCTATTCAAGTAAACTGGGTTGCAGCTGGTGAGTGGATCACTGTTTTCCAAGACGGTGTTGAAGAGCAGGACTTTACTGGCAAGTACGATGTTCTCCTTCCTATGTTCGACGTGAAAGTTGATGTAACGGATGATATTGTCGCCCGCTTCTCTTGGGGTAAATCGATTACTCGTGCACCTATCGGCTTCTTGCAAGGTGGACGTTCATTTAGCGGAAGCCCTAAAATTGGCTCGAGGGTAGTATCTGAAGGCAGTACCGACCTTAAACCTTATGAGTCAACTAACTTAGACTTATCTTTCGAATGGTACTATGACGAAGCAAGCTATGCGTCAGTAGGCCTATTCAGAAAGTCAGTGAAGAACTATATCGATACCCAAGGTAGGCTTGAAACCTTTGACGGCCTTAACGATATTTACCAAGGCCCAAGATGGCAAGAAGCTGTTTCTGCACTTCAGGCAGAAGGCATTCAGGCCACCGACAGTAACATTTACGACTACTTCAGAGAAGCAGGCTACGCTGATGCAGACGGCGTTGTTGAGCCGAATTCAGACGACCCGCTTATTGAGTGGAACGTAGTGAAGCCTCGTAACTTAAACGACTCAAAAACCGTTGAAGGTATCGAGCTTGCTGTCCAACACACATTTGGGGAAACCGGCTTTGGCTTTGGTGCCAACGCAACGCTGGTTGACGGTGACGTAGAGTATGACCCATACAACCTTGAACAGCAAAACCCGCTGGTAGGTATCAGTGACTCAGCTAACTTCCAAGTGTTTTACGAGAAAGAAGGCCTGTCTGTAAAAGTCACTTATGCATGGCGTTCTGACTATGTTGTTGGTATTGGCCAAGCACAAGGCTCGGCGGATAACCCAGCGACTCAGTTCGATACGTTTGGTCAGGTCGATGCCAGCATCAACTACGATGTGAATGAGCACCTAACAGTGTTCTTAGAAGGTGTAAACATCAACGACGAAACCGAGCGTGGTTACGGCCGCTTTGAAGAGCAATTCTTATTTGCTCGTCAATACGGCCCTCGCTATACGCTAGGCGCTAGATATACATTTTAATTGGCCCAGCTAATTATTTCTTGATAGCCGCAGCAATTACTGCGGCTTTTTTGTTGTAAGTTTTAAAAAACTTTGTGTATCATGCTCAGCCCTGCAACTATGGCAGGGCAGTTTAAAGCAGTACATTACGGATATTAAGCAATTCATGGAAGGAATTAGTCGTTTCCTTGTCGTTTCCATACTTTTATTGTCGCACGCTTTTCCTATTGCAAGCGCTCAATCTTCGGTAGAAGCCGCAGCACTTCAACCTCAGTGGTTGTCATTGTTACATTATGAAAAAACGTTTCTTGGTGATTATACGTCTGCTATAGATACACCAGCATTTTTCTTTTCGCCCCGCGGGTCAATCGATCCGCTTGCAGAACTTCAAGCCACAATATCTTCGTTTGTAGAAAAACCTGATTCACAATGTACTTTTCCAGCACGGGCTATGTTTGTGTCAGAGAATGTTGCAACGCTACCTGATGTGCAGTGCGACGCGTTCAACGCATTTATTTCTAACATTAATGCTACAGGGGTTAGCCTAGTTTATGCATCGGGTTATTTAGGAAACCCCGCAAGCATGTATGGCCATGTATTTTTGAAATTTAACAACACATCGCAAAGCGAATTGCTGGACAATACTTACAACTACGGCGCTCGTTATCCAGATAATGAAAATCCTATCGCCTATATCCTAAATGGTATTTTTGGTGGCTATAACGGTTATTTTGCTAATCAAAAATACCATCATCAAACACTCACTTATAATGAAAGTGAACTTAGAGACTTGTGGGAGTATTCGCTTTCATTAACCTCAAAAGAGATTTCTTTCTTATTGGCGCACCTTTGGGAACTCGAGCAGATCCCAATGACCTATTATTTTTTTAAACAAAACTGCGCGTATCAAATTGCGCAGCTTCTCTCCCTGGCTACGAGCACGTCGTACATGCCCAATGATAAAGCGTGGATAATGCCGTTTGATATTGTTGCAGCAATTAAAAAAAATCACCCAAGCCTTATATCAACAGTTAAATACCACCCTTCCCGACAAGAGGCGCTTTACACAAAATTCGCTCAATTGACTGAAAAAGAAAAAGCGCAACTGATAGTGGCATTGAGCGCTGAGGAAACGACTCCTAAATCGCTGACTCAAATACTTAAACCCTTAAACGAAGAGCAAATGAAAAGGGTGATTGATACAGCCTTTGATTACTTTTCCTATCTGTCGCAATCGCAGTCAGAAAACGATGTATCGGTTATGCTGCAGCAAAGAAAAGCATTTGTGGATGTGCGGTTCGATTTACCTCCCGGCAACAGTAGGTTTAAACCATTGACTCCTGCTCCACCCGATACAGCGCAGGATACGACGCTTTTACAAGTGAGTATGATCTACAACAATTATCCTGGCACCGGGGTAGGCGTCAGGTTTCGCGCAAACTATTATGACTTGCTTACGATAAACCCTGCGCGTATCCCCTTTTCAGAACTCTCCACGTTTGACATAAGGCTAAATATCTTTGAAGGCGCAAAGAGAAACCTTGCGGAGCTAACAGCGCTTCGCATTACAAACTTAAATGCGGCTAATACGGGTCTGCCTGGCGACAACAAAATGGCGTGGAAATTTGCGGGTGGATACCGTGACCTATCTGTTAACAACGATAATGGCGCATTGTACATAGACGGGCTGCTTGGAAAAAGCTATTCACCTGCATTCGATATCGCGCTTTACGGAGGTTTATCTTCAACCGCGACAAGTAAGAACAATCTCGGCGGCTACCTAGCGGTAGGGGCTGAGTTTGGTGGCGTTTTTAAAATTTCGCCACATCATGCTATGTCCTTTAGCGTGGGACATCAGAGGTATGTCAATGCACCCAACCAAAAGCGAACCTATGCAACATGGGAACAACGCTTTTTGAATAATCAACAATACGATGTTAGGGCATTGTTACGCTATGACGAAGAGTTCGAATATTCGGTATCTCTGTCATATTACTTTTAATAAAACAATAAAACCAAAACGGAGTTTTAAAATGAAAAAAATTGCATCTATTGCGCTAGCAGTTGCAGCATTATCTTCAAACGCTTTCGCACAAAGCGAAACAGATAAAATTAACCCATGGAAACACTGTGGTATTGGCGCTGCAATATTTGATGACAATGGCACTGCAGCAGCGATTTCTAATATCATTTGGGATCTTGGTACCACTGCTATTTCTTCTAAAATCTCTTCAGAAGACTCTTGTGAAGGTCAGCGCACAAAAGCTGCCATGTTTATTCAAGACAACTTTGACGCGGTACTTGAGCAAACTGCAATGGGTGAAGGCGAGCACGTAAATGCTATGCTGGAAATTCTTGAAGTAAACGAAGAAAACAAAGCTGATGTTGTAGATGCGATCCGTACTTCTGTTGATGCACAAACACAGCCAGAAGCATACTACAACGCAGTTATTGCTGCTATTTAAAAGCTTATAAAGCAAACGTCGCCACTGTTTAAACTGGCGACGTTTATTATATGTTAGTATTAACGCTTAATATTTCGTCAGTTCTGACAACTCATTCTCGCTGATTCTGCTGCACTTGGCGTAAACTGAATATCTGCCACACTCAAGCTAGCCTTCCCTGAACTTCCCAGCTCAAACGGCACAACAAGGCCGGTAAAATCGATACCTTCATTAACAAAGCACTGTAGGTCAATACTTATGTTTGTCCATGTGTCAGCTGGCATTGCCTTTAGCTGCTCGCTAATATCAATTTGCGTTGAACAGCTGCCTGCTGCGTCTCCCTCGCCTTCACAGTTCATGCCTACCGTTACAGGTGCATTTATGTCTGAGTGACGACTAACGTTAAAGCTTAAAGCACCATGCGTAAGTAGTTGCGCACTTAAATCTTCACGGAAAAAGCTCTTGCTTGCAAAACGCATAGCGGCGAACTCAGTACCATCGAAAGTGATTTTACGCGCATCTTCCTGCACTTCCTTATCAACCGTACGATAAGTAATTGCTCCAACAGTATGCGTGCTTGCGTTCACTGCCAGAGAATCATCACCAGAGTAAAGCCATAATACCCAAGGTGCCTCAACCGAGCCCTTTAGGATTTCCATCGGCTTGTTGCTGTCAGTACTGACTCTAATTTCAGTATTTAGCGTATCGCTTAGAACGTTGTCATCGCTGTAAGTTAAGCCGAAGCCATAAGGCAGCAAAGGTTCATAGGTTTCATCTCCTTTATTAACGATCTGCTGAGGCTCTGACGGCCACGAGAAAGACAACTTGCCTTTAAAGTCCTGCTCACCAAACAAAACGTCTGCCACCGCTGCACCTTCAGAGCCAGGAAGCCAAGCTGCAACAAATGCATCAGATGCATTTAGCTCTGCGTTAACCCACATCGGACGGCCGCTGATAAATACCGACACCACGGAAATTCCCTGAGATTTCAAGTTTTCGAGCAACGCTAGATCCGTTTTGCTCCCGTGTTGATAAATTAAGGTTTCTCTATCGCCATGACCCTCGGCATAAGGCTCTTCACCAAACACCACTATGGCGACATCAGGTTTAGTTTCAAAGCTACCGTCAACCGATAGCTGTACGTTACCACCAGCATTTTCTACGTGCGCTTTAATACCGTCATAAATAGAGCTGCCGCCAGGGAAGTCATCGTTGGTATTATTTGTGCCTTGCCACGTAATACTCCACCCACCTGATTGCTTGCCGATGTTATCCGCACCATCGCCCGCTACCAATATGCGTTTGCTTGCAGAAATCGGGAGAGTTTTATTTTTATTTTTCAGCAGCACCAGAGACTCGCGCACCGCTTGCGCCGCCACTTCTCTATGCTCTGCCTTACCTATAAGCGAACGGTCGCCAGATAACGGGCGATTTGCCGGGCTTGGCTTTTCGAAAAGTCCAGCGCGTACTTTCACTCGAAGAATTCGGCGTACCGCATCATCAATACGCGACATAGGGATGGTGCCGTCGTTTACTTGAGCTAGGGTATTGTCATACAGCACCTTCCAATCGTTTGGTACCATGAAAATGTCCAAACCCGCGTTGATGGCCTGTGCACAATCTTCGTTGTTGCAACCTTTAACTTGCCCATGACCGTTCCAATCACCGACTACAAACCCCTCAAAGCCCATTTGCTCTTTAAGTACGTCAGTTAGCAAGTATTTATGACCGTGAAGCTTCTCGCCATTCCAGCTATTGAACGACGCCATAACAGACTGCGCGCCCGCCGTTAATCCGCCCACATAGCCTTGGGCGTGAATATCAAATAACGCTTGTTCGCTGGCGACATTATCGCCCTGGTCATCACCACCAACCGTACCGCCGTCACCAACAAAGTGCTTTACCGTACTAATCACACGCTGGTCACTTAAAAAGTCTTTGTCAGCCGCGCCTTGAAGGCCTTTAACGACTGAAGCGGCATACTCTCTAACAATAGTTGGGTCTTCAGAATAGCTCTCGTAGGTTCTGCCCCAGCGATCGTCACGTACCACAGCAACGGTAGGCGCAAATACCCAATCGATCCCCGTCGCCATGACCTCTTTAGCTGTAATGTGCGCAATTTTCTCTACCAGTTCAGGGTTATTCGCGGCACCTAATCCAATATTGTGAGGAAACAAGGTTGCGCCTATAACATTGTTATGACCGTGAACCGCATCGGTGCCCCACATGGTAGGAATTGTCGAGCCGTCCAAGCTGTCGTCAATGGAAGCCTGATAAAGCTTTTCGGCAAGCGCTACCCAGTCTTCTGGTGTGGCATGCTTGTTGTTATTAGGGAATGCCCCCCCGCCGTTAAGATAAGAACCAAATCCATATTTGCGCATATCTTCTACCGTGATATTACGAATTTCAGGCTGGATCATTTGCGCAATTTTTTGCTCAATAGTCATGGTAGACAGAATGTCTTCTACCTTGGTTTCGACAGCAGAGTTTGTTTTAACTTCAATATCTAGTCTAGGCCATACCTCGCTCGCCTTGTTTGGCTGTAGTTCAACGTCATCGACTGAAAGCGCATTTTTTTCAGCTGAACATGCACTAACTAAAACGCCAACCAATGCTCCGGTAACTACTTTCGCGATTATTTTCTTTCGCATTGTTAACCCTCGTTACTTTTCAGTGGTATTAATGTGAGATGCACTACTTCCTACAAGACCATAGTAGGCAATGTAAAGGTAGCAAGAAGCGGGTAGCAAGAATGACAGTGTAACGCCGATAGAGTCTGCTAGCATACCTTGAAGCAGTGGAATAATGGCGCCACCAACTATGGCTAAACAAAGAATGCCAGAACCTTGCGGGGTGTCTTTTCCTAGCTGGTGAAGTGCAAGGCTAAAAATGGTGGGGAACATGATTGAGTTAAACAATCCTACGCCCAAGATACTCCATAGCGCTATATCTCCTGTGCTTGATAGCGATAGCAATATAAGCGCTATAGCCACACAGGCGTTAAACGCCAGCACGTAGCCACCCGAGATTTTCTGCATTACCGCAGCACCGATAAAGCGCCCTACCATTGCGCCTCCCCAGTAATAGGCAAGTAGCTTGGCCGCCCCCGCCTCACTTAAACCGCCAACGGCAGGACTCGCTAAATAGTTTACCAGCATGCTGCCAATAGCCACTTCCGCGCCGACATACATAAAAATGCCAACGGCGCCTAAAACAAGGTGCTTGTGGTGCCATGCACCTCCTTTAAACACTCCAGTGCTTGCGCTGGTGTGGTTTAGTTTCGGCAGCTTTAAATACATGAAAACAAGAGCCAGAAGAAGCAGTGACGCAGCAAGAATTAAGTAGGGCACTTGCACGTCTGACGCGCTTGGCGTACCGCCCCCGTGCTCGCCCGTTGCGCCGTAAATAAGATAAGAGCCGAAGAAGGGAGCCACGGTTGTACCAAAAGCGTTAAATGCTTGGGTCATGGTGAGTCGTGACGAGGCAGTTTTAGGGTCGCCGAGTGCAGTTACATAAGGGTTGGCAGACACCTGAAGTACGGTTATACCAGACGCTAATACAAAAAGAGCTAACAGAAAAATACCGTATATTTGACTTGAAGCAGCGGGGAAGAACAGCAAGCACCCCACGCAGGCTATAGCGAGCCCAAGTACAATACCTTTCTGGTAACCAATGCGCGACACCACCATGCCTGCAGGCAATGACACAATAAAATAGGCACTAAAAAAACAAAACTGAATCAGCATTGCTTGTGTAAAGCTTAGGCTAAATGCACCTTTTAAGTAAGGAATAAGGATGTCATTCAAACAGGTGATAAAACCCCACATGAAGAACAACGTGGTGAGTGAGATAAGCGCAAAACGGTATCCGCCGTTTGCCGCTGACTCTTGGGCGCTTGAAATATTAGGCTGCACTGGTGTCTCCACGAATAACCTCTGTTGCTATTTTTCTATTTAATGATAAATTTACATTTGAAAGCGCTTACATATAAATGCAAACAAATTTGTAAGCGCTTACATTGAGGAGATAATTACACGAAGTGTTATCGAATTCAATGTAAATATGATGTTATTTGCTCTGTCTAGCGCAGGGTTAATATGAAAAAATTGTTATAGTCAGGACATTTCCACGATGCAAGAAATTAACCTTCCATCCAACTCAATGATGTTGTCGAAAGACTTTTTGTTTGGTGTGGCTACATCGAGCTTCCAAATAGAGGGAGACCGTAAGGGGAGATTAGATTGTATTTGGGACACGTTCTGCGAAAAGAAAAATGCCATTTCTGATGCCACTAATGGTGACATTGCCTGTAACCACATAGATTTGTGGAAACAAGATGTAGAGCTAATTGATTCTCTTGGTGTTGATGCTTATAGACTGTCTATCTCGTGGCCGCGAGTGATGAAACAGGACGGTAGCGTAAACGAAGTGGGCATGCGCTTTTACGTAAACTTGGTTAACGAGCTTATTAAACGCGGGATGAAAGTGTTCGTGACGCTTTATCACTGGGATTTACCGCAACATCTTGAAGATAATGGTGGCTGGCTCAACCGAAATACAGCCTATGCATTCGAAAAATATGCAGAGGCCGTGGCAAAGGTATTGGGCGAGAAAGTTTATTCTTACGCCACGCTAAATGAGCCATTTTGCTCGGCTTATTTAGGCTACGAAACCGGTATACATGCGCCTGGTAAAACAGGTATGGGCAACGGGCGTAAGGCGGCACACCATCTGCTACTGGCACACGGGTTGGCATTAAAAGTACTCAATACACATTGCCCGAATAGCCAAAACGGTCTTGTGCTTAACTTTAGTAATTGCCATACAAAAAGTGACTTACAGGAAGACATACACGCCGCCAAACTCGCCGATGATTACCACAATCAATGGTATTTAAAACCTATTATTGAAGGCAAATATCCAGACATTATCGATAAGCTCGCTCCCGACGTTAAGCCCGACATTGCAGAAGGTGATATGGCTATTATTTCTCAACCTATCGATTACCTGGGCATTAATTACTACACTCGCACTGTGTATCAAAGTAATGATAATGGCTGGTTTGAAGTAGTGCCTCCAGACACAAACGATTTAACTGCTATGGGCTGGGAAATTACCCCAGATGCCTTTACCGAACTGCTTGTTGATTTACATCAGCGCTACGATTTACCGCCTATTTATATCACTGAAAACGGAGCGGCAATGGATGATGAGCTCATAGATGGTGAAGTGTTAGACAACGGGCGTACCGCCTACTTCCACACACATATAAATGCGGTAAATGAAGCAATAGAAAAAGGCGTAGATATACGCGGATATTTTGCGTGGAGCCTAATGGATAACTTTGAGTGGGCCCTAGGCTATTCAAAGCGTTTCGGCATCGTTTATGTTGACTACGAAACCCAAAAACGTACGCCAAAACAAAGCGCTTTGGCTTATTCAAAACTGGTTAAGAGCCGGATAAATGGGTACATTAGCGGTATCAAATAAGGACAAGTACCAAACCGTATGGCAACAATTTACCAAGTATCAGAGGCCGCAGGTGTTTCGTTAGCTACCGTTTCTCGCGTTATGAATGGCAACGCAAAGGTAAGCGAGCGCACCCGCAAAAAAGTAGAGGATGCTATGGCATCGTTGGGATACCAGCCCAATGCTATTGCGCAATCTCTTGCGTCAAACCGCACTAACAGCGTCGGTTTGCTTGTATCTGAACTGCACGGCTCTTACTTCGGCGATTTGATGAGTACGGTAGAACATGTGCTTAAACAAAATGGTAAGCACGTTATTATCACCGCCGGCCATGTGGATGAAAAGCGTGAGCACGAAGCCATAGAGTTCTTAAAAAGCCGCCGTTGCGATGCCCTGATTCTTCACGCTGAAGCCGTCTCCGATGACTACTTAAAAGCACTAGTAGACAGTAAGATCCCCGTTGTTGTGATAAACCGAAAAGTAGACACTCTCGACGAGAACTGCTTTGTTGTGGACAACGAAAGAGGCGGTTACATGGCAACGAAAGCTGCTATTGATGCAGGCCATAAAAAGATTGCGTACATTAGCGGACCGCTATTTAAAAAGGATGCGAGCGATCGTCTGGCAGGTCACAAGAGAGCGCTTCAAGAAGCTGGGCTAACCTTTGATGAAACGAGCGTCTTTGAAGGCGATTTCCACGAGTCGTCAGGCCAAGAAGGCATGCAGCACCTTCAAAAAACACTCTCTGACTTTACAGCATTGGTATGCGCGAACGACGAAATGGCCTCTGGCGCAATGACGGCTGCAAGAGAAGCTGGGTTTGATATTCCTTCGCAGCTTTCTATAATCGGCTTCGATAACGTTCTGTTTTCCCGCTACCTTTACCCAAAACTCACTACAATTAATAACCCTATTCACGCTATGGGAGAAATGGCGGCTTATTGGGTGCTACAACATGTTTATGACATAAAAAGCCCCATACCTATTGAGCACCTATTTGTTCCTGAAGTGGTAAATAGGGACACATTAGGCAAATTATAAAATGAATAAAGCCCTGTCTCCGTCGCTGTATTACACACTCATTGTCTCTCTTGGAGGCTTTATTTTTGGCTTTGATGCTAGTGTAATTGCGGGAGCCAACGGCTTTATCGATGCCGAATTTAACCTAAGCGACTGGCAGCAAGGTTTCGTTGTTAGCTCACCTACACTAGGTGCGCTAATAGCCATGCTATTTGCCGGCGGCGTTAGTGACGCTATTGGCAGGCGCAAAGCACTCATCCTTGTCGCTTTCCTCTACCTGCTTTCTTCTGTCGGCTCCGCCTTAGCCCCTAATTTCGAGCTATTAGTGCTCTCTCGCTTTATCGGCGGCATTGCGTTTTGTTCGCTTATCATTGCCCCGCTGTATATCTCGGAAATAAGCGCCCCTGAAAACCGAGGCAAAATGGTGTCGGTGAACCAGCTAAATATTGTATTTGGCTTCGCCCTATCCTACTTCACCAACTATTACCTGCTACAGCTAAGCAATAGCGGTGCAGGTTGGGTTACTGAATGGGGTATAGACACACACTTGTGGCGCTACATGCTAGGCCTTGAGGTTATCCCCGCAGCACTATGGTTTGGTTTACTGTTTACTATTCCGCGTAGCCCTAGGTGGCTGGTATTAAAGAGGCGTCAGGAAGAGGCAGAGCAGGTAATAAACCGCTTATTCGACCAAGCACAGGCAAAAGCGCTGGTTGAAGACATTTCATTATCGTTGAAAGAAAAATCCTGGTCACTAGGCGAGCGCCTTGGCTTTTTGAAAGCAAAAACCATGCGATTTCCGTTAATGGTGGGCATTATTATCGCCATTGCGCAGCAAATTACCGGCATTAACGTTATCTTTTTTTACGCGCCCACGATTTTTGAACAAAGCGGTGTAGGTACCAATGCGGCATTTATGCAGGCAGTGTGGATTGGCGTGGTAAACGTAGCGTTTACAGTAGTCGCTATGCTTACAATCGACAAGTGGGGCAGAAAGCCTTTGTTGTTGGTAGGTCTTGTCGGTGTAGTGATAAGTATGGCTATTTGCGCTTATGGATTTAAGCAGGCAACATATCAAGTGCAGCAAACTGAGATTACAGAACTTTCCCAAGAGAGTCCTTCGGTCGCTGCCAAGCTAACTCCGTTAATCAAAGAAACCTATTATTCAGATGTAAGCTTTAAACGTGCGCTTAAGGCCGTTCTAACAAGCAATGAATACGACACCTATCAACAACCGCTACTTACTAGCAGTATCACTATGAATGCGCCGTTAGTGCTTTTTGGCATCATTGCCTTTGTTGCCTCATTCGCTATGTCGTTGGGCCCTGTTATGTGGGCCATGCTGGCCGAGATATTTCCTAACCAAACTCGGGCACTTGCTATTTCCCTGGTGGGTATGGTGAATTCACTCACAAGCTTCTTGGTTCAAATGGTATTCCCATGGGAGCTAGCCAATTTAGGGGCTGCCGCCACTTTTGCTATATACGGCGGCTTTGCTTTAGTGAGCTTGATACTGGTTGCCAAGCTCTTCCCTGAAACCAAAGGAAGAAGCCTGGAAGACATTACAAAAGACTTTGAACAGTTCGCTACAAAGTAGCGCGATGCTCGCCATTAACGGTAACTATACTCGCTTCGTCTAACTGAACGTTTTTTTGCACCGCAAGGGCTGTAGGGGTGACGTGTGAAGCAATTATCACCAGCTTATCGTTTGCATAGCGGTTTAACACCTCACATACACGTTGTTGAGTGTGAATGTCTAAGCCTTCAAACGGCTCATCCACAAGTAAAACGCGTGGCTTGGCTAAAATAGCCCGAGCTAGCGCTACGCGTTTTCTTTCACCACCGGACAGTGGCCTTCCCGCTTTGCCTACCCAGGTAGACAACAATATGCGTTTATCTAAGCCAAGCTCTTGCAGCAACATAGTCATATTATTGTGTGGTATTGCCTTTCCAGCAGGATCTAAATTCAAAGCAAGCGTGCCAGATAATATAATGGGCTCTTGCTCAACATAGCGCCAGTTTACTACTAAGCCAGAAGGCATGTTTACACCATCAATCTCTCGTTTTCCGTTGGCAGGAAGTAGCCCCGCGAGCCCCTGAAGCAAAGATGATTTACCACAACCGGAAGCACCTGAGACACAAACCACACCTTTTGCCGGCAGGCTTGTGTTCACCTTATTTGTGCGACGGCCTTTTATCGAAAAATCCGTTAATGTTATCGAGGTATTTATCTCTCTTTCATAAAGCATCTTAATGGGCGTTGTTTTCATTTGCTGAAGCGCTTTTACGCTTTGTTTGTATTGTGCAAATTTAGATATGCTTGAAAAAGCGTTCCCCGCCCAATCGGGCGCCGCAAGCAATACCATAGGCACTACGATAGCGATGGGAGCAAAAACCATTGTCTGCGCGATAGATAAAGCACCAGACATCATTAGCACAACCAGCAAAAACGCTATACCCTGAAACCACCACGCGGTGCGATTAGCGGTATTTTTTTGTGCGATCTTTTCTTTCCATACTGCTTTAGCACTGACGTTTTGTCCGACTATGTTCGATGCTTTTCTCTTGTTACCATCTAGCGTGCTGGCATTAGAAGCGCTATGGCTATTGTGCTCCCAAGTAGCATTGTCTTCGCGCTGACCTTCAAGCCCCCTGTTTAAATGCCATATTGCACTACTATTTAACAAGTTGTTTGACGATTGTCTAAACTCGGCATTCGCGCACGTTGCGCGCTTAGCGATACGAAGCGCCTCTAGCCCTTGTAGTACAACGGCTATCGACCACGCAACAAATAGGGCAATAAGTAATCCTGCCCCAGGAAAGTCAAACCACGTGGCTATAAAACAAAGACTTGTGAAAATAAACATAATGCTAGACAGGGGCGCTATCCACGCTATCCAACGACTAGCAAGCTCTTCAGTATGATGAGCTAGTGCTTCGGTCGTTAAGGCTTTTTCATTGATCTGGCTGTTTTCAAGCTGGCTGAATACGCCTAATCTAATATTGGCTATCCGAGCGAGTAAATCGTTGTGGCCAACCCACATGCTGGCGTAGCCTGATGCAATGCGAAGTAGCGCAAGTGCGCGGATAACAACAGCAGGAATGACATAGTTAAAGCCCACAGGCGCAATTGCACTGACGGCAATAAACCAAGAAGAAATAACCAAGATACTGATGCCTGCTACACCATGAGCTAGGGCGAGCAATAACGTTAAATAGGCGGGTTTAGTACTATTCATTTGTCGACGCCTGCTCTTTGCTTTGGCTAGCAATTGATACTGTCTTCACTTCACCGTCTTTGATAGCCCAGAAGTGTGTGAACCAATTGGCAGGCAGTGCCTTGTGCGAAGCCCAAATCAAGGTTTTGTTGTCACCTAGGCGGTTGATAAGCTGAGCCAGTCTGTGATGTTGGGGATCTGGTAAATGCGCCGTTGGTTCATCCAATAACCATATGCCTGCGTCTCGCAACAAAGCCCGCGCTAAAGATAGACGCTGCGCTTCGCCCCCAGAAAGTAATGGGTAATCTGTCATTAATGTGTCTAATCCATAGGGCAATAGGGCTAGCCACTGCCCTAATTCTACCGCGTGAAGCACCTCGTTAAGCGCTTCATCCGTATAGCTGTCATCAAGGCACAGGTTTTCTCTTACCGAACCTGGTGTTACCACTGGGTGCTGCGTGATCCACACAACCGGCTCGTTAAATTTGTGAGATGCAGGGCGCTGCCCACCGAGTGCTTCTAACAACAGCGTTTTACCAGAACCCGAAGCACCGCTGAGTAAAATTCTATCGCCTTTAAAAACATTAAGGCTATCTGCACTAAGCAATGCAGGCAGTTCGTTTGTAGAGGATGATAACGACGTAAATAACGACGCGTTCATCTCAAAAATGTTAAAGTGAGAAGCTGAAAGCAAAGATTCGCGAGGAGCGTTTATACGCTCAGAATGGCTATTCTCTTTTGTATCTGAAAGCATTGTAGTTTGAGCTTGAATATACACAGAGAACAAAGGAGCAAGTTCGTCTTGCGCGGCTTCTGCCTGTGCTTTTTGATGATAGATCTGACCCAATTTTTTCATTTCACTTAACAGTAAGGGTACGGTAAGCAGCACCCACAAACCTTGCTGTAGTGTTATTGCAGGCCCAATATCTAATTCACCCAACAATGAAAAACCGATAAATACCGCCACTAAGGCCACGGCAAGCGTGGCGAAAAAATCCAGCACGCTGTTAGATAGAAACGCCACACTCACCACTTTCATAGTTCGCGTATTTAAATTATCACTGGCTTGCTTCAATAAATCAGTTTGTTTTTGGTGAGCCTGAAAGCTAGCCAGCATAGGCAATGCAGCTAGGCGATCCGTAAACAAGCTACCCAATCGTTCAAGCGCAATAAAGTGCTTGCGATGCAGCGCGGCCGCTCCTTTGCCTACGATGATCATAAAAAGCGGCACAACAGGTAGTGTAAGCAGTAGACCAAAACCAATTACAGGGTTTACGTAGAAAATAACGGCTAAAGCCAGCAATGGCACTATCACCGCTA
Organism: Alteromonas sp. S015; assembly: GCF_036864485.1. NCBI lineage: Bacteria > Pseudomonadati > Pseudomonadota > Gammaproteobacteria > Alteromonadales > Alteromonadaceae > Alteromonas > Alteromonas sp. S015. The sequence goes on along the minus strand of NZ_JAZETO010000003.1, from coordinate 381,195 downwards.
TCATTTGCTGTACCCGATATTCTAGCGCCCAATCGGTAAAAGCCTGCATATGCTGCAGCCAAAGAGTTTGCCAGTAATATACTGAGTGCTGGCGGATAAGCGCATGCTGACGAGCGACAAACACTTGTTTCAAACGCACTTCAAGTTTATCAAGTGCCTTTGCTTTACCCATACTAGAAAGGGCGTTAAACGCGCCTTGAAATAACCAGCACAATGCTAAGCTGCAAATAAGCCCTACTATATCGCCACGGGTAGTGGATGTTTTATTCACCACCCAGTCTTGGGCAATATTAGAAAAATAATAAAAGCCAATGATTAAAGAAAAAAGCGACAAACACTTAACTGCTACCTGTGATATAAGCGAACGGCGTAAGCCAAGCGATAGCGCGCTATCCATTTCCTTACACCACTTAGTAAGTGTTTGCCTGTTGGGAACCTTTTCTTTAGTCACTGTTCGTTTCTATCTTTTTATGTTGTTTCGTTTTTCTTTAACTTTTTTGAAGTGGTGGGCTGGCTACAAGAACGCCTTCCCTCACCTTTCAATAATTCTGATAGCGCAGTGCTCACCCGTTTTCAAACCTTCAGCAGCAGGGACGCTGTTGAAGAGCCCCCATGGATGGGTTTACGGCGTGTTTGAAAACGGGTGAACTCCGCGCTTCTTTTTCACTTTCTCTTTGAAGAAGTGATGGGCTGGCTGAGAGTTCTTGCGGCCAGCCTACCTCCACTTCTACTCTTGGTCTTCGGGTCTATCCATGTTTTCCGTTGCTTCTAACCACATCGCATTAATAATGCCGAAAGAGCACGCCAGTAAAACACCTAATATCCAAGCGAAATACCACATAAATATCTCCTTAATAGATAGTGTGAGATTGGTCGAGGTCATCATTTTTGATACGACCACGCATCACGTAAAAACTATAAGCGGTGTAGCTCAGTACAATGGGCACAAAGATACAGGCAACGATGAACATAACGTTTAGCGTCATGTGACTAGATGTTGCATCCCATACGGTAAGGCTAGCTTCTGGCATTGTGATGCTAGGCATTAAGAACGGGAACATTGAAAATCCCGCGGTTAAAATTACGCCAGCGATAAACAGTGCACTTGATACGAACGCCATACCCGGATTGCCTTTCTTAGAGAAGAACGCGCAGGCAAGACCAGCTACTACACCTAATACAGGGGCTACCACCATGAAAGGATATTTGCTGTAATTGCTCATCCAAGCGCCCGCTTCAATAGCTACCTCTTTCTTAAGCGGGTTCGATGTAGCAATAGTGTCTATTGCAGAGGTAATCACAAAGCCATCTAAGCCAAATGCTACCCAAAAACCTGCAATAACAAACAAGGCTACGCCTACAAGGCTCAATACTACTGACACGGCGCGGGCTCTAACTTCAATAAAACCATCGGTTTTCATTTGTAACCAGGTCGCACCGTGGTTAAGTAAAATAGCTACTGACAGCAATCCGCTCACCAAAGCAAAAGGCGTTAGCAAACCAAAGAACGAACCTGTATAGGTTGATTTAAGGGTGCTATCTAGCTCGAAAGGCACACCTAATAGCAGGTTACCGAACGCCACGCCAAAGATGAGCGACGGAATAATGCCACCTGCAAATAGCGCCCAGTCCCAGGCTTTGCGCCACTGTGGGTTAGGTAATTTACTGCGGTAATCAAAACCAATAGGACGCATCCATAAGGCAATTAACGTTAGCGCTAAAGCAAGGTAAAAACCGGAAAACGCGGTAGCATAAATCATTGGCCACGCCGCAAAAATGGCGCCACCAGCGGTAATAAACCACACCTGATTTCCGTCCCAGTGAGGTCCAACGGTGTTAATCATCACACGACGTTCTTTGTCATTTTTCCCGATAAGGGTAAGCAAAGCGCCCACTCCTAAGTCGAAGCCATCAGTTACGGCGAACCCAATTAGCAGCACGCCAACTAAGCACCACCAAATGACGCGTAACAGTTCATAATCAATCATGCTTTTGCTCCTTGCTCATCAAGGTCAATAAGATCAAGCTCAGTTTCAGTCTTTGTATCTTCTGGAGGCACAGGACCTTTCTTCGCGAATTTCTTCATCAAATAAAAGCCGATGATAAACATTATTGTGTAGAAGACGGTATAGGCAACAATAGTGGTTACCACGTCGCTAATCGCCAAATTAGACACTGAGGTATGCACCGGCAATACTTCTGCAATTGACCATGGCTGACGACCATATTCTGCAACGAACCAGCCTGCTTCACACGCCACCCAAGGAAGTGGCAAACCATAGAGAGCGCCTCTTAGTAGCCAGCGAGGCTTGGTGATTTTATGTTTTGTGCTGTAATAAAATGCGCATAAGAACAGAGCAAGCATAATAAAACCTGCGGCAACCATGATTCGGAAACTCCAAAATAGTGGGGCCACCGCAGGAATGCTGTAGTCAACGGCTTGTTGAATGGCGGTTTCTGATGGGTTTGACACATCGTCTGTGTAGGGCTCAAGCAGCATGGCGTAGCCAAGACTGTCTTTGTTGGCTTCAAAGGCCGCGCGCTGCTCAGCTGTTGCAGTACCATTTCTTACATCATCAAGCACTTCATAGGCTTTGATGCCGCTTAAAATACGCTCGCGATTCTCTTCTTTAAGATCCTTAATACCTTTCACTTCTTCGGTTAACGAGCGAGTAGCAATGATGCCCATTGCCCACGGAATCTGAAGGGCGAATTCGGTTTCCTGTTTCTCGTCATTCGGAATACCGAATACTGTAAACGGCGCAGGCGCGGGATGCGTCTCGTATTCAGCTTCAACTGCAGCTAATTTCACTTTTTGCACGTCACCAAGTTCATAGCCACTTTCGTCACCTAAAACAATAACTGACAAGGTTGAAGCTAAGCCAAAGCTGGCTGCAATTGCAAACGAACGACGGGCAAACGCAATATGCTTGTGGTTTAGTAGATAGTAGCTAGAGATTGCCAACACAAACATGGCGCCGGTCACGTAACCGGCTGAAACCGTATGAACGAACTTAACCTGTGCTACAGGGTTAAAAATAACGTCAGCGAAGCTGGTCATTTCCATACGCATAGCTTCAAAGTTAAATTCAGCGCCTACAGGGTACTGCATCCAGCCATTAGCGATTAGGATCCAAAGCGCTGAGAAGTTAGAACCAATGGCAACTAACCAAGTAGCCATAAGGTGCTTCACCTTAGACATTTTATCCCAGCCAAAGAAGAACAACCCCACAAAGGTAGACTCCAAGAAGAAGGCCATAAGCCCTTCAATAGCCAAAGGCGCGCCAAAGATATCGCCGACATAGTGGGAATAGTATGACCAGTTCATGCCGAACTGGAATTCCATGGTTAAGCCTGTGGCGACCCCAATGGCAAAGTTAATACCAAACAGCTTTCCCCAAAACTGGGTCATTTGCTTGTATATCTCTTTACCTGTCATCACATAGACCGACTCCATGATGGCAAGTAGAAAGCTTAGCCCTAGTGTTAAGGGTACAAAAATAAAGTGGAACATCGCAGTTAATGCAAATTGCCACCGCGATAGTTCTACTAACGTATCGCTCATGGGTTATCTCCCTCGTCTCTTTTGCGCGGTAAGCGCTTGACCTTAAATAAATTTATTGGTTATTCAGTGGTTATCACATGAATATTCAACACAGCTAGAGCATGGTTTGTGCCATACATCACTTTTCTCGTTAATCTGAACTAACAACTGATGAATGACAGTCTATTCGTACTGTGCAGGACAATTATTCCATGGCGAAAAGTTGCGCACTTTGATCCATCGCAAGGATCTAACATCAAGCTTGCGCCAATTTTGTCATTATAAGTGACAGAATTGACACAAATAAAAAGAAGACGGGAACGTCGTAGTGTGGTTTAAAATGGTTGAGAATAGAGCTTTCGCTTCAGCTGATAAAACATTAACTTAAGTTACTGCGGCGAATAGGTCAGCGTAAACGCGCCGCGCAATTCACCAAGTTCGAACCCAGTGGCCTCATCCTTAGGATAATGTTTTAATATGGTTTCTTTTACTGAAGGTGCAACTTGGGCGCCGTGGCACGCCATGCAAACTTGACCTTGTTGAATAGCCATCATGTACCGGAACTCGCCACTGTCACTGTCATACTTATAGGTATCCATAGGCGTAGACGGCGGCTTACCCTCTAGCTTAGTCTTTTCCAATAGAGAAGAGAAAAGCGTTAGCTGCTCGCGCTCCCACTCGTCTGGCGCATTATTCGGGTTTCTCACTTTTAGCGCAGTACGCCCTACTTCCCACCCATGTTGGCTAAGCCCCTCGGCGATAGGCTCGGCGGCCAACTGACACTCTTCAACACCCGCTTCCAAACCGCCAGACTGAATTGCCTGTTTTAGCCTAGATTTAAGCGCTCCACCAAGGGCTTTAGCGTGAACTCTTGCCTGCTGCACTTTTGCGTGCACGTCGCTGTCTGTTGGCTCATTGTTTTGTGCATTAGCGAGAGGGCACCCGGCGCTCACGGCTAACCCCAACGCAATTAAAAAGATGCGTTTTTTCATTGTGTAACTCTCCTATTGACGGACGTATTGTCACTCAGGCATTGTGATTCAACTGAAACAATCAACAAGCTCTATGCCAATATGTTAAGTTGGCAAGATAAAAGTAGCATTAACTAATACGCTGACAATGAACATATCAATTGTACAAGCAATGATAGATGCAATAGACAAGCCCGCTATTTTCATCAATCAAAACTACATTATTGAGGCAGTCAATGCGCCTTACAGAGATACTTACCCTATCGATATCAAGCTCGGTTATAGCACCTGTTATCAGATATCTCATCGAAACAATAAACCCTGCGACCAATGCGGCGAGCAGTGCCCTATGCAGGAAAGTAAAAAGTCGGGCCGGGCAGCAAGCGTGGTGCATATCCATACCACCAGCGAGGGCCAAAGCTACTGCGACATTCTAATGCGGCCTATCTTCGACGGTCACGGGGATTTAATAGGTTTCCTGGAGATCCTAGATAAGCTTGCCTTTGCATCGAACCGCCCCTCTGCTGGAAAAATGATTGGCGAGTCAGAAGCATTTAAAACAATGCTGAATAAAATTAACCGCGCTGCGAACTCAGATATATCCGTTTTACTGTTTGGCGAAACCGGAACCGGGAAAGAACTGGTGTCTCAGGCTCTGCACTCAAGTAGCCATCGGGCTGAAAAACCGTTCGTTGTGATTGAATGTACCGGATTGTCTGATGCGTTGCTTGAAAGTGAGTTATTTGGCTATGAAAAAGGCGCGTTTACCGGCGCGACCACTAATAAAAAAGGGCTAGTAGAGGCGGCTGAGGGTGGCACCTTATTTTTTGACGAAGTAGGCGATATTCCCCTTGCCATGCAGGTGAAGCTGCTAAGGCTTTTTGAAACCCAAACTTACCGCCCTGTGGGAAGCGTAGTTTCGAAGAAGGCCAACTTCCGATTGGTGTGTGCATCGCATAAAAATTTAAAGCAAATGGTAGAAAAGGGGAAATTCAGGCGTGACCTTTACTATCGAATAGCTGGCTTCCCTATCAACCTTCCGTCCTTACGAGAGAGAAAGTCAGATATTGCGCTGATTGCAGCGCATTTTTTAGCCCAGTCCCACGAGAAAAAGCGTTTCCATAAAAAAGCCCTCGAAAAATTAAGCAGCTACGCCTTTCCGGGCAATATTCGCGAGTTGCGCAATATCGTTGATCAAGCAGTATTACTTGCCGATGAGACCGTGATCTACGAGTCGGACCTCCCCGTGTTAGACGAGTTCATCGGCGAGGATAACGCTTCAATGGAGGGTAGAAATGATCAATACCCACTAACAACAAGCGAATTTAATCTTGGCAAGGATATTATGACTCTCGACGAGGTAGAAGATGCTTATCTTGCTCAGGTAACAAGCACCTTTAAAGGCGATATAAACAGCCTCGCGGACGCATTAGGCGTAAGTACCCGCACGCTTTACCGAAAACTAAAAAAGGCCGATGTTAAAGAACTTAATTAAAATGTGGAAATATCCATCCTTCGCAGGCTATGATAAAAGTGCGCAATTTAAAAAGATAAAAAATGTCGATTAAACGCCTAATAGCCTTAACACTCTGCCTTTGTATGCTTTTGCAAAATGCATTAGCACTAGGCCTTGCTTCGCATACAATGCAGCATGCCCGTGGGTTCGTGGGCGATGACATTGAGCTTATCTGTACTGGCAAAACCATGCGCTATATATCTGTGAGTGCAACAGCGCTTGAAGGTAAGTTTGTATTTATAAGCCCTGAGCTACTTAAAGCACCTGTTGAGCACGTAGATTGTACCAACGGCACGTTGGCCGACCTTCCGCACATTGATAATGTTCTGGCAGATTCAATAACGGTGCTTTCGCTTGTGCGCTATCGCGCCTTAGCGTCTCGCCTTGCAGCAGCGCCTTACACATCTTTTGCCTTTGCGGCGCCGCTAGGCCGCGCCCCACCTCTCGCATAACAAAACCTAAAAGCACACTTAACACGCATGGTTTAGCCGTGCATATAGTTCGTTTATTTAATGGAATTGTTATGAAGTATTCTTTATTGGCATTCGCTGTTACAGCTGCCTGCACATCTGCACACGTTTGTGCAAACACATCTGAGTTCATTGATAGCGCTTCAACAGAAGTAATTACAGTGATTGGTTATTCGCTTAATAATGTGACAGAAATAGAGCGAGAAGCGGTAACTGCCGCAACCAACATAGACGCGGACTTTGGCGCTCAGTTAGCACTACTGCCCGGAGTTTCTATCTCGCGAAACGGCCCGGTTACAGGCCTCATTCAATATCGAGGTTTGTTTGGCGATAGAGTGGGTGTATCCATTGACGGCGTCGACATCACTGGCGCTGGCCCTAACTCAATGGACTCGCCATTATCCCACGTTTTACCAGAACCAGGGCTTACCGCTACTTTATATCGCGGTATTGTACCTGTAAGTGCTGGCGTACAAACACTAGGCGGCAAACTTCATATTAACGCCGATGCGGCATCCCTTTTTGCTTTAGGAAGCGGCATTACTGGCAGTGTAAACGCCAGTTTAATTTCCCCAGGAAGCGGGCAACAATATCAGGGCAATGTACTTTACAAAACTGACCAAGCTTTCGTTAGCGGCGCGTTCATGCATCAGCAGCGTGATGAGCGAGAATCCGGCGATAACACCGTTATACCTAATAGTCACTACCAAAGAAATGGCGGCAAATTTAGGCTTGGCTATGAATGGGGAAAACACCAATTTGACGCCAGCTACCAACAACTAAACACCAATGAAAGCGGCACACCTGCCCTAGCTATGGATATCGGTTTCATCGATGCAGCCTGGTACCGAGTCGGTTATCGCTATAACGCTGGGGAAGCTGAGTACTTTGCTATAAATTGGTTTGGCAACAGTAACCAACACGCCATGGATAACTTTTCCCAGCGCATGATAATGTCTGAGAATATGGCGCGAGAAAACAACGCTGACGCTATCGCTCAGGGATTAGATGCCAAGTACGTTATGCCTTTAGAAAGCGGCGAGCTAGAATTGGGCGCTTACCTACACCACACCCGGAATAACTCTGTTATTACTAACCCAAATAACGGTATGTTCTTTGTAAATAATTTTACTAATGCAGAAAGAGATACCGCGAGTATTTATGCCCAATGGACGATAAACAAAGATGCATATTCATCTACACTAGGTACGCGATATACCCGTGTTAGTATGGATGCTGGAGAAGCGGGTTCTAACATGGTGATGATTAACCCAGCAATTGCAACGCTTGTAAACAGCTTCAACACTGCCGACCGTGACAAAAATTACAGCATGTTAGATGTCGCCGCGACTACGCGATACCATGCGAGCGACTCGCTTGATATCGTCCTTGGCATTTCTCAGAAAAATCGCGCTCCAACCTATTTCGAGCGCTATACCTGGCTACCGCTTGGCATCTCGGGCGGCATGGCCGACGGTTTTAACTACATAGGTAACCTTGAATTAGACAATGAAACCGCGCGCAAATTAGATGTGGGTGTAGATTACACCTATAGAAATTGGACTATCTCGCCCCGACTTTTCTATCAAGATATAGAAGATTACATAACAGGTTCACCCAGCATGAATATGGCAGCGAACATGGTATCTACCATGATGGCTGGTACTGAGCCGTTTCAGTGGACGAATACCGATGCTGTTATCAAGGGTGCCGACATCACGGTGCAAGGCCAGCTTACCGATGCCTTGAGTTTGCGTGCAGTAGCCACTATCCAGCATGGCAACCGCGACGATATTGACGATGCCTTATTCCGTATTGCGCCAGAGCATTTAACAACAACAGTTCAATGGAATACCCAGGTATTTGATGCGCCGCTTCAAATGCAGTTTACGTCTGAATTAGCCGGCGCCCAAAACCACGTTTCAGCTCTGCAAAATGAAGCGTCTACAGCAGGGTATGGATTGGTTCATATTTCTGGGCTTTTAACGTTTTTTGATAACGCGCAGTCAAACCTGCAGGTAACAGCGACTATTCATAATCTGTTTGATAAGCAGTACTCACCACATACTGGGGGAATTAACCGCGTAATGAATACTGATGTGGAAGTGGGAGAACGAGTACCTGGTGCTGGGCGCGAGTGGCATTTGTCGTTAAGCTATCGCTTCTAAATAGTGGCACGAAAGCGATAAAACATTAAAAACAAAATTTATTGAGCTTGAGAAGCAAGCCTCTTAAGCTCTCGTTTTTTTTTAATTAAAGTAAACTCACTAAAGCTTGCCATAGTAAGCGCAAGGCTAACAGCGTCACTACAATCTTAAACGCCAGCATAAATTTCTCCGCCGGCACACGCTTTAATACTTTCAAGCCGAAAAATGTACCGAGCGTACCACTGGCAATCATAATAATGATAAGCCCCGCCCACTGCGCAAAAGAAAACCCTACAAAGGTAAAAACAAACGCTTTAAGACCGTGTTGGAGTGTCATACAGCTGGCAAACGTACCGGTTATCTGCATTTTGCTGTAATTATTTCGGTGTACAAATGCCGCAACCAAAGGCCCTGTAGCGCCTACAAACATTGAAACCAAGGTGGTCACCAACCCTGCCAATGTTCTACCCACGGGCCTCATTTCTTGTACTTTGGGTTTACTCCCCCACACCAGAAATAAAATAAATGCGGCAACTGCAAACTGAATGATAACGAGCGGCAGCTGAACCACAATAAACGAGGCCAAAAAAGCGCCAACGATTGCGCCTAAAGAAAAATACTTCAGCATATTCCAGTCGATATGCTTTGCCGTCATCAGTGCGCGGTTGCCGTTGGAACCAAGCTGCACCAACCCGTGAACGGGGATCAGCGCACTAACTGGCATAGTACCAGCCATTACAGCAAGCAATAACACCCCGCCGCCAATACCCAGTGTTGCTGTCATCATAGACGTAAAGAATGATGTAACAATAAGCACCACTGACGTTGACATCGACAACGCATCATTAGCCGTTAACCAACTATAAAGTAAATCCAAGATTTAAACTCCACCATAATTTGTGATGCCTTTACGACGCTTAAGTGATCACAACGCCACCTTTATTCGTTCAATTAATAAACAGCGATAAAGTGTGGCACATGAGGCTTTTATCATGCCTTCAGTTAACTACTTAAACAAAGCACTTCAAATATTAAATGACAGAAATAGTACAAAAGATGCCAAGCTTGTTGCTAGGCAAATTCTCCATAACAGTGGCTTTACTGATGAAGACATCTATGAATGTTTGAAACAGGGCTCGATTATTCGCATAACCATATTTGAAGCCTAGACTAGCATTAAACCTAATCCTCAACGCTTACTCACCCATCCGCATTTGGTCTAATTTTTTCACCTAAAAAACTCGTTGACTTTCTCTTTGGTGCACAGGATACTCAGGTCATTAAATACTCACTAGCAGCACACTGTTTTTAAACACTATGCCTAAAAACACGACCACACATACTGCTTTTTCAGCCTCTGCGCTGATTATTATTCTCGCTATTCTAAGGAATGGGCGGGTTAGCTAGTGCGTACATAGAATTCACTAAACCCGCCGCAAAGGCGGGTTTTTTATTGGCTCGTCTTGCGGTAAAAATAACGGAACGACAGCCATGAACAATTCAATATCTCACGTGTTACAACAGTTGCATGACGCAGTAAACCGCGGCGATCAAGACGCCTTATCCCAATGTTATGCGAGCGATGCAACAGTGGTCGCAACCCCTATGTCCAGCTCAACGCAGAATCAGACCACTGAAGACCATGCAACGCAACGCGATTGCGTTGACGCCCTGCTTAAATTTCAAAAGAAATTCATGCCCGACCATTTTGTTACCACCGGAGACGAACGGGTTATACAAGCCGGTGACGTAGCGCTAGTCGTCGCCAAGCTTTACCTTGTGCCAAAAGCAACACCCAATGCCCTACCCTGCGAGGGTAAGCGCGCCGTTTACGTTCTGCAAAGGGATGCAAGTGGTGAATGGCGCTGTGCCATCGATAACTTCTTCGGTACTGACTTGTTAGATTTTGCGTGATCTTCTCAAACTAATGCATCTATTCTAAAAATTAGAATAATTCGATGAAATTTTACGCATTTTAAATAAACAAAAACGAACATAAGATTTATCTCGAAGTTTACGAAGTATTCACAACAAACTTAATCCAAGAGGAAATCACAATGTTCAATATTAAAAAATCAATGGCAGCACTTGTTACTGGCTTAACCTTTCTTGTTCCTTCTGTGCAAGCGGGAGAGCCAGCCAAGAGCCTTCTGACCCCCGACAATCACACGGTTATTCTTATTGATCACCAGCCTCAAATGGCGTTTGCAACACGCTCACATTCAATCGAAGACGTGCGCAACAACGTTACAGGTCTGGCAAAATCTGCAAAAGCATTTAACGTACCTACTCTTCTGACAACCGTAGCTGAAAAGTCATTCAGCGGCCCGCTTTTCCCGGAATTAAAAGCTGTATTCCCCGACCAAACACCTATCGACCGCACTACGATGAACACCTGGGAAGACAAGCGAGTTACTGACAAGGTTAAGAAATTTAAAAAGAACAAAATTGTTATTGCAGCGCTTTGGACAGAAGTTTGTGGTGTAGGGCCAGTGCTGTCTGCCATTGAAGAAGGCTATGACGTGTATTTTGTAACCGATGCGTCTGGCGGTGTATCTAAAGAAGCTCACGACATGGCGGTTCAGCGTATGATTCAGGCAGGTGCCCAACCCATTACTTGGTTGCAGTACCTTCTAGAACTTCAACGTGATTGGGCTCGCACTGAAAGCTATGTGGACGTGACAAACATCGCAAAAGAACATGCTGGGGGATACGGTTTAGGCCTTATCTACGCAACCGAAATGTTTAACGCCAAAGAAGGCCAGTAGCCTTTAATGCGACAGGTCACCGTGACCTGTCGCTCTTGTATCGTTACTGCACGAGGAGTTTAACATGAGAGCTTTGCACCCACTTGTAGCACTATTGACTGCGCTTCATATCGCAACACTTTCTTTCAGCGTTAGCGCTAATACCGATAGCGCGCAATACGAAAAAGGCCAAACACTTTCACAATACTGTATGGGGTGTCACGGTGAAACAGGCATTGCCAACATTGAAAGTAACCCTAATTTGGCAGGTCAGAACAAACCGTACCTAGTTTATGCACTTAAAGCTTATCGCGACGGCATCAGGAAAGGCGGTATGGCCAGCATCATGCGCCCCAATGCATCAGGGCTTAGCGATGACGATATTGACGCCCTAGCCACTTATTTTGCAGCCCAGCCAGGTAAACAAACCACTAGCCAAAGCAGCAATAACTAGGAGCTATCCCATGAATTTATTATTGTCACGTTTTTCGATTGTAGCTCTATTGTTTGGCGCTAGCCAGGCAATGGCTGCCCCAGATCTGGTCGTGGTAAATGCAAAAATCACAAATGCGAGCGGCCAAACCTATACGGCTCTTAGCGTAGAAAACGGTAAATTTAGCGCCTTTTCGCAAGATGCCCAACAGCTGCTAGCAGACGCAGATAGTGCCACTCAAGTAATCGATGCAAAAGGACAGCGGCTCATTCCAGGTATTAATGACTCGCATATGCACGTAACGCGTGGAGGACGTTTTTATAATTTAGAAACTCGCTGGGAAGGTATTACAAGCTTGAAAGAAGGCTTAGCCATGCTAGAAGCACAAGCCAAACGCACGCCCAAGGGTCAATGGGTAAGAGTCATTGGAGGTTTCAGCCCTTATCAATTTGAAGAGAAGCGCTTACCGACACCACAAGAGCTTACCGACATCGCGCCAAACACACCGGTATTTGTGCTTCATCTTTACTCAGGTGGTGTGCTCAATAAAAAAGGCCTTGAAGCACTGGGAATAGACAAAGACACCCAAGCACCAAAGGGAAGCGTGATAGAGCGAGATGCTAACGGCAACCCCACAGGTGTTTTGCTTGCTCAACCCAACCCAATGATTTTATATAAAACCATTGCCGCGCTGCCTCAACTAAGCGCAAATGAGCAGTTAAATTCCAGTCGACAGTTTTATCGCAAGCTACTTAGCTTAGGCGTAACCAGCGTAGTAGACGCAGGCGGCGGTGGCCATACCTTTCCTGAAGACTATACAGCCAGTAAAACCCTTGCCAAGCTCGGTGAGTTACCGATACGGGTTTCTAATTACTTGTTCCCACAAGTGCCTAATAAAGAAATGGTGAGTTTTGCTACATGGATGAGTAAGTATGAAGCAAATCAAAACCAGCATATTCATTTAGACAATGGCTATGTAATTGAAGGCGGTGGCGAGCTACTCACTTATAAAGCGTCAGACTATGAAAACTTTCGTGCGCCACGCCCTGAACTTCCAGGCGAAGCCGAAGATGCGCTGGAAGAGGTTATTCGTCTGCACCTTTTACAGCAGTGGCCGTTTAGACTCCATGCCACTTACGACCAATCTATAACACGTATTTTAAATGTACTTGAACATATTCACTCAACACAGCCCGTTGATAGCGTGCGCTGGATAATCGACCACGCAGAGACGGTGTCTGATAAAAACCTAGCGCGCATTAAAGCGTTAGGTGGCTCGATTGCCGTGCAAGGTCGTATGGCCTTTGCTGGTGAAGATTTCGTTGAGCGATATGGCGCCGAGCAAGCCAAGCGCACGCCCCCTATAAAGCAAATGCTTAGTGCTGGTATCACAGTCGGCTTAGGCACAGACGGTACCCGCGTTTCAAGTTTTAATCCATGGGCAACCTATTACTGGGCAGTGAGTGGAAAAACCGTGGGTGGTTTTGATTTAGGTACAGAGCATGTAGACAGGCTAACAGCCCTTAAGCTATTTACTCAAGGAAGCGCTGCACTATCTGGAGAAGAAAACGTTAAGGGTAGATTACGACCTGGCTTTTACGCTGACTTTGCTATTCTTAACCACGATATCTTAACAGTAAGTGAAAAAGCATTGCTAAACACACAAGCACAGTTAACTGTCGTAAACGGCAACGTCGTTTTTGCCGATAGACAGCAGTACCCAGAACTCGCAACACCAATAGAAACAGCCGAGCCCGCGTGGTCACCGGTTAACTTCTCCCAACAACGTTAATTGAGAAAGATCATGGCAAAACGAATTTCATCTCACAAAAAAGATTTAGGCGGTTTCTCAGTAAGTCGCATTATTCCTCACGTTGACGCAAGGAGCATTGGCCCATTTGTTTTTGTTGACCATATGGGACCTGCACATTTCCCAGCAGGCAGCGGCATTAACGTTAGGCCCCACCCGCATATTGGGTTGGCCACCATTAGTTACTTAATGGAAGGCAGTATGCTGCATAGAGACAGCTTAGGCACTATTCAGGAAATACAGCCTGGCGACGTAAACTGGATGACAGCGGGTAAAGGCATTGTTCACTCTGAGCGAGAGACCATTGAAACCCGAGGCAGTGACCATGTGCTAAACGGTCTACAGTGCTGGGTTGCATTACCTGAAGAAAAGGCAGATATGGAGCCCAGCTTTATACACGTTAACAAAGCTAAACTGCCGTATATACATCGTGAAAAAGTACTGATGCGACTAATTGCAGGGGAAGCGTACGGCTATACGTCACCGGTTAAGACGTACTCACCCATGTTTTATTTAGATGTGATAACAGAAGCAGGAGCGGTTATTGAGCGTCCGTGTCGCAAATCTCAAACGGCCTGTTACGTTATTTCCGGAAAAGTAAAACTAGGCGATGCAGTTTTTAGCGCAGGCGAATTTGTGCTATTGGACGATGAAAGTGAAATTGAAACCATGGAGAACAGTCGCTACTTCCTTTTAGGTGGAGAGAAAATGGAGAAACAACCCATTTTACGTTGGAACTTTTTGGCGTACTCTCAAGAGAAAATAGAAGACGCTGAGGCTCGTTGGGCAAACGGGTTATTCCCAACTATTCCGGGTGACGACCAAGAGTTTATTCCGCTGCCTAAATAAAGCTGTTGTTGTAAGCAGCTCTAGCAACAAACTAATGGCTTTAAGCACAAGGTACATTGAAACCAAAAAGAGCAGGCTTATAGCCTGCTCTTTTGTTTACTTAATCACTACTGCGTATTAGTGATCGTCGTGCTCGTGTTCTTCAGCAATACCTAGCCAAACTGCACCTGCAGGCTCAAAGTCCAGTTCAAGCAAGGTTTCCGTGGTCTCGGCTTCCAAATCAACAGCAAGGATAGATTGCGCAACAGGGTCAACAACAAACAAGGCTTCTTCATGTTGCGATGCCGCCATGCTAAATGACTGGTCATCCGTTAGGTTTGCCGCGCTGGCACTGGCCACATCAATTTTGTGCGCAAACTCCCAGTGAGTGTCACCATCTTCCTCGTGCGCTTCTAGCAGCGTTACAAAACCTTTGTCATCTAGAATTGCAAAGAATTCGCCGCCCATTGAGAAACCGTATGACACTGCATGAGCGTCAGTCTCTGGCTGCCAGTCAATCACGCTCATTGTGCTAGTTACAGGCGACACATTGGCCAAGATGGCGCTGCCACCGCCGTGCTGTGAAGCAATACCAATAAAGGCTTCAGCGTGTTCATGTCCATACATTGTGCCAATGCGCAGATCGCCAAGCCCATCAATGTTGTCAATAAACGCGCTGGTAAATACCTCATCATCTTCGTTGAGAATTAATACGCCGTCGCTACAGCCAAATGCCACAGCGATTTCGTTTTGAGCGGCGCCATGTAAATCAGCACACTCGCCATCAAAGCGTTGCTCTTCTTCGTACTCGCCATCATGCCAGTGATATACCGCAACACTGTCTGGCAAGATTGGATTAGCAGAACGAGACTCTGCATCATCACGACGTACAGTACTAATTAGCATGTCTCCACGCGGTTCCGCGACACCGTGCATATTTACAGTAAATTCCAAAGTAGGAACTTCTGTTATTTCACTGGCAATTTGTGTATCAGTTACCACTTTTACGCCAGCTGGCATGCTGGTATCGGCATTTCCGTCGTAAAACACAGCAAGCTGACCGTCATGTGTTACTATGTGAGTCGGTTGGCTACCCTCTAGCGTGAAACCAGACAAACTTGGGGCTTCTTTGTAATCATGTAAATGTTCAACATGATCTTCACGCCATAACCCACCATCAAGAAACTCAGTTAATCCGTTTGCTCGGCTGTTGATGACTGCAAAACGATAGTCTGCAGAGGCACTTACACTGCTTCCATCAAAAGTTGCAGAAAACGTATCAAGTTCTGAGTTATCATCTAGATCAAAGACGGTGAGCGTATTTGATGCAGCATCGGCAACCACTAATCGGCCTTCACTTTCAATTTCATAATCTGAGTCGTGGTCGTCATCGTGATCATGGCCGTCGTGGTCGTGATCATCTCCTGGCTCCTCAATAGGATCCAGCTCTACAATATTGGTTTCTGCGTCACCACAGCCTGCAAGCAAAAGTGCGCTAGCTATAGCGCTTAATACTAATCTATTTTTCATGTGCGTATCCCTATCAATAATTTTTTTTATAAGCTGATCTTAAAAATAACCGCGAACACCGAAGGCAAAGTTTCGGCCTGGACGTGGTGCAATATCTTTCAAAAATGAGGTGTGAACGCGCGCTTCTTCGTCGGTAAGATTTTCACCGCTCAGGTAAACCGATAAATCAATATCGCCCAATGGAATGTCATAGGTGATTGATGCATCAACAAGGGTGTAACCGTCTGTTTCAGTCTCGAACGTCGAGATATCGTCTTGTTTTGCAAAATACGTGATGTCTAAATCCGCGCGAATGTTATCTAACGTGTAGGCAACGTGTGAGCCCACTCGCATGGGCGAAGTGCGCGGCAGTGCACCACCGTCTTTAAGGCGGGCTTTAACGTAGTCGGCGAAGAAATCAAGTTTTAGGTTGTCAGTTGTCTGCCAGGCAACTTGTAACTCAAAGCCGTGAAGAATAGCGTCAGCTGAACCAAATAGGTAGACAGGTAATTCATCGCTGTGTTCGTCATGCCCTTCTTCGCCGTGGTTTTCATGATCGTGCTCTTCGTCTCCGTGCCCTTCTTCACCATGGTCGTGGTCATGACCACTTTCAGCGAATAAGCCAGTTTCTTCTTGGAAGTAGTAGTTATCTACTTGGTTATAGAAGGCATTAAATACAAAGCCAACGTCGCCCTGTGTTTTTCTGAACGTTAGGTCGATGTTATTTGCTGTCTCAAGATCGATTGCCGTTTGAGAAAGCACAAACTCGCCTTCCTCTGACAAATCAAAGAGGGCGCCAATTTCATAGGTACGGGTGCCAATATGCGGGCCAAAGGAAAGAAGCTCAGACGCTGAAGGTGCGCGCTCTGAACGGGAAAGTGAAACGCCCACGTTATAGCTTTCATTAATGGTATAAACCACACCTGCTGACAGTGAAATAGGCGTAAACTCTTGATCTACCTCGAACTGTCGTATCAGCTCGCTGCCTTCGTGCTCATGGTCGTGCTCGTCGTGGTCATGCTCATCACCTTCGTGTTCATCGTCATGGTCGTGAGCGTCCAGCTCAGGCAACAGCACACTTGCTGCGTCTAATGTTACTCTTTCCGCTCGCGCCCCTAATTGAACCAGAAAATCGCCAAAGTGACGCTCTTCCATTAGTGCTATAGCAAACATCTCCATTTCTGAAGGCGGTGTAAAGGCTTCTTCGCCTTGAGCAAATACATCACTCCCTTTGTAATGTAAGCTGATACCACCGCGCCAGCCAGCCATTGGTTTATGTAATAGCTCTACGCGAAGTTCTTCAGTTTCATTGCTAAAAGTGGTACCTACTGAACCACCCTCAACTTCAGCATGTTCATAATCGGTATAACCCGCTCTAAAGTGAACACTTTGCAAAAAGTCATTGGTAAAGTTATATTCACTTAAAAGCTGATACTTAGTTTGCTCAAGATCAGCGAATACCGAAGTATCTCCGCCATGGCTGTGCCCAGGCACGCCATATTCTCGCTCAAATCGCTCTACCGCTACGCCAACATAGCCTTGGTCGAATAAGTAGCTGGTACCTACCGTAAACCCGTGCGATTCTTCATTACTATTTTCAACCACATGGGCACCATCTGGATCATCAATGTCAGGGGCAACAGGTGTTTCATAATCATTTGAATCGCGATAAAAACCGTCAGCATAGAAGGCTATGTTTTCAATGCCGGTAGTCACGTTAAACGTTCCAAATTTCTGGTCGTTAACGGTTTGCGTTTCCAATACAAAGTCACCGCGGGTTTCGGTGGAGGTGGGCACACGTTGGTCAACCACGTTAACCACACCGCCTATTGCACCGCTTCCGAAGAAAAGGGTGGCAGGTCCTCGCAGCACTTCAATTTGTTTAGCGGTTGAGGCTTCACTTGCTACTGCGTGGTCGGGGCCAACACGAGAAACGTCGCTCACATCCAGGCCATTTTGAGTAATCAGTACCCGTGGCCCACTAAGTCCACGAATAATTGGCGTGCTCGCAACATTGCCATGAAAATTAGACTGTACGCCGGGTAATTTTTCTAGCGTATCGCCCAGCGTGGCCGCTTGTTGACGACGTAAGGTTTCGCCAGATAACACGCTCACTGGTGTGGCCGATTCCATCACCGATAAATGCATGGGCGTGGCGTGTACGTCAATGACTTCGATAGCACTGCGCGCCAAGACAAAGTTAGCGCCACCCGCGTTGTCAGATTGAACTTGCGTATGCTCATGTAAGTGAGCGAAGCCAGAGGCGAATATGTGTAGCGTATAGTCGCCCTCCTTTACATTAGAGAAAGTAAACTCGCCCAGCTCGTTAGTGCTGGTAACACGCTTTAGCGCCTCAATTTCAACAGTGGCATTGGCGAGCGGCTTTCCGGCTGCATTAGTTACCGTGCCAGAAAGTGTTTGTGCCAGCACTGACGGAGATGCTAATAGCAACGCAGGCGCTGAAAGCGATAAACCTAACGCCAATCGAGACAGTTTCATTATTCTAACCTCTGAATTTGTGTAATGTGATAATGTATCATATTTATTTTTATGGTATGTTATAATGTAACACTTAAGCAAGAGGTAAAAATGAAAACTATTTCTATTACGTGGAAGAATTCACAAAAAGCGCTACGCGCCTCTTCAACTTTTCTTAAGGTAGGTACTTTTGTCGGATTGAATTTGGCAGGAATGGGTATAAGCGCTGTTCTTGCTGCGCCTCATACTCACGGCGAAGGTAAGCTACAAATCCTACAGGCGGGAAGTGAGTGGCAGTTTGTGCTGCAGCTGCCTGCTGCTGATGTTCTAGGGTTTGAATACGCGCCAACCACGGCTAGCGAGAAAAAACGTTATGAAGAAACGCAAAAGGTTTTTCTGCGCTTTGACGACATATTTACCCTAAGCAATACGTGTGAATTACTCGATACCACACTTGAAAGCCCATGGGAGATCGCCGACGAGCATGACGAGCATGACGAGCATGACGAGCATGAAAGTGAGCACGAAGACCACGCCTATCACAACCCCCATTCTGATTTTCGTGTCGCATACTTGCTTAGTTGCCAAGGCCCCTTAAAGCGTATTGAGATGACAGGGTTTAACCATTGGCCAAGCCTGCAGCACGTTAATGCAATTTGGGTAACCAACAAAGGACAAGGCGCACTAGAGATAACGCCAAGTCAGCCAACCTTACTGATAAGCAGCTAGTTATATTTTTTACTCTCTCAGGCGTAAGCTTCACCCATTATGCGTGCGCCATAGCAATATTCGGACATACTATGAATTCAATATCTCAAGGAAGCAGCGCAATGCCAAAAGTGCAGTTTATTTCAGACAGGCTCGCTATGCTCCTTTCATCGCTTTGCGTACTACACTGTTTATTAACACCTATTTTATTAATTTTCATACCTGCATTGGCAAGTGTGGCAATGCTCAATGATGAAACCTTCCATCAAGTATTACTGTTCTTCGTGTTGCCCGTTGGGGTCTTTGCACTTTCACTAGGCTACCTACATCACAAAAATAAGTGGGTAGTATTTGCTGGCGTTTTTGGCCTAACACTTTTAAGTAGTCCGCTGCTCGTTGAGTGGATAGGCTTAGGTCACGAAGTGCTTGGTGAATATGGTGAAGTGATAATCACGGTAATCGCGTCGTTTATTATCGTTGGTGCGCACCTGATTAACTATAGGCTTAGGTCGACCGTGCAGGTGCCTATTTGCGAAGAGCGCGAGACCACCCAATCACAACCCTATTAGTTTCATCATAACCTCAAAAGCGGGCGGTGCTTGTCGAGCGACGCTCGCAAAACTAGTGTTATAAGCCGTTTTTGAGGTCTCATTCAGAGGTTATTTTGTCTAGTTTTAATCATACCGACACGGCGCTTCCCGATGTCACTACCGAGCAATCTACTGCGCAACTTCCCACTATTGACAATGTTGGCATGCAGGGCATTGCTATCCCTCTGCACGTGCTAGGTAAGCGCGGTGAGCGATTAGCCAGCCAAGCAAAAGTCGATGTAACAGTGAGTTTAGATCACCCCAATGCTAAAGGCATTCACATGTCTCGTTTGTACAATCTACTGCAGAGATATTTGAGTAACCAAGACTTACATAAGTCGGCACTTGTGTCGTTAATGAACGCGCTTATCGAGTCTCAAGATGGGCTGAGCAACAGCGCCCAGCTTAATTTACACTTTGACCTCACCGTGTCGCGTCCGGCGCTCAAAAGTAAGATGTCAGGATATCAATCGTACCCTGCTTCACTTTGCGTAAGACGATCACCTGAACGTTATGAGGCACAGCTTAAGTTAAGAGTACCGTACTCTAGTACTTGTCCTTGTTCGGCCTCACTTTCACGCAAGGCGTTATCAGAAGTATTTGTGCAGCAATTCGAAGGAAGAAATTTAACCGTAGAAGAAATGGGCGCTTGGCTCGCTTCTAAACAAGCCAGCATCGCCACGGCCCATGCTCAGCGATCGTTTGCCGACATAACCTTGAACCTAACCGACAACGAGATCCCCGATTTCATTGGCATTATCGATTTGGTAGAAAACGCGTTAGGTACACCGCTTCAAACAGCAGTTAAGCGTGAAGATGAACAGGCGTTTGCCAAGCGTAATGCTGAAAACCTAATGTTTGTAGAAGATTCGGTAAGGCGACTGCATGGCGCGTTAAGTACGTATTACCAAGCTACCTATTTTCGTGTAAAAGTAGAACATCAAGAAAGTCTGCATGCACACGACGCCATTGCTGAATTATCAGGCCCAGTTCATCGATAAATGCAAATATAATTATGGCGTTGAAACCAGTAGGCAGAAGAAACGAAAAAGGAAAATAACATTGTTATCTCTTAACAAGCTCTCTTACATCAGCAGAGCAGTGTGCATAGGCGCTGCAGTATCAGCTATTGCGGCGTGCTCATCTACGCCATCAACCCCGCTTGCCGGTAAAAAGTCACACTCTCTCTCAAATGCCGTGATATACCAAACCAGCAGCAAAGAGTACCCTCTTCTTTCAAGTTTTGTGTATAGCCAAGCTATTTCAGCGCTACCTACGCGTTTTGCCAATGGCGATGTTGTGGTAATGGATGTTGATGAAACCGTGCTAGACAATAGTGCCTACCAAAAAGAACGGGAAAGTACTGGCTTGGGATATTCTTCACAAAGCTGGGCCGAATGGGTAAAACGTGAAGAAGCCACACTGGTGCCTGGTGTAGCCGCTTTCATCGATGAGGTTGTTACACGAAATGGCAAGGTGGCGCTTATCACGAATCGTGATAAAACACTGGATATCCACACGTGGAATAACCTTTTGGCCCAGGGTCTACCGCTTACCACCAGCAATACCTGCGTGATTGGCCGCACTGCTGAAGATAAAAAAGCAGTCGGACAAGAAGGTATAGTTAATGACAAAGACTTGCGCAGAATGCAGCTTACCCAGGGCAAGATCGCATGTTCAAATACGTCTAAAGACGCGACGTCTACGTGGGCAGCCCCTCACACTATTATCATGCAAATTGGTGACAACATTGAAGATGTGGGCGGCGTAACCCAAGAATCTGCCAACGTTGAGTTGCTCATGCCACGAGTGGGCACAGAGATTTTTATTCTGCCAAACCCCATGTACGGTTCTTGGTAGACCATTGATAAAGTAAAATCAACGAATGTCGCTTTCTATATGGAAAGCGCTTTGTTGTTTATCGTTAATGCCATTTCCCAGCCCTGAATAGGGCTTTATTTCTACCACGTCCAGTAAGTAAGCGGATGTGCCCTGAGGGTCTTCATACAACCCAGTAGAAAACTCACCCGAGAACGTATACGCCTGCTGGATATCTATGCCGCTAATACCGCCTTGCTCGTGGGCATTATTGAGCGAAACGAACACAATTTGATTCGGTGGCGGTGGTGGGTAATGAATGCACGCACCGAAATAAGGCACCACGAAGAACGCCGTTATTTCACGCTGTGCATTGGCTTCTACAGGCACAATAAACCCGCTGAGTTCGACGTACTTGCCGTTAAATGTATCAACCGTATTCACTGAGGTTAGCGCTTGCTGGTATTCATCGTCGAACGTGCGTTGAATAGACTGAAATACCTGCTCATGAAAGGGTAAATTCTGCTGAGGATCTTGAGTCGATTGGGTCTTGCCCAACAGCGCCTTTTCGGCGTCAGGTAACAGCGCGTCCCACGATAAGGGTTGGAACTGTTGAGCGGTAGTTAACCTGTGGCTGTCTTGATAAATCGCCGTGTTATTCTCGAAAAAGCGCTCAATTACGCTATCAATGTTACCGCTCAACTTCCCCCTCAGGCCCAGCCCCACCAGCGCGCCCAATGCAGTGAAAGCAACAAGAGAAGGCAGTAAAACGTATGTGGCACGCTTCATACATTGTCCTAGCTTTTAACTCGCTAAAATTTTGACTTTGCGGGTGTAAGTTACCGGCACATTCTTTTTAAGCGCATAGACTTTTAGAACAAGTTCGTGCGTGCCCTCTTCTTGTGCCTGAAAGCTAATGGCTTGTTCACCCTTTGTAGAAGGCAGAGAGAAACGCTGCGGCGAAAGTAGCGTTACGCCATCGCTTGCCATCACATCTACGCTAACATCTTTGTAGTTTGAAGGAATGGTAAATCGCAGCGGAACGGCTGACGCCTCAAGCTTAGTCACTTCTCGCTTTCTGTCGATATTGAGCGAGATGAGTGGCTCCTTAGCTGCCGCTAAATGCTGCTGCATCATGGGGTGCTGAAAGCCAAACTGCATGTTTCCCATACTTGCGTGTAGTTCACACGCAGCACTATGAAATGCTATAAGGCTTGATAAAACGGTAGCTGCAACGACTGTCTTTTTCATATCAGTTACTCCTCGTAAAGCGCGAAGCTGTCTAGCACTAACGAATAGGCAGATGTGCCTAATGCGCTTTCGTGGTTGTCTATTTTTACGGTGCCTTCAAACCAATAAGGGTCGTACAAGTTTTCGATTGCGATGCCTTCTTTGTATTCAACATACAAGATTTGATTTGGCGGCGGTGGCGGCATGTGTAAGCAAGCCCCAAAATAAGGAACGACGAAAAAAGCCGTCGCTTTTTGCTCATCGTTTTGTTCTAAAGGCACAATAAATCCAGGGATGCGGATAGCCTTCCCGTCAAACGCCTCTATCACTCGCGTCGACACTAACGCTTGCTGATAACGCTGCGCTTGTTCATCTTCTAGCTGCTTTGAAGCAAAATCATCAATGGAGTCAGCAGCAGAGCCATCGGCGATGTCATTTAAAAACTTGGGCCTATTAAGTAATGCACTTAAATCGTCCTCGGGCATAAGGGCTACCCAGTCAATTTCCTCGTAATCGGCGGCTTGGGTTGGGTTTAACGCGCTAACTAAAACCAATAGTGCCGCAATTAAACCGAATTTAACGCTAGAAAGCGTGACAGAAAATTTCACAAAGATGACCTAACATACTATTTAACAATCACGTTATAACATATCACAACGTAGTGAATTGCGATAAGCGTTTATCTTTGCAAAATGTTACTTAGCGCCAATTACTCAATAGAAAATGCTTTGCTAGCGCATTTGTGAAACATCAGTTGATTACGCTAGCTCCCGTTCACTTTTAAGCCCCAGCACGTGTTTAAAGAATAGCGTTGCAGGGCAAAAGCCAGTGAAGCTCTGTTGGAACAAGTTTGCACCTATAAACACGGTAAACCACATAAAGTTTGCATGAACAAATTGGGTTAGTAATACAGACAACAGCACCATGAGCCCTGCGAAGACGGTTAAAGCTTTTTCCTGAGACATAGCGTAATCCTTAAATATTGGAAGAGATTAAAAATAAAATCGATAGGCAATAAACGCATTACTTGCGTCTTCAAACTGCCCCCAAAACGTATAGTTATCCTTACCTGAAAACACATTCACCCCCGCTCGCACTTGCCACTTATCGGTAGGCGAATACGCCACTGTGGTTTTTAGGTATCCGTCGCTATCGCTGGGTGAGTAAAATAGAAAGGTATTTAACGTCAGCGTTTGACGAAGTGCTAACCACGTTAAACGGGTCGTCACCCAATGGCGGTATTTTGCTTGAACTCGCTCAGAAGACGAGACTGTTCTATCTAGGCCATCCGCATTGTGTAAATACTCGGTGTACCACTGGAAACCACCGGTAAGATTTGCGGCAATTTCTTGGCTATAGCCTAGTAAGAAACGACTTTGATCATTCGCTATTTGCCCGTCAGTTCCATCTATGTCTTCAAGGCTGTTGTAGAAAACGTATTCCGCATTTGCTATCCCCCGCCCCAGAGGCGTGACAACACTTGCGCCATAGGCATTCATTTTACTGTAGCGCGGTCTTCCAAGAGAATCTGTCGCGGTGGGCTGCCTTGTATAACCAGTGTAACCATAGCCTGCGATCTCTACCCCCTTAACAGATTTATACACCCTTAAGGCAAGCTCACTTCCTCGTGGGCGATTTTCACGTTCAACAGAAAACGAAGGGGCAATGTTTTCATCCAATTGCGGGCTGTAAAAAGAAAATACTTCGCCTGTAATACCAATATCAGGCTCAAATTCAGGTGTGACGACTAAATCTACATTGACAATATCCGTGTAGCCCGACACCTTTAATGCATTACTCGGCGCTTTAAGGTATTCGTCTTCTCTTCCTGCAAAGAACGACTGATAATCTTTAGGGAAGGGATCATTTAAAAACAAATAATCCCCTGTCCCCCAGGTCAGCACTTGCTTACCGACTTTGATATCGAATGCGTTTGCCCAGTCCCCTGTGCCGACTAAAGCGCTGGGAAGAATACTGCTTAAGCTACCTTGCCATGCCAGTTCGCGAAGTTGTGATTCCCACGACGATGTAACGCCGTCATACCAAATGTCTGCTTTACTGGAAATGGAGGAACTGTCTAATGCATAGTCTGCGCGAAGTTGAACTCTGGCGTCGCGCAATGTGCTGTTATTTAACACAGATGGCGCGTTAGCAGCTTGAAAACTCTCGTTCATTTGTGAATTCTGACTGCCAAACGCGGTAGCCGTGTCACGGGAAAAACGGTTTCCTACGGCGAGCTCGGCGAAACCAGAAATACGAAGTTTACTTTTGCTGTCAGTGCCCCATTCGTCATCCCACTCATCGTTCCAATCGTCACCTGATTCGACATTGTCGTCCCCAGGCCACACGCTGTCCCACTCGTCGTTTGCGTTAGCTTTCTGCTCTTGTTCACCGTTTTTCAGCGGGTCTTTCTGATTTTGGCTTTCAACACCCACCGTCTGGGCGTTTAACGGTAGACTTACTACAGTCGTAAACGCAAAAGTAAAAATAACAGACGCGAGCAGAGCGTGCGCCCTCCATTGCTTTTTAACCCGCTCAGAAAAACCATAGGCTTGGCTAGACAGCGTTATCCACATGGATGGAGCTAGTAATTTAGGCAAGCGCACCGTGCTAAATTCCTTTTTCAAAATAGTGTTATTTAATATAGCGTTGCGGTGGAACACGAAGGCTACGCTCACTAAATATGCTATCTGGAAGACCTATGTCGTATTCAATCCCTCTGAATTCCATAAGGGTATAGCCACCTGATGCCAGGTCCGTCACCTTACTTCTCACCACAGTAGGGTTGCCCTGTATAGTCTCCACGGTCACAGCTTCAACACGACGGTAGTTATTGTCACCCTTATAAAAGTTAATTAAGGTGGGCAAGTAAGTGTCTTTGTCTATCTCTACTACATAGTGGCTGAACTCTACGAGCGCTGTGTCCTTAGGCGTCGCTTTTAAGCGATAATGAGTGTGGGTTTGTTCAAGCAGCTCAAAACTGTCCTGCGCCGTTGCGCGGCCGGAAACATCTTCATAGAAGTAATGAGAACCAACAAACGATGTACGTTTATCGCCGGCCGCGATTCGTTTTACTAGATCTAAGGCCGGCAAATATAGCCAACGGTCGTCATCAGAATTAAGCGACGCATACTTCTCAACGCGAAATACCGTGCCTTCAACTTCCGTAGGACGGCTAAAGAAAACCAGCATACGTTGATCGCCGGTGTCGGCTCCTGCCTCATTCAACACATCTTTGCGCAGAATAGTAAACTGACGCATTTGCTTTCGACCTTGCTCATCTACAATGAGCATTCTCGCCATTGAACGTCCGTCATTGCCCGCGTAATACGCCGCCTGCTCAGCCTTATTAACGATTTCAGCAACATCTATACTACTGCTGCTTTCGTCGCTTTGGGTTGCCAAGGCTTGAGCGAATCCATTACCCGATATAAGTAATAGCGCAACAAGGCCCGTGAACATGCTTCGAAGGTTTCGTATTTTTGGTCGACGCCACATGAACACTGATAATATGGAAATACGCATTTTAGGCCTCCTTGAAAACCCAACGTTTAAGCAACGTCATAGCAGCTGGCAACACCAGCAGCGTAACGAGTGCTGAAATAAACATGATACTTGCCAGAAAAATGCCCACGGTGATGTAAGGCACAAGTGGTGCTAAAAGCAGCGGCGTAAAGCCAAGCGCGATGACCAGCGCATTACGAGTAATAGCGCTAGCAGGCTCTTCAAACATGGCATCAAACGTTTTACTCACGTCACCCGTTTGCTTGTAAATCTCTTTGGCTCTAGCCAGAAAGTGAATGGCAAAGTCTACCGACAAACCCAATGTCAGGGCTGAAAGCACGGCAATAGGCATATCGTAATCTTTACCTACAATGCCAATAGCACCGTAAATAAAGGTGATAGTTATGGTAAGGGGCAGCATCGCTAATACACCGAATATCAGTGAGCGCAGCAGCAATACCATCATCACAAAAACAATAATGAAGGCGCTAAGTAAGCTGTCTAACATGCCTGCAACCATGTTGTCCTGCCACACCACATTTAGGTATGCCTTACCTGCCCATTGATATGTCAGGCCATCAGGCAGTGGGTGTTGAGCGAAGTAGTTATCGACTAACTCAATTACCTCTGTCATATCTTGGTTGTCACCACTGGATAGTTGTAGCCACACCAAGGTTTTACGATAGTCTGGTGTCACGAAATGCCACAAGTCTTGAGGCCTATGAGAGGACTGATATTGCAAGAGCGTCTGTGCTATCGCCGGTTGAGTATTAGGTAACACGTAGTCGCCGTCATTGCCCGAGTGCAGCTCTCGGTTAACCACTTTAACCACATCACTGAGGGACTGAGTTTTACCCACCAGCGTTTGAGTGCTTAAGTAATTTTGCAAGTCTGAAAGCAGCGCTACATTATCGGGCTGTTGAAACGTTTTGCTTGTGCCTTTAATTTCATCAATGCTTGAAAGCAATCGGTTTAAAGCGTCATATTCGTCGCTATCAAGATCACCGAATAATGCATCATCGACGGCAAATGCGAGAGTCTCAAAATTATTGCCGGCATTTTCATTGTTTAGTGTATCGAGGGTTGTTTCACGCCATTCATCTAATGAAGGGGGCAACACTGCACTTAGCAGTATTTCACCTGCACTTTTCAGCTTGCGGGTATCTTCAATAACAATGTACGCGTTATACGTACCCGCAAACTCCTTATTAAGCGCCTTATCGGCTACGCGAATTTCATGATTTTCTTTAAACCAGCGCACAGGATTATCGTTAATTTGTACTTGAAAAATACCCCACACTGATACCGCTGAAATCACCATAAACGCAACGAGTAATGCCCCTTTATAATTTAGCGCCAGGGTGCGAATACCGTACACAAATCGCTGTAAGTATGTTGTTTTCATTGATGAGGTATTGGCATCGGCGTGCAGTGCAGACTGCAATTTTGCGAGCGCCTCTGGCGACATTCTTGATATATAAGCAGGAATAAAGGTAAGCGTAATAGCGAAAGCCAACAGAATACCTGACCCAATGAAAGCACCGAAAATCTGTACGGGTGGAATGGGAGTTAGCATAAGTGAATAGAACCCTGCCGCAGAGGTCAGCGACGTAAACAGCATCGGCTGAAATAGGTGTTCAACCACTGTGGTAATCACTTCATCGGCCTTTTGACCTGGTTTATAGCGGTCTGAAAACTCAGACAATATATGCACCGAGTCAACAACAGCGATAGGCATCAAAAATATGGCAATCATCGATGACATGATGTGCACAGTGAAACCTAAGCCGATTAGCGCCCCCATTGTGATAATTACCGTTGCCATTGCCACCACCATCGGGGCGGTAATCAGCGTAAAATTGCGGAAAAAGACAAAGAGGAGGATAAAAATCATTAGTCCCGCAGCTGGCGCTGAAATTGCCATTTGAATAAACATTTCAACGCCGAATTGATCTTCAGCAACAGGGAGTCCTGTTATGTGCCACTGCAATGTTTCGTTTGTTGTATTCGCGCCAATATATGCACGAATGTCTTCCGCAATACGAAAGCTCTCATTTTTATCTTTAATGGGCACATAGATAGCCGCAGCATTGTGTGATGAGGAAGCCAGGCTCCCCTGTAACATTGGAAGGCGTGCAATAGCATCAGCAATGTAATCTGCTTCCTCTTGCGATGAGGGGGCTTGTGACATCATCCAAGAGAATTTGAGCTCACCGTTGTCACCTTGAGTGATATTGTCCACTGTTGAAAACGACATGACGTCTCTAGCAAAAACACCCTCAGTGTTTAATATTTGCTGGGTAACACCGTCTATTGCCTGCAGGTTCTTTGATGTGTAGATGCCTTTATTGGTACTTAAAGCAGCATTATCAGTGGCTGTGTCATTGGCCGGTGATGATATAACCCCCACCACGATCGCGTCGTGCATAGCAAAAGTATGCTTCACATCGTTATGAAAAACGCGAGCAGGGTGATTGGCTTCAAGCATATTCTCTGGGTCGGAGTCTATCGTAATTAGCCGCATTTGATAAGCGCAAAAGACAACAGCCAACAGTAAAGCGGCATAAACCCACTTACCTTTCTGGGTAGATAGGAACAGTAATTTTTCAATAACTGCCGTGAACATAGCTATGAACTCCTACTAGGAAATACATTGATTCCCTCTAATCGTGATACGACTGGGTTAACTCCATCCACTGTGTTTCCTTGGCGTGTTGAGTGGCGCTCCACTTTCACAAACCATGACCTTTGCTCTGCAGAACATTTCACAACGCCTACCTGCGTTAGCAAAAACAATGGGTACATTTATGGGACACAGCTTTAAATTAGATAATTCTAATATATAAATAATCTAATATATTTTTAGAAAAGATCAAGAGCAATGCGACGAGTAACACAGAGAAAAGAAAAGTGTTTGTAAAACGCTACACACCACCGAGAAAAAACTACATACCTACTCAACCTTAGTTTTTCAAATACGAGCTACCCGCTGTCCAAAAATAAAAATAATACATAAAAATCAGCAAGTTAAAATTATTCTAAATTGAATTTAAGGTTTGGCACAGATCACGCATACATTAGACTAACGGATAAATACAGAACGCAGTTTGTAGCTAGGACAGCTTTAGCGACGGAGAGGCCAAATTGCGTAGATGACAAATACTGAAGGTGACGACATGGGAAGTGCATGGAGTGTGTCACCAAGGAAAAACGGATGTGTCAGTATTGTAACTAATGGATGCCTGTAGAAGATTCGTTAAATTGCTGGTCGATGATGAGGTTAGGTAAAAGACAACCTAATTAAACTCGCAGGATGCAAGGCACTTGTTTCATAAGGATTGCAAACAAGCTCTGAGTACCTACATCGCAAGCACCGACAGTGATGTCTCGTGCAGCAAGGGATTGTTGACCCAATTTGGATTCGTTGAATGTACGTGTGTGTTGCTTCAGCGAGACCATAGTGAGGACACTGGTAATGTCGTCGATGTTATTAGTGAGTTGTCATCCGACGACTACCCTCTCCCCTCAAAGGCCCATCCCGGCCTTTACATACCTCTGATTTTGGCCCGCCTTTGGCGGGCATTTTTTTATCTTCATTTGTGATAAAATTACGTTGTTTCTTTATCGCCTACCAAAAGGGCTACCTGCGTGCTTTCGCCGTCTGCATCTACCATTGTTTTTAGAGTTCTTTTTTGTGCATTGCTCGCTACGTCTGTTGGCCAAAGCGTTATGCTTACCACACTCCCTTCTATGGGGCGACAGGCGAACCTTTCTGAATTCCACATTGCCACTATTATGTCTAGCTCTGCACTTATTTTTGCGTTCGGTACGAATGTGTGGAGCAAGGTCGCTAAGCGTGCGGGCTTTAAACGTATTTTAATGGTTGGTCTGTCGGGTTATAGCTTGGGCACGTTTGCCTTCGCTAGTGCATGGATGGCAGGTTTTTCTGGCATTATAAGCGGTACCAATTTGTTTTTGGCATTGTTGATAAGCCGAAGTCTGCAATCAACCATTATGTCTGCAACTCCACCTTCTGCGGTAGGTTACGCCGTCGCCATCAGTACGCCCCAAAGTAGAGTAAGTGCAATCAGCAAAGTCACCTCTGCAAGCAACGTAGGGCAAATTGTGGGGCCCGCCTACGCTGGGCTTTTAGTCGGTTTTGGCTTATTGGCACCGTTGTACAGCATCGTGTTGCTAACCTTGCTGGCGCTTACATTGGTATATTTTAAGCTACCTGTTCTGCCGCCTTTGTCGCAGCAAAAAAACGATCAGCCAACAAGCGACAACGACCAGACACCAAGCAAAGTCCCTTATGTTTTCGTCGCTGCATGTATTGGTGTATTTTGCGCAATGGCGATGATGCAGCAATCATTGGGTTTCTTTTTTATCGATTTTTACCACTATTCACCTGTTGACGCTGCTCGGCAAGTGGGTTTTGCAATGATGGTAAGCGCTGCCGCTTCACTCACTGCCCAATTTGGATGGGTGCAAAAAGGGCGAATAAGCAAAGAAGCGATGATCAAAATCGCGCTTCCGCTATTGGTCTTAGCTTACTTACTGCTCTTTCTTCAACATTCATTATTTATGCTTTACGCGGCCATGACATTAATGGGTGTAGGTATGGGAATGGCCTACCCGTCATTGGCAGCTGTGGCCACGACCTGTTGTGCCCCCTCTCAACAAGCCACTATCACTGGGTTAATTACAGCAACGACTGCCATGGGCTACGTAGTAGGCCCGCCACTGGCTGCTTTCATTTACCAACTGGACATCGCGCTACCGTTCGCTGTAGCGTCAGCGCTAATTGCAGTAACCACATATGTCGTTTACATAGTATTGCGAAGAATAAAACACGTTGGCTGACGACTTAGTGTCAGGCTTATATGTGGCCCGCCGTATTTTTTATAAGCAGACTCAAGCGGCATTTAATTTTTACAATTTATTTGTATTTAAGCGGAACCTTTTTAGAATTCGGCTATCTTAACTTATACATAAAGTCGTTGAGTGTGCGTCTTTGTGGTGTGTAAATGTGTTTTCCAAGTTATGTTGTGGTTTTTTAAGGGGCTTTTAGCCCCTTTTCTTTTATTTTAATTTTTTATCTTCCATCGCCAATTCTGCGCTTTCCCTCATAGTGCTAATTCAACATACACCTATCTATTTTATTTGCATTAATTTCTCTTAAGACCATTATTTAATCTAAAAAATAGAACTAAATAATCCTTACCATTTCACCTTTAGAAATAGAAATGAGAATTATTACTAAATAAAATAGCCACTCAAGATTACAGGAGTAAGCTAATGTCTAAACCGCAACCCCGCAGAGCTATTGTCACCCAATCAGTCCGTATTACCCCAAACATGCAGCGTGTACACCTCAGTGGAGAAGACCTTCTTACCTTTCCCTCTGTCACAGCAGTGGCGTACGTTAAACTTATGTTCGACCTAGAAGGAAACCCGCTGAAACGCCCTAAAGACACAAGCCAAGTGGCAATGCGCACCTATACGGTCGCGCAGTTTGACGCAGACAAGCCTGAATTGGTGCTCGATATAGTGATCCATGCCGATGATGGTAAAACTGGCCCTGCGTCGGCGTGGGCAACAAGCACAAAACCCGGTGACATCATCACGCTAGCAGGGCCTGGTTCTAGTAAGGGACTAAGCGAGCAATACGATTGGGTTTTGTTGGCTGGCGACATGACAGCGCTTCCTAGCATTAAAAATCACCTCGCTGAGCTTCCTGAGCAAACTAAGGGCTATGCCGTTATCAAAATCGAAGACGAAAAAGATGCGGTTGCGCTCAACAAGCCCGAAGGAGTTACGGTGATATGGGAACATACGCGAACTTTACCTTCTCGTCTTGCCCAATTAGCCTGGCTCGAAGGGAATCCCACTGTTTGGGTAGCGTGCGAATTTTCTGATATGCGAGCGATTAGGACATGGCTTAAAGCCGAAAAAGCCGTAGCACACGCGAATATTTATATTAGTAGCTACTGGAAGAAAGGCCGCAGTGAAGATCAACATAAAATAGAAAAAAGGCAGGATAGTGAGGCGTATGCTAAAACATTGGCCTAATTGATGGCTACGCTCCATGTAGGCTTTGCAAGAACTTGTAAATTCTGCATGAAAAACAACTATGCGGCAAAATTTTTATTAATAACAAATTCAATACTTTCATACTCTTACATAATGGAACAGCACTTGCTGCTAAGAAAATAACTGGCCAGTTTTTCCGCCAGTGTTTTCAACCAATTGTTTGGATAAGGAGAGCAAGTTATGAACAGTGATCGTATTGAAGGTAATTGGAAAGAAATGAAAGGTAAGGTACAGCAAAAGTGGGGTAAACTTACCGATGACGACCTAGATGTAATTGATGGTCGACGTGAAGAATTAGTCGGTAAGATTCAACAAGCTTATGGCAAAAGCCGTGACGAAGCTGAAAAAGAAGTCGACGGTTATTTCAATTAATCGCCGTTTCCAATGTATTAGTTAAGACTCGGTAGTATAGCAATCTGATATCACTACATTGTTATTTACTACTCAAAGGGCCAAAGCATAACGCAGTGGCCCTTTTTATTTGTATAATAGTCAAAAGGGACACGATTTCTTTAGGCTGCGCCACAGCTGTCGCTTCACCAACCCCCTCGTTTATCTCCGTTTTTCATAAAGGGCACTGAGATAAGGATTGAAGAAAAGCTTTTATTCCTCGCTGAGATTGATTTATTTAAAAGAATTAAAAAAGCCCTTTAAAAACAGGGCTTTTTTCGAACTATTTTTCTGAAGCAGTCATGCTCTTTTCCCACCAGGGAAGCGAAAAATCTATTTTATCTTTATCGTAGGTTTTGGCATATTTCATTTTAACTGAACTCCAAAACGCCGCTTTAAAGGCTGGGTCATAAATAACGAATTCACCCTTTTCGCGATACTGTTCAAACAGCTTTTGATAAGCACCTACCGGTGTTAACGGGTTATCCTGTTGAAAAACCACATCTCCACCATACGCTTCGTAAAGGGCTTTCGATACTTTCCAGCTCTTTGCCATGCCTTCCGCCATTGCCAAACGATAACGCTCTAGCTCTTCTTCTTGATAGGCGCCATCGTTGTCTAAATCAACGGTCCACAACTTAATAACGGAATACGCAGACTGGACTTCGCTTTCATTGGGCTCAATCGCATTTTTATCAGCAAAGTCAGAAAGTACTGACTCGGTAATTTTATTACCAAGCGCACGTTGCGCCAAAATATCGCGAACTTCTCTTTCAGATTTGTCAGTCAAAATAGACTGAAAACGGTCAACATCAGCCTGCGAAGGCTGTAACTCTGTATTAGAAATAGACTTGTTGAACAAACGAGCAATGATCTCGCTTGCAGCTTGCGGTGTGTTAATACCAAGCGAAACCACTATGGCTGCAAATAGCACCATAGGGATAACGTTCGAGCGCGTCATTGAGTGTGGTTCCCTAAGTTCCAATATTCAGCATAAAAACAAGACACATTAATAATTATAAGTATTTTCCGTTATCTTGCGACAATCACATCTATAAGGCTTCATACTTTAGATTAGTTTTGTTTAGAATTCCACTTTCTTACGCATTGATTTTTTAGCGCCTTGTTGTTTTTTTACATCTACTCGGCGTGCTTTTGCCGCGCGGCTCACTTTGGTTTTTATGCGCGGTTTTTGTTCAATAGTTGCTGCTTTTATCCACGCTACCAGTCGCGCCAACGCATCTTCTCTGTTTTGTTCTTGAGTTCGAAAATTTTGTGCTTTTAACACAAATACGCCGTCATTTGTGACGCGACTATCATTTAAACTCAACAGCCTCGCTTTCAGCTTATCAGGCAATGACGACTGATTAATGTCAAATCGCAGGTGTATAGCGCTGCTAACCTTATTAACGTTTTGCCCGCCACTGCCTTGTGCTCGAATGGCTTGCAAGTCAGCTTCGCTTTCGTCTATCGCGATAGAAGGGGTTATCATCAATTCCATCTCAAATCCTTATACTTCATGATATAGCTACGTTAATGTTGCAGCGTGGGTGGCCCAGCCTTATAAGCCACTATTACTACTGGTTACTTGACCATCTTTTCAATAACCGATAGGTTGTTTTTTATTCTTATTTTGGACATATTCCATGGTCATCGCATCGCTCATTATTCTTTGTATCTTTATAGTGCTCATTTGGTTTACCGCCAAAATGGACAGCAATATAGAAAGTTCATTTACACCATCAGGAAAACTTACGCCTGTTGAAGGTGGAATTATTCACTGGCAAAAGCAGGGAAAAGGTCCGGCGCTTGTGCTGATTCATGGTTTATTGGGCAATAGTAACAATTTTCACAATTTAGCTAAAACGTTGGCATCGCGCTATACCGTTTATTCTGTAGATCGTCCAGGAAGTGGGTTTTCTAGCCGATACAAACGCACATCAGCAAGCTTTGAGCAGCAAAGTAAGATGTTATTAGAATGGATGGAAAAAGAGGGTATCAAGAAAGCAACAATTGCAGGTCACTCTATGGGCGGCGGTATTGCATTAAGAATAGCACTAGACGCGCCTGAAAAAATAACATCAGTGTCATTACTATGCCCCCTCACTACTCCATTAAAGGGCGGCGCTGGACCACTTTCGATACTGTACATACCCAATGAATTTATGCGTACTAGTGTAGCTAAAACCATCGCCAGTCCATTAAGAGCAAAGCTAGGTAAAAAGCAAGTTGCCCAAATTTTTCACCCTGAACCTGTGCCCACATCCTTTTCTACCGAAGGAGGTGGATTACTCGCACTTCATTCTCGCAGTTTTTATGAGGGCAGTCGTGATACCGTCTCTGCGCAAGGTAGCCTACATAGACAGCAAAATGACTACAACAAAATTCAGTGCCCCGTGGGCATCCTATATGGAGAGAAGGACACCATTTTAAAACCCAATGAGCACATTAGCGCTGTAGCTTCAGCAATAGATACGGCGATATCGGATGTAATCCCCGATGCTGGCCATATGCTCCCAGTTACCCAAGTCCAAGCGTGCGCAGACTTTATTGTCAACATTGACAGCAAGGCGAATCGCGACGATTAGTGCAGCACAGCTCTTAATTTTGAGTCGTTATTTATGTGAGAAAGTTCGATAACTGCGAGCGCTTCGTGGCTGGGAGCTTCAGACTGTTTCAATCTGCGCAATTGATCAGAAACGCGTTCAACACCATCGTATTTCTTACACATTTCAAAAGGGCTTGCTTCAAGCGAAACATTATAACTGATAAACCACGTTTTCATTTGTTCACTGTCCCCATCTGACAATGAGATGAGTAAATGATACATACGAATAAACGCTAGCTGCTTTCGGTATTCGGTTGTACCACTTTCGAACCCAAGTAAGGTAGTCTGCGCCAGTGAAGATGGAGAAATTCCCAAAATTTCAGAAGCTTGTTTGATATTTAAACCAAGTTCTTGATATGCCCAAGTAAACGCTTTTGTTACGACACTGGTAGGAAATGGTGATCTATTCATAATTTCGCCTCTTTTCATCGAACAATTTTGATGAGATGTTTTTACTCACTATGAGCTAACTTGCGAAATACATACCAAGTGCGTAATGCATGTCGAATTAAGAACGTGCCTTCAATGCGACTTTTGTTAAATGCGTTGAAATGCTTTCTGGGTCAATACTAAAACCGTGCTCTCCCAACCACTCGACTGCATTTTCAATATCTTCAAAAAACGTGAATTCGATATTAAGCCGTTTGTATGCGCGTTTGAGCTGAGCTTTGGTTGTTGCTTTAGCCGTAGAATCACCTAATACAACCGCTATGTGAGTTAAGCCCAAAGGGTGCATTGCCGCCGTACGCTCACGTAGTTGTGTTTCTGCATCAGGGATCAAAAGAGACTCTCCAGTGACGCAAACAATGTTACACCAAACTTTCCCAAACAATGCTTCTGCGTTAGTGCGGTATTCGTCAGCAAAGCTTTTTACACACTCTTTATTCCAAGGCCCGTAAGCTTGTGTTACTACCGCATCACCACATCGCGTAACAATAAACTCACCGTGAGCGTACCTCATACAACCACCTAATTATTTTTATTGATATTCTGGTAAGCACATACCCAGATAGCTTTAGGGATTATATGCCTTTTACTGTGCGTTCCTTAATGACAACGCACAGTAAAAGTATGGTATATAACTGACGAAATGAAAGACTAAGCCGCAAGAATATTGATGAGCTCAGCGAACGTAGGGCGGCCTTGTATATCAAGTGGCAAACGCAATTCTCTGGCAATGTCACTGACGCTGATTACGCCACGAATTTCATGACTGTCTCTGTCCATGACAAGACAATGGTGCTGCCCGTAATCTTTCAGTGTTTCTATAACGTCGCCAACTGATGAACGCATTAGTTCACTGAAATCGAACGACATGAGCGAGGTTTTAGGACGCATGAAGTCATGAACGGTCAGCTCTTCTCGCTTAATTTTAAGCTCGCTTACACGCTGAATGATCTGCTGCTCACCCACATCGTGACTGGTCACAATACCAATAAAACGATTCTCACTGTTTACCACCAGCATCATACGAACATGAGATTGACGCATAATCGACTCGACTTTCGTTGCCGGAGTTCGCACATCAATTACGTGTGGTAAGTGCTGCTTAAAGTCAGTGAAGACCGCCATAGCAGATGAGTTTACAGTAATGGTGTTTTCTACAACTGGCCATGCCAATGTATCGATAGCTTCGGTTTTATATAGATTTAAGGCGTGCATACCTTTCTCCTAATCAAAAATAAAAAATTCAGTTTTTTAAAGATTAAGTGAAAGAAGGTGGCCCTCGAATGATGTTAGCGCGCTGCCTAGTAAAGGCTTTTGCATCAATCGTTTTACCAGCCGAAAACCGATATTTTTCCAAGCCGCTGGTGATGTTGACAGACGAAATGCCATCGTCAATGTCGTCGTCAGATACTTCAAAAGCGGAGCTTTCCCATTCGCTAATGAGGATTGAAAGCGTATTTGCACTGTTCGACTGCTCTGCAATATTTTGCACACTTCTTCCCTCTCCCAATACGGAGACGGATACCAGTGATGAAAATAACGCTGGCAGAATAACGGCCAACAAAACGTGTGAAACGCGCAAAGCGTACAACCTCTACTGAACTAAACAACATTGAAGCAAAGCAGCCACTTTTGTTACTGCCTATTTAAACTATAAGAGTATCTAGCGCGTTTAATAGAGGTGTTTAGCGCATTTTATCGACCATTAAACGACACATCTTCGAAAACGGAACGTGTCGCGATTCAGGTTTGGTGGGTTGTTGGCTGTACATTCGTTCTAAAAACAAGAACGAACACTCCCATTAAATGTGATGTTTAGCCAACGTAATTAGAAATACACTAGATCCAATTGATCCATAAGGTGTTTTTTCAGCGGTCATTTAACGTTGAGATAACGCGATTAACTGAAGGTCTAAACAACCTGATTGCACGTAAATAATAACGGAAGTGATATGAAACTCAGATGGTCCAGACCTATAGTTATTTTGCATTGGATATCTGCCATTGCCATTGTCGGCATGTTTGCTTCAGGGCTGTGGATGGTCGACCTCACATATTACAGCGACTGGTATAAGACGGCACCGCATTGGCACAAGAGTGTTGGATTAATTTTGCTTGCCATCACTGTTATTCGCTTAGTCACGCGCGTTGTTACTTCAAGGCCGCCGTCACATGGCGCCCCGTTGGAAAAAAGGTTAAGTCGCCTAGGTCATGGGCTGCTGTACACCCTGATTATCGCGCTATTCGCGAGCGGCTATTTGATTTCTACGGCCGATGGAAGAAGCATTGACGTATTTAACTGGTTTTCTGTACCTGCAATGGGCGAGTTCTTTGAAAATCAAGAAGACATTGCAGGAGAGGTCCATTTTTATATTGCTTGGTCAGTGATTATATTGGCGATCTTTCACGCGCTGGCTGCACTGAAACACCACTTTATTAATAACGATGACACACTGAAGCAGATGTTACGGCTTCGATGATATTGAAGAAAGAGGAGAAATGATGAAGAAGTTAACACTTGCCCTGGCCGCTGCGCTGTCTTTAAGCACCGCTAACGCGGCAGATTATGTGATTGATAGCAAAGGCGCCCACGCGTCTATCAACTTTAAAATACAACATTTGGGCTACTCGTGGCTTACTGGTCGCTTCAATGATTTTAAAGGTACTTTTAGTTACGACGACGCAGCACCTAATGCAGCAAAAATTATGGTGACTATCGATACCGACAGTATCGACTCAAACCACGCTGAGCGTGACAAGCACCTTAAGAGCGACGATTTCTTAAACGTTGACGACTTTCCAGAGGCGAAGTTTGTCAGCACAAAAATTGTCGATAAAGGCAATGGCATGATGGATGTAATGGGTGACTTCACACTTCATGGTGTGACAAAACCTATTACTATTGAAGCTAAGAAAATTGGAGAAGGCAAAGATCCGTGGGGCGGCTACCGCGCAGGCTTTATGGGCACTACGACAATTGCACTTAAAGACTATGGCATCGACTATGATTTAGGCCCAGCGTCGCAAACGGTAGAATTAGAGCTTCACGTTGAAGGCGTTAAACAATAGTTAGCTAGATTGTGTTTTAGCGAGCTAAATTTGTGATTTTAGAAAGCCCCAAACGTGGGGCTTTCTTTTTCATATTTAATTAGTGAAGTTTCAGCTTAGGGCTGATGGCCTGACTTAACTTCTTCACAAGAAGTTTAAGTGCACCTTTGATTTTTCCGTGTACCGCAAACTGATGCATATTATACAAAGAAACGTACACCAACTTAGCTAGACGCCCTTCAATAAACATACTGCCGTTAGATAGTGAGCCCATCAAGCTTCCAACCGTGCTGTATTTACTTAAGTGAACCAAGGATCCATAGTCCTTGTAAGTAAAATCTTTCGCGCCTTTTTGGGTAAATAACGACGTTATATTATGCGCAACAATATCCGCCATTTGGTGGGCCGACTGCGCTCGAGGCGGCACCCACTTCCCATTTTCCTGCTGGAAACCACAGCAATCGCCTAATACCCAGATATTTTTGTGCGTGGTGCTGCGAAGCTGCTTATCTACAAGAATTTGATTGGCTCTGTTCGTTTCAAAAAGCGCAAGTTTTATAATGAAGTCAGGCGCTTTCACCCCTGCAGCCCACACCATTAAATCGGCGTCAATCCGACCACCGTCTTTTGTGATCAAACCTTTCGCGTCGGCTTCTGCCACCATGGTTTGCTCTTTAATATCTACGCCCAAGTTATGCAATGCTCTTCTTGCTGAATTTGCTATGCGTTCAGGTAGCGCCGGCAATATACGCTCTCCCGCTTCTACAATCGTAATTTTAAGACGAGAAGCTGACATGTCTGGCATTCCGTAAGCCTTGGACAAATTCGCCACATGGTGAAGTTGAGCGGCTAGCTCAGTACCCGTTGCTCCTGCCCCGACAATGGCGACGTCAATTCTGGCGTCTTTATCTTCTTGCTGATTAATGCGGATTAGCTGATTAAGAAGCGCTTTGTGAAAACGTTCAGCTTGCTTTAATGAGTCTAGAAAGTAGCAATGCTCAGCAACGCCAGGTGTACCAAAGTCGTTGCTCACGCTGCCAACAGCCAGCACGAGCTGATCGTATTGAATCTCGCGTTCAGGCAAAACCTGTGTGCCTTCTTCGTCGATTAAAGGCGACAAGGTTATGTATTGCGCTTGCGCGTTAAGCGAGCACATTTCACCTAATTGAAAGCGGTAGTGATGAGCGGCTGCATGGATGGCGTAGTCCACACCGTCTGAGTGCTTATCAATTACGCCGGCGGCTACTTCGTGTAACAGCGGCTTCCAGATATGGGTTCGACTGCGGTCGACAAGGGTAATTTCGGCTTGTTTCTTTCTCCCGAGGGTGCGGCTTAAGCGACTGGCTAATTCAAGACCACCAGCACCGCCACCAACAATTACTATTTTTTGCATGGGTATACCTATTAACAATCATTCCACGTATGTCGCCTGACCTTTAAAAGCGCTATACATGGCGTGACTGAGACCCATGCTGATGCCTACAGACTACGCCGGAAGCCCGTGGGGTACAAGCAAATCACGGCAATAGCCTGCATTTTCAAGATTAAATATCATCTGCTAACCT
Organism: Alteromonas sp. S015; assembly: GCF_036864485.1. Taxonomy (NCBI): domain Bacteria; kingdom Pseudomonadati; phylum Pseudomonadota; class Gammaproteobacteria; order Alteromonadales; family Alteromonadaceae; genus Alteromonas; species Alteromonas sp. S015. Next base: position 340,741 of record NZ_JAZETO010000003.1, on the reverse strand, counting down.
TATTTAAGCCTATAACGTAAACGACGCCGTTATCATGAAGTTTCGAGGGCGACCAGGAAAGTAACGCGGCCCAGTGAAGCTGGTAAAATCAGCGCGTTCGGCGTACTTCGTATCAAATAGATTATTAATCCGCGCATACAGAGTAATATCGTCGCTCACATTGTAACGAACACGAGCATGCACTAAGTCATGCCCCTCGTATTCGTTGAGATTTTCGGCGTCGGTAAAATAGCGTCCAACATACTGCCACTCTAATTGAGTTTGTATTAATGTCGACACATCAAAGCTCAAGCGAGCGTTAAACTGAAGCTTTGGCGCGGTATCAATATCATTACCTTTAATGTCTTGTTCACCTGAGAGTTGATTGTGCTCGTAGGTATGCCTTGCGTATGTACCAGCAAAATCTAAGCGCAGTACATCGCTTAGCGGTTGATCAAAGGTAAACTCTACGCCTCTATGCCACGTTTCGCCGTTGCTTACGTTGAAAAAGTCGCTATCTCGGTAAATCACATTATCTTTTTGTAGGCTGTAAAGGCTAAGCGTATAGCTGCCATCAAATAGCGTACCTGTAACGCCCACTTCAATATTGTCGGCCGTTACCGAGTCAAGATCAGTAACGGTCTGTGCACGCTGCAAACGATACAGCTCTGTTGCCTGAGGTGCGCGATAGCCTCTTGCGATGCCGCCAAACAACTGGGTTTGGGGATTAATTTGATAACGAAGTGAAAGCTTCGGACTAAAGTTATCAAAATCGCTTTCGCTGCCCGCTGGTCTGGAATATCTGCAGCCACCAAAACCGCACTTTGTGCCATCTTCGCGTACACGGCCTACATTCATATTGTTTGTGTAATCGTATTGCATAGACTCAAAGCGCCCGCCGACAGAAATAGCCCAACGCTCTGTTTTCCAATTGAAGGTAAAGAAAGGCGCAAATAGCGTGGCATCTACATCATAATCATAGTGCTTTCCTACAGGAATGGTTTCAACCAAAAAGGCAGACCCTTGTGTGGCGCTGTCTTGTGACTGGGTTAATTCACCTTCTGTGTATTCTACGTCTAATCCTATATCTGCACTTAGGCTGTCATTGATGACGTAATTGAACTGAGACAGCATACCAACGCCTTTTTGGGCATTCGTTTCAAGGGGTTTGCCGGGTAAAAAATGCATACGGAAACGCATGTCCTGGTTGCGTACGTAAGGTGTAATTGACAGTGCATGACCACCGCTAAAGCTCGTATCGAACTTGCTCCATAACCTAAAACTTTCTGCTTTTCGAAACGCTTCGGGGTTTGGGTTGCTTTTGGCTATTTGTGTATTTTTATAGCTTTCAAACCCTTCGATGTAGCCGGCAGTTTCTTGGTCCAGATGGGTATAGGTAAGGCCGCTCGTAATAACCGTGCTGTCCCACTCTAGCCTGTGGCGAAGCGAAACTTTCTCTTGGTCAACGCCCTCTTCGTCTCGATATCCTGTATCTCTGGTAACACTGGCAGCAATACCCACGCCACTGCGACCAAAGTCTTTCCCTTCTTTAAGCTTTACGCGATGAAACCCATAAGACCCATAATCAACGCTAAGCTCTCCGTCGCCTTGGGTTGTGTCAGGGGTAATCACATTAATCACACCATGTATCGCATTAGAGCCATAAAGCGCTGACGCCGGGCCTTTTATCACGTCAATACGCTGTGCAATTTCACCATGTGCTTCAAACAGCTCGTTAATATTGCAAAAACCTGCTGCGCGCAACGCAATACCGTCTTCTGCTGCTAAAATTCCGCCGCACGCTCCAGCGCCGGTTAACACTGGCGAACGAAGGGCAGGTAAATACTCTTGCCCGTTACCCCGCTGCACGCCGGCGCCCGCAATGTAACTCAGCGACTCTTGGATATGTTGAAATGAAAGCAGCGAAAGCGTTTCTTCTGAAATAGACGAAACCGCGTATCCAGAAGCAGTCATACTGCCTTGTATACGAGAAGACGTGGTTTCAATTCTTTCTATTTCATTTTTTTCCTGAGCTATAGCTGCTTGCGATAGCAGAGACACGGTTAGCAACGACAGAGGAAAGCTTGGGGCAAAGCGCATTATCTATCCTTATGATGACAAAGTATTTTTTAGCTACTGCTGTTAGTGTACCGTTAATTTAGGTAAGAATGGGTTAAAAACCGCTAAACTCTTGCGGCATTTTGTTAATTACGCCATATCTCTGGTTTAAGCGTTGGCGTAGACTTTGCTGTCCACAGACTTTACTGTCACAACACAAATCTTAGTTCTATACACTGTTTCCACATTACGTGAATAGAACGCATATAGAATGACAGTGCGTGAAGATAATGCAGCAATGGGCTAATCACCTTTTGCATGATGTAAGAAAACCCAAAACTGTTCGCTGGAGGAACCATTGAACACACTTATCCCTAGTCTTTCACAACTTATCGAATTCGCTGTTGCCCCCGTATTTTTACTTACCGGTATTGCTGGCTTCCTCAACGTTATGTCGTCTCGACTGGGCCGAATATCAGACAGAGTTAGGGTAGCAGAAAGACAAATTCATACTCTATCAGACCCACATATTGTCGATCGCTCTAAAAGAGAAATTAAGGTGCTATGGCGCAGAGTGAAAGTTATTAACTGGGCAATTGGACTATGTGTCGCCGCTGGACTAATGGTGTGTACCGTCATTATGGCGTTGTTTTCCGGGTCGTTGTGGGTTGTTGATTTAAAAACACCGGTCATCGTGCTATTCATACTGGCAATGATGTTTCTAATCAGTGCGCTTATTGTCTTTCTCGTTGAAGTGAAACTTGCAACAAGCACCATAAATATGGTCAGAACCATTCGCTAGAATTACAGGTCAACTGTCTGCTCGCTGACATTCAGTTGATCCAGTTAGAGAGGCATAACTCTCCAATGTAAGCATTGCGTAAAGACTTGCTTCAAAAGCGTTCATTAACCTTAAAATGCGGTAGAACTCGACCTTTCCCGGCGTTAATTTGCTAAAAATTAATGGTAAGAATGCTGCGGCCAATAATAAGGATTAACTAAGCGCCATGAATACTAAATTACTTCGCTCTCTTCAGGTCTTTGTTGCGGTGACAGACAGCAGTAGCATGAGTGTAGCAGCCAGAGAGCTGCACATGACTGTCTCTGCTATCAGCCAACAGTTAAGAAAACTAGAAAACGATATCGGTCTTAGTCTTTTTAACCGAAATACCCGGAGCTTGAGCCTAACCGAAGCAGGGCGTATTTATTACGAAACCAGTAAACAAATGCTGCAAACAGCAGAACTTGCCCAGCAAAAAATTGAAAGTTTGCAAGACGATCCCACAGGCAAAATAAATATCATCGCGCCAGAGGGCTTTGGCGGTGGGCTGTTAAGTGAGCCATTAAAAAAGCTCTGTGAAGAATTTCCTAAAATCACGGTATCGTTAACGGTTACCGACGAGCCTAAAGACATTATTGCTTCTAGCGCTGATTTGGTGCTTTGCTTCGCACCAGTTTCCGATACAAATTTCAGCAGCTTAGAACTCGCAACGTGGAAGCGCATTTTATGTGTCTCTGCACACCACCCACTTGCAAACGAAACGCTCACTTCACCTGAAGCGCTTAGCGGGCATGAATACATTGCTCATAGACATATTGAAGAATACGTCATGAAGCACCAAAGCGAAGGCGAGTATGAATTAGATACACAACGCATTGATGTAAACTCAATGCAGACGTTGATTAAACTTACCCAAGATAGCGTTGGCTATGCCGTCCTTCCCGAACCAGAAGTAAGGCATCTATTGAAGTCTGGTGAAATGAAGCAGCTCTTTACTGACTGGCATTTACCAGATTATACGGTTTATGCGGTCACACCAAAACGCGATTTGATGCCTGCAAAAATCAGCGCTGCTATTACATGCCTGCAAAATTTATTTACGCAAATTTAGTCGTTAATTAGTGCACAAGAATTCCATCGCATATAAAAAATGCGACATTAGAAACCAAAAAGGCAGCGTAAATACGCTGCCTTTCTTATTTGCCTTGGCTTCTTTGTAATTAGAAGCGAGTGTTCATTTGAACACTTAGAATGTGCGCAGTAGCTGACTGTGTCCCCGTGAAGTTAGTAGTAAAGTCAGTACCCGGCAGAACATTGCTTAGAATCGTTCTGTCTTTGTCGATATTTGCTTCACGACCATCAATGAATACGTAAGCTACGTCAATTGATGTATCTTCGCTCATTGTGTAAGTCATACCACCAGAGAACCAATGGCGATCAGTGTCTGGGATACTTAACGAACGGTTTTCTACCGATACTACACCGTCGTCATATGCATAACCGGCACGAAGGGTAATTTCGTCGTTTAGGATGTAAGTTACACCAAGCGCTGCACGCCATGAGTCGTCGAAATTCTCTTCTTTAATAAGGAAGTCGATTCCGTCTTCAAGATTAGCTTCAAGCTTTTCAAACGTGCTCCAATCGGTAAAAGTAACACTTGCTTGTACAGACCACTGGTTGTCAATTTTCTGATCAATCGCTAGCTCTGTAATAGCAGCAAGGTTCAGGTCTAGGCTACCAGGCTGGTTTAAGTTGATAGGAAACACTGGCGTCTCTGAAGATACCGCGCCTTCTAGTTCTAGTTTAGTCTCGGCGCGATATGAAAGCGCAACATTAGTCATATCCGTTGGCTGCCAGAAAATACCTGCATTCCAACCATAGCCTATGTCGTCACCTTCCATGCTGAACAGTGAATTGCCAGGAGTAAGGGTCGGTAAAGTAATACCTAAAGCTTCTGCTCTTGGCGCTAGGGCAGCAACCGTACCTGCAAGCGCGTTTGACACGCCAGAACCAATTTCAGCTTCAGCATAAGTGATGTTTAAACCAAAACCTACCATAAGCTGCTTATTCACTTTGTAAGATACAGCAGGGTTTAAGGTTACCGTTTTTACTTCAGCCGTGTCAGCGAAATGTAGCGCACCGAAATCATCTGAGTAATCTGAACGAAGACCATAGGTTGTAAATACACCCACGCCTGCAGATAGCTTTTCATTAATTGGGCTTACATAAAAGAATCCTGGAACAAAAGCAGTATCTGCAATATTGTCTTCTGCCGCTGGCATAGGCTGGCCAACTGGGGCTTCGCCTAATGCAAAGCTAACTTCACCATCAATATCTACGTTCGGATCGATAAAGCTTACTGATGCACTGAACTCAGCTTCTTTAAATACACCAATCGCTGCTGGGTTAGTTGCTAAAATAGAGGCATTTTCAGGCTTAGCCGCTTGACCAGCCATAGCACGGCCTAAACCGTTTGCACTATGTTCATTAACTTGGAATCCAGCCGCCAGCGCTGAAGAAGAGGCTAAGGTAGCAAGCGCTAAGCAAACTGAGGCACGTAAAGAAAACTGTTGCTTCATAAAATACTCATTGTAAAAGGGGAAAAATTGCATCGGGCATTCTACGGATCTGAATACTTTTGTTCAATGCAAGTAAACGCCATTTACGCACTTTTATCGCATTTTTTACAATTATAGCTTCAACTTCGACGATTTTATAAGCAACTTTGATAAAATTTAGTTAACCAAAGATCACCAAACTGTAAATGCAACTTTAACTAACTATCAATAAGACCTATTGTTCACCCCCTTTCACTCAAATTTATAGGCACGGGGATTATTTAGTTGTGTTTATGTTAAAAAGCCCCACCCTATCTTTACGGTCTGGCTGTGATCTTAACTATTCAATATGCGTTTCAATATTGGGCACACGGCAAGGCCCCTTATACGTGCACAGGAGGATACAATGCCATCATTATATAAAGCCATTACGCTGGTAAAGCGACCCAACGATAGGAAAATCGGTCCGCACCTTTTCGAAACGAAAGAGCTTGAAATACCAACGCCGAAAGACGGCCAAATTTTAATTAAGCAAACTCACATGTCTTTAGACCCTGCAATGTTAGGGTGGATGAGCGACGACAGAGAGAGCTATATCCCTCCTGTGGAGCTTGGCGATGTTATGCGTTCAAGCGGCGTGGGCGAAGTGGTTGAGTCTAAAAACCCAGATTTTTCTGTGGGCGATAAAGTCATGGGCATGACTGGATGGAGCGAATACGTACTTAGTGACGGCTCGGGGTTTAATAAGCTACAAAAAGGTGTTACTGAAGAAATGGCGCTTTGCGTTTTTGCACTGCCCGGTTTGACTGCTACGACAGGCCTTTTCAACTTTGGTGAACCCCAAAAAGGTGAAACGCTTGTAGTCACAGGCGCAGCAGGCTCGGTAGGCTCGATTGTGGGCCAGTTAGCAAAAGCAGATGGACTTCGTGTAATTGGCGTAGTTGGTAGTGACGATAAAGCCGACTGGATTGTAAATGAACTTGGATTCGACGGTGCAATTAACTACAAAACTGACAACTTACAGGAAAAGCTAATCGAATTAACACCGGATAAAATTGATGTATTCTTTGAAAATACAGGTGGCCCTATTCAGCAGCATATATTCAACAGAATGAATACTCATGGACGCATAGTTGTATGCGGTATGATTGCTGATTATCAGTCGGAAAACCCTGCTCCAGGCCCAAATTGGATCCCGTTAATCAAAAAGCGTATCAATATTCGTGGCTTTGCAATGCCTGATCATTGGGGCGAAATTCCACAGCTTTTACAGAAGCTCACACCATACGTACAGCAAGGAAAGATAAAGTACCGTGCCCACACAATTGAAGGGTTAGATAACGCCGAAAAGGGCTTAAATATGCTGTTCGATGGTAAAAACACCGGAAAGATGATAGTAAAGCTGTAACGGGTTAGACTAAAAGCACAGTGAGAGTATTAGCACTGTGCTTCTGTTAACACGTACTGCGCTTTACCTTTTTCTTTGGCTTCATAAAGTACTTTATCAGCTTCATCAATGAGCCAATCAATAGTCATGTCATTAACCGAACGAGCGTAGGCTATACCAACTGAGCAACTCATCAATGGGTGCTTTGCCCCCTCGGCATGTTTTAGCTGCGCGTCATTCCATTTATCCAGCAGTGCTTGAGCTTGATTTTCAACCTGTGTTTTACTGATCTCACTCAAAACAACGATGAATTCTTCGCCGCCATATCGGCCTAATATATCTGTATCTCGCTTAAATACCTGCTTCATAATACGCGCTTGTATTTTTATTGCTTCATCACCCTGCTGATGACCAAAACTGTCGTTATATTTTTTAAAGTCATCTAAGTCGAGCATCAATACAGCCATTGGAACGTTATGGCGCCTACTCAATGACAACAGCTTTTCACTCTGCTCTCGCAAAGAACGCCGATTTAACAAATCAGATAATGGATCGAATTTGCTAAGCTTAAGTAGCTTATCGTTAGTTTCTTTAAGCATGCGTACGCTGCGATCTAAGCGATAGCGGGCATAGACACAGATAAACAAAGATCCAGCCACAAATGCCATTGAAATTGGCATCCTGTCTCCATACACCGGCGCTCCCCACATTAATACCAAGAAACCCACAATATTGATGACATTAGCGACAAGCGCTAGTTTAAAGGGGATACCCAGCGCAAACACACAGAAGAAAGCATATAAAATGGTGCCTTCATAAGGGAAAATGAAGTTGTGTTCTTCCCAGCAAACCCATATTAACCAGTAGTTGCTATAGGAAAGGGCGATAAGCAAACTAGCGAAAATGTAGGCTCGATGCTGAATGAATCTGCGCCAAAAAGAGAGTACAACAACAACGAGTATTATGGGGAGTTGAAGAAGCAGGCGGTCGAATATATACAGCTCGTACATGCTGCTTGGCAATAGCATGAGGTCGGCAGCCATAAAGGAAAGCAGAAGCACAGCACCAATAATCAGCGCAATTCGTAGCCGAAGTAACTCGCTGGTTCTATTGATTTGCACAAATCACCTCTAGCAATTCCTTACCATCAAAGCATTCCGACCTAATTTAGTAATGGCCATCATCACTGATGTAATAAACTCAACATATCTACGCTGAGTAGCTTTAACTATTATTGGAGATTTTTTGATCACGCGCCAGTTTTAACAGGCTTTCTTGCAGAGCTTCAACGGTAACTGGCTTAGTGACTATGTCATCCATCCCCGCTTGCTTAAAAGAAATATGGCGTTCCTTAAACGCTTCTGCGGTAAGACCTATGACAGGAATATTGCTTAATTCCCCTTCGAGTTTCCTGATGCGTTTGGTCGCTTCTATGCCATCCATGACTGGCATGTGCACGTCCATGAAGACCACATCAATACCGCCCTCTTCAACTCGTGCAGCGGCTTTCAATCCATTATCAACGTGTTCAACATCGCATTTAAGCTGCTCTAACAATGCCTGCGCTACTATAGCGTTGATGGCATTATCTTCAGCCAGCAGCACCTTAATACCTTCTGGTAAGCTAGCGCGCTCTGCTTGTCGCGCGGGATCTGAATTGGCCGACCACTCCACCATGCAGCGACTCTGTACGTCGGCAGTAACGGTGAAACATGAACCTTCGCCGACTTTACTTACCACCTTAATATCACCACCCAGTAGTTGTGCAAGTTGCTTGGCAATAGAAAGCCCCAACCCTGTGCCGCCGTATTTACGCGTAATTGATGAATCAGATTGAGTAAACTTATCAAAAATATGCTCAATCCTTTCTGGCTCAATACCTATACCGGTATCTTTAACTGCAATGACTAAACGGTTATCACCTATCGCTTCTGTTGAAGGCTGTTTTAGTTTAGCCGAAATACTCACTGTGCCTTTGTGTGTAAATTTGATGGCATTGCTTACCAAGTTGATAATAATTTGACGAAGCTTCGTGATATCACTGGTTACCGCCACCGATTTCATGTTTTTGCTTTTGTAAATCAGACGGGTGCTGTTGGCGCTAGCATTAGTACCCAATAACGTAATAAGGTCGGCAAGCATAGCGTCAAGATCGAACTCTGTTACGTCGACCTCTGTCATTCCCGATTCAATTTTTGATAGGTCTAATACATCGTTAATAACAGTCGCAAGTATAGACGCCGAAGATTTCAAATCGCTGGCATACCGATGCTGTTTGTCTGAAAGCGGTGTATCTAAAAGCAGCGTTGCCAGCCCTTGAATACCGTTTAGCGGAGTACGGATCTCATGGCTCATTACCGCAAGGAAATCAGTTTTAGCACGATTTGCTTGCTGGGCCTGCGCCACGAATTGCTCTATTTCTCCTGACATTACCTCAACATCGCGAGCTAAACTTCCTAATTCATCAGTTTGTTGAAGGTCAATACTCACCTTTTTATGTTCGATGGCTATGCGACTTGCTGCCGTTTTAATTTTTTCAATGGGAGAGACAACAAATACTTGGGTGACTTTTCCCATGAGCAAGCTGACGATAATAACGGCGAACAGTGTTACAAGAGAAGTAAGCCACGCTATTGTAAATAACGACGATTGCAACGGTTCAGCCGGCTGCAGTGCCGTTACTTTCCAATTCCAAGGAGTAAATTCAGAACAAGCAAACAACACATCCGTGTCATTTACATTCGACTCGCCAAACGCTACGCGTCGATTAGCGATAATCGTTTTATTGGCATTTGTTACATTTAATTCGAACGCATTCTCAGCCGTGCTAAATATGACAGTATTCGTACTTCTTTCACTAATAGCAAAGTGGCGTTCGGTTGCCTGTTGCAGCGACTTCAGCTCTTCAAACACTTCTTCTTGATAAGCTTTGCGAAATACTGGCACATTCTCAAGACCTGACTCAATAAGCAACTTGTGCCTTTCGTCAATAATTTCTAAGACATTTAATGTAAGCGTTTGAGTAAGTAGTTGATATTCTCTTTCGCGCACCGAATCGTACGCAGTCAAATAAGCCCAATACCCAGTAAGCGTCATTCCAATGAGTAGTATTGGAATGTATATAGCCAGCAATTTCGATTTAATTCGCATACTTACTTCTAATTATGCCTTATTGATACACATGTTTTTTTGACAGTCTCAAATAATTTGAAGGAATCGGCAACTGCAGTTTAATTGCCGTAGATACATTCACCGCAACCGTGTATTTATCCATTTTATTAACGGGAATGCCCCTCGCCGATTTTTTCTCTAGTATCAGCTTGGCTTTTCTTGCTGCTGACTTTCCAATGCTCGCCGGTTCAGATACCACACCTATAAGCGCCCCCTCTTTCACGGTAGCAATGCTCTCAGCAAATAAAGGAAGAAGCCCACTAGCGTTTTTTACCTTCTCCACTAACCCCTTCGCTTCTGCTAGCGGACCTGAGGAGAGCCAGTAACCATCTAGTTCATTTGCTTTTTGCTGTAAGCTGCCGATAATGTTGTCGGTCATTTCAACCAGCCCATCATCACCTTCTATATATGGCGTGCTGACCGCGACTAAGTTTATATTTTTATAATCGTTGTTTAACGCAAGCAGTTGGTTTACCAAATTACTCGATGAGGGGTAAGTTGAATGTACTAACCCTATGGTGAAGGGTGACATTGGGTTTGATGCTCTAAGCACACCATCTAACATGTCTAGCTTTACTTTCGCATCCAGTACATGCGACTCGCCGGTCATGTTGCGTTCACTGACCGCTCCAATAGCTGAGACTATGCCTTCCTCGACGGGTGCAGAGACCGCCATAAATAGCTTTGGCGTATCAATAAACTCCTCAGACGCGTTCAGCGCTCGAGTAGCGAGAGTAGCAATAGATACAATCAGGTCGGGGGCTGGCTTAAGAGCCAGTTCGGCAAGAATTTCCTTAGCGCGAACTTCAGAGCCCTCGGCATTATACGATGTTACGTTGATCTCATAGTCGGGCATAATTCGAACAAGTTCCTTTTCGAACTCAGTCCGAGACTCTGCAACAATTGGAACAGGCAATGTTTCAAGAACAATAAGGTCTAGCCTTTCTTTCGCCAAGGCAGCAGTTGTGCCCCACACCATAGAAGATAAAGCGAAAAAAAAGGAAAACCAAACCTTTGTCATGACGGTAGCTCTAACACAACTAACTGAAAATACGTACATATAGACGTATCATAAAGCTATTCGAAGGTCATTCATAGAGGAAGTTATAACCTAATATTCGACACTAGGAATGAGCTCCTAAAAACTAAGAAGCGATATCTGCAAACGCTTTAACGCTAAACAAGCGCGCTTCTATATCGTAAATAGGCATAGACACGATAATTTCATCAATCTCCGTCGCTTCAACAAGCTGAGCTAGCTTGTTTTGCACCGTTTCCTTCGACCCTACCAACGCATACCTCAATACATTCGATAACATTGCTTCGTCAGTCGCCGTACAATATTCATCAAAGTTACGCATAGGCTTAGCGAAAGGCTTGTTAAGGCCGCGTCGCATGTTCATAAATTGCTGTTTCACCGACGTGTATAACAATTCTGCCTCTTCATCGGTTTCAGCAATCACCACCATTACACCCGCCATCGCTTTTGGTGCTGATAATTGAGACGACGGTTTAAACATATGGCGGTAAACATGAAGTGCATCGAATAGGGCGTCGGGCGCAAAATGCGAAGCGAACGAATATGGCAGCCCCATCTTGGCCGCCACTTGGGCACTGTATAAGCTAGAGCCAAGCAACCACAGGGGCACATGTGTATTCGCTCCAGGCACTGCAATGATTGGCTGCCCATCTTTTGGGGTACCTAAATAATGCTGAAGTTCCTGAATGTCTTCTGGGTAATTATCTACGTCGTTTTGTAGGTTACGGCGAAGCGCGCGTGCAGTTGCCATATCAGTGCCTGGTGCACGACCTAGCCCAAGCTCTATGCGATTGGGAAACAATTCAGCCAAGGTGCCAAATTGTTCAGCAATGACTAAAGGTGCATGATTAGGCAGCATAATACCACCCGCGCCAACTTTTATGTTAGAGGTGGCATTAGCGATGTGCGTTAACACTACCGAGGTGGCGGAGCTGGCTACACCTCGCATGCCGTGGTGCTCGGCTAACCACACACGTTCATAGCCACTGCGTTCAGCTTCCATAGCCATCAGCTTTGAGTTATGTAGCGCGTCTTTCACAGCAAACCCTTCGGATATTGGCGCCAAATCTAGCAGTGAAAATGGAATAGCCATATTGCCCCGCAATGTTGAAACTTAATGATAGTTTATAAGTATGAACTCACTACCCGTTTTACAACGGGCGTTTTGGTGATGGAAGACGGTTAGGGAGGTGTAGGCGTATATTAATTTAAGTAGTTCATAGTATATTATATTTGGTAACAAGCCTGTAGCACGAATAAAAAACTCTTTTTTGGCGACTACTGTTATCACACAGATTTTTTCCAATTGGTAGAAAAACCAAGTGAGCGAACCAAGCTAAAGGTGTTACAGCATTGCACTCCGAAATGTTTACAAACATCCGGTACATGACGGTTAGCTCCTTTTTTTGTTGGCTTGCTTGCTTCGGTTGTCACAACAGTAATGTTTTGAGGGTCTGTTAGTGCGTATGCAATTAAGAATGGATCTCTACCCATTTTCAGCAAATCTGCCTCCGTAGGTGAAGCGACATACCCTTGTGTAATTACAGTATTAACCAAACCGTAATCTAATTCTTCATCGAGCACCAGATTACTCTTTACGTCTACTGTCCGAGCCCATTTCGCTAGCTCATCATGATATTTTTTATCTTGATTTGCCCCATTTATTTCAGTGTATATTTCGACGGGTACTTTTAAGTTTTGAAGACTACCTTGATAAACCAACCAATCCCAATACTCAGGAACAATATCGAAAGGGTAATAAAGCTCTTTTGCCTCAATGAAAGTATTGGCGTCCATTAAATATAGCAAATGACTTCCTTATCAATGGGGGGTAGCGTTATTGAAAAAATTGCCCAAACGAGTTGGGTGCGTATCCAACACAATGCCTGCTTGAGTGGAGCTAATAGCACCGGACTCAAACATTCTATGAACAAAATCGACTATCCCACCTAAGTAGCTTTTCTTAATTACATTTTGGTTTGGACCGCCGCCATCTTTGTTGCGTTCGGCCTTTTTACTACTAAGCCATTGCTCGTAATAGAATTTACATAGCTTCCTGTATGCACTACTCGTAATTTTGTGAAGTTGAAAAAGGCGATATGCAACTTGAGTACTGCTAACTTTCTTAGCTAAGGCAAAGTCACTTATGTCTTTGGATAGTTGAGAAAACAGTTCGGTTGCCGGAGAAAAATATTTTAACTCATGATCACTCAATAAAACGAGGCTCGCGACCCTATCACAAAACCTTTCAACTTTATCTTCGCCTACATCAGCACTGATGCCTGTCTTGCCCAATAAGACGTGAGTTAGCTCATGAAGTAGAGTGTATGCTCTGGAACTTTTTGCTTCCTGATGATTAATAACAATAAATGGAGCTATTTCATCACTGATAGCGAAACCGCGAAACGTACCGACCTCAACATCACTGTGATAGTTGCCTAAGTTTCCCTTTATCAGTACAAAAATTCCCTTTGCTTCAATTTTCTTTCTTAAATAATTAAAGGAGCGTCCATAATCAGTGCCTTTTCTGTACTCGGTGAGAGTAATGTCAAATAACTTTCTTATTTTTGTAGCGGCAGTTTCTGGTTCCATGCTCATGTTCAAAGAGCCAATAAACTTCAAATGCTGAACTTCATCTTCAGTCACCAAAAGCTCTTTGATCATGCTTTGCCTAGCTACAACATTAGAGAGTATTGCTTTCACTATGTTGTTTTGCCTAGGGTCACTAGCACTTTCAGGCGTTCTAAAGTCTTCTCCAACACTAGTAGGAATCGGAGGCTCATTGAGGTAATAAGTTAATACAGGCTTACGGTAAGTTGTTTGTGCTTTAGTAAATGCGGATTTAGATATTTCTCCAGTTTTCTCGACGTGAAGTAATTTTTCAGCAGCTGAACTTTGCTTACTATCTTTATATCCGAGCTTAAGCGCTGCATCTTCCAAAGAAAGACCACAATCTTCTCTCGCCCAAGTAAGCATTTTTCCGTTAACTTTTAACACTTTCCTTTCCTGCTAATTACTTTTTAAGACCCTACGACACCGTAAGACATACTTCGATTACTTTGTATTTAGACCATAAAAAGCGATAAAATTCGTCAGAAGTTTAACAAACTTCTTCAAACACTTAAGTGCAAATATACCCGTCACTACCGTATAAGTCTCAAAATTATTCATCGATCATTTTTACCGACTAAAAACTTTTAATCCTATACACGCGTCAATACCCAATGCCTCACAATACTGCACATACTCATGTACTGACAAATTTCTCTGTCCCTTCTCCACTTTACTCACAAACTGAAAAGGTTCGTTCAACAACTCACCAAGCTGCCTAACGGTTAGTCCTCGATCGAGACGGGACTTTTTAAGCCAAGCAATCAGCTTCTGGTAACTCTGATGGTTTGTTGATTTTATCATTTGTCCCCAAAAAAGTGACAAAGTGTTTTGTCCCTATTATGATGACAAACATAATTGTCCCGAAATTGGGGACTTATGGTAACTTTACCGCTATTTCCAGAGCCTTACCCAAACGAGCTGTTCTACAGCGTACTAGCTCGTTATAAAGTTCGGTGTGGCTTACTGCCAGACAAGTTACTGCTGGAGGACGTTTTCAGAAAGAAGACTGTTATCGCATCACCAGAAATGCCTAACGGCATAGCTCGTGCCGTTGAGAATGTTAGACCTTCTACGATGTTTTCAGCAACAGACATCATAAGTAAGCACACATTATTTCCTCTTTATACCGCTTTCAGCGAGGCCAGAATTAAAGAAAAGATGTTTACTCAAATGCTTGCTTGTAAAAACAACACATACACAACGAGTTTAGGTATAGCTACATGCGCACTGAAACAGAATCATTTCTTTCGACACTGTCCAGTATGCGTTAAGGAACAATTGGAGCTTTTCGGTGAACCTTTTTGGGACAGGCGCTGGTTTGGACTATTTACGAATTGCTGTCCCCTACATGGCGTGCACTTCGTTTTAACAAGCGATGCTATTCATGGTCTGAGTCGACATACGTTCCGGCCTTTATTGGACGACCTAGCCTTCGGTTCCGAAACCGAAATTCATATCAAAAAGGCTGTCTGGCAGGAACACTTAATCGCCAAGACAACCATGCATTTGATGCACAATCATCATCAGTTCAGTTTTCCTCAACTAACTAATTTTTATTGTCAGCTTGCCCTAGAAAGAAATTTCAACCGAGGCCATTACTTAAGGCAAAACGACATCTCACATTTTATCAAAGGCTACTGGACATGGAGATGGCTAAAGAAGCTGGGTTTTACAAAGTCTTATTTTGACGGCAATGTCGCATCACTTTTCAGAAAACACAGAAAACAACATATGTATGTGATGCATATGATTGCAGCACTACCCTTTTTCAACGGAAATATCGGTAATTGGTGGGACGCTCTTACGAATTCACCGACCCCTTCAATACAACACCCAAAAAACTATAGCAAAAGCTCATTTCAGCATTCAGAAGAAACGTTGGAAAATTGGAAACATGCATGGCTAAATCTTTTACGGCAGTACGGACCGAAAGCCGCCCGGTATTCAAACTGTGATAGTGAGAAGCTTTATACTGCACTCTACAGGGCTGACAAACGCTGGTTGTTGCAGGTTAATCATCAGCACAGAGTTCAGCGAAAGGTTGATCTGATCAGAGTTTCTTGGCAGAAACGTGACTTCGCGATGTGTAAGCTATTATTTCGTGCACTATACGAAGAAAATGACATTTACTCACCACGGCGGTCGAGAAGATGGTTTCTTTCGTGCTTGCCCAATTCGGCGACTATAGAAAAAAACCTTCGCCAACTTCCCTTAACCAACAAATTTTTAAAGGCTTACAGTGAGCCTTATGAAGACTATCAATGCAGAAGATTGATCCAAAGCGCTCGCTTTTTTACCGCCAAAAATATACGCGTTAATCCATGGAAGCTATACCGAGCCGCTAGAATAAATACACAAAGATCAATATCATCGGTCGTAACAACAACATGCGGCTGGTGTATCGATTGGATTATAAAAAATACAAAATAAAAGGTATAGAAGATAACGATGAGTTACTTTACCTCGGTAAGCTTTTCAGGCCTCCAAATAAAGCTGACTGGTATATACAGGTCAGATTCAAGAATTCAGAAATAAAATCTGTTTTAGCTTCTCTTATCCCAGATCTTGCTGTCGGGCAGCAATATAACAGAACAGAAAATGCTCAAATTCCAACACAAATAACAACGTTCGCGTGGCGAAAAATTGTTGGTAACAAGAGTGGCGTGGATCTTCAACTTCCACCAGTAGACGGAATCAAAAGATTCGAGCGCTATTTAATAGTTGAAACAAATAAGGGTTATGTGGCCATACCTCAGTTAGAACTCGCAAGAATACTATTTCTCCAGAATAGTAAGATATTTCACTATGCTCTCGAACCAACATCGTTAGCAATCGACTTCTATACTTTCACACCAGACTCGGAAAACCTTATCGTTCAGGTCAATCCGACAGCCCAACTAACGAAAGGTCAGTTTGAGCGAATTTTTAATGCCAATAAATTCGCTTATACGCTGGCAGATAAAGCAGGGCGCAAGGCTTTCTTATCGATAAACGAAAATTTTCTGAAATATCGAAAATCGATTAAGGGGAAAACAGCTTCAAACCGTGATACTTACACTACATGGTGGACGTTTGGTTTCGACGCTCCAACACTCCATGGTTGTGTTTTAAGCGCAAAAGTACTTAAGTACGGTGGTATTTTCAAGCAAAATCCGATTCAAATCGTCAGCGAAATAACAAGCTTGAGCAAAGTTCCTCACTCACTGCCAGAGACCATTCGGTTTGTTAGTCGTGACTGGTTGACTACCACAGTCAAAAAGTCAGATGATGCTAAGCGTGAAGAAGGCTCCACACCTGAACTATATGAAATTGACGACGAACAAAGTGCGAGCACTTTTCTGCCCGCGAGAATTGTTGAGTCTAAGAGCAGTTCAGAATTTTCTCTGGAACCATCGCGATCTGCCAACACGCTTACTAAAAGCGGAAAGATACGGCTAGTTGTGAATGATACTGAGCGAGAAGTTTCTGGGAGCGACATTGCTAGTACGGATCTGCCAGACATTTTAGGATTAGCTGTGCCAGTGAGTACGTCAAGCAACACCAGCGACATGGCTGACGTATCAGTTTTTGACAAATTTAGGGAAATGGTCAATATAATTGCACAAAAGCCACATTTTGCACTAGCAGGATTCGAAACAAAGCAACTAAGCAAGGTAGGACACTCAAGGGTACACCTTAAGAAACCAAACAAAGCACCACGACTATCTGCAATAGCTCATTTACGAGACACTTCAACTCTGGAATCTTTTACATTGATAGAAATTGATTTGAGTGATTACATTGCCGCTGACAATTGCAGCAAAGACACTAAGCATCTATCAACTCTGGTATTCAAATATGGTTGCTTAGATGAAGCTAGAAGTAGGGTCGATCCAATTCTTTTATCTTTGGTAGATAACTCGCTTAATTGGCCGAGAGAATTCCTAAAGAAGAATAAAATAAAATCTGCTTTTGCACGTCACCCACCTAGCCTAAGCTCTTCGCCTTTTAATATGAATAAACAGCTAGTTACGAAATGGGCAAACGATACAATTAAAACCATCAATAGAATATAAATGATGCTAGTTTACAGAAAGCATGTAGCGAGAGACCGACATCGAAGCTAGGTAGTTGTGTACTACATGATGTGTTACAGACGCATGGTGGAGGTCGGTATTCGCCCCGCATATCAGCGTTTTTACGCTAACGGCAATGCGAAGAGCGATCTGGCGCGGTTGCGGTTTTTTATGGTGAATCAGCCCTTAAGGGGTCACTTACTGAATTTTTTGCTTAAATCATGAGCAATAGCTATAGTAAAGCTGAGGATATTGTACTGTCGCAATACCAGTGAGAGGCGTTTCCAGCGCCTTCCACTGGCTCCTTTCTGATTATTAGACACTTTCGTGATGGGCAATCCCTCTGAACGGACTGACCGATTAAATCGGATCCATACCTTTAAATTGGTAGGTCAGATATGACCTGAGTATAACCTTTATAGTTGACACCAAACGACGTAATAGAGGAATCTTAATACTGTGTATTGTTGCGTCACCGCGCAGCGTCAAGCCGCCTGTGGTGTTCGTACCAATTACGGCCACTAAAAAAGGTAGCGAGACGCTCTAAATATTTCGACTGTTGGCGGCTATGCAACTGTCTAGTGACCTCTAACGAGTCTTAAAACACATTATCAAAACAACATAATCAGTGCGCCCGCTATCATAAATAAATTTTCAGATAGCGATACAAAACCAAGGGGAACGCTGCTGTCACCACCGACACAAGCACATTTTAATTCCCGTTTATCAATATACACCGCTTTGAAGACAGATATTGCACCCACTGTTCCAATGAATAATGAGAAAGGAGCTACTGCCAGCGCCGGCAGTTGGGCAACCATCCCGATCCCTGCATATGCTTCTATAAATGGGTAAATATAGCCATATCTTATCCATTTCATCGCTAACAAATCATAAGTGATAAAAGAATTTGTAAAGCTGTATAAATCTTTTAATTTTTGCACCGCTAAAAAGGTCATCGAAAATGCAATAAATAGCATCAAGGTTCTGATAGAAATATAAGAACCAGCAACGAAGTATTGTACGGCTATAGCCAGAAGTGCTGCTACTGAAAATATGACGATAACAGGCGTGTACGTCGTACCCGTTTGCCCTGCTTCACCTTTATTGAAATACTCTCTCAAATCATCGTACCCGCCAACTCGTTGGCCGTCGATAAAAGCTTGTGGGGTCGTTTGTACATCATGCTTGGCTTTAAATTCGTCAGCTTCTTGTCTAGAGGTGAGTTCATGATCTTCTACTTCATATCCTTGCCTCTTTAACAAGTCTTTGGATCTCAAACCATAGGGACAAATATGCTCATCAGTCACCATTCTATATAGTTTAACTGTTTTACTCATCTTCCCCTCCTTTTCCGACTTTACCCTCAAACGATGGAACTGGTCTTTGGGATGCTTCAGCCTGTGTGATCGCCTTACCATTGGCTTCAATGTCTTTAATTAACCATTCCATTTCTTTAATTTCCTTGCGCTGGGCCTTGATAATGTTATCGGCTAACTCCCTGACGCGAACGTCTTCAATGCCTGAACGTTCACTAGTCAATATTGCAATTGAGTGATGCGGTATCATCGCTTTCATGTAAGAAGAATCTGCTACCGTTGTCTGAGAGCGAACCAAATAGACGCACACCAAGAATACAGATGCCGCCCCAATAAAAATCGCTGTATTTATTTTCTTATTGGTGTACATTCCCAGCATAAACGCCAACATAATTATGGCCATCCCCGCCCCCATATAGAGCGCCATATACGAGCGTGTTTCGCTGAACCAAATATGCGAAACAGTATAGGTGTTAAGATACATCATAATGAACATTGCAATAGTAGAGGTGATAATAATCGCTGCAAACTTGGAATATTTCATTAGCAATCCTTATTAAGATTTGTAAACTTTACATAAATCTGGCCGTACTTAAGCCATTTAAAACCAAATTCTTGAATTATAGCAAATAGCGAACCAACATTATGAACCTATGAGGGTTTGACAGTTTGAGTTAAGCAGAGGGGATCAATGGTTTTAGCAGTTTTAATCGCACTAGTTGGCGTCTTAGCGGCCTGTTTGACACATTACTATGTACTGTACGGACTTCAACGGTATTATGTAAAATGTGACTGCTGTCTTTCGGTATGGCAGGCGATGCTTGCATTACTTATAATATTTGCAGTACATATTGTTGAGTCATTTTACTTTACAGGCATATATTGGGCTGCTCACCAACTCCTTGAGCTTGGTGAATTTACTAAAGCGTTTAAACCAATTTTCAGAGATTACTTTTACCATTCATTAGTGACTATGACGACCCTAGGGTTGAGTGAGTTCAACCCCGAAGGCCATATTAAATTCATCACAGCGATGCAATCACTTCTAGGCTTTATGATGCTGACATGGTCTGCTACGTTTTATTACAAACTTTTTTCGCAAGAAATTCCAAACAAAAAAAGCAATTAAACTCTTACGAACAACAGCACGATTTCACGGTTTTCCGACATATATCAATTAAGTTGCGACAAGCTTTAGCGCACTCCTGATAATACTGGGTTCCATTTTTTCTCAAAGCTTCGCACAGATAACACTGTGGTGAAGTCAATTTTATTCTCAGTCTTTTTTACCAATAATTTAATGAGACCAATGAATGTGCTTGATTTTCCATTCACCATTTTGTTTTTCCAGCACCATTGTTTCCATACCTTCGTAATCGCGCTCTTTACCCTTGTAAGAGCCTGTAGTATGACTACGCGAGGCCGATATCGCAGTATTACCAAGAACTGTCACTTGGTGCTCTAATGTTTCGCTCTTCATAGCCGCCAAGTACTTCATGTCAGACAACATATGATGATGAGCGTATTCGTCTGCGCTTCTTTCAACACGACCGCCCTCATAAATGGTGACATCATCAGCTAATTGAGCACGCGCAAGCTCTTTGTTACTTGTTTCTAACGCTTCATGAAAAGCTAATACAACTTTTGCAGCTGGGGTATCCAGCCCTTTAAGCATTCCTTTATCTTTTTGTTTGTCACCATGAGCGTGAACTACAAAGCTAACCGTCATTAATAAAACGAGTAGTATATTTCTTTTTTTCATTTTCATTCTCTTTTCAGGTTTAATTTACAGGGCCGACAATACTAGTAAGCACTGCTGTTACAGATAAAATGGCAATAGCTACAAACATTTCAATTGAGATTGATTTGGATAATGTTTTTCTGTCATCATTATTTTTGAGCTGCGGGACTAATTTCAATTTATGTGTAGCGGCTATCTTCATTACGCAAATCACTAACAACAATTTAACTAATATGGTTTGTCCATAATTAGTAAATAGCAGAGCATCTAATCCACCCACCAACTGAATTGCCAATAATAAGCCAGCGATTAAGAGCAGACTTACCATGACACTAGCTTGTTTTCCAAACCTTTCCATCAATTGATAAAGCTTTTCGAATTCCAACTTATTGCAGGCTTTTTTAAGAGGGTAAAGGGCACCAAACCACCACGCCATTACAATGACATGCACCATTAATAGACCTTTTTCAAAGACCCCCATGACGGAAACGTGTCCAGCCAAAGTAAATGAATAAGAAAGAAAAAATAGACATATGACAAGCACGGCGTTTAAGACAAATTTAGTAAGCTTCCAAACACAAAATTGAGAAGAAATTACTACTATCGCAACCCCAATCAGGCCAATCAAGCGCCATAGTGTGGTATCGCCTATTGACGAATCCCACATGATACTAATCATATCTAGGTCTAGCGCTCCTACTATTCCTTCTTCAACCATTGCGCCAGTGTTAGCAAAGAACCAAATTGCATTTGCTAGAAAAGCTATTAAGGCGGCAATAAGGGTTATCTGACTAAATGATCTTCTTTCTCCATTTTCCAAAGTATTACCGCCGTACACATTGCCAAAAAATGTATATCCAGCAATACAGGCAAAGCCAACGTAGAACGCAGTTTTCGTCAGCACTATGACCGTATTCCAGATATAAATTTCCATAGTAATTACTCTACTTAATTAATGAACCATGAAGCCAAAGTTGTCCTTCATCTTGTGACCATCTTTACCTAAGAAAGTGACATCTACGATGTAATTGGCTGGAGCCAACTGAGGTAGCTTCCATGAGAATTCACTGCTCGCTTCTTTTGAAGGTTGAAAGCCAAACTTTACTTTTTTTCCCTGCTTATTTTTTAACGATACTTTG
Organism: Alteromonas sp. S015; assembly: GCF_036864485.1. NCBI lineage: Bacteria > Pseudomonadati > Pseudomonadota > Gammaproteobacteria > Alteromonadales > Alteromonadaceae > Alteromonas > Alteromonas sp. S015. Next base: position 318,901 of record NZ_JAZETO010000003.1, on the reverse strand, counting down.
ACTAAACGCACTTCTTTACTGAACTTAAGTGTAAGTTCCTCTGGGGATGTCATTAACATTGCATTATCCGAAGGCGAACTTTTTTCAAGATTTACGTGTGCGAACACAGCGCTACTAATAACAACGCTGATTACCGCTAAGATTTTGATTAATGCTTTCATATTTACCTCTTTTAAAATTTATGGTTTAACGACTAAATTTAGCTTTTTGATAACTCTTGATTAAAGAAATTTATTTCTCTCTTTTTAACAATTGAATAAATAGCAGGCAGTACAATGAGAGTTAGTAACACTGCACTCGTCATCCCACCGACCATAGGTGCTGCGATGCGACTCATGACCTCCGAACCAGTGCCTGTTCCATATAAAATAGGTAATAGACCGATGATGATTGTTGCCACGGTCATCATGACAGGGCGTACACGCAAACCAGCGCCATGTAACAAGGCATCTTGATAATCTGCGTCAGAAATCTGTTCTGCTCGCTCGGTCGCTTTTTCCTTGAGATCTGTAAGAGCTTGATTCAAGTAAACCAGCATGATGACTCCAATCTCTACGGCAACACCTGCTAGCGCAATAAAACCAACACCTACAGCGACGGAAAAGTTAAATCCTTCCAAATACATTAGCCATAAGCCACCAATCATTGCCATAGGTAATGTCACGACAATAATGGCTACTTCGCTAAACGAGCGGAAATTCAAATAGAGCAAGATCAAAATAATGGCTAGCGTTAAGGGCAAAACAAATGTCAATTTTTCTTTTGCTCTTTCCATATATTCATACTGCCCAGCCCAAGAGATTGAGTAACCTGTTGGAATTTCTAGATTTTGCTCAAGGTACTCTTTAGCATTCTCTACATATGTCCCGACATCCACGCCTTCGATATCAATAAATGACCAGCCATTAATGCGAGCGTCTTCACTTTTTATTCCCGGAGCGCCATTCTCAACACGGATATCTGCTACATCTCCCAATGCGATACGCTGATCATTCGGAGTAATAACAGGCAATCTAGCGAGTTGCTCAGGCGAATCTCTATAGTCTTGTGGATATCTTAAATTGACAGGGTAACGCTCTTGTCCCTCCACAGTTTGAGTGACATTCATGCCTCCAATAGCCGTCGATACCACCTGCTGAACATCAGCAATATTTAACCCGAATCGACTCGCCTTTTCACGAGAAATATCTATCTTGATATAACGGCCGCCAGCTACACGCTCGGAATAAACCGATGCTGTTCCCTCTACCGCTGGTAACAATTGTTCAATTTGCTGACCTATTTCTTGAATCTTATCAAGGTCAGGTCCTGCTACCTTTATTCCAACAGGAGTTTTGATACCCGTCGCTAGCATATCTATCCGGGTTTTTATTGGCATCACCCAAGCATTTGTTAAGCCGGGTAATTTAACCAATTCATCAAATTCAGCTTTTAAACTTTCAGTGGTTACTCCGTCTCGCCACTGCTCTTGTGGTTTCAATTGAATGAAAGTTTCAATCATCGTTAAAGGGGCAGGGTCAGTAGCAGTTTCAGCCCGACCGACTTTGCCAAAAACGGTCTCGACTTCAGGCACTGTGCGAAGTAACTTGTCCGTTTGTTGTAATAATTCGCGAGCTTTACCAATGGATATACCGGGGTAAGTTGTTGGCATATACATCAGGTCACCTTCATCTAAAGGCGGGATGAATTCACTGCCAATCTTATTAACAGGCCAAAAACCCACGGCGGTAACCAATAACGCAATTACAATGGTTGATTTTGGAAATTTCATAACCTGTCTTAACACAGGCATATACAGAGCGGTCAGTACGCGGTTCAATGGGTTTTTCTTTTCCGATATAATCTTTCCACGAATAAAATATCCCATAAGAACGGGAACCAGAGTTATTGCCAATCCAGCGGATGCAGCCATCGCATAGGTTTTAGTGTATGCAAGAGGGGCAAACATTCTTCCTTCTTGAGCTTCTAGAATAAAGACTGGTAAGAATGACACTGTGATAATAAGTAGACTGAAAAACAATGCTGGACCAACTTCACTTGCAGCTTTAGCAACAATTTGCCAACGGTTTTCATCCGTCAATGGCACGCCCTTTTTATTAAGAGCTTCCATGTGCTTGTGCATATTTTCAATCATTACAATTGCACCGTCCGTCATGGCTCCTATCGCTATTGCAATCCCACCTAATGACATAATATTGGCATTGATACCTTGCATGTACATGATGATAAAAGACACCAAAATTCCTAAAGGCAAGGTAATAACTGCGACAATGGAAGAACGTAGATGAAACAAAAATGCCGCACAAATTAGTGCAACCACAATTAGCTCTTCAATCAATTTGTCTGATAGATTGCTAACCGCTCGTTCAATTAACTTAGATCTGTCATAAACAGGAACAACTTCAACACCTTCAGGCAAAGAGGCTTTTAATGATTCAAGTTTTTCTTTTACACCATCAATTGTTTGCTGTGCGTTTTCTCCAAAGCGCATTACCACAACGCCACCAACAACTTCGCCTTCACCATTTAACTCCGCTATCCCTCGGCGCATCTGTGGACCCAATCCAACATCAGCTATATCGCCAATACGTAATGGCGTGCCCTGCTCATTAACGCCTAACGGTATTTTTTCGATGTCACCAACGGATTGAATATAGCCTGTGGCAGTTACCATGTACTCAGCTTCGGCCATTTCAACAACAGACGCACCTGTTTCTTGGTTACCTCTTTTCAGCGCCATTTGAACGTGAGTCAATGGTATGCCGTAGGCGCGCAACTTATCTGGATCAACTTGAACTTGGTATTGTTTAACCATGCCACCAATTGCAGCGACCTCAGAGACTCCCGGAACCGTTTGAAGCTCGTATTTTAAAAACCAGTCTTGGATACTTCGCAACTGACTAAGATCATGATTACCAGATTTATCAGTGAGCGCATATATATAAACCCAGCCCACACCTGTTGCATCAGGCCCTAGCTGTGGTTTTGCTGCATCTGGTAAACTCGAAGCAACTTGACTCAAATACTCCAACACACGACTCCTTGCCCAATAAAGGTCTGTGTCGTCGTCAAATATGATGTAGACATATGAGTCGCCAAAGAACGAATAACCTCGAACCGTTTGTGCTCCCGGTACTGAAAGCATCGCAGTAGTTAAAGGAAAAGTTACTTGATCTTGTACTACCTGAGGTGCTTGTCCCGGATAACTCGTTTTGATAATTACTTGAACATCTGACAAGTCAGGAAGCGCATCGACAGGTGTATTTTTTAACGCAAATATTCCACCAAATGCGATGATAAGCGTGGTTAATAACACAAAGAAACGGTTACCCACTGACCATCTAATTATTGATTCAATCATTACTAATCTCCCTATTTAATGGTTCGAATGATCGACAACAGCTTTCTGTTCATGATTTGTCTCATGTTCGTCGCTGTTTTTTTCATTTGCTTCAAGGGAAATTTCAGTGATAACCAATTCATCTCTCACTTCAAACGTGAAAGTGACGTTGTCACCAACATTAAAGTCAGCTATTTCTATATTTTCCGCGACGATAAAATCCATCGTCGCAGCAGGTCTATCCCACTTCTCTATTGGGCCTCGACTAATATTGAAAGTGCGATTGCCTAAGGTTATTTCATTAATTAAACCTGAGACTGTTGCAGAGGATACTTCTGGCTGACTCATGATATGAATACCAGTTACTTCATATCCACTATCTTCGGTTTTAGACACCTCGAAGTGTAAAGATTGACCTGACTTTAAAGAGTCAACATCAACATTCTCAGCCACATTAAAGTCCATTGTCATTTCCGGCCAATCCCAAGCTTCAGCCGGGCCATGTGTAATATTGACCATACGATGTCCTGTCATGACGCTGTTTACTTCACCTTGCATCCAGATAGAGTTCGGCACCTCATCATGTGTCATACGCTTAAAGTCTGATGACTTACTTGATTCCGAATCAATTAGGAATTGAGCAGACGTAACAACAACATCATCTTCATTTAAACCGCTCAGAATCTCGATACTATCTTTATCAACTCGACCAATAGTTACCTCAATTGATTTAAACTGTCCGTCACCTAAGGCGAGGACGACTCTGTCTTGCTTGCCTGTGCGTATGACCGCTTCTTTAGGAACAATAATCGCACTGTCGGCTTGATTCGCATGGATCGAAACTTGTGCGAACATATTGGGCTTTAATTGAAAATCAGGATTACTAAATTTCAAGCGAACTCTAAGTGTGCGAGTTTTACTGTTTAATGCTGGGTAAACATAGTCAACCACACCTGTCCAATCTTCTCCGGGCAAGTAGTCTAGAGTCATCGATACTGGCAACCCTTCTTTGATAAGCGCTGCATCTCGTTCAAACACTTCAGCCTCTACCCATACTTGGTCAAGTTTGCCGATACTAAGCAAAGTATCTCCCGGTTTCACATAGAAACCTTCTCGTATTTTTAACCCATCTACAACACCTGCTTGAGGCGAATAAAAGGTAATTGTTTGTTGAACTTTTTTTGTTTGCTCTAGTTCTTTAATCAAGCCTGCTGAAAGTTGTAAGGCTTTAAGACGATCTTTAGCTGCCGTAACTAACGAGCCGTTATTGCGCTTTAAGGCGATTAACAATTCTTCTTGAGCATTAACTAACTGGGGAGAATATAAGCTGTAAAGGGGTTGACCTTTTTCTACAGGGTCACCCTCAGCCTTAACGTATAGTTTTTCGATCCAGCCATCAACACGTGGGTGGATATGAATTAGTTTATCTTCGTCATATTGTACATAACCCACCGTAGAGATTTCAGTGTGCATATTTTCTAGCTCAACAGGTGCGGTACGAACACCAAGATTATTCACCACATGAGGAGCGACCCTAACAGCACCGGGGCCGAAGTCATCAGTTGATGATTCATCTTCATACACAGGAATTAAGTCCATCCCCATAGGAGATTTACCGGGCTTGTCCCGGCGGTAGTTAGAATCCATCGGGGCAACCCAATAAAGCGGCTTTTTCTCTTCAGAATTTGTTTTCGGTCCTTCAGAGTTAGGATTTAGGAATAAACCCAATGTCCCAGCACCTATTGCTGCACCAATGATGATCGCGATAATTATTTTTGTATTAGATGACATTATTTCTCTCCGAATTTACCAGTGTGTGCGGGTGCTGATTTTGAATGTGACTGTGCGAAGAAATAATTGATACGAGTTACTGTTTTCAATGCATCAACATCTATTTTTAGTGCGGAAATTCTGGCATTAAGCATTGCGATTCTAGCTCGAACAACTTCAGAAAAATCACCATCATCGTTGGTATAAGCAGTCAACGAAGCTTCTGCGTGGTCGTGGGTTTGCGTAAGCAATTGTTCTTTATATATTGACTGCCTTTCTGATAGTCTTTTCAGCTGCCTTAGCTCTTTTTCAATTTCGCTAATCATTTGTTTTGTTAACAGCAATTTCTCTGTTCTGACAGCTTCTGTTTCCGCGATTGATGCGGCAACTTGTTTATCTTGTCTATTTTCAGTGAATAACGGTAAATCAAACGTCACACCAACAGAAAACAAGTCTGCTCTATTATCTCCTGATGGCATATCATCACGATAGGCATAGCTGGCGTTTACTCCCCACTGGGGCTTATATTGTTGTTTGGCTATATCAACAGCTGTTTCAGTCACTTTTTTCTGAACATCAATTGAGCGAATCGCAGGGTGATTTTCTAATTCTAATGCCAGAGCATTTCGCGAATAATGAGCCTTCTTTAAAAATGCGGGGGTTTGCAATCGAATTTCAGGTAGAGTTTCTGAGACATTGAATGCCATTGGTTGCGCGTCAAAATCAAACGCTTTTTCATAGTTACTGTCATCATAAAGATGAAGCCATTCGTTTAGACGAGCAATTGAGGTTTCTAATTTTTGCCTCTGGACTGTCAACCTATCTTCCAATTGAACGATTTCTAGTTGTGCTCGAATGACATCTTGTTGTCTTGTTTTTCCAATCACATTTGAGTAACTGGCTTTTGCTATCTCCGCCATCTGCTCAAATAGTTCCCAATCGTTCTCGATTAACTTAATGGTTTGTTGCGCTAGAAAAGCGTCTAACCAAAGTTGGGAAACTTCACTTTTCAATTTCGCCTTACGATTTTCGCGTAACAGCGGGTATTTAGTTGATTCGATTTTTAGCTGTTGTCGTTTGAGTTCCAAACTATCTCCTCTAGGAAACATTTGAGAAACTCCAACTTTAAATTGAGTCATACCTTCCTGATCTAAGTTCCATGTATCTGTTGGTAAATTCATCATGCCCACAGACATAATAGGGTCAGGCAATGTTCCAGAAGCTATACTGTTATACTCAACAGCTTGCTGTTTCAACTTGCTGCCGTGCAGCCAAGGGTCATTTTGCTGTGCTAATGCTATCGCCTGATCAAGTGAAATGATCTTTTCTGCTTGGGCATAAAATGCAGAAAACCCGATCATTAAACTAACAGTAATCTTTAACAGACTTGGAATTCCAAATTTCATTAGAATTGCTCCTCATAGGTTTTCACCTCTGCATACACTTCGCTAGTACCATCTTTAAATAGAATCAACACGTTATAAGGCATAAAACGTTCACCTACTTCCATCCCCGGAGAGCCAACAGGCATCGCTGGGACTGACAAACCAATGGCGTTGTTGTGTTTTTCAGCTAAAAATTGTTTTATGAATTTGGCAGGCACATGCCCTTCAAACGCAAAGCCATTTCTAGTAACGGCTGTATGACAAGAGCGATAATTAGGTTTGATACCGTACTTAGTTTTTATATTGGAGATGTTGCGGTAATCTTTGGAGTGCGCAATCACCCCTTCATCTTCAATATGGGTTATCCACTTTTTGCAACATCCACAAGTCGGAGTTTTGTAGACTAATAACTCGATTAGCTTTGCTTCGACATGACTTTCATGATTATGCTCGGTAGCGTGAGTAAACGCTGGTATTAGCAGTATAGCTACCGCTAACTTAAAAAATAATTTGATCATTTTGCCCCCAGACAATGCTGGATAAAATATAGGCGCAATAGCGCTTAATTAATTAACAAGAAAAGTTATTCTGTGCGTAAATTTTGGACGCACTAACCCTGTGTTAGGCAAATATTGGTGGACGGAAAAGGGAAGTAGACATTGACTTTGGGTGTTCAGCGCCTTGGTTCACTATAGCTTCAGTAAAGCCCAAAATATCAGGTGAACCATTGTTTGAATTCAAAAATGTGACTGATGTACATGCATTTGCAGGACAAATACAGTCTACGTCGCAGCAGTCTTTTGAACTTGAAGCACTAGCCTTCATATCACCATGTTCCATACCTTCATGAGACTTCATTGAAGAGTGTTCCATAGTCATATGAGATTGATGAGAATCTGCCGACATTTCACAAGACATAGATGTATAAGCAAATGCTTGCCCAACAAAGGCAGTAAGCATGGCAACAACAACTAAGACTTTTGAAAGTGGTTTAAACATACAGTTCTCTTAAAAATACCTTATCATGATAATCTAAACTTGTGTTTGTGTAAATGATACAGAGCATTCCCTCTCAAAAAAAACTAACTGAGCACAACGGTTATCAGCAATTCAGATATGACTGTATAGACGAGGCTAGAAGTAGGCTCGATGCAAGTCGCCCAATTTAAGAAAACTGCGCTTGTAGATTAGAAAAATGGAAGCACAGCCACACCAATTGCAAGCCATCCATACGCGACAATTGAAAGCGACAGCAGTATCCAGTCGCCAAGGCTTCGATTAATTGACATCGATTTTTCTTTTTTATAGTACTGCCAAACGATGAATGCAGTGGTTAGCGCGAGAAAGAGCAAGTTCAAGAAAAACGTGTAGTCTATGTTAAAAAACTCACGATCTGTCATTGACTGAAATCCTGAAGCATCAGGCAAGTGTCCCAAGAGATCGAGTCCATAGTGCATGACGAGCGATACGCCCACAAGCGCACATAGAAATACAATCAGTATATAAATGGCCATTTTCCAGCCATAGTACTGCGCCTGAATCCGCAACACTGGAAATACCACCAGATCACTAAAGATAAACGCCATTACTCCAGCGAAACTTACCCCCTGCCCGAATAACACGGCCGCTAGCGGAATGTTGCCCATGGAGCCGATAAAAGTAAAAAAGGCCGCGACGGGGCCAACGATGGTTTGCGCAAGAATTTGCAAAAAGGAATTCGATTCTTGCCCGGCTCCGATGAAAAGTGATTGAAAAAATTCAGTGGGAACAAATACCGCAATGATACCGGCGACAGTGAATCCAATGGTTACATCTTTCCATACCATCTTCCATTCCATCGTGTAGCGGCTAGCAACTTGGTGCCATCCCGCTTTACTCACTATTTTATCTTTCCAGCTTTTTTCCTTGCTATTCGCTTGGTTATCGCCACCTTCTGCTTTTTTTGCATGCTCTCGCGACTTTTCCTCAAACTCTTTTTTACACGTCAGTTTGACCAACAGCCAAACGGCTAGGATAAGTAGAATACCACCGACATATTCTCCTACAACAAACTGCCACCCAAGAAAGATAGAAATGATTATGCCTAATTCCACCACCAAATTGGTGGACGCCAACATGAAAGCAAGCGAAGGGATTAAGCCTGCACCTTTTGCAAATAGAGCACGCGTTGTTGATAAAGCCGCGAAGGAACAGGAACTGGAAATAAAACCAAAGAAAGTGCCCAATGCGACGCTTTTGGGTCCGGTTTTTCCCATGGACTTTTGCATTCTCTCTTTGGTGACAAAAACTTGGATCATTGAGCTTATTAGGTAACCAAGCGCGAAGGCCCAAAAAGCCATCCAAAATAGGCCCAAAGTAGTGTGGGCGGCCTCTTGCCATTGCGTTAAAAACTCACTCATGTTTCCCCTCCTTTCGCACGATGTAAATCTAACCCTGATTCAGTTAAAAGCTTTATGGATTCCTGTTGATTTTTATATCCTAAACATTGGCTAAATGGCTTCGTACACTCTGTGTAGTCTTCCGAAGACTAGGCGCTTCGTTTTATCTGCTCAGTTAACAGCATTACCTGATAAAAATCTAAGTAACTAAAAAACGATTATAGTTTCTATACTATGAATTAAGTCAGTTTTGAGAGAAAGTATTGTATTCGCCAGTTACTTCTTATCAACGTTGATTTCTCTTGCTTTAGTGTAGGCCTCCCAACCTTCTTTTGCTGCATAAGGTACAATGAGCAACGCCGCCACAGGATCTGCCCACCACCAACCTAACCAATTTACCAATAGCAAACCAGCAAGAACAACGATAGTCTGGTATAAACAGATAAAGGTATCTTTGGCATCGGCAAGTAACGCTGGGCTGTCCAGCTTACGACCATATTTTCTTTTGAAATAAATAAGAATAGGGTTGATAAGCAAAGAAGTAACTAAAATGATTAACCCCATAGTGCTCCAGCTTGAAGTTTGCTGACTAAGAAGTTTTGTAATTGAATCATAAGATATAAATATACAGACCAAAGTAAATGATACTGCAATCACGTAGAGAGTAATTTTCTTCCGTCTATTTACCTGATCTTCATCAATTCCTTTAAGCTCACCGTGTAGACGCCAGCCAAGGGTGGCAGCACTTATCACCTCTATTGTGCTGTCCAATGCCCATCCTATGAGCGCTGAACTATTGGCAATTATTCCTGCTATTAAAGCGACTATTACTTCAATTGCATCATAGATGACATTTAATATTTGAAGCGTTCTCGCCTTTTTCAAATCACTTTTTCTTGTTGGTTCCATACTTTCCTGCAACGTCAAAAAATGAACGACACGACAATATTCTAGTTTCGCCGTTCTGGATAATTCGAAATAAGGGCTTTCGTCATTAATCAGAAAGCCCTTAACATTAGATCGCAGTTTTGCTGTGAACGAGTCTATAGAGTACAGGTAGTACAACCAGAGTTAACAAGGTAGAGGATATGATCCCACCAATGACCACCGTTGCCAGAGGTCGCTGCACCTCTGCGCCAGTACCTACGTTAAGCGCCATGGGCACGAAACCAAGACTCGCCACTAACGCTGTCATCAGCACTGGCCGCAAGCGAGTCATTGCACCATCAATAATCGAGTTTACCAACTCGCCAGTCTCTTCCATCCTCTGCCTGATAAAAGACAGCATTACCAGACCATTCAATACAGCAATACCAGAGAGCGCGATAAAACCAATCCCTGCCGATATTGAAAGAGGCATATCTCTGATCCAAAGAGCAAAGATGCCGCCAGTTAATGCCAAAGGGACGCCTGTGAAAATTATCAAGGCGTCTTTGACTGAGCCAAATGCAATCACAAGTAATGCAAGGATCAGGAAAAGCGTTGCGGGCACAACCAAGCTCAGTCGTTGACTTGCACTTTCCAATTGCTCAAACGTTCCACCATAACTTATCCAATAACCACTCGGCAGTGCCACATTGGCTGCGATTTGCTCTTTAGCATCATTGACAAAAGAGCCTAAATCACGATCTCTCACATTTGCTGTGACGACGATACGGCGTTTTGCGTTTTCTCGACTTATTTGACTGGGTATATTGGTATATTCAAGCTCAGCCACCTCGGCGATTGGCACATACTCACCATCATTGGTCATGATGGGTATATTTCCCAGCGCTTCTAAATCATTGCGAATCTCTTCAGGATAACGAACAACAATCTCAAAGCGTCTGTCGCCTTCAAATACCAAACCAGCTTCTTTGCCGCCAACTGATGCACTTAACCACGTTTGCAAGTCAGTTACGTCTAAGTTGTAACGCGCCAGCGCATAAGGCTTCGGGTTCACCGTGAAGATGGGGATCTCATCTACTTGTTCTACTCGTGCATCAGCAGCGCCCGGAATATCTTGTAATACGGATAAAACATCACCAGCTGAATCCCGCAGCTTATCCAGATCATCACCATATATCTTGATCCCTAAATCTGCCCTAACGCCACTAATTAATTCGTTAAAGCGCATCTGTATAGGTTGCGTAAACTCATAGTTATTGCCGGGTACATTTTGAAGATCCCTCTCCAATTGCTCGACAAATTCCGTTTTCGATAATGCAGGGTTTGGCCATTCATCAATTGGTTTTAGCATTACAAAAGTGTCAGTGACGTTGGGTGGCATAGCATCAGTAGCCACCTCAGCAGTACCCGTTTTAGCAAATACGGTGTTTACCTGTGGGTATTGCATAATGACCTGTTCAAGCCGTTTTTGCATATCGACAGCTTGTTCAATTCCTGTGCCGGGCACTCTCATTGCATGAAGGGCTATGTCACCCTCATCTAGTTGCGGCACAAATTCAGAACCTAGGCGCATCCCAAACCAAACACTGATAACTACGAGTAATGTTGCTGCACCTACTACCAACCATCGTAATTTTAATGCCCACTCCAGTACAGGGCGGTAAACTGATTTAGCCCCAGTGATTATTGGACTCGCTTTTTCACTGACTTTGCCTGACATAAACATAGCAACAGCTGCGGGCACAATGGTGATTGAAAATACCATTGCCGCTAGCAATGCCAATATTACGGTAGCCGCCATTGGGTGAAACATCTTCCCTTCGACACCTGTTAAGCTAAAGATAGGAATGTACACAATCGTGATTATCATCACGCCAAATAGACTTGGGCGTATCACCTCATTCGTTGCCTCAAATACGACTTCCAGCCGTTCTTTAAGAGGCAGTATTGCACCCGTTCGCCGCTGCGATTCACTTAATCGCCTAATACAGTTCTCGACGATAATAACCGCTCCGTCAACAATCAGTCCAAAGTCTAACGCACCTAAGCTCATTAGGTTCGCGCTAACGCCCGTTTGTACCATGCCTATTATTGTGGCAAGCATGGCAAGTGGGATGACAGCGGCGGTGATAATTGCTGCCCGTATATTGCCCAGCAATAAAAATAAGACAACAATAACGAGTAGTGCGCCTTCAACAAGGTTTTTTTGTACTGTATTGATGGCTTTATCCACGAGCGTAGTGCGATCGTATACACTTTGGATAATTACGCCCTCTGGCAGGCTTGCTTGGATTTCATCCACTTTATCAGCCACGTCTAGCGCAACAGCTCGGCTATTTTCGCCTATTAGCATCATAGCTGTGCCCAACACCGTCTCTTGACCTTCTCGTGTTGCAGCGCCCGTTCTAAGCTCCTTACCGATGGCGACCTCTGCAATGTCACTTACCGTGACGGGAGATCGGTTTGTAAGCGTTACCACCACGTTACCGATGTCCTCAACGCTCGAAAGTCTCGCTTGTGAACGTACTAGTATTTGCTGGCCGTTGCGTTCAATGTACCCAGCGCCCTGATTAGCGTTATTTCGATTTAATGCCCGCAATAAATCGTCAGTACTAACGCCGTAATTAAGCATAAGTTGAGGATTAGGCTTCACATGATACTGTTTGGTAAACCCCCCAATAGCATTAACCTCTGTTACCCCTTTCACCAAGGCCAGTTGAGGTTTCACCACCCAATCGTGTAACTCTCGAAGCGCCATTGCATCAAATTTTCTGCCATCGACAGTTACTGTGCCGGGCTTCGCGCTAAGCGTGTACATGTAAATTTCACCCAAACCTGTGGCAATCGGCCCCATCTTAGGCTCAATACCATCGGGCAATTGGCTTTTGATAATGCCTAGCCGTTCGTTTATGAGGTTTCTGGCAAAATAGAGATCCGTGCCTTCTTCAAAAACGGCCGTCACTTGTGATAAGCCATAGCGCGATAGTGAACGTGTGTAGTCCAAGTTTGGTAATCCTGCCAAAGCGTTTTCTACCAAAAAGGTGATACGTTGTTCAGTTTCAAGCGGTGAATAACCTTCTGCTTGTGTGTTGATTTGTACCTGAACGTTGGTGATATCGGGTACGGCATCAATAGGCAGCTTTTGATAACTGAATAGGCCTAATCCAATCACCAAAAAGGAAAGCATCAGAAAAATACCGCGCTTTTCGATTGCTGTACGAATAATGGAAACTAGCATCTTAAACCTCCCTTAGAACTACACGCCATTTGACAGGGAAATATCAGTTGTAGTGAGGCATTAATGATCATGGCCTGCCTCCGATTTTTCCAAATCTGCTTTAATTATGTAGCTATTGGAAGCCACGACGCGTTCGCCTGCTTCAAGGCCACTGATAACCTCGATATAGTGACCATCTGAGACACCAAGCTCTACCGCTCTGGGCGCATACTCATCACCCTCAACCACAAAAACAACTTGTTTGGCTTCATACTCTTGCACAGAAGATAGAGGAACCGAATGACTTACTGACTTAGTTGACGTCGTAACTTGTGCTTTGACCAGCGTACCGAGTGGCCAATATCCAGTACTATTATCGACAGCTACATTGGCAAGAGAGTGTGGATTGCCATCAGCTGAAGGCGTAATATATGCAATCTTGGAGGTTTGGTTGAAACCTGCGTGGCTTAGTTCAACTGACTGTCCAACCTTGATGCTGCTAAGCATTTGTGAAAAAACGGTCAGCTGTGCCCATACGTTTTTATAGTTAGCTAACGAAAAAAGTACTTGCCCGTTTGATAACTCACCATTATTCGCATGTCGCGCAATCACATTGCCATCAAAAGGTGACGTGATGGAATAACTTTTTAAACTCTCATTGGACTCAACAACCGCTAAAATATCACCTTTCTTAACGGAATCGCCAATGTTGACTTTTACATCTTTAATAACACCGTCAAACCGTGCTCTTATATGACTTAATGAAGCGGGGTCTGCACTAATTCGCCCATAAAGCGTACTCGTTAACGCAATATCGCGTGCGAGCACGGGAGTTGCAGAAATACCATTCTGAATTGCTGTTTCATTGCTCATTCTTACGACTTCACCTGCGTGATTGTCTTGATCGCTGGAACTTACATCACTGTGTTTACCTCCTGCGATTGCGGTTAGGCTATAAAGGCTAAGGGTGAAGATAGAAATAAGTACTTTTTGTATTGTGAATTTATTCATAATCATGACTTCTTATCGAAATGTTAGATGACTGCTGCCAATTGCTTTTGTGACTTGGGTGAAATGAGTCATCATTGTGCTCATTCGTCAGCGCGAGACCTGTGAGTGTTTCAATTTCTGTTTTGCTTAAGTGAACTTGAGACGCTGCCTCTATTAATGTCAGCCGGGTTGTCAGAAATTCTTGTCGAGTAGTTACCCATTCCAAGTAGCTGAAACGGCCCTCCAAATAGGCGTTCTCGACTAAATCTAACGCGCCCTTTAACGGAGGAATCACCTTGCGCTGAAGTGTGTCAATCTCTAGCAATGCTCGTGTATGTTCGCCTAACGCTTGATTAACTGAATGTAATAGGCTTCGAACGTTGCTTTGTCTTTGCTGCTCTATTGCGTCAAGACGTGCCCTGTTTGCTTCATATTCACCAAGGTTTCGTTCTTTTTGAAACAATGGAACGCTTACTCCGGCAACCAGTGCTGTTTCATCAATACCTTGCATTCTGCGAAGCCCCGCTGACCACTCAATATCAGCGCGGTTATTCGCTTGCACTAAACGAAGCTGCGCCGCTTGCACACGGCTTTGTTTAGCGTATAGGTCAATGTGAGGGCTATTTTGGATTGCGACTGCCAGCGCATCAAACGACTCAATCTTATTAAAAGCAAAAAGATCGCCTTCCACACGCTTAAAGCTCGGTACCTGCTCCCCCCACATGATGGATAAACTGCGCAAGGCAAACGTTAGGTCCTGTTGAGCTAGATTAACATCGAGCTTTGCTTGGGCCAGCGCAGCTTGGGCACGTTTTTGTTCTAACAAGGGGGACGCGCCTGCTTCAACGCGTTTCGTTACGGCATTCAATGTATAAAGTGCAAGTGCCTCTGCATCTTTTATGACGTCTAAGTTCGCCTGCAATACGAGTACTTTGATGTAACGACGATTAAGCTCACCGAGGATATCTAAGGTGAGTATTCGCTTTTCAACATCTTGCTGTATTCTTCGTTCAGAGAGTACATTCAACCTTGCTGCTGGCTTATCATTGAGCTGTAACACTGATGATAATGTCAAGGTAACTTCAAGCTCTTTGAGACCTGATACCTCGCCAGTTCCCAAAAAGTTCTCTAATTCAACCCCTGCATTCAATGCGGGTTTAAGCGCCGCCGTTTTTGACTCTCCGTCTATAACACGTTGTTTAAATTTAAACTCATACAGACTTGGATTATTGGCAAGTGTTAGTCTAATAGCGTCCTCAAGAGTCAGCGTTTCTCGTATGGGCGCTTGGACACTTTTGTCTACAAATCTGTTGGTTTTCGCCGCATGAGCGGTCGGTGGACTGAGTAATAAGCCCAGTATGCAACTGCACACAATGGCAGATGCATGCCCGAAAATAGGAAACATTTTCATTGGAATATCCTAATAATTTATCAATATTTAGCATCGCGAGTGTTATCAGCGCGGTGCTATCGAAAAAACGTACTAGGAAGTAATTTTGGGGGGGCGAAGTAAGCGGTTAATAGGTGCGTCAATTACCGCATCTAAATAGTTGAAATTGTGGACTGAAACCACTGTTTTCAGACTGTTGATATGACTCTGACTGACCCATTGTGCATGTGTGCCATGGCAGTGGCCGCAATGGTGACAATCAGCAGGATTGTGGTGCTCTGTACTTACTTTATCACTGGTTTCATTGGCAGACAGCTCAGACTGCACTTGCTCGTGCTCAGAATGCTTATGCTCGTGTTGCAAGTGCTGAATGTCTATTGCATGAAAATCTAACGAATTCGCCACAGCAGAAAACGACTGAAAGAGTATCAGCGAGATCACGATGTAACTTATGCGTTTTAGATTTTTCATGTATGAAAGGTTACCAAGCCTAATTCACTTCGTCACGACATTGTTCATTAGCAAACTCCAGCTCAACTGTCGTATGTTCAAATTTATACTTTTCTAACGAACTGTGTATGTTTTCTTTGAGTGATTGGAGGTGCTCAAGACTGACATCTTCATCAAGAACAAGATGGACCGTCATTACGTTACGCTCACCGTCTAGAGACCAAATATGAAAATGATGAAGATCACTTACCTTATCGTTTGCCAGTAAATCGCTTCGAATCTTTGAAAGCTGTTCTTCATCGGGCGTTGCTTGCAAAAACAGCATTAGGGTTTCTTTGAGATTGCGGAACACATTGAAAAGGATGAACAAAGTAAAGCCAATGGATAAGATTGGATCTAAAATAGGCCAAGGCTTAAACATTAAGACGATGGACACGATAAATACTGCTACCCAACCAAGCACATCTTCCAGCAAATGCCAGTTGAGGACTCGCTCATTTAATGAGTCTCCCTCACTCAGTTTATAAGCCGCAAAGCCGTTTACTGCCATCCCAAAGATAGACAATAAAACCATCCCTTCAACTTGGGGCATTTCAGGCTCAGCCAAACGAGGTATCGCTTCAAGCAATATCCAAATGGAGCCTACCGTCAGCACAATACCGTTAATCAATGCACCGAGTAAGGAAAATCTTTTGTAGCCGTATGAGAATGTTTGATTAGAATCTTTATCGCTAAGCTTGTTTAATCCCCACGCTGTACCAATGGAAAGACTATCACCCAAATCGTGCACTGCGTCAGCCATAATAGCGGTGCTGTTGGTAAGCCATCCACCAATGAATTCAATAACAGTGAACACCACATTTAAGAAAAACGCCCATCCAATACGTTTAGACGCGTCGGTTGAATTCTCTTGCGAGTGTGAATGGTTATGACTGTGCATTTCTAATTTTTTCCAATATGGCTTTGTTTTCGGGTGAAATAGACATTGACTTGAATGGACTCACGTTTGCCCCACCAGTATTGCCCTCAGGCAATAAGCCAATTGGAGTTTTAGTCAGCGCACCTAGCATTCTAAAAATTTGTCCAAATATCTCTTTAAGGTCGCGGCGTTCTATTCCAAATTTAAGCATTTCATAATGCACTCGTGTGTGGTGGTATGTTGAGTGCTGACCGATGACATGAGCATCCTCTAAGGCCTTAAATCCTGCTTTATTGTCATTGTTCGAAAGGGATTGATGCGCGGCGCTCAGTTTTTGAAGTATGTAAGGTTTTGCTGCTTGAGTGAAATTCATACGATCTCTCCATTCGTCGAGCTGTTTTCACGGAATTCCTGTCTGGCGTCTTTTAGAATTAAGACTGCGCCTCGTAACACAACGATAGACACAATAAAACCTATGACCAAATCAGGCCAACGAGTATCGAATAGATAAACCATCACACCCGCCAATATCACTCCTATGTTTGCAATGACGTCGTTTGCCGAGAATATCCAACTTGCTCGCATATGCACCTCGCCATTTTTTTGTTTTCTGATTATCGCCAAACATATAACGTTAGCGATAAGTGCAACACCGCCCATGCCCATCATAAGCATAGATTCAGGCCCACTTCCAAAGGTTGCGCGACGAGCTATGTCAAACAAAATTAATAGGCCTAATGCCAATTGAAAATATCCACTTACCTTTGCAGCATTGGCTTTGTGAACAATTGTTTTCCCTACTGCATATATACCAACACCGTAAACGACTGCGTCAGCCAACATATCAAGGGAGTCTGCAATAAGTGCTGTTGAGTCAGCGAGTAACCCTACACTCATTTCAATGATAAACATCACAGCATTGATGCCCAATAGCCAGTAGAGAACTGCCTTTTGTTCTTGGTCTTTTATCTCAATTTCGCACCCACAACCACTCATAAAAACACTCGCTTTACTCACCTATAATGCGAGTGTAAACTCTATACTTGGTATAGAGTCAAGCTTTAGGCAAGTTAAAATGAAAATTGGGCTTCTGGCAGCTAAGACAGGGTTAAGTATTCAGACAATTCGTTTTTATGAGCGTAAATCACTATTGGCTGCACCTGAGCGAACGGCATCGAATTATCGAAGCTACTCTGAAGATGCACTGAAGCAGTTATTGTTTATAAAGCAATGTCGCGCATTAGATATGACAATCGAGGAAATTAAATTAGTACTGGAAACCCGAGCAAACCCAGAGAATAGCTGCGAAAACGTTAATACTACAATAGATAAGCATGTTGACGATATCGAACATCGGATAGCTGAATTAAAAGCACTACAAGGAACACTGGTCTCCATTCGTTCTGCTTGTGATCATAATAAGAAGGTTAAGGAGTGCGGGGTATTGCATCAGTTAGATAGCATTGCAGAGGCGTGTTCTTCTAATACGGATAATGAGTCCCAGCTAATCTGCTAACCGCAACAACCGCTACCCTCTTGAATTGGGGGGCATTTAACTGTTCCATATGAGCAGTAAACGCAGCAGTCTCCGCTAAGAGGTTTCAACACTGTTTTGCAGTGAGTGCATTCATAGAAAAATTGACATGCAGTGGTTGGCATTTCCTCTTGCTGGCTATGATTGCATTGAGGACATGTAATTGCCGATAAAAGCTCTATTTTCGCCAAAGCGCAGTGCTCCACATGTAAGTTAAAGAGAACAATTCGAAAATAAGTTACGATTTTATTCGTGAAGGGAAACCAGCATTCTCTGTCGCTTTCGTTAGTACATCCGGGTTAGTTACTTCATCGTCAAATTTTACAACAGCAAGTTTATTTTCGAATGTAACATCCACTTTCATTACACCTTCAACACGCTCAAGCGCTTTTTTTACTGTTATCGGGCATGTAGCACAATCCATTGAAGGCACTTCTAAAGTAAGTGTTACATCTTTCGCGAATGTTGCAGTGCTGCTTATTAACAACAGTGATGTGATAAAAATTTTCTTCATTTTTTCTCCGATAAAATTAAGGTGATAGTAGCTATACTAGCCATATAATCCAGTAATTACTGGTGACAAAAAGAAACGCCAACAGCGCGGTAGACCAGAAAATTACTTTTCTTCGCGCTCTTACTTTAGAGATTGAACATGACTCACTTTTTGCACAGTCGTTTACGGGCCGATGGATTTGCCACCCTGCCAATCCAAATAAAACTATTACGGCAAAAATAAAAATAGGGCGATAAGGGTCTAAAAGCGTTAGATGGCTGATCCACGTTCCGCTAATACCCATTAAAAGAAGCACCAGCGGCCCAGCACAACATGCACTAGCACCGATGGCGGCAACAAGACCGCCTAAGATAGATAGTTGACTACTTTTTACCATATTATGACGTAATTTTTTAAACAATCTGAAGCATACACTCCGTATCTAGGTACGGAGTCAAGTGTTAGTGTTATTTTACGGCTGGAGTGACTGAATGATGGGGCAGATTTTGTTTTTCGGGTTGTTTTTACAGTCTGATACGAGGGATTCAAGGCTGCCTTTAAGACGACTTAAGTCTTTTAACTTATCTTCAATAATATCCAGTTTATGCTCAGCGAGGGACTGGACGTCGTCACAGCTGCTGGTACTCAAGACTAATAGTGATGATATTTCAGCCAATGTAAAACCTAAATACTGAGCACGCTTTATAAATAACACTCTGGTAAGTGCCTGCTGTGTATATTGCCTGTATCCTTGCAATGGTTTTATCGGTTGTTCCAATAAGGCCTTCCTTTCATAGAAACGAATGGTTTCTACACCTACATTTGCTTCTTTCGCAAGTTTACTTATTGTGTACATTAATTGCCCCGCATAGTCTGAGTCTATCTTCATTAAGCAAAAAGTGGCATTAAGTCATACTTTAAAGCAAGTTTTCATAGATTCATGGCGGATAATAACAGTAACTGCTAAGTTTCATGCGACAAAGTCGCTCGGTAATTAGACCGATAATTTCCCTTCCTGATCACACTAGTACCTCTGAGGAGAGTGTTAGCCATTTGCGCAAAAAATCAACTATCGCGTTAAACGGTAAAGATCTTTTCTACGACGAATCGATTTTCCTTAAGATAGCCTTCGGAGATTTCACCATTGGGTGTAATTCGCCTGAGTTTCTTACTTGTCTGACTAGGCTCATACAAATCATTTCCATTACTCAAAAGTTCAGCCGCAATAGAACCCGATGCCGATTCTTGGGCGACCCTTTCAGCAAGTCGAAGAACATCAAGTTTATCCATGAAACCTCCTTTGAATAAGAAGCTAAAAGCCGACTAATTTCGAGAGTTGCCAGAAGCTCATACGCCAATTCTCTTGCCTTACCAAATAACTTCAACATAAAAGATAGTGTTGATTCATGAGAAAGAAAAGTCCTGTCATAGTATAAATGACAAAGCCAGCCAGATGTTTCAAATACAGGTAGCTCTCACAACCAAAATCAACCTCATGCAAATAAAGCTAATCCACAGCAGCTATTAAGCCAGCCTTGACCAGATTCGAGTGCATCTCGGACTCAGTATTGGACTGGGAACGAATATATCGTAGATCGTCATGATCAAGCTTCGACCATTTCCCGTATGGGACGACGTTGGTTTTTGGTTTTTGCTCTTTTTTCTGAACCGATTTTAAACTTACTTTGCTTGCATCAACTTCAGCAATTAACTTTCTTACAAGGCTGACATTGTCGATGTCCGGGTACTCATCTTTTAAAAGCGCAATTTCACTGACATGCTCCTTGTAGTCGAGTTTGAAAAACTCTAATAATGATTTCAGCCCATTTTCTTCAGGCTCCCTCTGCTCTGAGATATCAAGTTCCTCAACATATTGCGGCATGTTTTTCACAACATCCTCAATATCAACCGTAGGTATCAAAAGGTCAGAATACTTCAGGATTTCCTTCTCGTTACCAGAGCGTAAAGCGTCTAGCATAGGGTGTACGCTTTTCATTTCTTCCGCATAAACGGTATCAAGCAATGGAATAGTGATTTCTTCAGCTTTTGTAACAATTGCTCTTATCTGTGCAATCACAAACAGCTTAAGTGTGATGTCAATAATGCCCTGCGACAGTACGAATAAGTGTTCAAGCAGATCGCTATCCGGCGTTTGGGTTCGCTTCTTAACCCATTGAAAACGCCATAGTCGCATAGCAAAACTCCGCCATTGCTTCATATCGCTTTCAGTTTTGGATATTCCCCAGTTCATACTACCAAAACCAATTTCCCTCCTAGCGCCACGCAAATCCTTCGAAATACCCGAGGCTTTTGGGGTTCCGACGATAAGTACTGGAACACCGATGGTATTAGTCAATTCAGTAAAAAACTTTAACAGTTCATCACGTTTGTCTTTGGTATCTTGCAGGTGCTGAATTTCGTCTATCACAAGTAAACCCAGCGAATGGTCTATCACTATCTGTTTCATTGCTTGCAATAAAGTTTTTTCGCCTACTCGAATCTCATAACCATAGCGTCGGTGATACTTAGTATTGAGCACCTCGTCAATCGAGTGAAAGAAATTCTTACATAGACTCGCTAAATCGCCGTTATAGGGACATTCAACAACCACGTAGACAAGTTGTTGATGCATATTGTAGTCAGGGTGCTCAATTAATTGAGGGTATGTTGATAAAACTTTCCTTACCGCCGTAGTTTTGCCACTGCCAGAGCACCCAATTAACGTCGTACTCTGAACTGATCGATCTGTGGTCGGGAATACTTGAATTCTCTCTTCTTTTCCTTGAGATTTTAAATAGTTTTCTTGCATCAATTGTTTGTCGTAATGTTTTGCAGGGTTTCGTTTAACGTAGCCGCTACGAATCATCAGGGACAACTTTTTTTCGAGGTTTAGGTGGTTTGGCAATGGATGAAAAAAGTCACCATCAAGTAATCGCCCTAACGCGTGCATTCGCAATTTAGGATGTAGCTTTAAGTCACCCTCACTATGTGTTGGGCGGGATGCCAATGTCTTTGCTAATACAAGATCGTCCTCGTAAATCCTAGGCAAGGCTTCAATAAGCGGATTGCCACGATACTCTTCTAGCCCCGGATCAATATAATTTGCTGTAACCGCTACATAAGGCGTTTTCAATCTTCGTCTCCATAAATATCATCTGGAATATCAGGGTGAGAGAAATCTTCCTGTCTTTTCATCGGTTGAACATTATTTGGTGGTGTTTTAGGGTCATTATCAGGGTTGCTGCCGACAGCACGTTCCTTGCGCTCTTGAGCTATAGCTTCCTTTTTATTAGTTTTTATAGATTTAATACGAGCACTATTCGACGCAGATTTACTGCCAGTTTTGGCACGCTTTTCTGCTGACTCCATGCGCTTTTGAATTTCTTCGTCAGCAGAGAGCTGTTTGTCTTTATTGGCATTGGCAGCCTCACTATTCGCTAGTTTACTTACTTGCATAGAAAGCTTGGCTTCATAAAACGTCATATCTTTATACGCACGGCTTCGGTCGGTCAACTGCGCGATCCAATACTGAGACGTCTGTCCCAGAGGGAACACATAAATTTTATTCGTGCTCCTTGGGTCAAATCCTATTTCGACTTTCTGTGGTCTGGTTCGGTGCTTGTCTCGAATAAACCATCCTTTTTCGAATGCTTCTGAACAACTATAAGTCAGAGACTGATACTTTATGCCTTCATTTGAAACCGTCGCGGTATTTCTCGGTAAAGTTAGTACCTTAAACTTTTCCACGTCATATGATTTTAAGGCACCAGACCTATTCATTATTCCCCATTTCCACAAGTCCTTTGGGGTGTAGGGCAGGTCTTCGGGAATTCCTTCATCAGCATCATATTTTTTCATTCCTTTTAAATTATGCTTATATATAAGTAAGGCAATTATCTCTTCCATTTGTCGCAGAGATAGTTTTGCATCTAAGCGATAATCCTTACCCCCTCTTTTTTTAACTGTTTCTGTTGTCACAACGCCGGGGGCATAAGGCTTAAATTCAGCCTGTAAGGTTCTAAATCTCTGTTCAACAATGCCTTTAGCGTCACCGCGGCGAGCTTTTGCGTTTTCTATACGGGTGTTAAACACGTTGACTAAAGAATCTGCTTGGTGGGTAAGAAGCTCTCCTTTATCCGCTAATACTGCCGTTGGAAGACCTAGCGCTGGCCAATCTTCAAACTCGATTGAAATGCCTAAACGCCTACAAACGTCTACTTTATTTTCTAAACAGTTTGCCAATGACATCATGGCTAAAACATAGGATGGTGGTTCAAAAGTTAGGTAGAAACCTGCCGTTAAACGAGAAAAAACATCGATTACAATAAGAAGCGTGGGTCGACCAATAATTTTTGATGGGTCTTTTTCACTGACCAAATAAAGATCAATAATGGTGGCGTCAAACTCAAACCTGTCTCCGGGTCCTAACACTTGAGCCGTTGCAGTACTGGTAAGTTGTCTTACGTCCTTTTCGAACGCTATTGCTGTGTTACGTGCTTGTGCGGTTTTAATGGCCTTGTATTCCATATTAAACAAGTGTTTTAGCTGCGTAACAGTTGGTGAATCTTGACGTGCAATAGTGGGATATTGCTTCCTAAATTTAAGTAGCATTAGGTCATGAACTTTTGTCCACGGCATTCTCATGGAATTCAAATAATACTTATCAATGGCCTCCCTAAACAATTGTTTAATCTCATCCGTAATTGGGATGCCTGTGCCAACAGTCGTGATACGCGGTCTGCCTACTTTTTTATTAGCAATGTTTCTCGGTTGCTTTGGCGCACCCTGCTTGTGGAAATCAGGTCTTAGGGCATTTTTGTTCTGGCCACGCTGTAAAAATTGACGCAGGAGCTTGTAAAAGTGTTTTTTAGAAAACTCAGGATGATTCTGATCGATAACTTCCTCGTAGAGTCGAAGCCATCCATGCTTGAAGAGCCGATAAGGATTATCAGCAACTTTTTGCATAACTAACCAGTTCGCTTCTAGCCGGTTTTTTTGAGCTTCGGTGGGGTGTTTTAGTGTTTCATCAATGAACGGATCATTGACGACTCGTGCGTATTTGTTTTGAATAGCTTCGGCTATTGCGCTTATGTCAAATTCGATAGGATCAGCAAGTCGTTTATATATATCAATCCAAATAGCGTGATTCGGTGTGATGGCTAACACCCTATAAAATTGACCGTTATCTTCAACTACGCTATTAACCAACAGCATATAAATCTCCGCTATCGAACCCGAAGGTCACGCTATGGATGTCAGAGCAGATAAGGTATTGATAGGGCTTATGGATATCAAACGCCAGCAATCGGTAGCTGAAGGCGTTTCGAGCTAGCTTTAATGCTTCCCCTGACGGAAGCCCATGACGCTTATCATAATCTGAGCAAGCTTTAGCGAGCTTAATGTCAGGGAAGCGCTTTATCTCTTCCCAAAGATCATAAACTTGCATTTGAATAGATTCGCCAATGTGAAGGTCCTTTCCTCCTAGTATCCAGTCAATATTGGCTTGTTGAACATGAGGTATGTCGAGTTCAGTAATTAACTTCCACTGCATTCCTTTGGCCAGACAACTTCGCCTTTCTATTTCGAGCTTAGCAATAACATTTTTATCCATCAGCTCATCATTGTATTTGACCTGAATCGCGATTTGATTGCTCTCTAACCCATCAAAGTCTAATAACAAATCAGTGGTGAATACGTGATATTTATTGCCTTTTTGCGGATGTTTTATGCCCGCTTTATCGGCTACTTCCAGAGTGGTTTCTAGAGCAAACGGATACT
This sequence comes from Alteromonas sp. S015, assembly GCF_036864485.1. NCBI lineage: Bacteria > Pseudomonadati > Pseudomonadota > Gammaproteobacteria > Alteromonadales > Alteromonadaceae > Alteromonas > Alteromonas sp. S015. The sequence continues at coordinate 294,369 of NZ_JAZETO010000003.1, read as the reverse complement.
GCTCTCGAATGTCATAAATTGACTCATTCCAGTCGTAGAGTGAAAAAGCAAGGTATTCTAGCTTGGAAAGCAAGTGAACTACTCTGCCGGTGCGGTGAGATAAGGCACGATAACTCGTGCCATCACTGGATATTTCTTGAATGTAAATCCATGGCTGATATTCGCTTTTACGGCCCATTCCTCTGCCGCTTGCGAAGCGCTTATCGATTTCTTCTTTTGTCAGCCATTGCAGTTTCTTCATCGCCTACGCCCTATGCCATCTATGACATAGAGCATAAACTAATCTACTTTTATTACCTAATTTAATGCTGAATTTTTATTTGTTGCCAAATATAATATGTCTAGCACCAAATATAATATGCCTAGTACCAAATATAATATGCTCTAACAGGAGGGTTTATCGATGAAGTGAGTCTTATTCCACCGTCACCGACTTCGCCAAGTTACGTGGCTGGTCAACGTCCGTACCTTTTATTAACGCTACGTAGTAGCTCAATAGCTGTAGCGGCAGGGTATAAATAATAGGGGCAATTGGTTCGTCGCAATGCGGCACATCGATAACACGCATGGTTTCATCCCCTGAAAACGCAGCATCTTTATCGGCAAATACATACATGATGCCGCCACGGGCACGTACTTCCTCAACGTTCGATTTTAATTTCTCAAGGAGTTCGTTATTCGGTGCAACCACAATAACGGGCATTTCGTCATCAATAAGCGCAAGTGGGCCGTGTTTCAATTCACCAGACGCATACGCTTCGGCGTGAATGTAAGAAATCTCTTTAAGTTTTAGCGCGCCTTCCATAGCGATGGGGTATTGATCGCCACGACCTAGGAACAAGCTGTGGTTTTTATCGGCAAATTCTTCCGCTAAATCTTCAATACCGCCAGTTATCGCTAAGGTCTCTTCAAGTTTCGCTGGCAGGCTGTGAAGCGCAGAGACAATCGCCTTGCTGTCAGCGTCTGTCATGCCGTTTTCTTTACCCAGCGCCAGGGTGAGCATTAAGAACGCAGTGAGCTGAGTAGTGAAAGCTTTGGTAGACGCTACCCCAATTTCCGCGCCAGCACGGGTCATAAACGCCAGGTCAGATTCTCGCACCAATGACGAGCCCTGAACGTTACAGATAGTCAAACTAGACATATAGCCCAGTTCTTTTGCCAAGCGCAGTGCGGCCAGCGTGTCGGCCGTCTCGCCCGATTGAGAGATGGTAATCAACAAGCTATTTGGATGAACCACCGATTTGCGATAACGGAATTCTGATGCAATTTCTACATTACACGACACATTTGCATACTGCTCTAGCCAGTAGCGCGCCGTCATACCTGCGTGGTAGCTAGTACCGCAAGCAATAATTTGCACATGCTGTACTTTTTTGAATATGTCGTCAGCCCCTTGGCCAAATACATCAGCGGTAAGACCATTTTCATCAATACGATCTTTAAGCGCATTACGTACAACCGTTGGCTGCTCGTGAATTTCTTTAAGCATGTAATGGCGGTAACCCGCTTTGTCACCTGCATCGTGTTCGATATTCGACTCAATCACTTCGCGCTCAATGGCGTTTCCGTCTTTATCGAAAATTTTAACTTCACGACGGGTAATCTCTGCCACATCGCCTTCTTCTAAAAAGATAAAGCGGCGAGTTACTGGTAACAGTGCCATTTGGTCTGACGCGATAAAGTTTTCGCCAAGCCCCAAACCAATAACAAGAGGGCTGCCTGAGCGCGCAACTACCACGCGACTGGGATCTTCTTTGTCCATGATGACAGTGCCATACGCACCGTGAAAGGTCTTCACCGCACTTTGCACCGCATCCAGTAATGTCTTACCTGCCTTCAGCTCTTCGTGTACGGTGTGTGCAATGGTTTCCGTGTCAGTGTCGCTGGTAAAGGTGTAGCCTTGTCCTTTTAGCTTCGCTTTTAAACTTACATAGTTTTCAATAATACCGTTGTGCACTACAGCAACACGGTCAGTTGAGAAGTGAGGGTGTGCATTCGCTTCAGTCACCCCACCGTGCGTTGCCCAACGGGTGTGGGCAATACCTGTTGTACCGAGAGCTTCTCCTTCTGCTACCGCATCAGCCAGCGCTTGAACTTTACCGGTTCTGCGAATACGCGTAAGCGTGCCGTCGTTTTGCAATAGCGCAACGCCGGCTGAATCATAGCCGCGATATTCGAGCCTTTTTAAACCTTCTAGAAGAATTTCTACCACGTTACGTTCAGCAACAGCGCCAACAATTCCACACATAATTATTCTCCACTCGGCGTCGCAATAAGTACTGTCACGCCCTGATTTTCAATATTAAGTTTGTCTTGTTCACTAATTTCTTCATCAGTGATCAAAACAGAAATGTTTTTCCAGCTCAGCTCTAGGTTAGGCATTTTATGCGTTAACTTCTTTGAGCTGGCTACTATAACCACCTTACTGGCCGCCGCGGCCATGGCGCGGGTTACCCCAATAAGCTCGTTAAAGGTGGTAGTGCCTCTGTTTACGTCTATGCCGGCGGCACCAATAAACCCAATGTCAAAACTATAGGCACTAACTAACCGTTCAGCCATGGCCCCCTGAAACGACTGAGACTGCGTATCCCATGTACCACCTGCCATTAACACCGTTGGCTCTTTGTCGCTTTGGGTAAGGTAGTTAGCGGTCGATAGCGTATTCGTCATTACCACTAAATCATCGATATGTGATAAATGGGGCAAAATGGATGCGGTTGTAGACCCGCAATCGATAACTATCTTGCTGCCTGATTTAACCAAACTTGCTGCGCATTGACCTATGGCATTGACCGCCGGGCTAACAGTCAAATTCGTGAAAGCGTCGCGGGTAATAAATTGGGATGATCCAGCATTTGCGTCCGTTGATGGTGGAACAGGCACTGCGCCACCAAACTGGCGGATAAGCAAACCTTGCTGCGAAAGGGCGGCAAGATCTTTTCGAATAGTGACTTCAGACGTAGCAAAACGCACAGCCAAATCTTCAACTTGTGATTGGCCGTGTTCTTTTACCCACGCCACTATTTGCTGGCGTCGCTGTTCAACTGATTTACTACTTTTCAATATAACCTCATGCTCTCCTAGGTGACTAAGTACGCCCTTTCATTAACATTGCCCAAATTGTGAACAAAACACGAAATGCGTAGAAAAGGCGTTCACAAACACACCCATAACTTTCAAAATGAAAGACCATAAGTTTTAAAATGAAAGAAATCGTAAGTTAAATTGAAACGTTGATCAAGGTAATTGTTTAATTAAACGCCAACGATGTCTTTTCAGCACTCGCTTTTATCGCCAGCTCAATCACTTTGATAACAGGTACGACGGTACTCGCGTCTGCTGGCGAGAATTTACCGTCTTCAATAGCGTGAGCAAGGCGATTGAAAAATGTAAGATACTCACCTTTCAATGTTGTAATTGTCTCATCAATTAGCTGGCCGCTTTCATTTGCCACAGCTAGCACGCCATGCTCGTTATCTTTTGTAATCGCCCAGTGTTCATCATCAAAGGATACCTCTGCACGCAGTTGATCTTCTTGAGGATCTAGATAGAACTTTCTAAAACTGCCTTTAGTGCCTTGCAGGTCGAAACGCTGTGTCGCACTGGCTTGGAAGGGCGAGCTGCCTAAATTCACAACCTTGTCACTATAATGAAGCGTAACATCGAAAATATCATCTGATTGTCCGTTTTCGCGCAAGGTTTGTATGTCTGCCGACACGTATTCCGGCTCGCCGAAAAGCTGTAGCGATTGGTCGATTAAATGGGGGCCTAAATCCCAGAAGATACCGCTGCCAGGTCCTGCATTTTCACGCCACCTGTCCCGTGGTACTGGGCGAAATCTATCGAAGCGGCTTTCTAAACGTTTAATATCGCCAAGCCTTCCTTCGTTAATTAATTGCCTAATAGTAAGAAAATCGCCATCAAAGCGCCTGTTATGATAAACACAAAGCTGTTTATTTTGAGCTTTTGCAAGGTCTACTAGCGCCTCGGCTTCTTCACTATCCAATGTAAATGGCTTTTCTACTAATACATGACAACTGTGCTCTAGTGCCAGTTTCGCCTGTGGCGCATGGAGATGGTTCGGCGTGGTAATAACCACTAAATCTACATCGTGAATTTTAAGCGCTTCTTCTAATGAGCTATACACGTCTACATTAGGCAAGACTGTTTTAACCGTGTCGGGTTTTGAAGAGATAACCACATCGACAGAGAACTGCGGTAGATATTTTAGAAACGGTAAATGAAAAGTTGTGGCTGAGAATCCAAAGCCAACCAAAAGTGTAGATATCATTGCATATCCTTGTTAAACCAGAATTCATATGTAAGTAAATACACACTATCAGTAATGATGAATTGTGGAAAGCGTAGAGAGTTCATTATTAGAAAAATGTGAAATAGACGGAGTGTCAGGATTAGTTGCATTTACACCATAACGACAGGCGTTAGTTTTATAGGCTAATTTTAGCCGTCTATTTTGATTCTTTAATTTGGCTGGGTAATATTTTCATGAGGCGAAGAAAGATAAAGAGCTAGCAAATGACCACTCGTGTTTGCCAGCCCTAATTCGTAAGCGACCTATGATGAGAAAACCTCTCTATTTTTTAGTCGGGCGCGGCCAATTGGGGATGTTGCGCTGTTTACCGCGGGCAACGGCTAGCGCGTTTTCATCTACTGTTGACGTGATCACCGAACCAGCGCCCACCGTCGCGCCTTTGCCAATATTTACCGGTGCGACAAGCGATGAGTTTGAGCCAATAAATGCATTTTCGCCAATGACGGTTTTTGACTTATTCACACCGTCATAGTTACAGGTAATGGTGCCTGCTCCAATGTTTGCCTTAGCACCAACCTCTGCATCGCCTAGATAAGTTAAGTGATTCGCCTTGGCACCCTCCCCCAAAATCGCCTTTTTCATTTCTACGAAGTTGCCCACTCTGGCATTTTTTTGCATTACTGCGCCTGGACGCAGTCTCGCGTAAGGCCCAACTGTGCACGATTCACCTACACTGGCCTCTTCGACAATAGAGTTCGCTTCAATTACCGCACCGTCAGCAATAGTACAGTTGCGCAAGATACAGTTCGCGCCAATGGTGACATTGCTACCAAGTGTCACCTTACCTTCAACAATCACATTAACGTCGATAATTACGTCGCTACCGGTTTCAAGCTGGCCGCGTAAATCAAAACGAGCGGGATCTAGCAAGGTCACGCCGTTGGCCATAAGCTCCTCGGCATGGCGACGCTGAAGCGCACGTTCAAGGTTCGCTAACTGCAAGCGATTGTTCACACCTTCTACTTCTACTGCCGACTGTGGCTGCGCAGACTGTATTCGTTTGCCTTCGGCCGCAGCCATCGCAATAACATCAGTTAGGTAGTACTCACCTTGTGCGTTATCGTTGCTTAATTTGCCCAACCAGCGCTTAAGATCAGCGCCAGACATCATCATCATGCCGGTATTAATTTCTTTGATTTCACGCTGAACATCGGTGGCGTCTTTATGCTCAACTATTGCGGTAATATTGTTATTCTCACGAATAATACGGCCCATGCCTGTTGGGTCGTTTAGGTTTACAGTAAGTAATGCTAAGTCACAGTTTTCTTTAACCGCCTTTAACGCACTGAGCGTCTCTTCCCGAATAAGGGGAGCGTCGCCTACAAGGACGAGTACGTCTTCATTTTCTTCAATATGAGGAGCCGCTTGCTGTACGGCGTGACCTGTACCTAACTGTTCGGCCTGGAGACACCAATTTACGTTATCTTCAACGACCATCGCCTTTAGCTGGTCACCGCCATGACCGTAAACCAAATGAATATTATCCGCACCCAGTGATTTAACAGTATTGATAATGCGCTGTACCATCGGCACACCACCTACTTTGTGCAATACCTTTGGCAACGACGACTTCATACGCGTACCTTTACCCGCTGCTAATACAACCACTGAGAAAGCCATATAATTCCTTTATTTCGCAAAGAGAATGAAAAAACGAGATATAGTTTAACCAAGGCCCGACAATATGTCAGCGACAGATTCATTTCGAGCTCTGACCGGACGACTTTTTATTATGCTTTGCTCTTCGTCATTTAGTCTAACTTAAGAGAAACTGCCTAGTAGTTCATTATTGCAAAAGGTATAATCGTAATCTAAATTAGGTTCAGTAAGGCAAGGGAGCATGCGCAGTCTGTGAACACATTTCGTACACTACATCGAAGTATTTTGGTGTTATTTGCAGTAGTGGTTATCGCTATTGTCACGCTGGTACACTTCAGTATTTCAAAAATCGTTGCCGAACAAAGTCGTGCGCAGCAACAATCATTGTCGCCCGCTATATCACTTATTGTCGAGCAACTTCTAAAGCCACTACATATTTCTGAAGCCCTAGGCCACTCTACTGAATTAGTAGACTTAATGAATGGGGAGGCCATTGACCAAGAGGCAGTTTTCAAGACATTGGATCGCCTTGAAAATGAATTCGGGTTATCTTTTTTCATTGCTAGTGAAGCTGACAGAAAACAATATAATTCTGATGGCAGCATTATTAACCTCATTGAAGGTGAAGTCAGTTGGTACTTCAAATATCGCGATTATCCCGTTGATGCCGTTGCCGATATTGGTAAATGGGAAGACACTCACTTTTATATCGATATTAAAATTCACGATGAAGACGGCCGCTTTTTAGGTTTTTTTGGCGTAGGAAAAAGCCTGCGTAGCTTTATTGAAGTGTTTGATACCTATAAGCAAGAATACGGCTATGACTTTTTATTTGTAGACGGCAAAGGCGACATCATGTTGTCTTCAGACCCAAGCCTTATCGCCTCTTATTCTGACTTTACTAACTTATCTGAACTGCCTTGGTACGCCAGTCTCCCGATAACAATTCAAAGCGAACAAGCGTTGAATAATAAGCTGGTCACTATTGATCAAAAAGATTTCCTTATTGCCGAAGTTAAGCTGAATCAATTTGGTTGGACCGTGTTTCTTTTAAGCCCACTCGAAGACCGCCAAGCAGAAATTTCTCAAGCGTTTATTTTTAGCGTAGTAACGCTGCTGGTTGTTGTATTCTCACTTTTCTTACTTATTTACAACCTGTTGTACTACTTTAGAAAAGATATGCAGCCAGATTTAGTTGTTCGCCATACCAACCGTCTACCTGAAAAAGAAAATTTGCAGCTTATCTATAAAACGCTTCTGGCTGAACATAAGTCACTAAGCGTAATGCTGATTAGCATTGATGAGTTTTCTGATATTATAGACGCACACGGCAGAAATACCGGCGATGACTTATTAGATAAAGTTGTGGCCTACTTAGCTGAGCACTTGCGTGAGCAAGATGTACTGGGACGATGGAGCAGCGCAGAACTTATCATTTTATTGCCGCATACCGGCCCACATGTAGCATTTGATATGGCACAAAACCTTCGCCACGGCATCGCTACCTTACAGCCGCTACACGAATTACCAGAACTGCTTGTTACTGCCTCTATTGGTATATCGTACACGGCGTCGCCGCGTGCTATGCACGAGGTAACGGCGCACGCGGAAGATGCACTTTATCAAGCCAAGCGCGACGGCAGCAATTTAGTAAGAATGCAGCTAATAGACTAGCGTAAACCCGCCACTTCTTAGGCAGGTTTAACCTTAAGGCGTTTTCGTTTGAGAACGCCAGTGGTTAGTGCCACACCAAACAAAATCATCAAACCACCCACTATGGTTTGAATTGATAAATGCTCTTGCAAGAAAAGTACGCCCCAAATTATGCCAAATAGTGGTACTAAGTAAGCAACGGTAATAGCTCTTGCTGGGCCGATGTCTGCAATTAGTTTAAAATACAAGATGTACGCTATTCCCGTGCCACCTACGGCCAATGCCACCGCATTTATCCATGCATTCACGCTTGGCATTGTTTCTGGCAAGGTCGCAAGTGCAAACGGTGCTAACATTACGCTGGCCATGGCCTGACTACCTGTAGCAACAGCTAAAGGTTTAACCCCTTGTAGCCATTTTTTCATCATGCACGCCGCAATTCCATAACCGGTGGTGGCCAATAACGCAGTCAAAATAGGGAGAAAACTAATTTCGCCCTCGCCGAGCTTTTGCTGACTAATAACAGTCACGCCCACGAAACCGATAAACAGCCCAGCAACCGCAGGCTTTGTTAGCTTATCGCCCAACCACAGCCACGCGACGATAGCGCCAAACATAGGCGCGGTGGCATTTAAAATGGCATTGACCCCAGCCTCTAAATGAAGGCTGCTGTAATTAAACAGTACGAAAGGAACAGCTGTATTAGCCATGCCCACCAAAGCAATAGCCAGCCAGTGGCGCTTTATGTCTTTTACCGACCCGCTTATTAACAACAAAGGTAACAATACTGCCGTAGCCAGTACCGTACGAATGGCAACGAGTACGTATATGCCAAACTCTGGGGCCGCAACACGCATAAAAATAAATGATCCCCCCCAAATACCTGCTAACACCAGCAGTGAGATAATGTCTTTTATTACCATTCTCTTGTTACCAAAGTACTCCTTGAGCCCCTTCTAAATTGAGTAAATACTGCTTTCGGGATAAACCACCCGCGTAGCCCGTTAGGGTTTTATTGCTGCCAATTATACGATGGCAAGGCACCACAATAGCAATAGGATTACGTCCATTTGCCATGCCCACGGCGCGCACGGCATTTGAGTTACCAATGGCGTTTGCAATATCTAAATAACTCGCCGTCTCACCATATTTCACTTGTTGCAAAGCTCCCCACACTTGATGTTGAAATGCTGTCCCCTTAAGAGCAAGCGGCAGATCAAACTCACAAAGTTTTCCATCGAAATATGCCATAAGCTGTCTACACGCTTCATCAGTGATTGCATTGTTACACTCTTGAATATCATCACCATTCAGAATGACATGATCTTTGTAACTTCTTTCTATCTCGCTTTGGTGTGCAAAGACTTTCTCTACTTCGGTCTGTTTCGCGTAAGGTATTTTTTCCGACCCAGCCGCGCTTACAAACGCAATGGAGGTTATTCCGGTCTCGGTGGCCTCTACTTTAACAAGCCCCTGTGTGCTTTTTACAAAACCTGTATATATCATAGTTACGCTTCACTCTGCTGGTTGCTCAGTTGCCACAATTGGAGGGTCAAGTAACTGCGCCACGGCGCTGCTTTTTCCGGTTCAACAGGGTATAGTTTTGCCATTTTACGAACGATCAAGTCACCGCCAAGGTAAACGTCAGGGTTTCTCTCTCCGCGCATTTTCAAATAATCGAGGGTCCACGGGCCCACGCCTTTAATAGCAAGAATATCGTTATGTGTTGGTATTCTATCGCCCACAAAGAGTTGTGCGAAACTACGAACTGCCTCTTTTCTGGCCTGCGGCATGCGTAAAAAATCGAGGTTGCTGTCGGCGACATCTTCAGGATTAGGAAATCGATAGCACTCACCCGATGTGAATTCAAAACTGTTCGAAGAAAACGCTTCAAACACCTTCTCGCCCAACTGATGTACCAGCAGCGTCACCTGACTAATGGCCGCTTCTACACTAACTTGCTGGCCTACAATAGCCCGACAGCCGCTTTCAAATACGCCCCATGCGCTAGGAAGACGCAGACCAGGTGTTATCTGCTCTGGCAGCAGTCCAGACTGCACTAAGCTTTGTTCAATTAATAGCGGGTCTGCGTGAAGATCCAGTACCTGTTTTATATTTTCAATGGTTGAATGGAGACTGCATAAATCAGGCATTTCAATGAGAAGCGTAAAACCATTGCGCGCACCGTCGTGCGTAGCTTTGAAAAAACCTGAACTTCCTTTATATGAAAAGTAGCGCTCATAGCTTTCTTCAGTTACTCGCTCCATTCCTTCAATCGCGCGGGTTGCTAGGAAATCTCGCACATAGGGCCAGCTATACGGGGGTCGATAGGAAAGAAATAAAGAGATTGCCTTTTGTTGAACCTTTTCTTTTTTTCTAAGCTGCGTAGGAGAGGTTGCGCAATATTGCTCTATAGTTCTCTGTAGCTGCCGTAGAGATTGATAGCCAGCTGTAATTGCGACATCTGTCATAGACAAATGGGTTTGCTGAATAAGCTGCTTGGCAAACAAGGCGCGTTGCATATTTTGAAACTGTTTGGGTGATATTCCCACAGCATTAATCACCAACTTATTTAAGTAGCGTTCGCTAATGCCCAAACGAGTGGCAATATCAGCTACGCGCTCTATGGGTATAACAGATAACAGCGACAACGCTCGATTTATTGTCGCCCCCACGCCTTGCCACGCTGCAGAGCGGGGAGCACTGTCTGGCCTGCAGCGAAAACAGGGGCGATAGCCTTGTGCCATAGCCTGTGTGGCGTGTTGGAAGTAAGTCACATTCTCTTCTTTAGGGATTCGCGCTGGACAGATTGGCCTGCAAAAAATACCGGTTGTTTTTACCGCCACGAAAAATCGTCCGTCAAAACGCGGATCTCTGCTAAGCCTTGCCTTCGAAAAGCCCGACACAGTGAGCGTCGAGTCTTTTGAAAACTCTGTGTCTGATACTAAAAGTCTGTCTGGCATAAGAATGCACTTCCCATCTGCCGTTTTGTTTATACCCAGTGTATCGTGCATTAACCCATTTAGTGCGACAAAATCAGAACTGAATAACGATAAACATGTCTATAAAGACCCGCCGGCCATAGCATTGTATATTTGAGAATAACCCAGTCTCGTTAAAATAGAGAGCACAATTGAAGAAGTAGTGAGCATAATTTGCGACATTTGATCATTGGAACAGCTAAACGCATAATAATGCGATAATAATAATGAACGCCTGATGGACGTATTGTTGAACCACGGGCTTAACGAGCTGACTGTATGCTGAACTCTTTGCGCAACACCAAGCTGCGCCTGTCTAAAATTTGGCTGATAGCAATGCTAGTGGTTATTACACAAAAAGCTTCTGCGGATTGGCTTGATGACTACGCAAATTACGTTCAAAAAGAAGCGACAAAATACAACGTACCTGGTTATGCGTTTGTGTTTTATGAACAGGGCAAAGCGCCAAGAGTTTACGTATATGGGAACACTCGTAAACGTGGCGGAGAAAAAGTTACAAAGAACACTGTATTCAGGCTGGCTTCGGTGTCAAAAACCTTCACTGCGTTACTGTCAGCTAAACTTGTAGAAAAAAACCAGCTTAGCTGGGAAACACCGATAACGACCTTACTACCCGACATTCCTTTTAAAGGCAAAGGAATGAATGCGCTGCAACTGCAACATATCGTGGGCCAGTCCAGTGGCTTTATGCCCAACGCTTACGACAACCTTATTGAGGCAGACTATTCTTTAGAGCGCGTACTTAAATCCCTTGGCGAGCTGGACCCTCTGTGTGTGCCAGGCGAATGCTACACGTATCAAAATGCGCTCTTTGGCGCGTTGGAGTACTACTTTAGCAACAACAATACCTCGTATTCGCGACAACTTCAGGCAAATCTATTTTCACCTTTAGGCATGAAAACAGCCAGCGTTGGAAAGAGCGGTTTGCTCGCATCGGAGTCTTGGGCTAAGCCTCATATTGCGATTGCCAGAAATAAGTGGCGCGAGGGAAAGGTAGAAAGCAACTATTACCGGTTCTCACCAGCTGCGGGAGTCAACGCAAGTATTTCAGATATGACGATTTACTTGCAGGCATTACTTGGTGAATTTCCTACCGTCATATCCGATGAAATTGTGGGCTATGTCACTACAGAGCGAGTGAAAACAAAGCGTGAGACCTATCGCAGAAGTTGGCGTGGCTTGATCAACGATGCTCACTATGGTTTAGGTTGGCGTATTTATGATTTAAATGGCGAGCAGCTTAATTATCACGGGGGATGGGTAAAAGGATATCGTGCCGACGTGGCATTTTTGCCTGAACGAAAAGTTGGCTATGTCATGCTAATGAATGCAGAGTCGAATATGATTAATTCAACAACGGCCGAACTTTGGAAGCGTTACTTAAAACAAGCCGACGCAGATAAGTAATATCAGCATCGGCTGTACGTTAATTTCGGTAAATGAAAAACATTACTGTTTTAAGTACGTATACCCTGCCAAACAATTTTCATAAAAATCGGTCCATCGAACCCCTTCACGAGGGTTTAATTTACCGTCCCACACTTGCTTGTCTATCATGCGCTTAACATCTGATGCCATTGCACGTGGGTTGTATTGCATAACGTTAAGTACATCTTCTACCGATGAGCCTTTGACCACTTCTTCGATGTAAAAGTCTTCAGGATCGTCATCATAGCTATAAATATGCACTTCATTTAAACGACCAAACAGGTTGTGCATGTCGCCCATAACGTCTTGATAAGCCCCCGTTAAGAACAATCCAATGTAGTAAGGCTCGTCTTTCTTCAGTGGATGCATCGGCAATACGTCTGTAATTTCACGACCAATAGTGAATTGATCGATTTTACCGTCGCTGTCACAGGTAATATCCACTAACGAGCAATTCACCGTTGGTTCTTCATTCATACGAATAAGAGGCACTACCGGCAACAGCTGGTCGATTGCCCAAGTATCAGCGGCCGATTGGAATACAGAGAAGTTACAAAGATACTGAGAAGACAAACTATAATCTAGTTCTTGTAGCTCTTCTGGCACATATTCTTCATTTCGATACCACTGCTGTAAGCGGCCCATAATTTGCCAATACAGCGTTTCGATTTTGCCCAGCTCTTCAAGTGACAACACGCGTAGTTTAAATGCGTCTAACGCCTGCTCTTTGTACTGAGATGCATCGTTGTATATTTCGTGCATATTCGTCTGTTCATCGAACGTATCTGCAAGTTCACGCATATTCTTTAAGAAAAAGTGTTCACCCGCTTGCGCAGATGTATCCATTTGTGATGCGTTCGACTTAATTTCGCCCACGATTTCGGTAATAACGCAGCTGTGATGTGCAGTGATTGCACGTCCGCTTTCACTAACCAGATGCGGATGTGGGACGCCTTCAAGGTCACACATTTCCTTCATACCATAGACAACGTCTGCTACGTACTCTTGCATGCTGTAGTTACGCGATGACTCATTCGTTGAATTACTGCCGTCGTAGTCGATGCCAAGACCACCGCCTACATCAACATAATCAAGCTCAAAGCCCATTTTGTGCAGGTCAGCATAAATACGTGCACCTTCGGTTACCGCTTCTTTGACTGCGCGAATGTCGGTTAACTGACTACCAATGTGGAAATGAAGTAGCTTCAAGCAATGCGCCATACCTTGCTCTTCAAGATAGCGGGCTGCGTTAATGATTTCGGTAATGGTCAAACCGAATTTCGCACGTTCACCGCCAGAGCTTTCCCATTTACCACGACCTTTCACAGTCATTTTCGAGCGCACACCGATTATAGGGTCGATTTCCAGCTCTTTGGCTATTTTTACCAGAAGGAGAAGCTCGGTGTATTTTTCTACCACTACGACAACTCGGCGACCCAGCTTTCTGCCCAACAGCGCAAGACGCATAACTTCATCGTCTTTATAACCATTCAAAATAGTCAGCGATTCTTCGTTGGTATTCATGGCAAGAACAGTAAGAAGCTCGGCTTTTGAACCCGCTTCTAAACCGTAGTTAAAAGGCTTGCCCGCATCGACAATTTCTTCCACTACTTCGCGCATTTGATTTACTTTCACCGGATAAACACCTTGGTACTGACCTTGGTATTCTGCTTCTTCGATGGAGCTTCTAAATGCCTTGTTCAAGCCTGCAACCTGCGAGCGCAAAATATCATGAAAGCGCACAACGACAGGAAACTGCACACCTTCTTTGCGGATATCTTCAATTACCGAATTGAAATCGATTCGAATGCTAGGATCTTCAGGAACAGGGGTAATATGAACGTTGCCGTTTTCACCAATTTGAAAATAGCCACCTCCCCATTGAGACACGCCGTAGACGCGCTCCGCTTCATCGATGCTCCAATCTGACAATTTATTCACCTATGTGTAAGTGGGCTAGGCCAATACCTAGCATAGAAAGTGCGAAAATAAGCAGCGTATTATAGACAACGCGAGACTGAACGCGATAGCTGTTGCGATATAAAATATCTATTGTCGCGACTAATTTTGTTTATCGAACGACAGTTTTTTTAACCTATCCATGTTCGAATATAATCTACAACCACCTTATCTGCTTTTTCTTCACAGTGCGTTATAAACTCTGAGATGTTTTGAGTACGTTCAAGTTCAAATCCCAGTTTAGTTGTTGGCGAGGTAAAAACCTTCTTGGCAATGTGATCAGCATCAGTTGCTTCATCTTCCAACCATGTTTCGCTTAGCTGGCTTCGTCTATCTAGCTCAATAGGCGCCTTTATTTGATTGAAGTTGTGGGAATTAGGGATTTGCCAACTGCGCATGTCTACGAATAGGTGAAACGGTCTGGCTTTTCGGGTTTTCATGCACTCGGAGAGCTTAGCAAGATACTGAATATTCGTGGACATATCCCACTTGCCGCGAAGCCTAACCAAAATACAGTTTCTAAATGGCTCAATATAAAAAGGGGTTGTAAACATTTACTCGTACATCTCTATGCGACCATATGAATAATTAGCATTCACATACTAAAACTGTATAGCTTCAACGACAACTCGTGTCGAGCACATTGGAATTAAGTTTAATACCCAACGAAAAAAGGCCTGTGTTTAAGCAGGCCTTCAGAAGATAGGTATATGAGTATTAATCGTCCCCGAACTCTCGAATAATACTGTTGATGGTGTCTTTTGCGTCCCCCAGTACCATACGCGTGTTGTCTTTGAAAAATAGCGGATTGTCGACACCAGCAAATCCGGCATTCGCAGAGCGCTTAAGTACAAAGACCGTTTTCGCACGATGCGCTTCGATAACTGGCATACCGTAAATGGGGCTACCTTTCATCTCTTTGGCTGCTGGGTTTACCACATCGTTCGCACCGATAACAATAACCACGTCATAATTTTCCATACGCGGATTAACATCATCCATCTCGTAGAGTTGATCATAAGGCACGTCAGCCTCTGCCAACAGCACGTTCATGTGACCCGGCATACGCCCTGCTACAGCGTGAATGGCGTAATCTACCGTACAGCCATTTTCTTCTAAAAGCGACTGAAGCTCACGTACCGCGTGCTGCGCCTGAGCAACCGCCATACCATAGCCAGGCACTACCAGTACTGCTTGCGCTGCTTCTAATACATAAAATGCATCTTGCGCTGACAGCACTTTAATCTCACCTTCTATTTTTTCGCCAGCTTCCACTGGCGTAGAAAAGCCAGATAACAACACGTTCATCAGTGAACGGTTCATGGCTTTACACATAATATTGGTAAGAATTAAACCTGAAGCACCCACTAATAAGCCGGTAACAATCAATATTGTGTTACCCGTTGCTAGACCCGCCGCCGAAGCAGCTACACCTGAGTAGCTGTTTAAAAGTGCGATAACTACCGGCATATCTGCACCACCAATGGAAATAGTGGCCCACAAGCCGAAGCTTAGTGACAACGCAATGGCGCAGTAAATCCAAAGTGGGTTACTTGGGTCAGTAGTAAAGAAATAACCAATCACTACCATGCCAATTAAGTGCAAGATGCTTAGCTCGCGAAGCCCTGTAAAAATAACGGCTTTAGAGCTCATTTTGCCCGACAGTTTACCCCATGCGACCACCGAGCCAGAGAACGTAATGCCTCCCACTAAAATAGTGAAAAACAGGGAAATAAAAGTAAACGCACTCTCGGTTTTAAGCGTAATTAGGCTCATACCTGCTAATGTTGCCCAACCCAAAAGCAATGACGCTGCACCACCAAAACCATTAAATAGCGACACCATTTCAGGCATTGCTGTCATTTCAACGGTCCTGGCTTTCCAAGCGCCAAAGGCACCGCCAATAACAAAACCCAACAGAATATAATGATAACTAATAATTTGCTGATCAAGCAGGGTGACGACGATAGCAACCAACATACCAATGGCAGAAATGAAGTTACCTTTTTTAGCGGTATCTGGGTGACTGAGTAATTTAAGGCCAAGTATAAATAGCGCCGCAGCAACTACGTACGCAAGGTTTATTACGGTTACGATATCATTCACTTGCGTACTCCTTATTTATCTTTTTTCTTGAACATGCCAAGCATGCGATCGGTAACAAGATAACCGCCCACCACGTTGATACTGGCCAGCGCCACCGCAGCGGTACCAAGTATGGTCGTTAGCAAGTTGTTATCGCTCCCCGAGGCAACCAAAGCGCCCACTAGAGTGATACCCGATATCGCATTAGAGCCAGACATTAACGGCGTATGTAAGGTAGACGGTACTTTTCGAATTAACTCGAAACCCAAAAAAGCAGCCAGTAGTACGATGAAAAGTAGGTAAATGATTTCCATGATTAGGCTCCTTTGTATGCGTTGTTAAGCATGTCGTTGGTAATGGTACCATCGTGAGTAATAACACAGCCGGCCAGAATGTCGTCTTCTAAATTCAGTCCAAAGGTTTTGGTTTCATCGTTGAAGAATTCATCGACAAGGTTGTAGATGTTATTGGCGTACATGTCGGTGGCGGCTCTAGCAACAAACTGACTCCAGTTACCGTTACCGATCACCTTTACACCGTTAACTTCGATTGTCTCGCCAGCAACCGAGCCTTCAACATTCCCACCCGATGTTGCAGCCATATCAACCACTACACTTCCCGGCTTCATGAGTGCTAACGTGTCTTTTGATATCAGCACAGGCGGTTTTCGACCAAATAGCTGAGCGGTGGTAATAACGATATCAGAGTCGGCAATCGCGTCGCGCTGAGCTTCTTGCTGCTTCGCTTTTTGTTCGTCGGTTAGTTCTTTCGCGTAACCGTCCTTCGTTTGCCCTGTTTCCCCAATGTCGATTTTAAGGAACTTGCCACCCAATGACTCTACTTGTTCTGCCACCACAGGGCGGGTGTCATATGCAAGCACGTTCGCCCCTAAGCGTTTCGCCGTTGCTATAGCCTGAAGACCCGCTACGCCAGCTCCTATAATAAATACCTTCGCTGGTTTTATTGTTCCTGACGGTGTCATCATCATAGGTAATATTGATGGTAGTGTATTGGCCGCCTGCATCACCATCACGTAGCCAGCAAGGCTGGCTTGTGAGCTCAGTGCGTCCATTTTTTGTGCACGAGAAGAACGGGGGATCATCTCGACAGAAATAGCGGTTAGCCCTTTTTCTGCAATAGATTCAATAAGCGGTTGCTGAAAGAAAGGGTCGAGATGGCCTACCACAATGGCCCCTTTTTTCATCAACGCCAACTGTGCATCGGTGGGCTTGTTCACCGCCACCAGCATATCTGCAGTTGATAATGCATCATTCACATCATCGATGACAGTAACGCCTACATCTTCGTATTCTTTATCTGAATATCCTGAATATACGCCCGCACCCGCTTCTAGCAGTAAGGTCGCCCCTTTTTTCACCAGACGCTGTGCACTACTGGGCGTAGCTGCACATCGCTTCTCCACATTATTTAGCGGATCTGGCGCTTTTGATTCATTTAATATTATGATTTTCACACGCTTCTCCTCACATTCCGGCTGTCCGAGAATGACACCCTTTAAACAGTACTAAGCCATTTTATTCACTTATGCCTAGCATTCTCTAGCGAAATTAAAAATAGAACAGGCAATTTCTATATTTATTTTGCTGCGAAAAGCTTCCTTCAATTTGCTTATTTTTAAAGCGAAACAGCGGCAAAGCTACGCTATATGGGCATACAGCACTAGTATCATTTACTTACGAGTCATAACTAATATTTATATAGAGATGGCATACATACGATAAATGATAGATATGAAATTACATTTATTATATGAATACATCTAAAATTGTATATTTTTTGCACACGAGTAAAGGTGGAAAGTGATGGTGATGCTGAAGAGATATTGTGTATTAATTGCGCCGAGTTATATCCAGTCAACTTGCTGCACAGCGGCTGTTTACCTACCGATATTACGGATTTTGTTAGGTTGAAAGAAGGCAGGCTAACCGTAAACGCCAGTATCACGTTTAATACCAGTCCGCATAGATAATTACTCTCTCGGCGAGACTTAAAATGTTCGTAATCGCGGCGTGTTACCGCAGGTATAGTGGTTCTACATCAAGGTGACACAACAAAGAGTACGGACATTTTAAACTTAAGATAGCGACTTGCGATAGCTGCCTTTGGTAGTGCTCGTTACGTTACTGCAATTTTAAGATTGACGCCTAATTCATCAGTGAAAGTGTAATAGACGCGATTTCATCCGCGCCCGTTACGGTTATTGGTGAAGTCAGGCTATCAAAGGTAAATGGAATTTTTTCATAGCTTCGACCGCCGTGCTCTCTAGCCACTTCAATATGAAGTATTAGTGACTGTGCGTTGCTGTTTTTACCAAAATCGTCAAGCCCGTCCCATTCAATATGTAAAGGGGCATTTTTCTTCGTAGCGCCCGCAAAGCCATCCACTAAGCCTTCATTTTGTCGACCCACTCTACGCCACCAAGTTCGAAGCTCGCTTAACCATCGCTCGCTCGTACCTCGAAGTGCTAAACTTTTGATGAGGTGGTTTTTCTCATCACTTATCCAGACACTGACATAAGGCCCACGATAATCAGCAATATTAAATAAAGGTAGAACAATATCAACACTCATAAGGTAGGGGTCATCTTTGGACAACTGTGACGTATGAGATGTATAAGAGTCACTGGTAAATACTCTGCCATTCTCGTCGATTAACTTTAACGCGGTTAAAGCATTTGTATTTACTAAATCCAAAGCATGCTGCGCAGGTTTAGATACAGCAAAGTGTGCGATCAACATTGCATCAAACGCATTGGGTGCCACCGAAACTGCTTGAAATTTAGCACTTGGCCAACCATCACTTTGACTCAGTACACCTTTTTCGACAGACGCTATCTTTCCGTTAGATATCACTGGACGTTGCCATGGTTGTATATACGCAATAGTGCCGTTTTTCTGTACCGCAGGCTCTTGGGCAATATCACCGTGCCAACTGATACCTTCATTAGACACGTGAGTCTCTAGTCCTTGTGCACTAATGTGAAATGAAGTGAAATTGAGCGAGGTCAAATAATCCACAACCCGTTCAATGGCAAGAGAAGCAGCATATTCAGATAAATCCCACTGAAGAGGCGGTGAAAATTTAATGCCAAAATTATCTGTAAACTTCACTTCAGCAATACGTGCTGCACGGGCAAGCCGACGAACTTCACGTCGAGATAAATCATGCGTGCCGCGCACGTACTCACCCCAATAATTGTACAACGCACCATTACGACAACTTATGTTGCCCTCAGTCTTTTTAAACCACTTCTCACAACGCTGAATTGCATTGTAAAGCCATGCAGGCAGCTTGCCTTCATAGCTTTCATTTATCAGGCTTAGAGCACTTGTTTTATTGGCACTATCTAGGGTGTGATATGTATCTTTAATGAGTACTTCAATATTTTTACGCTGAAGACCACTAAGTGACTGTTCATCATGTAACGTTACGACAGGGTTAGCACCGCCTGCTGGAGCTGGAAAGACGTAAGAGTTCGCGTTCACAAAATGGCTAGCGATGCATACCGTTAACCCTATAAGGATCCGAGCCACCATTATTCGCTGACTTGTGCAGTGGTGGTGTCACTTTGCTCCTGCTGACGTGGCGCAGGCGCTGGATCAGCTAACGTTAAGTAGCCATCACCATTCGTGTCGTAGCGATGAAAGGCATTAAACCCAGACACCATGTACTCTGAGAATGTCATTTTGCCATTCTCGTCTGAATCTAGAACTTCAAAGCGAACGTAAGTTTGTTTAATTTGCCCTTCATGGGTTTTCTCAATCTGTGCATCCAGTCTGTCTTCAAACTCAAGTACATATTCTTGCTCTGTAAGCTTGTCATCACTGTTTTCGTCTGTACGCTGGAATTGCGCTTTGCGAACGGCGTGAAACTCAGCTTTTGCTACCTTTCCGTCACCGTTTTGGTCGTACAAGGTAACAAAGCCTTCAATATTGTGGCTGGTCGGCATACGCAACATAGGGCGCTGTACTAGTTCAGGTTTGTCGTCTTTTTTCTGTGACGCCGAACGACGGGGCGCTGGTTCAGGGTCGTCCAGTGCAACTACACCATCATTATCACTGTCCATACGTGAGAAACTTCGCTCTCCCACCGCGTTTACTTCATCAATAGTAATAAACTCGTCATCGTTGCTGTCAACAGCATGGAAACGTATGTGAGTTTGTTTTACCGATGCTTTTCTGTCTTCAGCTAACCGTTTCTCTACTTTGCCTTCCCACTCATAAACGTATTCGCTTTCATCAAGCACACCGTCTTTATTGGAATCAGAAGCATTGAAGCGAGCGCGTCTTGCATCAACGAACTCTTCTAACGGGAGTGACTCGTCTTTGTTTAAGTCATAGGTCAATATAATGCCGCTGGCGCTATGTGGTGCAGCTACTGCCGAAGCGCTAATACAAAGCGCAGATACAACGGCTAAACTTACTGTTTTAAACATAATTATCTCCTTGTACCCTCAATGATTAATAGGCTTCGAATGATAGTGTGGTGGTGTAGCTATAAGTGGGCACGTCTGCACCCTCAGGCGCGTCGGTACGCAGTCTTACTTGCATCAAATAGACATCTTGTGCTGAAGGAGTAAATGACGCTTGCCCTTTGGCATTTGTCGTTAATTTTTCTACATCAGATTCTTCGGCGAACTGATCTTTTCCTTGGTACACCGAGACTTCATGATCGGTTACAGGCTTACCGTTAAACAGAACTTTGAAATAAAAACTCTCGTTGGCAAACAAACTGTTAGGGTGATTAACTGCCACGATCTCTAAGCCGTCGTTTCTTGGCGCTAACGCCTGTTGACTTGGCCCTTTCTTCGTTACGTATGTCGTTGCAAACGTTACCGACTGAAAGTGCTCTTTTAACACCGCACCTTCAGGTAGAGGCTTTTCGTTACCTCGCATAGAGCCTCGCTCACCGTCCTTTTCATACACGCGAAAAATTGCGCCCAAGCGTTTACCCGTTGAAAACTGATAAGTCCCCTCTTCCTCTAAAGTGTGCTCAAGAACATTACGGGTAGAAAGATCCACAACCTTCTCCACACTCACTAGCTTGCCGCTAGGGGTTACCACTTCAAACGATGCATTCGTAATTGCCGCTTCTGGTACGAAAAATTGTTCTGCAAAAGATGCATCCAGCGTGACTTTACCGCCTCTAACCGGTTCAAACTGAAGCGGTTTTAGGTAAGCCACGTGGGCTAGAGCAGCGCCACTGAAGCAGCTTGCAATAAGCAAGGGTAAACTGATGAGCGTGTGTTTTTTCATGGTTTTTTATTTTCTAGTTGTGTAAAAGTGAAATCATACTATTGCAAATGATAATTGTTATCAATAGTATTACGATCGATTTTTGACGCACGAAGTGTCAAGAAATCGCTTTGACAGGCGCGATTAAAGAAAAATAAAAATGATATCAACCGACGCAAACAGGAGGCTTAGCGTTGATACGAAATACTAATTATTTGCACTTTTATTAAAAATTGGAAAAAAACGATGAAATTTAAACGCTCAACGGTAGCTATTTCGCTTGGCTGTGCGCTAACACTTCCTGCCCTCGCTCAACAATCAGAATTGGCCGTAACAAAGGCAAAAAGTGAAGAAACCCTGACAACGACTGTCGAAACCGTGCTGGATGCACAAACTCTGTCAAAGCGCTCAATTACCAATATTGAAGATACCGCTCGCTATATCCCAGGGGTCCAAACTAATGATACGGGTAACCGTTTCGGTAACGATGGCTTCAACATTCGCGGCTTGGAAGGAGACGCCGTAGCAGTAACCGTAGATGGCGTCGGCCAAGGCGAAACGCTAAATCCAAGCTCATTCGCCGCTTATGGTATGTATGGTTCGAGCCGCGGCGAAATTGAATTAGAACACGTAAAAGCCGTCAACATCACTAAAGGCCCAAGCGCTGTCGCGCAAGGACCAGGCTCACTTGCTGGCTCAGTCACCTACGTAACCAATGAAGCGAGCGACTTTTTACCTGCCACAGGTGATGCTACAGGCGTTAAATTGAAAAGCGGTTTTGATGCGCGTTCTGACGAATGGCTAGTACACGGCACCGTCGCCAACAGAACGGGTAACTTCGACTCGCTATTGCAATACACAATGCGCGACAGTAGCGAAACAAAGTCCCACAGCCATGGCGAGAATATCGCTGGCTCAGCACGTGGTCAGGCTGACCCCATGGATAATCAAGTTGATGCCGTTTTACTTAAACTTGCTTATAACTTTTCCGAGCACCAGCAACTAGGCTTTGTTTACGAAAAGACTGATAGGGAAACGAACGGCACCCCTCTTTCTCGTCAACATGATTCTTATTTTGGCTTTACCTCAGCGGATGAAAATAACCGCGAGCGAATTGGGCTTTTCTTTAACAACGAAAACCTAGGACTGGCGTTTGCTGATAGCATAGACGTGACATTGAACTATCAAGAGTTATTTTCTTCGGGCGTAACCAGTTTCCTTTACGGTAGTGCAGATGGCGACGCTATACTGCGCAGCGAAGACCGTAACTTCAGCCAAGACTCATTAAGCTTCAATGTTGATTTAGCCAAATCAATCACCGGAAAATTTAACCATGAGATTATTTATGGCTTAAGTTATCAACAAGTGGATGCAAAAGCGGTAATGTTCGACCGCAGGTTCGCTGGACAAACCGCGGACTCGGCTATATTAGACGGCTACCCTATTCGCGACCAAAGCTTTGTTCCAGAAACCGAAAAAACGTTAATTACAGCCTACCTGGCTGACACGGTTGAACTTAGTGAACAATTCAGCGTAAACCTTGGGCTTCGATACGATTCAACAGAATATACGCCCACTATAGATAGCACGTTTTCAGATCCGACAGGATTAAGCATCACAGACAGCGAATTTAGTGCGGTGGTGGGAGAAATTGGTGCTACCTACGAATTCGTGAAAGGTCATTCTATTAACGCTCGTATTGCTCAGGGTTACCAAGCGCCCACGCTCCAAAGTTTATATTTTGGCACAAACTCAGGTGATGAGGTCACCGACATCGTAACCGGTAACACGTTTATTGACCTAGACCGTATTGCCAACAGTGAACTCGATGCTCAAGAATCGACTAACTTTGAACTCACCTACATTGGTGATTTCGAGAACGGGAATGTCAGCGTGTCGGTGTTTAGAACTGAATACACTAATATGATCCAAGACGAAACGTATTCAACTCCTTATGGCACTGAAGTAACTTCACTTCAATGCGGTCGTTCAGGTTGTGAAACGGTAGTTAGCACTGATGATGTATTCACGCAGCCACAAAATACGGGCGAACTGACCGTTGATGGGTTCGAAGTTACCGCTGATTACAATTTTACAGATAACATCGCGGGCCGCTTTGCTTACACAGCGCTAGACGGTACCTACGACACCGCTTCTGCTTTTAACAATGCGGGCGACGACTTAGAAACCGTATCGCCAGATAACGCAACCATTGGGCTAGGCTACGTATCAGATATTGGTGATTGGGGCGTAGAGCTCGTCGCAATATTGAGTAAAGGCGTAGAGGAAAGCACTCAAAAAAGCTTTACCGAATTAAATAATGGAGAAGGCCCCTCTTACTATCCCTCTGGCTATGCGGTATTTGATTTGCTGGCCTTCTACGACATCACTGAAAACCTGCGTTTCACCACAGCAATTTACAACCTTACTGACAAAGAATATTACCGCTGGGAAGTGCTTAATAGCGTTAGAAACGGTACAGGAGGTTTCTTTGGCGGCGTGAGTGGCAATGGATACCAGCGCTACTCAGAGCCAGGCAGCAGTGTTAGTGCCTACGTAACTTATCAGTTCTAATCTGACTACAGAGCAGGTCATGCATTTCTTAGCAAATGGCCTGCTAATACACCTACGAATTTTCCCATGAATGTTTATGAAAGTTTGTTCACGAAAATGCGTGATCGAAAGTTCCTGTTCAAACGTTTTCTCGCTATCTCTCTTTTTAGGATTTTCACTATGTTTGGACTTTTTAAAAGCAATCCAACCCAAAAGATGCGAAAGCAATATGACGCCCTTCTTGAAAAAGCCATGCACGCGCAGAGAAATGGTGACATAAAAACGTATTCATCGCTCACCGCACAATCAGAAAAGCTATGGAAAGAAATAGAAACACTGGAGAAGAACACACAAGGAACGTAAATACTAAGCGCTTGTACAATGCGTGTGGCCGCATACTAATACGAGATGCTTACACCCAAGGCGTAGCGCGTTCTAAAGCTTAACTCGCGCTTTTACCCACTACCCCTTACAATGACGCCTTATACCAGTCCGCATGCGTTGGTATTATATAAATGCATCAAACAATAAGGCTTCTTTGATATGCAAATAGGCAGTGCTTTAACGGCAATTAAGCAGCTCACTTCCAGGCTACTACTTCTGGCCACCTGTACAGTGATTTCTAATACAGCTTTCGCTATCGAAGCAGGCCAATATTATTATTTCATTTCTGAAAAGTGCGTACCCAAAGGCCCTCAAACGCCCGAAGCGCGAGGTGCCGTAACCCCAGATGTTATGCTATTTGAAGTGGTACCAGCAGGGATCAGCGACTACTACGTAAACATGAACACAAGCGCACTGGTTCACTATGCAGAGGAAGGGCAATCACATCTTTCGTCATTGGAAGCAGAGCAGGCCTATACCGCCGGAAAAACGCCCTCGCAAGCCAGTATTAGAAAGGACGGTAACGCCATTCATCACGACTTTATGCTGCAGCGCGAAGCAATAGGTTTAAAAGCCTTAATAAACACGTTAAATGGTTTTTCCCAGTTGCAGTCTGACAAAGGCTACTTTTTTAAGAAAATCGTAGGCCTTTCTAACCCCGACGCCAAATTTAAAGCCATAACTCGCGTGCGTTTAAGCGATATAGGACATGATAAGCGCATGATGTTGACCAGTTATACCAGCGACTACTTTATGCTGGATGAACAAAGCAAAGCCTCTGACACACCTTTTATCTCGGTAGATCACGGCGCAGCGCTGCGCAGTTCACTTCACGACACCAACAGCCCTTACGCCGTCTTTACCCAAAATTCAGTATGCGGTGAAAAATGGGAGCCGGGTAATTGACAGATTCACGAGCCGAGGCAGACTTTAAACGCTTGTTGGAAGCGCCAGGCTTGCTTCGTTGTTGCTACTTCGGCTTTAGTGGCTGCGATATTAATTACTTCGGTAGAGCGTTTTAATAAGATGGTAGCCAAAACGGGTTTTCACCGGCCCGTGTACTTTGAGCACGTCTCTCTTAAAGACCACATCGTCGAAAGCTTTTACCATTTGGCCGCGGCGAAATTCTCCCAAATCACCACCTCGCTTGCCCGAGGGGCATTTAGAATGACGCTTCGCCAACGTTGCAAAGTCCTTACCTTTCTTAAGCTGCTCTAAAATAGAAAGCGCTTCTTTCTCTGTTTTGACCAAAATGTGAAGTGCGGATGCCGTCGCCATGTGCCTACCAATATTGAAGTATGAATCATTGCAGTATACCGTATAATGCTGCTCATCTTGGGTGTTTCAACATTATTATATCAACGGAGTGGTATGCGCCAGCTTGTCGTATTTCTTTGTTTTTTTCATCTCACATTTACGGCGATGGCTGACCAGCCAAAAAATGTGATTTTTATCCTCGCTGACGACTTGGGATGGAACGACACGTCAATCTATCAACATAATAAGTTCTACGAAACACCGAATATAGATGCTCTAGCGCAAAAAGGAATGACATTTACTCAAGCATTTAGTAATAGTCCATTATGTTCCCCGACTCGAGCTTCTATTCTCACAGGCCAGACACCAGCA
Source organism: Alteromonas sp. S015 (assembly GCF_036864485.1). Taxonomy (NCBI): domain Bacteria; kingdom Pseudomonadati; phylum Pseudomonadota; class Gammaproteobacteria; order Alteromonadales; family Alteromonadaceae; genus Alteromonas; species Alteromonas sp. S015. Next base: position 268,489 of record NZ_JAZETO010000003.1, on the reverse strand, counting down.
CGACATGGTATTTTAAATCCGAATATTGAGGCACCCACCGTTAGGCTTACTTCATCTGAACGTAGCAGCGCCCCCAGAAATCAATTATCAACCGCTCCCCTAACAGCCACTCGTCTCGACACTTCACTTCCCACGCTGGCCAAAATTTTAAAGAATAAGGGTTATCACACGGCTCATTTTGGAAAATGGCATTTGGGCTCTTCACCATATAGCCCTCTCGAACACGGCTTCGATATCGACATTCCGCACTTCAGTGGTTCTGGCCCTTACGGAGGTTATCTTGCACCTTGGTCTTTCGCTCCAAATTTAATACCCGAAATAGAAGAAGAACATATAGATATCCGTTTAGCTAAAGAGGCAAAAAAGTGGATTTTAAACAATCACAGTCAAGGTGCTTTTTATGTAAATTTCTGGCCATTTTCGGTCCATGCTCCCTTCAACGCCAAGCAAGATGTTGTAAACCATTTCATTGACAAGCGCTCTCCTTTCAACAGCCAACGAAGTGCCACTTACGCTGGAATGGTAAAACACTTCGACGATGCTATCGCTATTTTATATGACGCGTTAGAAGAGGCTGGAATAGAAGATGATACTATTATCGTATTTACTTCGGATAACGGAGGAAATATGTATGATGTACTGGGCGAGATTCACCCAACAAGTAACTTTCCTCTTCGCAGCGGCAAGGCTACGCAATACGATGGTGGCAGTCGCGTACCTACATTCATAATATGGCCAGGCCTGACTCAGTCAAACACCTTATCCGATGAACCGATACAATCTGCTGACTTTTATCCTACTTTGTTGAGTGGATTAAACGCAGAAATGCCGAAAGGACATATTGTAGATGGTGAAGATATTCGCCCACTATTGCGTGGTGACACCTTATCGCCTAGACCTATTTTCACTTATTATCCCACAATGCCCCGCGTTCCCGATTGGTTGCCCCCTTCGGCGACGGTCTTATATGACGGTTGGAAGCTGATAAAGACATTTTATTACGGTGCAGAGGAAGCGCATAGGTACGCCCTCTATCATGTTTCAAGTGATGCAGAAGAAATGCGTAATTTAGCGAAAGAGAGACCAGATAAACTAATAGCATTAGACGGTATTTTATCTGAGTACTTAGTATCTTCGAATGCCTCTCTGCCTCTTGAAAATCCCGACTATCAACAAGGAGCATTTAACTTTAACAGCATCGGAAAACCTGCAGACCAATACCTGCTGCCTGAAGAAAAGACATCAAAAAACCTATCCTTAGATTTAGCGATATCAAGCCCTCAAGCGAATGCTGGAGACAGGCTTTTTGTATCATGGGAACTATTGAATGGTAGCAGTTCTTCTAGCGTTAATTATCGCCAATTTATGGGTCCAGATGTAGCAACCGAAACACAGAACAATGGCTTCAGTTTCACGGTGCCAAAAGTGGACACTGCCCAATTTATAAGCTTTGGGTTTATCGCCAGTGACCATGAAAAGACAGTTAGAAAACAGCTGAGCGTTAAAGTACTGCCCGTGAACGTTGCGCCGACTATCAGTTTATCAAATACCACTCTCACAGCCTCAAAGGGCAGTAGATTAACTATTAACTACACTGTCAATGATGTTAATAAAGATAAGCTCTACTTGAAGGTTCAAAGCGATGAGTTATCTATCGACGAGAATATTAGCATTGCACAGCCAGTTTATTATCTCGATATTCCAGCTTCACTTACTCAAAACCAAGCAGACATAAATTTTACTGTTTCCGATGGACTCGCTTCGAACTCTAGTGCTTTACGGATTTCTATTTCCGATGTTCAGGGCGGAGGTAGTACAAATAACGGTGACACAAAAGCGAGTAAAACAGGAGGAGGGAGTATTGTTATGCTTCTCCCAATCCTGTTAATGGCCATAGGATTCAGAAATTTGTCTTATTTGCTTCTCAAACGTGAAGCAAAACTAAAGTAATCCAGTTAGAGATAGATGTTTATTTTACGAACTATAAATAACCGACTAGCGCGAATAAGATGTTGATGCTACCTGAATTCAATTTGGCCCAAGCGATAGGAATGCTAAGTTTTGCGCTTGGCATTTTGTGCTTTTATCAGCGTGATGATCAGCACCTGCGAGTAATGATGGTGGCGATGAATTTAAATCACGCCCTGCATTTTGCCTTACTCGGAGCCGTTACCGCATGCTTAAGTGCTTTACTTTCCGTAGTAAGAACGGGCATATCAATTAAAACCCGCTCCCGCAGTGTTGCCTACCTGTTTATATTGATATCGCTAGCAGCTGGGCTGTATTTGGCCGAAGTTTGGTACGACTTATTTCCTATTTTAGGCACCTGTATTGGCACCTACGCCCTGTTCTGTTTATCGGGAATTCGCATGCGTTTAGCGTTTTTATGTGGCGCCATATGTTGGCTAACCAACAATATTATTGTGGGCTCTATTGGCGGCACCTTGCTTGAAGCTACGTTGCTGGCAGTTAATAGCTTTACCATTATTCGCTTGTACAGGGGGCCAAAAGCGCTCGGTAAGGCCTGATTACAAATTTATGCCAAACTATAAATCTATGCTCCTTGATTGCTACACGTGATAAAGCGTTAATCTTCTATTGATGCGATGAGATGCGCTACTTTCTTCGTTCTTTTCTCAATGTGATTGATTTAAAAATCATCAAAACTCTGAAATGCCACCGGTAGCATTTTGTTTAATTCGTGTTAATATCTGGCAGTATTATCTTGATTTCGGGACCGCGAAAAGATGGAAAGGTATGTAATTCCAAGTGTTATGCAGGCGCTGCAGTTATGTCAAGCCATCGCCGAGTCTCGCTCAGGTTTAAGTGCCTCTGAAATCGAGTCAACGCTCAACCTCCCCCGCACGTCCGTTTTTAGATTGCTTAGAACGTTAACCAGTGCACGTGTAGTAGAAAAGCGTGGCACAAAATACTTTTATGGCACGCGTATTTACGAAATTAGCGCAACAAACTCACGCAGCCGATACGTTCAAAGAATAGCTGCGCCCGAGCTTTCAAAACTTATTGCTGACAACCATGCTAGCGCAATCATCTGCACATTAGGCGACTATTGCGCGTTTGTTATTGATGTTTTAGACGCCAAAGAAAAGCAAATAACAACAATAAGACCAGGAACAAAACTGCCCTTATTTGAATCTGCAGCGGGTCACGTCATGCTGGCATACCATCCTAAATATCAAAACATGAACGACAGCAATCACCCCACTAATTTTGATGAACAACAAGCTGCGAAATTACGGGCAACAACCTGTACCAGAGGCTATGCTGTCAGCCACTTCTCACAGCGCAACGTGACGCTGGTTGCCGTGCCGATCTTCATGCGAGATGGAGAGCTCGTATCAATTTTAGCAATAGAACTAGAGGGTATGGTCCACGACGTTAGGGCACTCCAAGCATGGAGTAAAAAACTGAAAGACATAGCCCGCCTACCAACTATCAATGCTCAACCTTACGAGCAGGACATGCAGTAATGAAACATAATCCAATTCAACTTATCGTCGCTTTTGTCTGGTTTCTTGCTTTGTCTAACTGTCACGCACAGACGTTAGCGTTTGAAGGCGCGCTGGGGTTCGGAAAATACACGCAAGGTGGAAACAGAGGAAAAGTGTTAGTTGTTACCTCTTTGTCGGACAATGCTAAAAGTCCACAAAAGGGAACATTGCGATGGGCAATTGCACAAGACTATCCAAGACTGATTGTCTTTAATGTGTCTGGCGTTATCGTTTTAGAAAAAGACTTAGAAATAAAACATGGTAACGTTACTATTGCAGGACAAACATCCCCCCACGGTATTTTAATTTCTGGCGCATCAACAAGCGTTGAAGCTAATCAGGTCATTATTCGGCACATGCGTTTTAGGCCGGGGAAAGACAGTGAAGAAGGCGATGCAGTGACCGTCAGAAATACTGCCGATGTCATCATAGACCACTGCTCGCTAAGTTGGTCAAAAGACGAAGTAGGTTCTTTCTACAATAACCAACGCTTTACACTACAAAACAGTATTCTTTCAGAGAGTTTAAACAACGCTGGCCACCATAAAGGCAGCCACGGTTATGGTGGCATTTGGGGCGGCAGCAAAGCCAGCTTTTTGCGTAATATTTTAGTCAATCATACCAGTAGAAACCCGCGCATTAATGGATGGCGACTGAACCCGCCTTACCCCCAACAGCAAGAATTCGTTGATATTCGAAATAATGTCATTGCTAACTGGCAAAAAAACTCAGCCTATGGCGGCGAAAACGGCATTGCGAATCTGGTGGGGAATGTTTACGCGCCTGGGCCCGCAACAAACAAAATATGGTTTTTCCAATTATGGGACGACAAAGAATCACTCACTCGACTATATGTTGCTGAGAACGTAATGAAGGGCTATAGCGATATGTCTTCAGACAATAGTAAAGGTATAGATGTTAAAAGTGCCAAAGCTGGCTCAGAAAAAGAAAAAGCTGTACGTGCTCGCTCCCTCTCATATAAGCCCTTTTATCAAAGTGAAATAGATAAGCTAGGCGATGCCCAACTTACTGCGCAGGAAACATGGACACGCTTGATCGAAGACCAAGACGTGGGTGCTAATCTTACCCGAACAGGTAAAGCGCTAGACCCTGTAGATTCGCGCATACTTAAGCAAATCCAAGATAATCAGTATATAAGCAAAAATGGAATAATTGATAGTGAATTAGATGTGGTTGACTGGTCAGCTTACAGTAGCTACTTTACCGCTAACACTACGCCCTCCCTTACTTTTCATGAAGAAAACTCATGGCGGGTACTCGCAGGAATTCCCAGACTGTGAACATTAAATATTCATATATTAATAATTTGTGAAATAAACGTTAAATACTAATGCATTCCTATTTAACAAGATCAATAATGCCACCGGTGGCATAGCAAAATACAAGTATAACAGCTATGTCGATTTTGGAATTTAGGAGTTCAAAACATGAGAGTGTTTCAATGGACAGCCCTCGCTCTAGCCGTGTCCACGGCGTTTTCCGCCATGGCGCAAAGTACTGCACCAGAACAGGAAAACACCGAGCGAACAGAAACAAATGAGACCCCAAGCGAAATTGAAGTAGTTGAAGTAAAGGGTGTTAAACAAGCAGACCTCAAAGCGCGTGACTTAGAGCGTATGAAAAGCGGCTTTAGCTCGGTTATTTCTACGGATGACTTAGGCAACTTTGTTGACCAAAACGTGGCGGAGTCGCTTCGAAGATTGCCAGGCGTAACGCTTCAGCGCTCAGAGGGCGAAGGTAAGTTTGTCACCGTGCGAGGCTTAGGGCCCGGCTTCGTATCCATAAATATGAACGGCGCACAAATGTCTGGTGCAGGCGAAGAACGGAAAGTGGGATTAGACGCACTTCCTGCTGACCTGCTCGGAACGATTGAGGTTCTGAAAACCCTCACCCCAGACCAAAACCTGAATTCCATTGGCGGCACAGTTAACGTAAAAGCAATTTCGGCGTTTGATCGTGGCAAAAACACCTTAAAAATGCGTGTTCAAGACGCATATTCAGAAGCGCGCGAAAAGCACTCTCCGAAATTTAGCTTAGACGGCACTCAGTTTTTCTTTGATAACACTTTTGGTATTGGCTTTGCCATATCTCACGAAGACCGCAAAACCCAGATAGACGAAACGCGCCACCACAGCACCAACGAAATGAAGTTTTACACCGCCGACTTGGGTAAAACAGAAGAAGAAATTGCACAGGGTGACGAAATTCTTGCGCCTTCTCAGTTAGAAGTTCGTCGTGAGATTGCTGGAAGAACCCGCCAGGCCGCTGCGATAAATTTAGAGTATAAGCCCTCTGCCGACGCCTATTACTACGCCAAAGGCACGTTCACACAGTTTGAAGATGACGATCGCGCACAGCGTGAATTTTACGATTTTCAAGATGCTGGCTCTGTCGGAAACGACGAAATCGTTTATGTAAACGGCGCTACGAAAGAGTTTATTCTTAGCGATATAGACGTATTCCACCAGCACTTCCTGCAAGAAAGTAAGAACAAAACCATAACGTTCAGCTTAGGGGGCGAAAACCGTATTGCTGAACGTTTCGTCTTTGACTACGAATATGCTCAATCTCGCTCAGAAGAAGACTCCACCGGTGACCGCCGCGTTCAGTTTCGTGAACGAGACCTGATTGTTTATGGTCAAGGCGGTCGCGACAACATTAACGCCCGCATTTTAAGCCCACAAGAAGCTGCCGAAATCGCAGGTCTAACCTACGACCCGGAAAACAGTATTTTTGGAACGTCGGGTAGTGGCGATGGTTCTGACCTTTCAAATTATCAATTCGATAACCTGTTTTTAGAGGGCGGAACACGAATTGATGAAATTAAGACAGTAAACCTTAACTTGCGAACCGACATTTTTAATGACTGGTTAAACACCATTAAATTTGGTGTACAGGTGAGTGAGCGCGATCACGTGCGTGACAAGGACCGCTGGAGTTTCGACCCTTCTGCTGGTGACTGTAGCGACGACGCATGTATTGCCGCAGTAAACTCTACCCTTGCCGACTATGACACCCGAATACCTTCAAACAGCGCATTCCAGTTGCCGTTTGAAAGTCGCGCAGTTGTCGATCAAATTGTTGATGCCACTCGTCAAACGGTTGAGCCTGCCACAAATGGCGAAGTATCGATTGAAAGTACTAAGGGCGACTACAGTATCACCGAAGATACGCAGGCTGTATACGCCATGGCAGAGTTGCCATTGGGCGCAGATGCCACACTTACAACTGGCGTTCGTTGGACCCAAACCGAGTTCTCGTCCACCGGCTTTCTGTCGTTAGAAAACGATGACTTTGAGTTTAATGGCGCAGGCGCTGGTGCATTGGATATTGCTATCCCGCTACCAGAAGCGTCTATTAAATACAGTGAGTTTTTCCCTAGTGCACACATTAAATGGGAGCCGAGCGAACACTTCCTTGTACGTGCCGCAGCATGGACAAGCTTTACCCGCCCGTCGTTTAAACAAGCCCGTGCATTTGCTGTGTTTGACAGCGATATCGAGCTTTGTCCTCCAGGTTCGGACGATTGTGATGACAGTCAAGGTGGCGCATCGCTTCAACAGCTAAGCCAGTACGTGTTGGGTTCTGATAATGCACTAGATGTGGGTAATCCTAACCTCGTTGCAATGACATCTATTAACTACGATGCGTCTATTGGCTGGTATCCAAGCGAAAATCTCTTTATGGAAGCGGCAGTGTTCTACAAAGACATCGACAACTTTATTGTGGATGTAAACGGAATTGGCATGGCGCTTAACGACCTGCCGCTTACGCTTCCGGTAAACCAAGTGACTGAGTTTGTTATTCCGCAAGACTTATATCTCAACGAGATAAACATTACCGTTAACGGCAACAAAGCCTCGGTTATCGGGTTAGAGCTTAGCTACAACCAGTACTTTGAAAATGGTCTATTCATTCAAAGTAATGCCACCATCCTAGATAGTGAGGCTTCGCTGGATAGCAGTATTCGTCAAGGCAAGGTAGCACTGCCTGATCAAGCTGATACCACCTTCAACCTTGTATTTGGTTGGGAGAGCGAAACGTTCTCAGCTCGCTTAATTGGTAACGTGCGTTCTGAAGTTCTTGAACAAATTGGCTCTTGCCCAATTACTGCAGATCTTAACGACCCGAAAGGCTGCAAGATTTGGGGCGACCAATATCAAGATTCGGTTAAAAGCTTAGACTTTAAGCTTCAGTACGACATTACTGAGTATGCTCAACTGTACTTTGACGCCATTAACCTTACCGAGGAGTCTGACCTTCGCTACTTCCAAGGTAACGCATTAAGCGGCGGCAATATTCTGTACCAGAAAGAAGAGTACGGCCGCAGCTATCAGCTGGGTGTAAACATTAAATTCTACTAATTGTCTGCGCCGGGGAAACCCGGCCTTTCCACATAATAAAGCTGGAGCGGACATGTAGTGCGGTAGTACGCCCAGTAAAATATGGAGATTGAGTACCATGAAACTCACGAAAATTGCTGCCCTGATGGGTGGTGTTATTCTCGTTACTGCCTGCGGCGAGAAAAGCTCTACCAACGTAACCCTCCCCCCCGATCCAGCATTGACTGGCGTATTTGTTGATAGCCCCGTAGAGGGAATCAATTATTCTTCTGCTTCTGTGGAAAACGGCACCACCAATGCGCAGGGTGAATACTCTTACTTCAGAGGCGAACAGCTCGCTTTCAGCATAGGTCAGCTGGCGTTTCCAGAAACACCGGCATCGAGTGTTATCTCTCCTCTTGATCTGTTCGCAACCGACAACCCTTTTAACCAGTCGGTCGTAAACACCCTTCGACTTTTACAATCTCTTGATACCGATGGCGACCCAAGTAACGGTATAACGCTAAGCGCCAGTGCTGGCGACGTAGCGGTAGCAACGCTCGACGAAGGGCAGACCATTGAAGACTTCTTTAATCAATCTGATGCTGCTTTTGCAGCCGATGTAGAGGTTTGGCTTAGTTCTGCTGGCGGAGCCAGTGCTACGCTTGTTGATAAAGCCCAAGCTATCAGCCATTTCGTGAATTATCTTGAAGCCGAATTAGGTACGCTCTTCCCTAACACCTTTGATGTGACCCGCTTCACCGGTGACATTTACGCACCGACATTGGAAGGCAGAAGTGTATCGCAAGCCACTTACACCTTTACGCCTGACGATGAAACGAATTTGTCAGGTACTTTTGTAAGAGTGCACGGTGAGGAAAGCACAACGGGTAACTATGAATTCTCTTTTGGACGAAAAGTTATTGCCCTTAGCTACGGTGAGCAAACTGAGTATCTTATTTCCCGTGCTTTCAACACGGTTAACGAGGTATACAGTTTGTGTGTGGTATCTCCAGATCACGCTCAGTCTATGCCGTTAGTGCTGCATGTTGAAAATTGCCTTGCCAACGAAGATCCACAGAACTACCTGTTTGCATTTACCCAGGAACAAGCTGATGTTGAACTGGCAAAGTTAGAAGAAGCGGCGAATTCTATCCAGGCGGCGCTTGAAGAAAACTTCGACACCGACACCGATACGTTTTTCTCATCGTCGTACAAGCGTTTAAGTGAAGAGCCAGACGCTGGTGCGCTTTATTATGTTACGGGTGGCAGTCCGCTAGTCGACGCTACCACAGGTCAGCTTACCCTTGAAGGCCATCGATTCAGCATTGGTAACGCTGCGGCCAACCCAGGTGCCAATACGTCGGCATCAGATACGGTAGGCATGGGTATTTATAATCTTAGCGAAGGTTTTACCATTGGCTTCGACGTTATTTCTCATAATGGCGGCGGTACGTTCAGCCTTTATGTAGATAACAACACCACAGGGCAAGATAACTCAGTACATGGTGCTGCTTCTAAGTTCGTGAGCATAGGGTTAGCGGACGGCACAATGGTACCCGGCACGCGCTTCACCTATACCTATGAGCCGGGTGACGATATTGGTGGCGGCGATCCTAATGCACCTGACGCGAAAATTCTCGATAGCTCGGTAACTAATAGTTTCTTCCAATTGCGCACAGATTCGAGTGCCACTATCACTATCGATAACTTAAAAATTGAGACGGTAGCTGACGCAGTTGACCCAGTGCCTCCGGTTGAGCCTGAGCCTACCGAGCCTGAAGAGCCCGAAGTCATTCCAAGTGTACCATTGCCACTTTCCTATACCTTTGCAGGCGAAAGCGAGGATATTTTCTCGACAAACTTTGCCGCTGTTGAAAATGCAGCCGGTGAGCAAGTTGCCATGTTTACTATTACCGGTGGTTCGGTAACGCAAATTGACACTGGTATTCAGCTTGACGGCGGACGCTTTACTCTAGGTAATACTGAGTCTGATACCCAAAGCTCATCTGACGATATATCATCAACCGGTGCGCTGGATTTGAGCCGTCCTTACAAGGTTACCTTTGATGTAATTTCTGCTGAAGATTCCGAAGGCGACAACAAATTTCAGATTTATGTGGATAACAATACATCTGGCAGTGCTAACTCACACCTAGGTTCAGATTCCCGTTTCTTTAATGAGCCTGTGCTCGATTTAGTACCGGGAACCACCATGACGGTAGAAGGCCAGATAGCAACGCCTAACTCGTACCTTCAATTTAGAACGGAAAGTGGCTCTATTGTGGTCATCGACAATATTCGCATTGAATATATTGATGAAAACACCCTATTAGAGGAAACGTTTGAAACAGACGCTGACACCTTCTTCAGCCCTGAATACAAATCAACTGATGGCGGTGCCACGCCGTTTTATAGCGTAACGGGCGGCGGTTCAGGTTTAGTGATCTCCGAAGGCCAACTAGCCATCAACAGTGCTCGCTTTACCATGGGCAACAGTACCCCTGATACAGACACAACCGCTGATGACACTGTAACCACAGGTATATTAGATTTAAGCCGTGAATATACCATTAGTATGGATATCATTGCCGTTGAAGACAGTGAAGGCGACAATAACTTCCAGATATATGTAGATAACAACACTAGCAGTAGCAGCAAATCGATACATGGTGGCGACTCTAAATTCTACAGCGAACTGGTTAATAACCTTGTGCCAGGACAACGCCTAACTATCGATGGATTTATTGGTACACCCACCTCGTTCCTACAGCTTCGTACTGAAAGTGGCGGCAAAGTGGTTATCGATAACTTTGTTATATCGTATGTGGGTGAAGCGCCAGATGACAGCAAGTTTAGCTGTGAAAATGAACCACAGCTTTACTTCTGTGACGACTTTGCATCGGGCTCTTTAGATAACTTCACGCTTATTTCAGACGACGCAGGCTCAAACGGCCCACAAGGCACGTTTGATGTTGTAGAAGATGACGGCAACAAAGTGATGCGCTACACCGCTGGCGGTGAAGGTGGCGAAATTTTCTTGGTTAAAGAGTCGGCACTTAGCAACCTGCCAGAAAATGGAAATTACTTTGTTGAAGCGCGCATTCGTCCAAGACAAAACAGCACCACGCGAAACAAACAGATCTTCCTTCTAGGTCGTTATGATAGCGCTGGAAACTGGTACGGCGGAGGTTTGAATGTACAAAACTCGTCAAGCAGTACACAAGTGGAAGTAGCGGTAAGTACCGAAGGTAGTATTTCTCGCCCTGTCCAGGCTAAGTCACCTATTGTACTGGGCGAAAAAGACGGTACAGACGGCACGTGGTATCGCGTACGTTTTGAAATGGAAAACGAGAAACTCACCGTTTATTTAGACGGCGAGAACATGGGTACAGCAGAAGATACAACCTATAGCGCTGCGGGACTTATTGGCCTTTTCACTAATAACCGTTCGTTCGAGCTGGACGACTTAAAAGTGGGTGATCCCGCTGTGAAACCTGTTCAACTTACTCTGGATTTCAAAGAAACAGAGTGGGAGACCACCACCAGTAGCGATCCGTTGTTCGTTTACGTTACCGCAGTACAAAACGACGGTTTAACTGAAGACACATTTACCGTAACCAGCAGTGATGCGAGTGTGGTCAGCGTAGAGCAGCAAGGCCCACAAGTTACCATTACCCCTCGCGCTGCCGGCAGCGCAATGGTAACTTTTACCTCTGGCTCTGACCCTACGTTAAGTAAACACATTGCCGTTAATGTTGGCGAAGGCTTTACCATGCCTACCGCCACCTATGGCGACTTATTCCCAGATACCACACCGTATTCGGGCAATAACAATGCGTATATCGATACCCTACTCTCGTTAACCTTCGACAGCGAACCCACCTTAGGAAGTAGCGGTGAAGTGCGCATTTACAATGCGGCAGACGACACCCTGGTAGACGTTATCAATATTGCAGCTGATGAAGACTTTATTGGCTTTGAAGGCCAAGACAGACAGCGCAAAGTGGCTTACCGCCCAGCATCAGTTGTAGGCAACACATTGGTGATTAAGCCTCATACAAACGCCCTTCAATATGGTCAGTCATATTACGTAGCCATTAGTGATGGCGCGGTAACCGGCGCCACGTTAAACGGTGAAAGCTTTAGTGGTATTGGCAAAAGTGCGAACTGGCACTTTACGACAAGAGCCGCCGCACCTTCTGGCTCGAATGTTACCGTAGATGATGACGGCGAAGCGGATTTCCGCACGGTGCAAGGTGCGCTTAACTACGTGATGCAAAACGTAAGTAGCGATACGCCATCTCGCATTACGATTCGTGACGGCGAATATCAAGAAATGCTGTTCCTTCGCGGTAATAACAATGTCACGCTGCAAGGCGAGAGCCGAGACAATACCGTGGTGTACTACGATAACTTTGAAAGCTTTAACAGCGGTAGCGGCAAGAGCGAAGCACCTGCCCCAGGCACGCCATCTGGCGGAAGAAGCGTATTTTTAGTGGAAGGCGTAGATAACCTGACGCTAACGAACTTCACTTTGAAAAACTCACACATCAGAAGCAACGACTACTCTAACCAAGCTGAAACGATTTACTTTAACAGTGATTCAGGCCGTCTAACTGCCGTTGATATGAACTTTGTGAGTGAACAAGACACGCTGCTATTAAAAGGCTTCAGTTGGTTCTACAACTCATTGATTGCTGGCAATGTTGATTTCATTTGGGGTTACGTAAATACCGCATTATTTGAAAACAGCGAAATTCGCACCATTGGCGACTCTAAAAATGGCAACCCTGACGAAGACACGGCGGGCGGCTACATTCTACAAGCTCGCGTACCTGATATTTCTTATAAAGGGTTTATCTTCTTAAACAGCAGCTTCACCAATGGCCCAGGTCCTATTGGTAACGGTGTACTCGACGACTCTACATATATTGCAAGAAGTGGCGGCAGCGCGAGCTACTTCGACAATATTACGCTTATTAACAACCGTTTCGACACTCACATTGCCACAATCGGCTGGGCGGGCGAAGGAGTACGCGACCAACCTGCACCAAACCCTAGCCCTGCAACCGCAGCAGCAGGGTGGCGTGAGTACGGCAGCATGAATATGCAGGGTAACCCGCTTGATCTTTCAAGCCGTCAGTTTACTCACATTCTTACCGACAGCGAAGTGACCGAACTTACCAGCAGAACGGCGATATTCTCTCACTTTAATAACGGCGAAGGCTGGGTGCCAAGCGAGCCTAACTTACCGAATGTAGCACCTGCTCCAACGCTTGATGCATACGGTTTTGCGCAATACAACTATGCATTAACCGGCGGTGCTGGCGGTACGGTAGTAACCGTAGATAACGGTGCTGATCTGCAGGCGGTACTAAACAGCGCAGCGAACAGCAACACCCCAGTAACAGTTTATGTAGATGGCACCATTACCGACGCAAACAATGGCGGTACGGGCTCACCGATTGAAATAAAAGACATGAACGATGTGTCAATTATCGGGGTTGCAGACAGGGGCGAACTCGACGGCATTGGCATCTTAATTAGACGTGCAAATAACGTGGTCATTCAAAACCTGAAAATCCACCACGTGCTTACTGATGGAAAAGACGCTATCTCTATTGAAGGTGATAACGACGGCTCTACCACCAGCAACATTTGGATTGATCACAATGAGCTTTACAGTACATTGTCTGTGGACAAGGATTTTTACGACGGATTAGTAGATAGTAAACGCGGTGCGAAAAACATCACTATCTCTTACAACTATCTTCATGATCACTGGAAAGCCTCGTTACACGGCCACACTGAGAATGATGTAGACAGTGACAATACCGAGCGTTTAATTACCTTCCACCACAATCGGTTTGAAAATATCGAGTCACGTTTGCCGTTATTCCGCTACGGTCACGGACACTTGTATAACAACTACTACAATCAGATATCCTCTACGGCAATCAATTCAAGAATTGGTGCAGAGCTACAGGTAGAAAACAATGTGTTTGAGAACACGCAAAATCCAATTGTTTCTTTCTACTCAGACGTTATTGGATACTGGAACACGTCAGGCAACCTGTTTGGCGAAGGCGTAACCTGGACAACGCCTGCTGATGGTGACGTTGTTGCAGGACCTGACGCCACGCCAACATCCAGCTACGAAGTGCCGTACGACTACGTACTAGATGATGCCGAAGTGGTTAAGCAGCGAGTTATCAACTATTCGGGCGTAGGTAAAATTAACCAGAATGCCGATGACATTCCTCCGTTAAACTAAACCTCAAGACGTTTCACAATACTGACAAAGGCGCAACGCGACGAGCAGCGCCTTTGTCTTCAATTAAAGCGCATGAATAACGAAAGCGAGAGGTACTCCTACGCTCTACTAAAACCGTGAAATTTTGGTGATTGTGCAAAGTTCATTTGCCAATACCAACGCCTGAATATAGAAAATATTTGCGTAAAAGAAATAATGTCCAATACTTAAGGTCGAGGACGTCAGGGAAGTTGTCCAAGCGCTTAGCCGAGGTTGGTCGTGGGCGTTTTCCCTTCGTTCGATATAAGTTTCTGTCAAATATTACTTAATTCAGAAATGAATCGGGGAAAGGAAATGCGATACATACCAAATAGTCGTAAACGAAACATTCGAATACTCCTACCGGTTGTCATTTTAGCAATATTTATTGCTTTTATAGGTCAGGCAAATAGTCAAACACAAAACTGTGAAGCTCAGTCCTCATGGTTTCCACACAGTCAAACTCCACGGCCCAACGATGCAGCATTCAGAAGCATAAGTAATTGCGTATTTCATCAATGGTCCTGGCAAATGTTTTTATGGTTAACACAGGAATGGAATGGTCAGCCAAGGTTTTTATCTTTTGAATCACCTCAATCATTAATTGGCTTAGAGGGACGAGGGATGATGCCAAGACGCACCAAACACGGAAACCCTCTGTCATTTGATGAATTTCTGCAAGCTGGCACCGACGGGCTCCTCATCGATCACAACGGCAAAGCCGTATACTACTCTCAGTACGTCAATCCAACGTTCGCTGATTTCATTAAAGGCATTAACGCCGATGGCAAGTATTCGCCGTCTGACGACTACACTAAGCCACTTAATGTTCAAGCCATGGGGAGAGATGCGCCCAATACAGATTTTCCCATATACGGTAACGCTGGAGCATTAGAACTTAAAGCATCATGGCGTGTTCTGGCCGAAGGAGAAAATCCAACAAACATCTTTGTAATGAATGCTGAACTCAATAAATTGGTGAATACTCCCAATGGTATTCAGGTAAGCCTATCCGAAACCTATTCAGCAAGAGTTGCACTAGTAGGCTTTCATATAGGAGGAATAGTAAAGGGGCACCCAGAAATGATTTGGGCGACGTTCGAACACAACGAAAACGCCCCAGACGTTCCACCTAACACCAAAATGGATGAGCCCGTATCAAGTAAAAACTATACGTTCTATACTGCCAATACAGCATTGAAGGACTGCAATATTAATCCGGCGAAAGACGGTTTAGTACTTGACGAAGCTACCCAAACATTCACTCCGATTACTCAGGTTTGCCGCCGCTACCCGTTTGGAAATGCGCCCAATGTGAACCAAGGCAATACAGATAATATTCAGAGTTTAAATGAAAGTGTGCAAGGCAGTTTGGGCTCCAGCGATTTATGGGTGAATTATGACGAAATTGGCGCTATCTGGTTTAATAAAGAAAATAACCTATCGCCAGGCCTCTCACTTTCGAATAACGACTTACTAACCGGCTCGTTGAGTTTATCAAACAGCACCATTGAAACCTTTACGCAACACGCATCTGTAATGAATAATTGCTTTCGGTGTCACAATACCGAACAGGAATTTCCTCCTAAAATGAGCCTGGACCCTCTTCCGGCTACAAATTTAAACATCAGCCACGCCTTTCAAAATATCTATTTCTGGTCTCAAGAAATAGACGCTATTCAGGCATACCTTAAAAACACAGGAGAAAAGCAATGAGTTACTTTCGAGTTCACCCATCCATTAACTTTGCCCGTGTAGGTAATAGCAGCGAATACTATTTAGCACCTGAAACTGCAGCAGGCGAATTAATAGATAAAGAATCGGGATTGTTTGGTGGCCTTCCCGTAAAACCTAATACGGACAATACGCCCATTGATGACAGTGATTTTCGTGACGCCGATGGAAAGGTTAAGCGTCAGGCTGCGCGATTTAGGCTATTTGCCTACGATCAACCACAGGAAGTGTATCCGGCTAAAGACCTTGGTAGTGAAGTAAAACCGGGAGATATCGTTGGAGGAAAAAGGATTAAAGACATCGTATGGCAAGTACATCTAGCCAATAAAAAGAACAATAACTACTCCATTACTTCCGAAGGCGGTGATGAAGAGGGTATCGTAGCTTACGAAAATGGCAATACCCCGCCTGTTCGTAATAATACGCCAGAATTTGGCAGTGATTTGGCGTCAGAGAACAGGCTTAATACCTTGGTTATGGATGCAGGTCCTAGAGCAATGTCTGTCGTTTCAAGCAGTGCCGATGACGTACAGCACTTTAATCAGTCAACTGCCGCGAGTTATGTGGCACAGAACGGAGTCATTTACGACCAGCCTGACTACCCCATTAGTTTTCCAGACAACCATTTCAAAATGTTTAACCCTTTAGGCACCATAACAAGCCTGGGTGAAATGTTAATTGAAAAAGACACGGGTAGGTTGATTGTTACTGGAGGGTACGGAAAAGCCAGCGCAATGATGCAAAACGGGGTCCCCCCTAAATTAGACGATGCCATTGATAATGACTTTTGGTTTGATGACACGTCTGATGGCCCTGTATGTGCTACCATAATTTTTGAGGACGGCAGTACAGAGCAAGCTGTTCATGGCTGGGTAGTCTGCACAGATCCCGGTTATGCTCCGCAAACTCGCAATGTTGTATCTACTTGGGATGACGTGTACGACACATGGGTTCAACATTTAGGATTGTTACCAGAACTCTTTTCTAACGGGTATCAAGACACTTATAACGCTTCTTTTAATGGCGATGTCTTACCCGTGTTTCATGGTGCTTTTCTGCAAAGATGGAATACTGCGCTTCCCAATAAAGGGGTAAACGGGCACGACTTTGTTGCACAAATCAAACCTACGGACAACCCTAAGGAAAAATTGCCTTCTTTCCAGCAGTTGATCCGTAAACCCTCTCCGCCAGGAACAAAAGATGCGCCAAGTAATGAAGACGGTGTACCAGGAAAAATGCCTTTAGCCCTAGGTGATGCTATGAAGAGTTTTTTATCTGTCACCGAGACGCAGTACTTTCTAATGAACCAATGGTATGAAGGTAAGTCAGTCGAAGCCTACCCACCTCTTGGCAAGGGTGAGTATATGGACAGAATGGTATTGGAAAATTGTCTTGGAGGAAGATACTCTCCTGGAATAGATTTGACGTTCATAGTGCGTGACGTCAATTTATACGTTCAGGACTGGCAAGGCGAAACGGGGCCTTTTCGCATTAATATGCAGCCACTGGACTATAGCTCCATAACGGCAAACGACGGGCACTTTCTTGGGGTAGGTTATGTGCCTTTGCGCACATCTAAAGTAGAACCTGGAGATTTATGTAAATTCATGTCGCAACCATGGCATACCGATTACAATAGTTGCGCTACCCACACTCCAGATCCAAATCCCCCCGAAAACAATACGCTGTATTGGTCGTGGCCAGCGCAACGGCCTGTTTCCGTTTACCCGAAAGAAGCGTGTAAGTATGACTCTAATACCAATACATGGAGTATTGGAAATACCTTGTTTAGTGTAAGGGGCGACGGTACGCAAACACCTTATCCACAGCAGCAGGGTAGATTTCAGTGCTATTTTGAATTTGTAGAAAATTGGCACAAGGTTGGATTTGTTATTCAGGGCCTTCAAGTACATGACTCAGAGCATAATACGAATTATGGAAGTGATAAATTCATTGAGGTTGAAAGTCAGTTCGCCAAACACGGTGATACTGTAGAGCCTTGGCCGACAGCGGTTGAAGAAGGTTATGAGCCACCAACTAATTGTGGCCCATAAAAATGCTAAGCATTTTTAATCCAAAGTGAAAAGTAAACCTAAATGTCATAGCGTTGTTATCGTTGGTGGCGGCCCTGCCGGGTGCGCCACTGCCTTATCATTACGGACAATAAGTATCGATCTTGAGCTTAATCTTAAAATTACGCTATGCAACGCGCCGGTAAAATCAGGCCCAGCTATAGGAGAAACCGTTCCCCCTATACTTAACCAATATCTTCGTGAAATTAATGTTGAACACATACTTGATGAACGCAATCACTTACCATGCCCAGGCAGTATTTCCGTATGGCAAAATGATGCTCCCGGCTACAATGACTTTTTATTCACCCCTGTTGGAAGAGGCTTTCATTTAAATAGAAACACCTTTAATCAACAGCTATTACACGCTTGCATTACTCATGGAGTTCACGTTTTATCGAATTCACGCGTCTGTAACATGAATAAAGAGCGTAGCGGTTATCGGCTATTAATCAACCGTGAAAAATCCCTCGTTAACATGCACTGCGATTTTGTTGTAGACGCCACGGGCTACAACCGAACCATTGTTAATAAGCTTAACATTGCACAGAACACACTTGATAAGGTGATGTCGTTATGTGCTTTTTTTGCATTGAACGGTGCAAAAGCAAAAGCGGCACATACGATTGTTAGCAGTGCTGAAAATGGCTGGTGGTACGGAACGCAGCTGCCCCAAAATAAAGCACTTATAAGTTTCTGCACAGATACACAGGAAATCAAAAGTAAGCAGATGTCTTCACCTAAAAACTGGTTTAAGCATTTGAGAAATAGTGAATGGTTTCATAAACAATGCATCACTCAATTTGACACAGAAGTCTCACTTCCCGACAACCTATGCATTAGGCCATGTAAGTCTGACATTTTGTCTAATGTGGTCGGTCCGAATTGGTTGGCTGTAGGTGATGCTGCTTCTAGTTATGACTCAATATCATCTGCTGGAATAACCAAATCAGTTATTCACGGTATATGCGCGGGTAAATCTATAGGTATGGCAGTGTGTGAGCAATCGCAACACCCACTTTTCGAATATCAGCAAAGGGTATTCAACGACTTCAGACACTATGTAACACAGCACCAATCACAGTATGCTGCTGGTGGGGCACGTTTCAATTACGGCGGCTTTTGGCGACGACGTAACATCTTTTCGTTAATGGATAATTTAGACAAACGTGCTATTAGCACAGAATGAATCGACCAGTCTTTACTAGACAGATTTTCTTTTGAATCAGTCCAACGTTTTTTCTGTTAAAGATCTTTTATGATTGTTCTTCGCACTGAGAGGAACAACCAGGTTTTATCAAATTCATAAGATAAATGCAGAGCTTAAAGGGTGAGCAAGTTTATCTCCTGAATATAAAACAAACTATAATTTTAGAAGAGGAAAGTGACTAACTCACTCAGATGATACCTAGTATTTTTTGTAGCGAATCTGGAAAGTTTTATCGTAAATATAAACGTATTGACTGTAACCGTAGTTATTTATCACGATCTCTTTTCCTGGTTCTGAATCGAGGTCTTGAGGCCCATCGATGTGCCAAGCCCCCCTAATCCTATAACCTCTGTCTGAGTAATCTCTTAAATCATAGATATTAAAATGTTCATGTCGCACTATACCAAGTTCTACACCAGGATCTCCGTCAGTGTCGTAATTTCCATTGATAAACCAACTTCTGGGTCCCATATAAAATGAGGTTTTAGTTCTCTCACGATCTCTAATAAATACTAAATGTTGTTGGTGAACGACTCCAATCTCTACCCCTGGCTCACCATCTGCGTCATAATGGCCGTTGATTGCCCAATCGGTTCCCATAACATATGAGTGAACTTGTCTATCAGTGTCGTTTACTATCTTAAAATGCGGAGCATTAACTATCCCTATTTCTACACCTGGGACACCATCTGCATCATAGTGGCCATTGATTGCCCAGTCAGTTCCTATTAAATAACTACTGTGTCTCTGATCTTCGTCATCGATAATATCGAAATAGGGTGCATTGACGACTCCAATTTCGACACCTGGTTCACCGTCTGTATCGTAAACGCCATTTACCGCTATATCTTTTGAAAATTTATAGTCTTTACTTCTATTAGTGCATGGATGAAATATTGTGATCTTATTTGAAAAGACGGTAGCAGTATCATTACACCCATCTCCATTAAAATCTTCTATAAGAGTGTTGCTATAGGATGATATTTCTGCGTCTTCATCTTTTTTACTATTTTTTGCACTTTCAAAAGCACTCAGAATAGGCTCACTTTTTTCTAACTTATCTATGACCCCAAATTTCGTTACCTCAAAACTATTTACATCAGGCTCGCTAATTACGCCGTCTATTGAGTTAACTGGGTTTTCCGTGCTAGATACGCCAGAAGGTGTAAGTATATAATTAGTGTTACTTTCATTAGCCAAAGGGCTCATCGAGAACAGAGCTACTATACTAAAAAAAGGTAGTCTAAATTTTATTTTGTTAGAGGGGTTAACACTTAAAGAATGTGTAGAAAGGGCATCTAAATTTAGCATATAAGTTCTCCCTGTTAATATGCACCCTCATAACAACTAGTATTGAAAATTGTTTTTGTAAAGATAAATAAGTAGAAAATAGATTATTTATTCGCTCCTTGGGCCGTCAGATATTTTTTCTAGAATTCCATTATGAAAGTCGAGGATTCTCAAGAATTTTCCTTTTCCCAGGTCATAAGTCAAACGCTTTAAATTTACATACTGCCCATCTACTACAACACTTCCCATGTCAACATCGTATTTGGGAGAACCACATTTTTCTTTTACTACTCCTAAAGAGTCTTTAAGCTCAACAAGTCTTACCCCACAGCGAAAGCCTTCGGCGCTAGTCGAAAAACTGATGATTGATATCATAAGTATTAAAATTTTTCTCATTTCATAAAACCAAGGTTAGTTAATGATAAGTAAATTCGTATAAAAACTATTTACAATAATTTTTAAGAGTGAAACTGTCAATATAGGCTTAATTAAAATCAGTTACGCAAGCTCATAAAACGATTTTATCTTGTTTTAATGTTCATCTGCTGCTGTCGACTTAATCAGACAGCATTGAAACCGTTTCCATTTTTATCCTGAAATAATTTCGGCCAGTATTCATTTTCTCTTTGAAGTGATTGCTGTTCGCTCATTCTTATGTGCAAAGAGAAAACTCCCGAATTCAGATAATAAGTGCACCACTCATGGTTAAACGGTGAGGAGAGATCAACTGCCCGTTGGTGGTACTCTGTAATCGCCAAAAAAACAAGAGTAGTTACCATGAGTTACAAGCAGTTGATCGAGGGACAACGATACCAGATCGAGGCCTACTTACGCGAGGGTTTCAGTTATCGGAAGATCGGAAAGCGTCTGAACGTGAGCCACAGCACCATCAGTAGAGAAGTAAATCGTGATCGAATTCGGGGTTAGTAAATATATAAATGCGCGACGTCTAAGGCCTATCAATTATACTCAGTACCTATTAACTCAACATTAATTTATACGACTTTTTTTAATTTTGTAAAGAGTTAGCAAAACAGTGGGATTTGAAACAAAATAAATTCATCTAAAAAACCATAAGAATTTGAAAAATAAACACTTAAAAACAAGCTTTCTAAATTTTTTTACTGGAAAGTTGTTCTAAATAATTGCTCCATTGTTGCATCATCTTTTTACGCTCAGGCAAATAAATAAACCTGTTGTATGCCCTTGATGTACTCGTTCCCGTCAAGTGAGCGAGCTGTGCTTCTATCGCGTCATGATTCCAGCCTTGTTCGTGTAGTATCGTTGAAGCAGTACTTCTAAACCCGTGAGCAGACATTACATCAGCGGCATATCCCAAATCACGTAGACGATTGGTCATCACGTTCTTACTCATAGGTTTATGACTATCTCGTTGGCTAGAAAAAACATATATAGAGTAACTGGTGTAATTCTGTATATATTTTAATTGTTTAATAACTTGCTTCGAAAGTGGTACTAGATGATCACGATCCTTTTTCATTTCTGTAGCTGGAATACGTATCAGTTTTTCCTCAAAATCAACATACTCCCATTTCAGGTTACGTATTTCATTGGGCCTGAGAAAGACTCTTAGGATAAGCTTTAACGCTTCTACTGTGCAGAAGCTTCCAGTGGGAGTTGTATCAATATCATAAATGGGTTTTCCAAGTTCACTCGCTTTAATAATGGCTGAATGTGAGCGTACTTTTGGCAGTGGTTTGATAATGTCTTTGAGCGGTAGACCTTGAGCAGGATTATATCTGGTCAACCTATGAGCCAAAGCATACCCAAAGATCCGATTAATGATTGTCAGTGTCAAGGTTTTTTTGGAGTTCCTGACGCCTCTATAGACAACATAACCTCGGTAATGTGTCCAGCATCTATTTGTTCGATGGGGAACTTACTTAATGACTTACAGTCTTTGGTTATAAAGCGTTTTACACGAGCTTGATAGTCGGCAGACCAAGAGTCTTTTTGTTGTTCCCACCATTTCAACGCTACGTTTTGAAACTGCCTATCAATTGCGGAGTGGCTTCGTTTTCTTTCTCTTCTTTCTTCGATTGGATTAATCCCCTGAATCAGAGAAACCCTTGCTTCCTCTGCCAGTTTTCTTGCTTCAACTAGGGGTATCGTGGGGTATTGACCTAAAGCCAGTTCTTTATATGTTCCTGATAACTTAAAGCGCATTCTCCATAATTTAGATCCATTGCTTTTTATCAATAAAAACAAACTATTACCATCAAACTTCTTGATTTGTTTTTTTATCAGCAGGACACGAAATAGTTTTCACTTCGAGGGAGGTTAAACTCATAATGCAGTCCTTTTAGGGGTATCAAATGTGGGGTATTCATCTCATTTAATACTAAAAAATAACATTACGCAAATGGCGATACCCCACTTTATACCCCAAAAAAATTGAAACTTCGTGAACTATTGTGAAACAAGCTGAACAGCTACATACAAAGAAAAAAACCCCGTAAAACAATGCTTTACGGGGTTTTTGAAACATTATGAGTTTCTATGAAATCATAGGAGGCTGATTACATCATGCCGCCCATACCGCCCATGCCGCCCATATCAGGCATTGCAGGCGCTGCTTCGTCTTTAGGTAGTTCAGCTACCATTGCTTCAGTCGTGATCATTAGTGAAGCAATTGATGAAGCGAACTGAAGTGCAGAGCGCGTTACTTTAGTTGGGTCAAGAATACCCATCTCTAGCATGTCGCCGTAAGTGTCGTTACCTGCGTTGTAACCGTAGTTACCTTCGCCGTTCTTCACTTCATTAACAACTACTGATGCTTCAGCACCTGAGTTGATAGAGATTTGACGTAGAGGCGCTTCCATTGCACGTAGTGCAAGCTTAATACCTACTGTTTGGTCTTCGTTGTCGCCAGTTAGGTCAGCAAGCTTAGCTGCTGCGCGAACTAGTGCTACACCACCACCAGGTACCACACCTTCTTCTACCGCTGCGCGCGTTGCGTGCAGTGCATCTTCTACGCGGTCTTTCTTCTCTTTCATTTCAACTTCAGTGGCTGCACCAACTTTAATTACTGCAACACCGCCTGAAAGCTTAGCAAGACGCTCTTGAAGCTTCTCTTTGTCGTAGTCTGAAGAAGACTCTTCAATTTGACCTTTGATTTGAGCACAACGGCCTTCAATCGCTTCTTGGTCGCCGTTACCGTCAACAACAGTTGTGTTGTCTTTGTTGATAACTACGCGCTTAGCAGTACCTAGGTCTTCAAGCTGAACTTTTTCAAGGTCTAGACCAATTTCTTCAGAGATTACTGTACCACCAGTTAGGATAGCGATGTCTTGAAGCATTGCTTTACGACGGTCACCGAAACCTGGTGCTTTAACCGCTGCAACTTTAACAATACCGCGCATGTTGTTAACTACTAGTGTAGCAAGCGCTTCGCCTTCAACATCTTCAGCGATGATCATAAGCGGCTTACCAGCTTTCGCTACGCCTTCAAGGGTAGGAAGTAGTTCGCGGATGTTAGAAATCTTCTTGTCAACCAATAGGATGAACGGGTTGTCTAGTTCAACAGTACCGTTTTCTTGGTTGTTGATGAAGTATGGAGATAGGTAACCGCGGTCGAACTGCATACCTTCAACAACGTCTAGTTCGTTTTGAAGTGCCTGACCTTCTTCTACAGTGATAACACCTTCTTTACCTACTTTTTCCATTGCTTGAGCAATGATATCGCCAACTTCTGAATCAGAGTTTGCAGAGATAGTACCTACTTGAGCGATAGACTTGCTGTCTGCACAGTCAGTAGACAGAGCTTTAAGCTCTTCAACTGCTGCCGCAACAGCTTTGTCGATACCACGCTTAAGATCCATTGGGTTCATGCCCGCTGCAACGCTCTTAAGACCTTCAGTAACAATAGCTTGAGCAAGTACAGTAGCAGTAGTAGTACCGTCACCCGCTTCGTCGTTCGCTTTAGACGCAACTTCTTTTACCATCTGCGCGCCCATGTTCTCAAACTTATCTTCAAGCTCGATTTCTTTCGCTACAGACACACCATCTTTGGTGATAGTAGGTGCACCGAAAGACTTGTCTAGAACAACGTTACGGCCTTTTGGACCTAGTGTTACTTTAACTGCGTTAGCTAGTGTGTTTACGCCTTTTAGCATTTTGCTGCGAGCGTCATCACCAAAACGTACTTCTTTAGCTGCCATGATTAAATTCCTCTAAAATTCGTTTTAACGTTAGTTGTAATTACTCAACAATCGCTAGAATGTCGCTTTCACTTAGGATTAGTACTTCTTCACCATCCAGCTTTTCTGTTTTAACGCCGTAACCGTCGTTGAAAATAACGGTGTCGCCAACTTTAACGTCTAGCGCTTTAACTTCGCCGTTCTCAAGAATGCGACCGTTACCTACTGCGATTACTTCGCCGCGTGTAGATTTTTCTGCTGCAGAACCAGTCAGAACGATACCGCCTGCAGATTTGCTTTCTTGCTCTGCGCGCTTAAGGATTACGCGGTCGTGTAAAGGACGAATTGCCATTTTCAAGTCTCCTGAAAATTCCACTATTCAAGTTTATGTGATTACCAACATTCAGATTGTCTGAATGTTGTGTGCCTGGGTTGCTCATTGCTGAGCAGTTAAAATCGTTTCTGCACGGATAGATGGGGTAGTACCCAGATAACTTCAAGGGTTTTTAAACAAAAAAATGTAAAAAAATTGGTTTTTTTCTAAAAATCGTAGTTTTTGAATACGTGGCGGTCCGTTACCAATCAGAAAATAACGAGTTTCCAATTACGTAGACTCAAGAGGGATGAGTGAATAAACCTCTAAGGCGTTTCGAAAAAATTACAGCTTGTATTTATTTCAGTTGGTTAAAATCTAGCGTAGAAAATCAAACTTAAAAGGCCGCTGCAGAATGAATGATTGCGAATGATATGCAGTGACCGTAAACATGAGTCGCTTGCACCGTGTAATTACTAGCTAAGGCGTATTGCCAATGCAGCAGCGCTCCAAACCAAGTGCTCTTTGACGCCCTCAATTTCTTTGGCAAACTTTTCTAGCTGATAACCCATTTGTACAACCTGAGGGA
Source organism: Alteromonas sp. S015 (assembly GCF_036864485.1). Lineage (NCBI taxonomy): Bacteria > Pseudomonadati > Pseudomonadota > Gammaproteobacteria > Alteromonadales > Alteromonadaceae > Alteromonas > Alteromonas sp. S015. Next base: position 242,971 of record NZ_JAZETO010000003.1, on the reverse strand, counting down.
GTAGCTAGCTTTCATTTATTAAAGCTTACTATTGGTATTACCGTGCATAAGGTTATTTCAACCTTGCATTGAAAATACATCGTTACAATTTCATATTTTTTCCTTAAAAAACCTTACTACAAAATAACAAAACAACATAAGACATTGATTTAATAAGACTTGCAATTCCACGAGTCACTTTTGACTTTTTCAATTTTTATCGTAATTTCCTAACCGTCGGCCTTTTCATTGGCGGATGCGGCTGACGATTAAATTATTAATAGTAATAAGGAAAATTATGAAAGAACTAAATTATTCACAAGTCACAGCAGTAAACGGTGGAGATGCCTTAGGCTGGGGCATTGGTGGTGGTCTAGCAGGAGGTAGTGCAGGAGCGTCTCTTGGATGGGGAGGCGCTCTCATGGCTGCAGCTAATGGTGCCCGATGGGGAGCTATTGGCGGTGGTGCCGGTGTGCTTGTCGGTGCGGCGGCTGGTGTTGCTTACTACTATTTGCGTTAATGGGGAACAAACATGAAAACACTTTCGAATAACGAGATTAAAAACGTTGATGGCGGCGTTGATGTAGGTGGTGTCGCCATAGCCGGTGTAGGTGGTTTTGGAACTGGCTTTGGCATTGGCGCGGGAATTGGTTCGTTCGGAGGGCCAGCAGGCGCGCTTGTTGGAGGAATGATTGGTGGAATGATCGGCACAGTCGGCGGAGTCTACGCCATGTTCGAAATGCACTAAAGTTTTCTATTCAAGCGGGCTGCCAGGCCCGCTGTATCAAAGCGAGGTAGTATATGAAAAAGAAAGAAATATTGTTGGCATTGATTATAGTGACAAACGGTGGCGCAGCTCTCTATTACGTGACTTATGGCTTTAACAATGTAATTGGACTCTGTTTACTTTTCCTATTTATTGCATGCTATGCCTTAATTTATAAAAGGTCTTGATAGTCGGTAAATCAATTTCGTTCCACGACAAAACAACGTTTTCATTGGGAGTGAGTTAGTCTGAACAATACCGGAAACGCCATATCGCAATCAATTATGGTGAATCCAATAAAACCTTTAAACAAATATACACATCGAACGAGCGCTGCAATGAGATAGGCATAAAATAAGCATCGTCAGTTTTGAGTGCGAGCTGTCTGTAAACATTTCGCGTCCATAAGCTACTACTCGTATGTCTTGGTCTACCAACTTTTACGCATGACTAACGGTTTCTCATGAAGCAAAAATACTGACTTCTAATTTTGAAATAGCAGTTACTTCAAACGCTTGTCTTCGTCGTTTTGTGTATTGTCCGTGTATTCACCTTCAATCACATCGTCTTTGTTCTTCGCTGATGTATTAAATGGCGAATCGCTATTGCCGAAGGGATCGCTGCCAAATGGGCTTTGTTGCCCGTTTGTATTGAATCCACCTGCACTTGGCCCCGCACCACCAGCTCCCGCACCGGACATAACAACACGCATTTTCATGTGCTTACTGACCTGAGCGACAAAGAAGTGACGTGAGCCCGGCATTGCTAAAAGGAAACCGAAGATATCGGTAATAAAGCCTGGCGTCACAAGTAAGATACCCGCAACTACTAGCATTAGGCCTTCAACCAACTCTTTACCCGGCACTTCATTTCGCTGCATTTTTTCTTGTGCCGTTTGCAGCGTACTTACGCCTTCACGCTTAACAAAATAAGCACCAATAAAGGCAGAAAGAATAACCAAGCCAACGGTATTCCAGCCACCAATTACGTTGCCTACATTTATTAGCAACGCAATTTCTAAAATAGGTAATAGGGCAAACAGAACAAATAAAACCCGCAAAATGCTTCCTCTTTCATGTATTCATAACCTGTTATAAGGTCTTTGTACGTAATAACAAGAAAATGTGCCCATCCTTTCGCTTAAATAGCCACGTAAAGCGACCGATAACAACCGAGATATACGTTAGCTATGAAAGAATAAAGTAGTGTTTCGGGTCTATTACCCATCGACTCATTAGCAAAGTAACAGGCGCGAAAAAGTAGGAAACGTTTATGACAATAAAGCTTGTATTGTGTACCACGCCCGATGAAAAGACAGCGGAGTTGATTGCCACCTCGCTTGTTGAAGAAAAGCTTGCCGCCTGCGTGAATGTCATCAAAAGTATAGAGTCTGTATATGAATGGCAGGGTAAAATAGAGACCGACACGGAATGCCAGCTACTCATTAAAACGAATACACAAAATGTATTACAGGCCTTTGATAGAGTAAGCGAGTTGCATCCGTACGATGTCCCTGAATGGCTAGAACTTAATGCTGAGGCTAGCAGCGCTTACGGTCAGTGGTTACAAACCACGCTACAGCGCTAGTTAAAACGTAATTCCTAATAAAAATAACGACAACGCAAAATAGATATAATGAACCGTAACTTTATGACTTTACCTTCTTTTTCATTCGGCACTACATCAGCTTCGCTGTTCCATCGCTTTACTGCTTATGTTCTTTCAGCGTTTTGTTTAATGTCACTATTAAGCGCGTTCGCAATTGCACAGGTGCCCAATGCCTTTGACGACCCTTTTGCAGATGAGCCTCAGTTTTTAGATGTAGACCAAGCGTTTGCGTTCGATTTCAATCAAAAAAACGATGTACTTACCTTAAGCTTTGATATTGCCGATGGCTATTATTTGTACCTAAAACAATTCAAGTTTGTTACTAAAGAATCTGAAGTCGGCGAGCCTGTGTACCCAACCGGCGTAATGATCGAAGATGAGTTTTTTGGTGAGTCTGAAGTATTTTACAACAGCGTATCTATTACGTTGCCTATTGAATCGGCGGGCGGTGACGGTGTCGTAAAAATTCGCTATCAAGGCTGTGCAGACGCAGGGCTTTGCTACCCACCCACGGTGAAAGTCGTGTATTTAAATGAAGTAGGAAGCCGTACAGTTGTTGATACAGATACGGCCTCAGAATCAAATAACGCAGCGATCTCTTCACAAAGCGAGCAGTTCGATTTAGCGCAAAGGCTAATCGATAAAGATAACCTTGCTCTCACTTTGGCTCTATTTTTTGCACTAGGTGTAGGCTTAGCCTTCACGCCTTGTGTATTTCCTATGTATCCCATTGTGTCGGGCATTGTTATCGGTCAGGGCAAACCTAAAACCGCATCGCATTCATTCTGGCTAACCTTCGTTTATGTACAAGGTATGGCGATTACATACTCGTTGCTTGGGTTGGTTGTCGCTGTGGCAGGGGCGCAGTTTCAGGCTGCGCTACAACACCCCGTGGTGCTGGGCGTATTCATTGTGCTATTTGTGGCGCTAGCCGTTGCACTTTTTGGTGGTTTTGAAATTCAGCTGCCAGCAAAGTATCAAGAAAAGCTCACTCACATGAGCAACAACCAGACACCCGGCAGTTTCGCAGGCGTGTTTGTGATGGGTGTTTTGTCGGGTCTTATCGCATCGCCCTGCACTACTGCGCCGCTAACCGGCATATTGCTATTCATTGCTCAAACTGGCGATATGACACTGGGCTTTGTTTCGCTTTACTTGTTAAGCATAGGTATGGGTGTACCGCTTATTTTATTCGGCATGACAGGTGGAAAACTGCTTCCTAAAGCAGGTAATTGGATGAATGTGGTTAAAGTGACATTCGGCTTTATGATGCTTGCCGTGGCCATTGTGTTTATAGAGCGTTTATATAATAGCCCTGCCACTGCTTTCCTATGGGCTTTGCTTGGCTTTGGCTTATTCGGGTATTACTGGGTACTTAACCGCGCAAGTAAAAACTCACTGATGAAGCTTGTACGTGCTGTTTTGGTTGCAATAGGCATTATGGGTAGTGCCGGTCTTACTTATCAAGCAGGGCTAAACACTGGTCTTTGGGGCGAACATGCTGACAGCACTCAAGAGGGGCACCCAGACTTTGTTGTTGCCCGAAACTTAGCAGATTTACGCGATAAGATATCGGGTGCTAATGCACAAGGTAAAACCGTAATGGTAGATTTGTACGCTGACTGGTGTGTAGCGTGTAAAGAGTTTGAGAAGTACACCTTCCCAGACAAAAAAGTCGTATCTGCGCTTAGCAATACGATATGGATGCAAATGGATCTTACCGATAATACGCCAGAGCGCCAGGAGATTTTTGACACCTTCACCGTGCTAGGCCTGCCGACGATTTTGTTCTTTGACAAAAACGGCGACGAGCTAACCAAAGCCCGTGTCACCGGATTTATGAAAGCAGACGCCTTTGCCAGTCACGTTAACGAATGGCTTAACGATGGGTCTAACACTAATGACGGTCAAAGTGGTCGCTTGGACTAGGGTGTTTCGATCCAAGGCCTTTCCTCTTCTAATATGGCAAGCGGTGCGAGGCACTGCTTTCTTTATTTCGAGTAGGAGCGGGGTTCAGAAAAGAAGGTTGGATTCAATGCTGGCCTTCTTGTCTATTTCGCTCACTTTTTTCCTTTCGGTAACAGCAAAAGCCACAGGCTGTTTTGATAACAAACGCTTTTGTTTTGCGCTTACGCCTTCGTCTTCTTCTCTATATTTAGTCTCAGTACAAAGAAAAGTAGCATTGCCCGTAGCGCTAACCCTGTATTCCACTGTTTTGCAGGATATCCCCACTGGCAAGGGTGAGCTTAAATCAAAATCCCACGTTAACGCGTTTTTAGATACCAATGACCAAGTGCCCCTTGGCGTGGTAGAAAATGCCGATGCATTCTGGACGTCTATGCGCGTTAAATGGACGGTAGGGCGCGTAGATGCGATACACGATAACACCTATACGTATCTGTCACCGCTCCAGCCAGCTGGCGAATACCGCATTGTTCAAGGCTTTGACGGCAACTTCAGTCATTTTGGTGCGTCAAGGTATGCTCTCGATTTTGCCGCGCCTGTCGGTACGCCTATTTTAGCCGCGCGAAAAGGCGTAGTGATCGACACGAAAAATGACGGCACGAAAGGCGGGCCAACGCCGGAGTTTGCTAAACACGCTAACTATGTGGTTATTCTTCATAGCGACGGTACCACCGGTGAATACTACCACCTAAAATATAAAGGCGTTACAGTGACAAGAGGGCAAGCCGTGGAACGCGGGCAGCTTATCGGTTATACCGGCAATACGGGGTTTTCTTCCTTACCCCACCTTCACTTTGGCATATATGTCGCCAAATTCCATGGTAAATACGTAAGTGTGCCGTTTTCTTTAAAAAGCTCATCAACTAAAGCCTTGCCTTAGAATTTATAGCGGAACATCACCGGTACTTTCGGTAAAACCGCCAGCTTAACCTTAACTAACGCCTTCTGAGAGCGCAGCATGCTGCGGTTTCACAGGCAGCAAACAAGCCAACTCTCCAATAAACTTTGCGCCGAAAACACCTGATTAGACCAGTATTTTGCTGCGAAAACTTTATCTATCACTATAATCAGCAACTAACATAATAAACGAGCAAATAAATTGGCTTTTTTTCGTGCAACTGTCACAAAAGTTTGTTGAAATGGCAATAACCGTGACATTTTCCCGAAGATAGCAGCAAACTAGATGAATATTTTGTTATTGAACGGCCCTAATTTGAATATGTTAGGCCAAAGAGAACCGGACAAATACGGCACACAAACCTTGCAAGACATCGTAGATGATTTGCAGGCGCAGGCCGCGTCAAGCAACGTGACCTTAACGCATTTTCAGTCAAACGCTGAGTTTGAGCTGATCGACCGCGTGCACGCTGCGATGGGAACTGTTGATGCCATTATCATTAATCCTGCTGCCTTCACGCACACCAGTGTCGCCCTTCGCGATGCACTATTAAGTGTCAATATCCCGTTTATTGAAGTGCATTTGTCGAACGTTCACGCCCGTGAATCGTTTCGTCACCATTCTTATTTTTCTGATGTTGCAGCTGGCGTCATTGTTGGCCTTGGTGCCATGGGCTATTCGCTCGCGTTAACTGCAGCAATCAATTTACCGAAATCGCCAAAATAGAGCAGAGACAGAACATGGATATTAGAAAGATTAAAAAACTCATCGAACTAGTGGAAGAATCTGGCATTGCCGAGCTAGAGATCACTGAAGGCGAAGAGTCTGTGCGCATTCACCGTGGCCCAACAGGTGTTCAAGCCCCAATGAACTACAGCTTTGCAGCACCATCTGCACCGCAAATGGCACCTGCTCCAGCGGCGGCAGCTACCACTGCTTCTGAAGCATCAGTAGAGCCAGCTCAGCCAGACGGTCACGTTGTTAAGTCTCCAATGGTAGGTACGTTCTACCGTGCATCTTCACCAACGGCAAAAGCATTTGCAGAAGTGGGTCAGCAAGTGAAAGTTGGCGACACGCTTTGTATCGTTGAAGCGATGAAGATGATGAACCAAATTGAAGCAGATAAAGCAGGTGTGGTTAAGGCAATCTTGGTTGAGAACCAAGACCCTGTAGAATTCGATCAGCCAATGTTCATCATCGAATAAGCGAGTGCTTAACTATGCTAGATAAAGTACTTATTGCTAACCGTGGTGAGATTGCCCTGCGTATTTTGAGAGCCTGTAAAGAACTAGGCATCAAAACCGTAGCTGTGCATTCTACTGCGGATAAAAACTTGAAGCACGTGTTGCTGGCTGACGAATCAATTTGTATTGGTAAAGCATCGGCAACCGAAAGCTACCTGAACATTCCTCGCATCATCGCTGCGGCCGAGGTCACAAATTCAATCGCTATTCACCCAGGTTACGGTTTCCTAGCGGAAAACGCAGACTTTGCTGAAGCGGTAGAGAAGAGCGGCTTTATTTTCATTGGCCCTAAAGCTGAAACTATCAACCTTATGGGTGACAAAGTTTCTGCTATCAACGCCATGAAAAAAGCAGGCGTACCGTGTGTACCTGGCTCTGACGGCCCGCTCACTGACGACGTAGAGCGCAACAAAGCCATTGCAAAGCGCATTGGTTACCCAATCATCGTTAAAGCTGCAGGCGGCGGCGGTGGCCGTGGTATGCGCGTAGTGCGCAGCGAAGCTGAGTTGATTAAAGCCATTGAAACCACGCAAGCGGAAGCTGGCGCAGCATTCGGTAACTCAACGGTTTACATGGAAAAATTCCTTGAAAACCCACGTCACGTTGAAATTCAGGTATTAGCCGATGGCCAAGGTAACGCTATTCACTTAGGTGAGCGCGACTGTTCAATGCAGCGTCGCCACCAAAAAGTGGTTGAAGAAGCGCCTGCACCGGGAATTTCTGAGCAAATGCGTACAAAGATTGGCGATCGCTGCCGCAGAGCCTGTATTGAAATTGGCTACCGTGGCGCAGGTACATTCGAGTTCCTATATGAAAACGGTGAATTCTATTTCATTGAAATGAATACCCGTATTCAGGTAGAGCACCCAGTATCTGAAATGATCACAGGCGTTGACCTTATTAAAGAGCAACTTCGCATTGCAGCCGGTCAACCATTGTCTATTGACCAGTCACAAATTCAAATTCGTGGCCACGCTATTGAATGTCGAATTAACGCAGAAGATCCACAAACCTTTATTCCTAGCCCTGGCCCTATCGACATGTTCCATGCGCCAGGTGGTTTAGGTATTCGTTGGGAGTCGCATATTTACGCAGGTTACCACGTGCCCCCTTACTATGATTCAATGATTGGTAAGCTTATCACCTATGGTGAAAGCCGCGACGAAGCGATTGCTCGTATGCGCCATGCTCTTGAAGAGATTGTGGTTGAGGGTATTAAAACGAATATCCCACTTCAACGCGCCATTATGGCCGATGAAAACTTCTTCGCAGGTGGAACCAACATTCACTATTTAGAGAAGAAGCTAGGTTTAGCTTAATCCCCCTTTGGGCTACACGCTGTATTTTTGTGTAGCCCAATTTTCTTCCTTCGCTATTTGCTATTTGCTATTTGCTATTTGCTATTTGCTATTTGCTATTTGCTATTTGCTATTTGCTATTTGCTATTTGCTATTTGCTATTCAGCACATTCTAATTTTCCGATTACTACAATCAATTTTTAACGATTTTCCTATTTAGAAACTGGTTCTATACTGCATACAAGTTTTAAGACATCTCCCTGAGTTTTAATGCTTTTGTGTGTTTACCCTCATTGGAGTCCCACTCCACTTATTGCCGGCATCCCTGCCGGCTTTTTTTTGTATTTTTTTCTTAAGCCGTTATATGTTGCGCTAATTAATGTATAAACTACTTAATCATGTTGTTTAGGGTTAAACAGGTGCGAAATCCTTTTTTGTTTATTTTACCGCTGATAGCCATTGCAGGAACTAACGCGCTGGCAGAACAAATAGCGCCCACCTTCTCACAGAAGCTAGATATTCAGGTTCGTTACGATAATCGTTCCAACCGCCCAAGCCGCGAACAATATCGACTGCGTTACTATCCCTCTCTTGCCATCACTTCTGCGTGGTCAGTAAACAGCTTTGTGGTGACTGGCGATGACTTTTCATCAAGCCACAATACATTCGGCAGCGACAACACTGATTATCTTTACGCACGGCGACTGTACTTAAGGCATGAAACCGATTCGGGGAAAACTGAGTTAGGCGTTATTCCAACTTATAAAGGGCGTGTTTCTTCCACCGGCTTGTCGAAAGATGGTTGGATAACGGGGGTACGTCACGTGAATCAATTGCAAAACGACACCGCCATTGAAATAGTCGTTGGTCAACTTGCAAATGCTGAAGCATCTGAAGCCTTTAATATTGGCGAGGAGGATGCGTATTTCGAAATTGAATATTCGGCCAAGATGGGACAACGACATAGCTACGAAGCCAGTTTTGAAAGAATGCTGAACGGTACGTTTGCCCGGGCAGAATATCGATTACGTATTAATGAACAAGATACCGCGTTCATTGAATTAGTGCAGCGTATTGATGAAAGTGCTGCGAAAGTTGTAGTGGGCACCAGCGGCGAATTCGCTGCAAGCGCTTTTAACACATCATATCCTATCGAATATTTTGCTTACTATTCCTATATAGACAGTAGTTTTGGTGAGCGCGCTGAATTAATTGAAGACTTTCTAGGAACAGGTCACGGCGGCTCTCTGGAATTTAGTGGCGTGCTATCCGAGAAACATGATGTTGAATGGTTTATAAGAGCTGATGTGGTAGATAGTGTCAGTCGATTACTGGCAGGAGTAAAACTCTCCTTCGATAGTTGAATGAAACAAAGCGCCTACACCACATAAAAAAGGCCCATCAAACGATGGGCCAAACAGCAAGAACGCGTACACACTTTAACAGTGCATAATAAGTTACGGCTTGTCGCCTTTGTGAGTTCAGTTACCGCAGATTACGTATTTTTAATCTCTTGAACTTTAAACTTAAGGTAGAGTTCATTAGACTTTAGTATAATTAAGTGCGTAAGCTCTTATTGTTTAACTTTAATATTCGTAATTTGAAGGTGTTCTTGTGCCAAGCCGCTACGCTCAGTTCAAAGAAAAACTTCCCATTTCTCGCCTCTCTGACGATGTGCTTCTCGCATTTCGCGTTCTTTTTGATGATCCCCTCGATATTGTAGACCTAGCGCAAGATATAGCAGACCTAGCGCTTTATCCCGAACGATTACAGGAGAGTTACAGAAAAGAGTGGGAAGCCTATGTGCTTAAGGCACTAGCTTTTGAGATAAGGCAACACGAAGACTTAACCCCCGCCGAGTTTATTGAATTAATGATGAGTAAGGTAGAGGCAATACAGCAAAACAATGACACCTACCACAACCTGTTACGCCAAGTTCATCACGCTAAAAGTATTTTGCAATCAGAAAATACGGTTATCTTTCCAACGCCATTACGCCAGCAGTTAACCGCGTTTCTTTTACCCATAACCACCATTACCCCGCCAAAGAAGTAATATAGGCTAATTCACGTTGTCAGAGCGGTAACGTCAAACAGATACTTATTCAACACTACTTGTTGGCGCTCTTGTATTTGTATTGCGATGGACAATAACCCCTATCTACACCTTCAGGGCGCAAACTCGCATGTTTGGTCTTTCTGCCCGACACCCGTTCTCGCCAGTTTTTAAAGGTTTTTTGTTTGAGATTTTTACGCATGAGCTTTATTACGTCTTTTTCCGGAAGCCCGTATAAACGCTCAATGGCTTCAAATGGCGTGCGGTCTTCCCACGCCATTTCAATAATTCGTGATTCTTGTTCTTCGGTTAATGCCATGTCTTACATCTCAATATGCTCGTTGTAACTCAACTCAATACAGAGCTTACGCACATTTTGTTCAGTATCCGCATGCTAAAATTTACAATAACAACGTTATTCATTCGCCGACAGGCCCTTTAATTCATCGTCTTTCTCAAATGCTAGTTTTAACAGTTCGGCAGCAGCCTTGGCGTCGCTTAGCGCTCGGTGATGCCGTTCCATTTCTATGTGAAAATGTTTAGTTAAATTAGCCAAAGAGTACGACGGCAACCCGGGATAAGTGCGGCGCATTTCGCGAACTGTGCACATTTTTGGTCGCCTAAAGTGCTGCTCTAACCGCGCAAACTCTTGTTTAATGAATCCATAATCAAAGTTCACGTTATGCGCAACAAATACGGCATCTTCGGTAAAGCGTGCCACCTGCTCAGCGACTTCGGCAAACAGCGGCGCGTCTGCTACCATCTCGTCCGAAATACCGGTAAGGCGGGTTATATTGCTAGGAATTCTACGCTGCGGGTTCATTAAGGTTTGAAACCTATCTACCTCTTTACCGCCAACAAGTTTCACCATACCTATCTCGGTAATGCGGTTATAGTTATTGTTGCCCCCTGTGGTCTCTATATCTACCACAACATAAGGCTGTGCAGGGTCGCGTATCCACTTTACTGTTGTTACCGCAACATCAAAGCCGGCTTGCTGCAAACGCTGAATTGAAACTAATTGGTTACGGCGAAGCTGATCGCCAGGCGCTTTAATTTCTTCAAAGCGAAGCGCACCATCAAACACCATAATATCGGGGAAGCCATCTCGAAGGCTTTCAAAGTCTCTACACATCATGCGAAGTAAAGTATAGATACTGTCTAGTGAACCATTCTCAATCAGGGCCTCTATAGGCGTAAGCAAATGGCTAGACCACATAAACAGGCTGTTCACTTTACCATAGTGCATTGTGGCCATTTTATGGATGTGAAAACGCAGTTTCTCTTTGCTATCAAGTGCTTGTAACAATGCCTCAATACTGTGCTCAAACTTAGCGTAGAAGTTATTTTGCTTAAGCGATAATGGCCTGCGATCAAACTCCGTAACCAGCATATCTTCTTCGTAGAGTTGCTTCCAAAAAGTGAGGCCGAACAAGCTGCACCATAACCGATTTTCTGTACGCCAGCCCTCTACACCTTGCCTTGCATAATGGGCCAATACACCCCGTTCTACCTGTTGATTTTGGCTTACATCAATATCTAACGACCGGCTAGCATTTCGTAGCATATCAGTAACGGTACTGGTACGCTTTTTATGGTACTTACGGGCATAAAAATCTTCGGCGAACGCCAATAGCGTATCAGATTGAGGATTATCAATAATGCCCTCAAGAGCTTGTTTGACGTCATCTTCTTGTCCGTCTTTATAGCTCTCTCTTAGCCACTTTTCTTTCGCTTTATCGCTTTGCGCTAGTTTTAAAATGTCTAACCCTTTAGCCCTATCGAAAGCCAGCACTTTAAGCCCTAGCGCGTAAAGCAACTGGTCGCGATAGAAACTGGCTGACACACCTTCTGTAGCAGGGAAATCACCTTCCGCTAAGGCAAGTAACATATCATTGTTATAAAAGGCTAGCTGGCTATAGTGGTTAGCATAAAACCAAGCTGCTTGCGCATCGCTTTTACTTTCAAAGCGCGCAATATCGGTTACCGAATCGGAGCGGGTTCTCATTACACCGAGATCGCGCATAGAAAACTGATTCAGACGGCTTTTGGTATTACCGAAATAGATAAACAGCAAATAGCGAAGCGCATTATCAAATAAACACACTAAATAGTTGTTTAGCGAAAAGCTCTCTGGCCAACCTCTAGCACCTATATGTTCATTAAGTAACGTCACGAGTTTGGGCTTAGTGAGAGACGCTAATCCCTGCGTACTGCCGTATTCAGCAAGAAGCGCCAACAAAGCGTCTTTGGTTAGAACGCCAGCGATGTCATTAAGCCCGGCGTGACAAAGGTCGCCAAACCACCCGCTATCTATGAGCCAATCTATTTGTGCTTGCGGTTCGTTTATTTCGCCGTAGTTAAACTGTGTTCTGTCAATCACCGCATACTTGCGATTTGCAGCGCGCACTACAATACATTTTTTGTCATCGTCTAATGCGTTAAAGCGCTCAACAAAATCGGCTGCCTCATCACTTAAAAGCATGCTGTTAGCACCTTCGAAAAACTTAAGGAACTCGTGAAAATGTGTGAGGTAATAACGTGGCGGTAAATCTTTTTGCATGGGGTATCTTTGGCTATGAAAACACCAATAGTGTATATTTATACAGACAAATTAATCAAATTAAATCTATATCGAATGTATTTAAAGTCTACTGGCCGTTATTAGACCAAGCCATTTATTAAACACGTACTCTCTGTTTAGACACCCACTGAAAGAACGTTGAAAGCTGCTCGTCATCTAGTAAACGCTGTAAATTGAAGTAGTGCTTGGCCAATGTCATCTCGTCATAAAATCGATGTATTCCGCTGTGACATTGTCTGCAAATATAAATACCGCCCTGCAGTTCGGCTTTGCTGAAGTGCTTTTTGAAATAGGAGCGCCGATGCATTTTTTTGGGAATAAGGTGGTGATAAGTAAGACGCGTCTCTCTGTTACAACACGGACATTTTCCTACTTTATTTGCCACATCGTCACCTTAATTTATTTGCCTTACCGGCCGCTATTGAAGCCAACGGTTTAAATTTCATATTCAACGGTAACTGGACGACACCGCTACTGTCGGCGCGCTACTTTCACACAAACCACTATGCTCTTATAAAGAAAATCCACTCTTCTAAGCATTACGTAATAAAACCGTTTAGTGATTAACAAGGCGATTAAATATGAGCTTAACCCGTTCCATGGACTTTTCGTGTCCCTATTGTATGGCTCCCAATGATGTAGAAATAGATGAAATTAACGATATTGGTCAAGTACAGGTACTCGACTGCCAAGTGTGTTGCCAGCCCATAGAACTTGCCGCTTATCAGAATGGTGACGACATCCAGATAGAGGCAGAACGTGAAAATGACTAAGCAGTTTACATGCAGCGATATTGATGAGCTTGCTCAGCGATACCGCGCCAACCTAATCAACAGTTTGTCTGGGTTTAAATCGGCGACAGTGGTGGGTACTACAAACGGTAATACTAATAATTTAGCCGTTGTGAGTTCGGTTGTTCATGTGGGCGCGAACCCGCCGCTTATAGGCATGATCATGCGCCCACATACCGTTACACGAGACACGTTAAGCAATATAAAACAACAGGGCTTTTATACACTAAATCACGTGTCAACTAACTGGGTCGACAAGGCACACCAAACATCAGCTCGCTATGCCCCCGATGAAAGTGAATTTGAAGCAGTGGGCTTAACACCGCAGTTTACTAGTTCTTTTAGTGCACCTTTTGTCAAAGAAAGTGAAATTAAGATGGGCTTAAAGGTGGCGCAACATTTAAAATTGCTTAACGAAACCGAAATGGTTATTGGAGAAATCCAAGAGCTTCATATGCCAGAAAGCATTATTGATGAAGACGGATACGCCGATATAGAAAAAGCGAACACTGCCTGTATTTCCGGTTTAGATAGCTATCATAGCACGACACGCATTGCACGATTTGCTTATGCTAAACCTGATGAAGACCTAACTAAAAAGTGAACTTAAGATGAGTAAATCGGTCTTAAACGTATTGCTAAGTGTTATCACTTCTGAAATTTATTTAATCTGGATCAAGCGTAAATGCGACATTTCGTTCGATCTTTTTTCAAAAAGAGATAGTATTTAAACATTACACAAAACCTGCCTCTTTTGGGCAGGTTTTTGCGTTTAAGGTACTGAATAAAAAAGAATCATTATCGTTTCTATCTCTTAAGGAGAATGTTATGAAATCTGTAAATCGCCGTGATTTTTTAAAACTGTCGGGCACTACAGTTATCGGTCTTACATTAGGTGGTGTAGCGTTACGTGCACAAGCTCAAGAACAATTGAGCGCTGACGACCCAACTGCAAAAGCATTAAACTACACACCGGCTTCAACGGTTGAAGGTGCAAAGTGTGCAAACTGCATGTACGTGCAAGGAGCCGATGGCGAACAATATCGCCCTTGTAACATTTTCCCTAATAAGCTGGTTAACGCTGATGGCTGGTGCAGCGCGTGGGTTAAAAAGCCTGGCTAACCTAGTGGGTATGCATCATCGTTTGTTCTGATACCAAGAAATGTAAGTTCTGGAACACGCATTGTGAGAAATGAATAACGTTTAAAGCCCTTGAGTTTAACCAAGGGCTTTTTTTGTTTTGGTTGGAGCAAAATATAGTTGTGTCTCTATTTGCCACTAACGACTATTTTCAAGACCTTCTTCGATGCCTTTTAACACTGGGTTGTCAAAACGGGTCGGTAAAAGACCTGGCTTAATGAAAAAACCATGTTTAGCTTCAAAGACTTTACCTATTTTCAGCACATCTTCGTCTTGCCATTTACCGCCAATGAAGCTAATTCCCACCGGAAGGTCTTTCACTTGTCCAGCGGGCACTGTTAGATGCGGATATCCTGCAATCGCGGCCAAATACCCGATACCGATAAAACCAACAGGGGAGTGATCGCCATACACACCGTCGATTAAAAACGAAGGGCTGTTAGAAGGTGTGACCAATACATCGACGTTGTGCTTTGCTAACAATGCGTCAATACCATTTCTGCCCGCTGTATCTTGTATAAGATGAAGTGCGCTTTGATACTCTTCACTATCAATAGACACCGAAGCTAACGACTTTTCAAAAATATCTTGGTTAAATAACGCAAGCTCTCGCTCTGTTTTCTTATTGAATACAATGAGCTCAGATAAGCTTCTTGCAGGGATCTCTGCCGGTGACCCCAACAAATATTCGTTGATGCTGTAACGAAATTCGCTTAGCAACACATTGTAAGAGTCGGCCCAAAATGAATCTGGCTGAGAAAAATCACTAATGTCCACCAACGTTGCACCAGAGGCTTTTAGCTGGTTCAACGCTTTTTCATATACGGCCAGTACATGGGGATTATCGCCTTGGCGGTACCGGACCACACCAATTCGCTTACCTTTTAAATCTGTAGCAAGCATCGAAGATGTAGGCATAGTTGGCCGATGAGAATCCGCATTTTGGGTTGTGTTATCGCTAGCATCTGAGCCTGCCATAATTGCCGTCATTAACCATGCGTCCTGAACATTAGAGGTCATTGGCCCCGCGGTGTCCTGACTGAAAGAAATAGGCACTATGTGTGTCCTAGAAAGTAAGCCAACGGTTGGCTTAAAGCCTACGACACCATTGATGGATGCCGGACAAATAATAGAGCCATTAGTTTCAGTGCCAACGGCGAGTGATGCTAATCTAAGTGACATCGCTGCGCCCGAACCAGAAGATGAGCCACAGGCACTTCTTGATAGCATATGGGGATTACGGGTTAAGCCCCCTACTGCACTCCAACCGCTGATAGAAGATTCAGAGCGAAAGTTTGCCCATTCAGACAAATTGGTTTTGCCTAATATGATTGCACCAGCCGCTTTCAGTTTTTCTACGATAGGTGCGTCTCGACCGGTTTCGTTAGTAATAAGCGCCATAGAGCCTGCGGTTGTAGGCATCTCTGCACTTTCAATATTGTCTTTTAACAATACAGGAATGCCCGCCAATGGGCCAAGCACTGCGCCGCCTGCTACTTTTTTATCGATGGCTTTCGCTTCGGCCAGCGCATTGGGGTTTAAAGCTAAGACACTATTCACCCTTTCATCTAGCTGTTTAATTCGCGCAAGATAACCTCTGACAAGCTCAGCAGATGTAGTGTCACCATTAGCAATAGCTCGCGCTTGAATGTAGGCAGGCTTATCCATCCATTGCTCGATATTATCAGTATGAGCTGCTTTAGACGCGCATGCCGTGCATAGTACGACAACAGCCAGTAAAAAACCCTGTTTCAACATAAACCTTTCCTTACTGCATAAGTCTGGTGTCTGTTACTCCCTTTTATTATGCAGTTCGGAACTGCAATAGAAGGTAATAAACACCTATAACGTTAGTTTCTTATACGTTGAATCAGAAATGGTTCATTGTCTAGACATTAAACTTCAGGACTACTTGGAAATATCCGCTGCGGGAAGCTTGTAGAGGAGATTTTCGAGAGCATATTTATCTAGCAACAATTGATATCGGCCATCTTCAATAAAGAGCCGAAGCGTGGCGTTAAACTTGGCTCTAAGTTCGGGATCGGGAATAGCAGCACTGTATGGTAAAATGGAAAATAGCTCATGGAAGACGACTTTATCTTCAGCATAAGCACTATTTGAAGACTTGAAGTAATTGAAAATATTTCTATCTAGAATGGCAGCATCCACACTACCACGCATTAGCATGTCCACTTGACGGTCCTGTCGTGCCGCTTCAATGTAGGTAGTTTGCGACGCCAGTGCTTGACCGAACTCCTCACCTAAAACCGACTGAGCAGTTTGAAAAGCAATAACACTTTTGCCTTTCAGGTCGTCAATACTCTCTATAAATAGCCCTCTATCAGCGCGAGTTACCACAACGTTCTGATAGACAATATATGGATCGGAGAGAATGCTTCGGTCAATCGAGTGCGCACGGTTAAGAGTAAGGCCAATATCAACGGTGTCATCTTTAAGCAGTCGTGCCGTACGACCAAAGGGAACATAAATAGGCGAAAGTCCATATCCCATTTCAGCAAGGATTGCTCGCACCAACTCAACTTCGAAACCCGTGTGATCTTGAGAGATAACATAGGGCGGTTTATTCCAGCCCACGACCACATCTAGCTCTTTTGCGCTAAGCGATATGGTAAAGCACAATAAGCAAACAACAGATAAAAGTACGCGCATACAACACATGAACCATGTCTATAAATTAACCCTTCCCATCACAAAATATAAACTTATATTAGAATTTCACCACTCGACAAAAGATTAGTTTTTTCTCTGGCCTATCTTAAGCAATTGAGTAGCTGCGATGGATCTGCCCATGATTTTATGGATTTATCGTTTGGATTTACTTAACGCTTTTCGCTCGTCTGCATTTTGTTTACTGCCAAGCAAAGGTACAATGGTGTATAAAGGTTTGAATGAACAATAACTATGGCTTGGCTACAACTTCGAATTAATACCTCTTCTGAACACGCAGATTCAATAGGCGACATGCTAACTGCAAATGGCTCGCAGGCGGTTACCTATGTCGACGCGAAAGACACCCCAATGTACGAACCCAAACCGGGTGAAGTATTATTGTGGCCCGATACACAAGTAGTGGGCTTATTTGAGGCCGATGCCGATATGAAAGGAATTCTTCAGCGCCTAGGTAAGGCTAAAGTACTTGGCCCAGACTTTAAATACAAGCTAGAGCCACTTGAGGATAAAGATTGGGAGCGTGAATGGATGGACAACTTCCATCCTATGCAGTTTGGCGAGCGGTTGTGGATATGCCCAAGTTGGCGTGATGTCCCTGACCCTAACGCCGTTAACGTGATGCTTGATCCAGGCCTTGCCTTTGGCACTGGAACTCACCCGACGACTGCACTTTGTTTGCGCTGGCTAGACGGCATAGATATGACGGATAAAACCGTTGTTGATTTTGGCTGCGGCTCTGGCATTTTGGCGCTAGCAGCGTTGAAATTGGGTGCCGAACGCGTAATTGGTATTGATATTGATCCACAGGCCCTTCAAGCGACAAAAGAAAATGCACGCCGCAATGGCGTTGAGGACCGCTTGGATGTGTACCTTCCTGAAGATCAACCTGAGCTTGAAGCTGATGTGGTGATGGCAAATATCTTGTCAGGCCCATTACTCGAACTTCAAAGCGTTATTACTAACTATTGCAAAAAAGACGGTCTATTAGTCCTTTCTGGCATATTAGCTGAACAAGTTACGCGAATTGAAGAAGCCTATACACGCGATATCACGCTTGAAGCCAGCGCTATAGATGGCGAATGGGCGAGAGTGTCGGGTAAAAAACGCTAAGTTTAAGCGATAAACCCACTAATCGGTGAAATTTACGCCTAGCTAGCATAGTGTGTTTTCGGTAAACCGCCTCAAAATTGCGACGAAAATTTATACGACTAAGAACGCTACAGCCTAACCAATTGTTAATTTTTTTCACATTACAGCCCTTTCAAATCGGGGGCTGTAAGACTTTCGTACAATACTTAGTCTAAAAATCATCGTTAGCTTACTAATGTGACAGATTTTTTTCACTGTCAAGACCACGAAGTGAAATTTTGTGTGATTTTTAGCCTTTTCAAGCCTTGCGAAAACACGTACACTTAGCGCCCCGTTTTAGCCGGGTGTATATTTTCTGTGCAGTTTTAGATGGCGAGCTATACATTTTACAATGCGAATTGGACCTTACGAGTTAGAAAACAATTTGATGTTGGCCCCCATGGCTGGCGTAACAGATAGACCGTTTCGCCAACTTTGTAAGCGCTTAGGAGCAGGGCTTGTTGTTTCAGAAATGCTTTCGAGTAATCCGAAGGTTTGGAACACAGCTAAATCCCAAGCGCGTATGAATCATGAGGGTGAAGAAGGCATTCGCTCTGTACAGATAGCTGGGGCCGACCCTGAGCTTATGGCTCAGGCAGCGCAATTTAACGTTGAGAATGGTGCGCAAATCATCGACATCAACATGGGTTGTCCTGCTAAAAAGGTTAATAAGAAGCTAGCAGGTTCTGCGCTGCTTCAATACCCAGACACAGTGGAAGCGATTATTAAAGCAGTAGTTAATGCTGTTGATGTACCCGTAACACTGAAAATTCGCACCGGCTGGAACCCAGAAAATCGCAATGGGGTAGAGATTGCCCGCATTGCAGAGCAAAACGGCATACAGTCGCTTGCTGTTCATGGCAGAACGCGAGCTTGTATGTATAAAGGAGAAGCTGAATACAGCACCATACGCCAAATTAAGGCGGCAATTTCAATTCCTGTTATTGCAAATGGTGATATTACTTCTCCAGAGAAAGCACAAGAGGTGCTGAATTACACCGGTGCAGATGGCGTAATGATAGGTCGCGGCGCGCAAGGTAAGCCTTGGATTTTTAAACAGATCCAACATTATCTTGAAACGGGCGAGAACCTACCTTCACCACCACTGTCAGAGTTATATGAACTCTTGCGCGAGCATGTAGCCAATGTGCAGGACTTTTATGGCGACATAGCCGGTGTGAGAATTGCCCGTAAGCACGTGGGCTGGTATCTCGCGGAGCACGATACGGATCGTCAGTTTCGTAAAACGTTTAACGCTATCGATGATGCGAATGAGCAACTCGATGCACTAAATGCATATTTTCAAGCGCTGCAGACTCGAGAAACCCGACAGATTTCTCCCGCAGCATAGTGATGACTAACTTAAGAGCAACACAGTATTATGTTCGATCAAAACGTGACTTCACCTTTTACTACTACAGTAACGACGCCTTCACAAACGCAAGCTCAAAAGCCACTGCGTGACTCTGTAAAGCAAGCGGTTAACAAGTACCTTAAGCAATTGGATAACGCAAACATCGATAACCTGTACGAAATGGTACTGGCTGAAGTAGAAGCACCGCTGCTAGAAGAAGTCATGACTTACACACGCGGCAATCAAACCCGCGCTGCCATCATGATGGGCATCAACCGTGGCACACTTCGCAAGAAGCTTAAGCAATACGGCATGAACTAAGATTCCAAGGGCTTTGCCCACCAAAGAGCACCAATCGGTGCTCTTTTTGTTTCAACACTACAACATTAGAAACTTAACATTTATGCAAACACCAAAACCAATTAAACGTGCTCTCCTAAGTGTCTCTGATAAAACCGGTATCCTCGATTTCGCGACAGCGCTGCATAACGCTGGCGTAGAACTTCTGTCGACGGGCGGTACTGCTAAACTACTGTCTGACGCTGGCTTACCTGTGAAAGAAGTCTCTGATCACACAGGTCACCCAGAAATTATGGCAGGTCGTGTTAAAACTCTTCACCCTAAAATTCATGGCGGTATCCTTGGTCGTCGCGGTACCGATGAAGCGGTAATGGAAGAGCATAGCATTGCGCCTATCGATCTTGTGGTGGTTAACCTTTATCCGTTCGCTGCAACCGTGGCAAACGAAGATTGCACGCTAGAAGATGCGATTGAAAATATTGATATCGGTGGCCCAACTATGGTACGCGCTGCTGCGAAAAACCATAAAGATGTAACTATTGTTGTGAACGCGTCTGACTACTCTCGCGTACTTGCAGAAATGAACGACAACAACGGTTCATTGACGTATAACACGCGCTTCGATCTAGCTATAAAAGCGTTTGAGCACACAGCTGAATACGATGGCATGATTGCAAACTACTTTGGTGCCCGTTTAGACAGCACAGGTTGTGAAGCAGATTGTGACCACCAGCACAGCGAATTTCCACGCACCTACAATATGCAGCTTACTAAGAAGCAAGACCTTCGCTATGGCGAAAATAGCCATCAAGAAGCGGCCTTCTATGTAGAAAACAACATTCAAGAAGCGTCTGTGGCTACCGCTACTCAGCTTCAAGGTAAAGAGCTGTCATTCAACAACATTGCTGATACCGATGCAGCGCTCGAATGCGTAAAAGAACTTGATGAACCAGCATGTGTAATCGTTAAGCACGCTAACCCATGCGGCGTTGCAATTGGCGACGATATTTTAAGCGCATACGATCGCGCGTTTAAAACTGACCCAACGTCTGCGTTTGGCGGCATTATTGCGTTTAACCGCGAACTTGATGCGAAAACAGCGCAAGCGATTGTCGACCGTCAATTTGTGGAAGTGATTATTGCGCCGACAGTAAGTGATGAAGCGAAAGAAGTCGTTAGTGCGAAGAAGAATGTACGTCTTCTAGCTTGTGGCGATTGGGCTGGCCAGCTAACTGAAGGTTACGACTTTAAACGTGTCAACGGCGGTTTATTAGTGCAAGAGCGCGATTTCGGCATGGTTGAAATGGAAGACCTAGAAGTTGTGACTAAACGTAAGCCAAGCGAAGAAGAGTTGCGCGACCTTATGTTCTGCTGGAAGGTAGCAAAATACGTGAAGTCTAACGCGATTGTTTACTGCAAAGACGGCATGACAGTAGGTGTGGGCGCAGGCCAAATGAGCCGTGTTTACTCTGCAAAAATTGCAGGTATCAAAGCAGCTGATGAGAACCTTGAAGTGGCAGGCTCTGTCATGGCGTCTGACGCTTTCTTCCCATTCCGCGACGGCATTGACGCAGCGGCTGAAGCTGGTATTAAAGCAGTAATTCAGCCAGGCGGCTCAATGCGCGACCAAGAAGTGATTGACGCTGCTGACGAACACGGCATTGCCATGGTGTTCACGGGCATGCGTCACTTCCGTCACTAATAACTTCTGTCACTATTAATTAGATACACAACAACTTTTAGTGCAGGCTTAGTGAGGAATAATAACACCTAAGTTAAGTACGCAGTAAAGTGGCATTTTGTTACTTTGCTGCGTGTTTGCCTTTTTTCTTCACCCCTTTTCTCGAGCACGTATTTACCTTCTTTTGCATAGCGATACCCACGCTATGACGAAGCGATAAAATTACGAATTATTATGCTAAGGCGTAAGTGCGAATAAGGGTTAGCTGATAGGCTTGATCTGACTTGTGGTAATTTGTAGTAATAGTGTTACTGATAAATGTTATGTTTTACCAGTCCGCATAGATAATTACCTACCCTCGACAGAAAAAGGAAATAAAAATGAAAAAGTTAGCCCAACTTGTGTTAGCCGCAACGCTAGGTGTAACAGCAACCTATGCCAGTGCCGATGCTATTTCTGACGCCGCGATGAGCGATATCCGCTCTGATAAAGCCAAAGTTCGCGACGAGTATCGCAACCCTCAACAAACATTACGCTTTTTTGGCCTACAGCCAGACATGACTGTGGTAGAAATCTCGCCAGGCGGCGGCTGGTATGCCGACATCCTTTATTCTATTGTAAAAGAAAACGGAAAATACGTTGCAGCTCACTTCTATGTTGACGATGAAACCAGTGGCTACTACAAAAAGTCGGTAGAAGGCTTTAAAGAGAAAATGAAGCCGGGCATGAAGTATGATGGTGCAGAACTTACTGCATTCGACCCAATCAAAGCGTTAGATATTAGCGAAGCGGGCAGTGCTGATATGGTGCTAACTTTTCGCAACGTACACAACTGGTATATGCGTCATGGTGACGAAGGCATCGACAATGCGTTTGGCGCTTTCTTTAAAGCACTTAAGCCAGGCGGCGTACTGGGCGTAGTGGAACATGAGCTACCTGAAAGTGCAGATGATGAAGCGATGAAGAAAAGTGGCTACATGAAGCGTTCTTACGTTGTAGCTGCCGCAGAAAAAGCAGGTTTTGTCCTTGAAGCAAGTAGCGATGTAAACGCAAACCCAATGGATAGCGCAGATCACCCGAAAGGTGTGTGGACGCTACCTCCTCGCTTGGCGCTAGACGACCAAGACCGTGAAAAGTACATGGCGATTGGCGAGAGCAATCGCATGACGCTAAAATTCACCAAACCAAAATCATAATATTAAACACTCAAAACGGAACAGTTAATGAACGTACTTGTAATTGGCGGCGGTGGCCGCGAACACGCGCTAGCGTTTAAAGCAGCGCAGTCTTCTGATGTTTCAACAGTATTTGTAGCGCCGGGTAATGCTGGAACTGCTACAGAGCCTAAGCTTGAGAACGTGGCTATTGATGTCAACGACATTGCTGGCTTGGTTTCTTTTGCTCAAGGTAACGATGTTGCCCTTACTATTGTAGGCCCAGAAGCGCCGCTAGTTGCAGGTGTGGTAGATGCGTTCACTAACGCAGGTTTAATGATTTTTGGTCCTACTCAAGCTGCCGCGCAGCTTGAAGGCTCTAAAGCTTTTACCAAAGACTTTTTGGCTCGACACAATATTCCGACGGCTGAGTATCAAAACTTCACAGACATTGAGCCCGCCATTGCCTATGTGCGTGAGAAAGGCGCGCCGATTGTAGTAAAGGCTGACGGTCTTGCTGCCGGCAAAGGTGTTATTGTTGCGATGACCCTTGAAGAGGCTGAAGAGGCTATTCGCGACATGCTAGCAGGTAACGCTTTTGGTGAAGCGGGCAGCCGCGTGGTTATTGAAGAGTTCTTAGACGGTGAAGAAGCGTCGTTTATTGTGATGGTAGACGGTAAAAACGTACTACCTTTTGCCACCAGCCAAGACCACAAGCGTGCAGCTGACGGCGATAAAGGGCCAAACACAGGTGGTATGGGTGCTTATTCTCCTGCTCCGGTTGTAACGCCAAACATTCACGACCGTATTATGCAGGAAGTGATCATGCCAACGGTTAATGGCATGGCTGTTGAAGGTAACGACTACGTTGGCTTTTTATATGCGGGCCTAATGATTATGGCCGACGGTACACCAAAGGTAATTGAGTACAACTGCCGCTTTGGCGACCCAGAAACCCAGCCAATCATGCTTCGCTTAAAATCTGACTTAGTACCGCTTTGCCAAGCAGCGTGCAAAGGCGAACTTGCAGGCAAAACGATTGAGTTTGATGAGCGCGCATCGGTAGGTGTTGTGCTTGCAGCAGGCGGCTATCCGGGCAGCTACGGCAAGGGCGACGTAATAACCGGTTTCAAAAACGCTGCGAAGTTAGATGGAAAAGTTTTCCACGCAGGTACCGCCCTTCAAGATGGCGAAGTGGTAACCGCAGGAGGCCGCGTGCTTTGTGCTACTGCTTTGGGTAACAATGTTACCGAAGCTCAGCAAAAAGCGTACGAGCTGCTAAAAACCATTCAGTTTAAAGATGTGTACTACCGTACTGATATTGCGCATCGTGCTATTGCTCGAGAAGCTGAAGCAAAGTAACCAAAACATAATTGTGCGAAGTATTAAAAACGCGGCATGACGCCGCGTTTTTTGATGCTATATTTTTTGCAATATTCGGCTTACCGAAATCCAGATCCTAGCGCATCGTCACTAATACTTAACTGCCGTCACTTTGCCAACACAATTTTTCCAAATACCGACGCATTCTTATACCCTAAATTTTTATCACCATTCACTGGTGTAATCTCATGAGAACCTAAAAAGTGCTCTCTGTCGCCGCCATCGGCATCGCAATAGGCAAGCATAAAACCCAACGTCATGCCTTCTTGTAAGGTCACTGGCAAATTATCTTTTCCATGCTGATAATTGTCGTCAAACACGTGAACCACCGCTTCCCAATGAATCTTATGAGGCGCCGATATATCTCGCTGCCATTTGTTTTCTACGTGATCATTGTAGAGTTGTGGTACCGCCTCTCCCGCTTCATTCGGACCTATATCAACAACCTGATTATCTAGCGCCAAGTGATAGGCAAACGCATTGTAGTTATTAAGGTGATCGCCACCAGAGGCATCCGCATCAATGAAAATTTCTAAACAGTCATCATCCCAATAACGTTCAAGCGGATTAGCATAGGTATCCGAAAGGTGGTCGTCTTGTATTTCAGCCAACAGATACAGCGCATCCTTGTTCCATCGAAGTTTATATCGACCAGAAAAATCGGTGGACTCAGGCCTGGTGCCCCACATCAGCGACGTCATTTCGTGCCAATCGCCCTCTTTCCATGCCGCATCGTTTGCTATGCCATCTATAACGGGAGTTTTTTTGGTAAACATCACGCTGTCCGGCTTCGCACATGCTGAGGAAGCAAACGTAGCGACAAGCAATGCTGAGGTAAATGCTGATACTAGGGAATTAGTATTTTTCAATTAAATACGCTCTTAGTTTACTTATTTGAATTTTAAATTAACATGTTTTGCGCTCTATCGCGTCAGAAATACAGCGTACAAATACTCGCCTCACCGGAAGCATTATCAATTTAGCACCTTTATTGTTATAACAAGACTAACCCTTCTATTAAAATTTTGGCTATGTCATTTAGAAACGCGTGCTACCACATTCTTGCTCCCGCAAGCGAAGCTCATGAGTACAAAAAGTTGAGCAAGTTATTTGATGTATTGCTCATCGTGCTCATTATTGTGAATATTGGAGCCATGATGCTAGAAACCGTGCCAGGTCTTCCTGCCATTTTGCACCAGGAACTGCATGTTATTGAGGTGGTTTCTGTACTTATATTCACTATCGAATACATTCTTCGGGTGTATAGCAGCGCATCAGCACCCAACCGTCCAGCCCTCGAAGCAACAACACCGTGGCAAAAACGCTGGGCCTATCTAAAGAGCCCCATGGCGATGGTCGACTTACTGGCAATCCTGCCATTTTACTTAAGCGTTTTCGTGGCGTTTGATTTACGCATATTAAGGGTATTCAGGGTACTACGAATTTTAAAGATTGGTCGCTATTCACGTTCAATGCAAACGCTTGTCACCGTTTTGCGCAACGAGTCGCATAGCCTTACTGCTGCTATCAGCGTACTTTTATTGTTCACGGTTATCGCCGCCACATGTATTTACTATATTGAACACACGGCACAACCCAACGTTTTCAGCAGCATTCCCGCGTCTCTCTGGTGGGCACTAGTCACACTTACAACGGTAGGCTATGGTGACGCCGTACCCGTTACAGCACTAGGCAAGATATTTGGTGGGCTTATAACGATTATGGGTATATGCTTTTATGCCTTGCCGGCGGGCATTTTATCATCAAGCTATACTACTCAGATGCAGCTCAAACGCGACCGGTTTAAAGATACCGTCCAAAGTGTATTAGACGACGGAAAACTAAGCGAGCATGATATCCACCATATAGAACGCGTTCGTGCATTGCTTGATTTAGATGAAGAAGAAGCAAAGCTAATTATGCGCTTATTACAGCACCATCACAATGGACGTAAAAGGTAATTACACGCAGGCCCACGCGCAAATTCACAGCCGAAATAAGATGATATGCGCGTAGTCGCCCCCTTGATTCTTATCGCGCATCAGCTTATAACTAGTACCCGTCATTTCCAAAAAGAATTCCTATGTCTGTCAAACACCCTATTATTGCTATAACAGGTTCTTCCGGCGCGGGTACTACTACCACGACCAATGCTATTCGCCATATTTTTAGGAACTTGAATGTTAATGCTGCAGTAGTTGGCGGTGATAGTTTCCATCGTTTTACCCGACCAGAAATGGAAGTAGAAATTCGTAAAGCTCAGGAGCAAGGCAGACATATCAGCTATTTTGGTCCTAAAGCCAACGACTTTGAGTTACTGGAAACGCTGTTTAAAGAATACGGTAGCTCAGGCACTGGACAGTTTAGGCAATACCTTCACACCTTTGATGAAGCCGTTCCGTTTAACCAGATGCCGGGCACCTTTACACCATGGCAAGATTTACCTCAAAACACTGACTTACTGTTTTATGAGGGTTTACATGGTGGCGTCAAAACTGAAGAAAATGATGTCGCGAAGCACGTAGACTTATTGGTTGGCATGGTGCCAATTGTAAACTTAGAGTGGATCCAAAAAATTGTGCGCGACACCACTGATCGCGGTCATTCTCGAGAAGCGGTAATGAGCAGTATTGTGCGTGGTCTAGACGACTATTTCCACTATATCACGCCACAGTTTTCTCGCACCCACGTTAACTTTCAGCGGGTACCAACCGTTGATACCTCGAACCCGTTCAGCGCGCGGGAAATTCCAACCCAAGATGAAAGCTTCGTAGTGGTGCGTTTTAGACGGGAAATGAAAACTGTCGATTATCCTTATTTGCTTCAAATGATTGATGGCGCGTTCATGTCTCGCATCAATACCTTGGTTGTGCCCGGCGGTAAAATGGGTTTAGCCATGGAACTCATTTTAACCCCTCTCCTTGAAGACATTTTGAATAAGAAGCGCAGAGCCGGTCACCAGATGGATTGGCTAAGCAGCGACGAGTAAGCCTATTATACATCGCTTCTATAGGCATATATTTAAAACAGTAAGTCGCAATGGTGAATGCCCTGCGTCAATCTAGGTTCTATTCTGATAGTTTCTTGATTTAGTTTTTGACACAGCAGGCCCCTGTTATGACCACAATTAAAAGCCAACAAATTTGGGTAGACCAGCAAAACCTTGCCAACACTAAAGTTGTTACCCACGATATGAACACCAGCGACTTACAGCAAGACGAAGTATTGCTTGAAACGGACAGCTTTGGCTTTTCTGCCAACAACATCACGTATGCTGCGCTGGGCTTTAAAATGGGCTATTGGGGCTTTTTCCCTACCTTCGAAGCTGGCTTCGGTATTGTGCCTGTTTGGGGCTTTGCTAGTGTTAAGGCGTCTTGTCATAGCGATATCAAAGTAGGTGAAAAGGTGTTCGGCTACCTGCCGATGGCTAGCCATTGGGTGATAAAAGCTGGAAAAGTTGCACCACACGGATTTTCAGACTTACACGAAAAACGTAAAAGCATTAGCCCAGTTTACGACCAATACCTGCGCTGTGCTGCTGACCCAGGCTACAACAAAGACCGCGAAGCATGGCAGCTTAATTTCAGACCCCTGTACATGACCTCGTTTGTGCTTGATGATTATGTGGCAGAGAAAGCAAGCGACGAAACCTTACTATTATCGAGCGCTTCTAGTAAAACCGCGTTGGGTACGGCGCAACTGCTTAAAGACCAAAAAGCGTCACGAGGCGCAAGCTATAAGGTGGCTGGATTAACTTCGAAACACAATGTGGATATGGTAAAAGCGTCTGACTGTTACGATGAAGTATATAGCTATGACGAACTTTCAGCACTAAGTAGCGATGCGCGCTACTGGCTGCTCGATTTCGCCGCCAACGGGACACTGATTAATAACCTTATCAAGCAGCTTGGCGACAGCTTAGGCGACGTCACACTAATAGGAGCGACAGATTGGAAAGCCCAAGAGAAGCCCAACCCAAAACTTCTCAATGCAGAGATATTTTTCGCACCAGCTCGCGTTAAACTGCGCCAACATGAATGGGGGCACGAGGCATTCTTAGCAAAATACGCCAGTGCATGGAAACGCTTCGCAGAGAAAGTGAGCGATCAGTTTTATGAGCAGTCGCACTGCGGGACTGATGCGATAACACAGTTATATTTAGAAACCCTTAACGGGTCGGCGCCCACTAAAGCGCTAAATGTCGTCATCTTTGACTAGCGCCCCTTAAGGATTACACCTTGAACTGCCAGAGTATTATTACAGCGCCAACGTTATAAAGCTTCTAACCAATACGTAGTTCACTAAAAGTTCAGTGGGGAAAAATCTTAATGACTTCCTCCACACTAGAGCCTGCTGGGCCTTTGCTGGATCTTGCTGGCGCTTTCTTTACATCCAAGTTCAACACGCCTAGACACTATTTGTAACAAACATCCCCTGCCTTTTACGCTTTTCTCGCTTTTGTATTTAACATCTTGTAGTTATAGTGAAACAAAAGTAAACGAAAGGTATGAGTATGGGTCAGGAAACCTCTAAAATTCTCGTTGTTGACGATGACATGCGTCTGCGCAGCCTGTTAGAGCGCTATTTGCTCGAGCAAGGCTATCAAGTTCGTAGTGCGGCTAACGCAGACCAAATGGATAGACTGCTTGAGCGCGAGAACTTTCATCTCATGGTTTTAGATCTTATGCTACCAGGTGAAGACGGCTTGTCTATTTGCCGCCGTTTACGCCAGCAAGAAAATGACATGCCCATTATTATGCTTACTGCGAAGGGCGATGAAGTTGACCGTATTATTGGCCTTGAAATGGGTGCAGACGATTATTTGCCTAAGCCGTTTAACCCACGAGAGCTTCTTGCACGCGCTAAAGCTGTATTGCGCAGACGCAGCAGTGAGGCACCAGGCGCGCCATCTAAAGACGTGCAAATTGTTGAATTTGGCAATTACAAACTGAATCTCGCCACCCGTGAAATGACGGCTGGTGATACGCCACTAACCCTGACTAGCGGTGAGTTTGCGGTATTGAAATCTCTGGTTACCCATCCACGTGAACCTTTGTCACGAGATAAACTCATGAACTTGGCGCGAGGCCGTGACTACAGCGCCCTAGAGCGCAGTATTGACGTTCAGGTTTCGCGCTTAAGAAGAATGCTTGAAGAAGACCCTGCCAACCCTCGCTATATTCAAACCGTATGGGGGTTGGGCTATGTATTCGTGCCCGATGGCGAACAAGCTTAGCATCGGTGATCTTTATGGGTATCACCGATACGGCCAATTTGCTACGGAAGCATATATAATAATGGCACCATATTATGCGTTTACATTCTGCCATAGCAGCAACTGATCCATGATACAAAGCAATGGCGTTTTATGCGTTTAATTCCTAAAAGTGCGTTTGGTCAAACCGTCATGCTTATTGGCGTGTTGCTGCTTATTAACCAAATTGTGTCGTACATTTCTGTTACCTACTACTTTATTCAGCCCAGCTACCAACAAATTAACAGTTTGTTGGCGACGCAAGTTAAGTCTGTATTAGCCAACGACTTGTTGGTCACTAACCAAGAAACCCGCGACCGCTATTTTCAGAAAACTCAGGTGCAAATCTTTGACGAAAGCGTTGCGAAACAAAATGGATTAGAAAACGCCGTATACTACAGCTATATTTCCTCCCAGGTTAGCGAGCAGCTCAGGCAGCTTGCTGACGTGCGCATTAGCACTACCACGCAAGCCAGTGACGAAAATGCGCCTTATATTGTTTGGATATCCCTTAATCGCTACCCAGATACATGGATTTCTATTCCGATTTCAGGGCTAAACGAAGCGAATATTTCGCCCCTTACTATGTACTTAATGGTAATTGGTATATTGAGTGTGGCGGGTGGTTGGTTGTTTGTAAGACGTATGACACGCCCATTGTCAGCCTTACAAAAGGCCGCAATAGCCGTTGGCAAGGGCGAACACCCAGCGCCGCTTCGCGAACAAGGCAGCACCGAAATGATTCAGGTTACTCGCGCGTTTAACCGCATGAATCAAGGTATAAAGCAGCTTGAAAATGATCGAAATATCATGACAGCAGGCATCTCCCACGACTTGCGCACGCCGCTTACCCGTATTCGCCTTGCCTCGGAAATGCTGCCAGAAGATCAAGACTGGATAAAAGACGGTATTGTAAACGATATAGAAGATATGAATGCCATTATCGACCAGTTCATTGACTATGCCCGCTACGACACCGAAGAAGTTACTCAAGAAACTGATTTGAATGCAATTATTGCAGAGCTTGTACAAGCCAGACACTTAGATGATAAGCACCATATCGAACTTAAGCTCAATGCCATTCCTCCCTTGTCACTACGGCGAATTGCAATGAAGCGAGTGATCGATAACCTCATCGAAAACGCCTTCAAATACGGTTCGGACGATATTGCGATTAGCAGCTTTTACAATCGCCATGAAAAGCGCGTATATTGCAAAGTACGTGATTTTGGCCCCGGCATACCTGAAGATGAACTCGACAGTGTATTTATGCCGTTTGCGCAAGGTGATAAAGCCCGTAATTCTTCAGGCTCAGGCCTAGGCCTTGCCATAATAAGGCGTATTATAGAAGCTCATGACGGAGAAGTGGCATTGAGAAATCACCCTCAACAAGGCTTAGTCGCAGAGTTTTATTTACCTTATCTGCCCCACCTACACCAAAAAGATTAAACGCAGCCAACTCTAGTTATTTGAATTAGGCGCGTGTGCGTATTCCGTTCCCACCTAAAAGATCTGAAGTATCTAAACCGCAAGGGAATTACTGAAAAACTCAGCTCATAATTTTACAGCCTTAACTTCGGTGGTACTTAATTTTTCTGCTGTAACCATACGAAGCCAGCCACAGTACACATCCACCTAGTGGGATCACCCAAAACGCTGTGGTAAGAGGGACAAAATTGGCCCAAAGCCCGGTAGAAAAAGAAGCCACTTGTACCCCCGTAGAATTACCTATAATTGAAATCCCGGAAAGTACCGGGCCGTTGTCACTGTCGATATTCATCGCTGATGACAATGCAAGTGGGAAAAGGCCACCCAAACCTAAACCAAGCAGCAAATTACCCGCACCAATGCCATAAAAAGACGGCATTAGTTTCAGTGCGAAAACGCCCGTTAGCGATGCTGTCGCCATAATGACAATCATGCGGTGAACGGATACAAACCGCAGTAAAAAGGGGAAGGTCAGACGACTAATGACCATACCGGCGGTAAAACACGCTAATAGATTTCTCGATTGCTCGCCACTAAAGCCTAACCCGTTTTGCGCATAGCTCACGAACCAGTTCGCGTTACCAAACTCCACAGCACCATAGCCAAAGGTAAGCAACGTTAGAAATATGAAAACGGGCTGCTTTATGATAACGCCAAATGCCAACGTCTTTTTAGACGCTTTGGGTTGGCCCTTAAGCACTTTCGCCTGTGACCGTGCCGCAATAAATGTATAGCACGAAAGCACTATCATAACGCCAGCTACCACTTGAATGGGCAATCGCCAGTTGTGCTCAACAAGATATAACAGCGTTACAAAAAATGAAGCAGCAAATGTGCCTAAGCTGAACATAAAGTCCATTAAGCCCATCATAGTAAAACGCTTTTCTACGTACATTCGCGCAATCAGCGTATGCCCAATCGTAAAAATTGTTGAGCTCACTACTCCAATTAACACAGCTAACACTAAAAACCATTGCCAAGATGATAGTAGGGAAACCAAAAGCAGGAGACCAGTGTTCATACTGAACAATGTAGCGAGCAGTGGCATATACTCGAAGCGACTGGCGTATTTACCACCAATCACAGCGCCTAACATCATGCCTACCGAGAAGAGCGAGAATAGTGCGCCGCTCACTACTTCAGACATTTGCAGGTCTGCAGCAACATCTGGCAGCAATATTCCCCACAAGAGGAATAACTTACCAATAAGGAAAAAACCAGCAAAAATAACGATGGTGGCAGGAAGACGGCTCATTTAAGCTCCAAGGCTGATATCAATAGAAAGACATCCGATTTAGGCGTGAGGGCACAGCGTAGTTATGCTCCTTGACCACAAAGTGAACCTTTTGAGGGCGCTGACCTTTACTGTGCAATAAGAACAGAGCCCTTAATTATCACATAATCACTACCTTTACAGATTGCTGATAATCGCAAGAAATTGCAAGTGAAAGCGTTTTCCCTTTTTCGTTCCACTGTACAGGTACGACATGGCCATCAATTGCAACGCTCTTTGGCTTTTCTTTGAAACCATGCACCACGTAGTTAATGTTGCGCCGCTTCGGCATACCAATATAGCTGCCTTCGCTATCAAGAGTCAGAGTTAACGCGGCCTTATCGTCAACAGACGCGCTAAGCAGTAATTTGGTGTACAAGCCTTTTTTGACAGACGCTGGATTCTTACCGTCATCTTCATAATAGGTGTAAGAAGACGAAGCTACAGAGCTGTCATGCCAGTAATGTATTTCTAGCTCGCGAGCATTGAACTGCTCAGTGCGATCAAGTTCTTTTGACATAGGCATAAAGCTGCCTGCTTTAACCCATACAGGGAAATTTTCTTGGGTTAACAGGTAATCTACCGTTTGACCGCCTTGATATCGAGTATCAGAAAAGAAGTCAAACCATACACCTTTAGGCAGCGCAGTTGGCCACACCGTTTGGTTTGCGCTAGTTACAGGCGAAACTAACAGCCCGTCGCCCCACAGATAGCTGTCTGCATTTTCAAACCAATCGCTTTCACCATACGCCATCGCTAACGGTCGCATTAATGGCGTACCGTAAAGTGCGTTTTCGAAAGCCAATGAATAGTTATAGGGCAGCATATCGTAGCGAAGCTGGATAAACTTCCGCGCAATCGACTTTACGGGGTCGGCGTGAAAAACAGGTTCTGGCGCAATATTATCTTGAGCGTGAGGCCTAAATACCGGTGAAAAAGTACCGAACTGAAGCCATCTTGTATAAAGCTCAGCATCAAAGGTTTCGCCACCTGCAAAGCCTCCCAAATCAGAGTGCGTATAGGCTAACCCGAAAACGCTCATCTGAAGTGCGAGTTCTACCTGAGGTTTAAGCCCGCCCCAGCTTCGGCTTACGTCCCCTGTCCAAGGTACCATGCCGTAACGCTGGCTTCCCAAGAAGCCTGAGCGCATCAGCACGAATGGCCGCGTGTCGGGTTGCAATTCAGTTAAGTTGTTATACACGGTTTTCGCCCACTGATGACCATAGGCATTGTGCACTTCTGCTCCGTTTACTTTTGTAGACTGCCAAATGTGCTGAATATCATCAGGGTGTACTTCAGGCTCGCCCAAGTCGCCCCACCAACCCGCAACGCCCTGTGCAGCAAGTTTTTCATAATATTGCCAAAACCAATCTTGGCCCGCTTCACTGAACACATCGACAAGACCAGTATTGCCAAAATAGAAATCGAAAGTATACGGCGCACCATTATCGTTTTGAGCAAGCGCATTATTGGCAACGGCGCTTTCCCATTGCTTTGAGGTCGTAAGAATAAACGGTTCGGTAATAAGCACAGTTTTAACGTCTTGCTCACGCAGCGTGGTAATCATTTTCTCCGGCTCTGGGAAGGCGGTGGTGTCCCAACTTAAGTTCCCCATATGTCCTTTAATGTCTTTGCCAAACCAATATAAATCGAGCACTACGGCATCAACGGGAATATCTTGCGTATTAAAGGCATCGACAACATCCATCACCTCATTTTGCGATTTATAGCCAAATCGTGACGCAAAATTACCTAACAACCAACGCGGTGGAAGCGGCTGTTTTCCCGTTACTGCTACGGTATTCGTTACCGTATCGTCTAGGTTTTCACCCAACACCATGATGTAGCTAGCACGCCCGCCTTTGGCAGAAAACAGCAACTCGTCGGCTGCACTGCTGCCCATATCAAGATTACCCGACGCGGTATTATCGAAAAGCACGCTGTAGTGCTTCGAGGACATCACAGCCGACAGCCCAAAATACATCTGGTTTGACGATGTGGTATATCCATAGTGTGCTTTGTTGTATAGCGGCATGCTATGACTACGACGATCCATACCTAAAACGCGCTGACCACCGCCGTAGAGTTTTTCGTTCTGATCTAGCGTAAACGACAGGCTCACACTTTCGTCGGTTATAGAGAGTCCACCGCGCTCTTTAGCAACAACTTCGCCATTTAGCGCATAGCTTATTAGATGACTTTGCTTATCAATGCTTGCTGAAATATCCTTGTGAGTAAGCGTGATGGAGTTTGGCGTTTCTGACACACCTAAGTCGAGCTTGTTGAAAGCAACGCCGTCAGGTAATGCCATAGACGGCAAGTTAACATAAGGTTTACCGCTGTCATCAGTTAGGAAAGTAACCTGAAAGCTATTGTTTCCAATCGCTGTCACCGTGAAGTCGTTGGTGTCGGTATCAATGTGAAGCACGTTGCCTTGTAGTGCGAACTTTTCAATATCGGCAAATGCAGTGCCTGAGGTCAGTGCCAAAGCGGATAATAAAGTGGCTGGTAGAGTAAAACGCTTTTGCCTATTCGTCATGCTAGAACCTTTCTTATTGTTTCAGCTTTATACAGCCCCGGTACACACTGAAAACCTAATTATGTTAAGTAAATGATAACGGCAGGCAGTATTGACTTAAATAAACATACGTATTCATTGTGTGAAAAATGTTAATAGCAGACGGATATTATTCTTAAGGGATAAAAAAGCCCGCAACACGGTGCGGGCAAAACATCAATCACGTTTAAAGTGATGAACGTTGGGAAGGGACGAACGGGGTATTAGTTACCCGGTCCGGCTTTAATGATAGCGTCGCTAACGTCGTATTTTTCAAAGTTCTGTTTAAAGTCGTTTACTAAGTTAGCGGCGTATTCGTTGTACTTTTCTTTGTCGGCCCACGTGTTTTGAGGCACAAGCAAATTACTGTCTACGCCTTCAACGGCAACCGGAACATCAAGATTTAGCGCATCAATGTGCTGGGTTTCAATATCAGCCAAACTACCTGACACAATCGCATCGATAATGGCGCGCGTAGTAGGGATATCAAAGCGACTACCGGTGCCGTAAGGGCCGCCTGTCCAACCGGTGTTAACCAAGTAAACCTTAGCACCGAACGCTTTAACGCGCTTAATTAGAAGCTCTGCGTACACACCTGCTGGACGAGGAAAGAAAGGTGCACCGAAACAGGTTGAGAAAGTAGATTCAATATCGCTAGTAGAACCAATTTCAGTAGAGCCGACTTTCGCTGTGTAACCACTTAGGAAGTGATACGCCGCAGCTTCTTCACTTAACACTGAAACAGGGGGCAACACGCCACTTACGTCACAGGTCAAAAATACGACCGAGCGAGGTTCGCCGCCTCGATTTTCAGCAACGCGCTTTTCAATGTGTGAAAGCGGGTAAGCCGCACGCGAGTTTTGGGTTAACGATGTATCGGTATAGTCTGGCGTGCGCGTTTCATCTAGCACTACGTTTTCTAAGATCGTACCAAACTTTATTGCATTCCAAATGACTGGCTCGTTCTTTTGAGAAAGATCGATACATTTAGCGTAGCAACCACCTTCTATATTAAACACGCTACCTGGTGCCCAGCCGTGCTCGTCGTCACCAATCAAGAAGCGCTTAGGATCGGCTGATAACGTGGTTTTACCCGTACCAGAAAGACCAAAGAACAGCGTCACATCACCTTCTTCGCCCACATTGGCTGAACAGTGCATAGGTAGCACGTCTTTTGCTGGAAGCAGGAAGTTTTGCACTGAGAACATGGCTTTTTTCATTTCACCCGCGTAACGCATACCTGCAATCAACACACGCTTTTTAGCGAAGTTAATGATAACTGTGCCATCGCTGTTTGTGCCGTCACGTTCTGTGTCACAAGTGAAACCGGGTACGTTTAAGATTTGCCAAGGCTGGTCGCCTTTAACATTCCATTGTTCAGGAATAATAAATAGGTTACGGGCAAAAACGTGCTGCCACGCAGTTTGCGTTCTTACTTCAAGCGACAAAGCATGTTCAGGGTCTGAGCCCACTTGAAGGTGTGAAAGAAAGTGTTCTTGGGTAGACAAGTAAGCTTCAACACGTTCCCACAGTGCATCGAACTTATCGGAATCAAAAGGCTTGTTCACCTTGCCCCAATCGATGTCATTTTCTGTTGAAGGCTCTTTAACGATAAATCTATCATTTGGAGAGCGACCTGTTCGTTTTCCAGTCTCAACGACAAGCGCGCCGTTCTTGTCTAATATACCTTCGCCGCGTAATACGGCGCGCTCGATAAGTTCTGCATTTGGCAGGTCGGTGAGTGGCGTTACTTTCAAATCCGTTTGAATTGAGGCTGCTGCGGTCATGGCTGTTACCCTATATGTAATTTTTCAAAAGCACTTTCAAAAAAGTATCACCTCTTCGAGTGTAATGTAAACAAGCCCTAGCGCGCATTTATAAAACACATACTCACTATTTATCATGTGTTAATTTCATAAATATTGTAAATTAATTACAAGGAAAGCCTTTTCCTTGGATATAAATGCAAAAATAGAGCGTAGAAAACCTATATTGATCGATGAATTTCAAAATAAAAAATGACAATTTTTCTTGAACCGGCGACTGAAAGCTTTCACTGGAACATAAAAAAAAGGAAAGTGAGACTGTAGAGAAAAGTTAAACACTTACAACTGAGCGATTTTTAACCACAAGTGAAGTGTTTAGCAAATGAATTGATATATGCTGTGAGAAATTCTGAAACGAAAAAGCACCTTGGAGAAGGTGCTTTAATACAATAGTAAACATCCACTTACTGATTAGAGGACGGTACGTCGAAGTTGCCACTGTGAATGGCTTCTACGTCGATACTATCGAAACGATACTCGGTATGGCAGTACTGACAGTTCATTTTAATTGCGCCTTCTTCCGCAATAATTGCGTGAAGTTCAGACTTCTCGACGTGACGAAGGGCTTCTGCGCTGCGCTCCTTTGAACATGAACAAGCAAACGTTACGTCCTTAGCGGGATACACTTCCACGTCTTCTTGGTGGTAAAGACGATATAGAATGTCTTCAACTGGCAAAGAAAACATCTCTTCTTTGGTTAAGGTTTGAGTAAGCTTAGAGATATGTGCAAATTCATTAGCTTGCGACACATCGGTAGCGCTGGCATCAGTAGGTAATACCTGAAGTAACACACCCGATGCTTTGGCGTTTTTAGGGTCGCTCATATCTGTCATTAGGTGCACGCTAGTGGCTAGCTGCTCTGACTGAGCAAAGTAGCCCTCAATACACTCAGCAAGAGAAGGTTTATCTAATGCTACAACGCCCTGATAACGTTCGCCTTCATCTGGTGTGATGGTAATTACCAATACTGCCTGAGATAATAACTCCGAAAACGTTTCAGGTAACGTTTCTAATGTTTCATCCCAGCGCGCTACTCCGCGAAGCGTTTGTTCATGAGTGGCATTTAACACCGCGTAACTCACTGGGCCTTTGCTTTGAATTTGAAGTGAAATTTCACCTTTAAATTTAAGCGTTGCCGTTAATAATGACGTCGCTGCCGCCATTTCACTTAGCAATGATTGAATTTGCACAGGGTATTCATAGCTGTGCACAATTTGTTTTAAACTCTCGTCAAGACGAACTAATTCGCCACGAACGTTAGCTTGGGTAAATAAGAAGCGGTGTAATTTATCAAAATCGCTCATAACTAATCCTGTTGAGCAGCTCATCATTGCTGCTTAAATTTAATAATTTGTCGTCGCTGCTTTTTATCAGGTCTGTGATCTGGTTTAGGGCTGTGAAATGCGTTCATCTTGCGCGCTATTTGGTTCTCTTCACGTTTTGTTACACTTTCAACCGTCTCTTCGAAAAGCGCCTGCGCCAAAGGGGCGCTCAAACGCTTGTCACTTAAGCCTAGCACTTTAATTTCACGATTATCCCATCCTGAGGGAACGTTAATCATGGCACCAAGTTCTACATGTTTGCCAGGTTTGGCGCGTTGCCCGTTGTAATGAACTTTTCCCGACTGCACCATGTCTCTAGCTATTGCGCGAGTCTTAAAAAACCTTGCAGCCCATAGCCACTTGTCCAGCCTGACATTTTGTGTTGTATTGTTGCTATTCAATTGGCTCATGTAATATTTTCGTAATGGTGTGGCTTTAGTGTTGTGACCCTCTCCTTTACTAGGCTATTATGGGTTTGCTAAAGCGCGGTTAACCAAACATTCACTATATTATAATAAAGCAGTACCATCAGTGGCAGCATGACATTCAATAAACCCAACCCACAATCTCTGGTTGTTTATCTGAACCAGCATCAAAAACAGCTACATACCATCGTAGTGGTTGTGCTCAGCCTGTATTTAATTGCATTTGCTGCCAAATTTATGTGGCGAATTATACCCGAACCTCAACTATCTGCGACACCCACAGCAAGCCGAGCTCCGCTTATTTCTTCGTCGTCAGGCCAAAATGGGGTCAACATCGCCAAAATACAACAGCTGAATTTGTTTGGTAATGCAGCGGCTAAACCCTCTGAACCGGTAGCTGAGGTTACTGACGCGCCGGAGACACGATTAAATTTAACCCTGACCGGCGTTGTAGCCAGTTCAGAGCAGGAAGCAGGCACCGCTATTATTGAAAATCGCGGCAGCCAAGCGGTATATGGTTTAGGTGAGAAGATTGAAGGCACCAATGCTACGTTGCAAAAAGTGTACAACGATCGCGTTATTATTAAAAACGGGGTAAGAAACGAAACCCTAATGCTTGACGGTATTGATTACGATGAAGCCAATCGTCGCCGTGAAATGCAAGCAAGAAACCAACCTGAACCACAGGAAGAGGATGCAGTAGAGCTCAGTGAAGAAGCGCTAGAAGCAACCGCAGCGCTGCGGGAACGTCCCGCCAACTTCACAGACTTTATTTCAATTTCGCCAAAAACCGACGAAGGCCAGCTTATTGGTTATCAAGTAAGTCCTGGCAAAGAACCTGAATTATTTAGATCGGCAGGGCTTCAGGCTGGTGACGTCATCACACAGATTAACGGGTTAGATCTTACCGACTTGCAGCAATCGCAAGAGGCACTTTCTGAGCTACGCAATGCACAAACAATAGAATTAACGATTATTCGAGATGGCAGCTTAACCACGCTTTACCTAGATTTACCTGAATCGTGACAGCAGCGGATACAGCGCTATTTCGTCGCTAGGTAAGCAGAAGAACAACTAAAGCAAATCGGTCATCGACAAGTTAGGAAATGAAGGACGTTAGAATGAAAAGGCGCACTAGCCAAAAACTATTATCTCGCTTGAGCACAGCCATGTGTACAGCACTTCTGTGTTTCTCGGTGACGGCCGCTGAGTACATGCCTAATTTCAAAGATACCGACATCAACGAGTTTATTAATATTGTTGGTAAAAACCTTGAGCGCACCATTATTGTCGACCCCAACGTGCGCGGAAAAATAAGCGTACGCAGTTACGACATGCTCAATGAAGACCAGTATTACCAGTTTTTCCTAAATGTACTGCAAGTATATGACTTTGCTGTTGTAGAAATGCCTAGTGGTATTTTAAAAGTGGTTCGCTCGAAAGATGCGAAAACATCCAACATTCCAGTTGTAGAGGGCGCTAATCGCGACGGCGATGAGATGATCACTCGCGTTGTGCCTGTTTACAACGTGCCAGTGCGCGAACTAGCGCCTATTCTGCGCCAGTTAAACGACCAAGCCGGCGGTGGCAACGTGGTTAGCCACGATCCCTCAAACGTAATGATGCTAACCGGCCGAGCAGCGGTAGTTAACCGTCTGGTCGAAATTATCGAGCGCGTGGATCGCGCTGGTGATGAAGAAGTTGAAATTGTTAAACTTCGCTATGCTTCAGCGTCTGAAATGGTGCGAATCATCGATAGCATTAATAAATCTCAAGGCAAAGCAAATACAGGGGCTAAATCTGAGCCCCGCGTAGTGGCTGACGACAGAACTAACTCTGTCATAGTGAGCGGCGACATCAAAGCGCGACAACGCCTTATTAATCTTATTCAGCGTATGGACCAAGAGCTTGAATCAAACGGTAATACTCGCGTGTTGTTTCTTAACTATGCGAAGGCTGAAGACCTCGTTAAAGTTCTGCAAGGCGTTTCTGCCAGCATTCAAGCGGAAGAACAAGGTGGTGGCACTACATCGCGACGAGCGGGTTCAAACCGTGAAATCAGCATTGATGCACATGAAGATTCTAACGCCATCGTTATTACCGCAGAGCCAGACATGATGCGCTCATTAGAAGAAGTGGTACGTCAGCTTGATATTCGCCGTGCGCAAGTACAAGTTGAAGCCATTATCGTTGAAGTATTTGAAGGCGACGGCACTACTTTGGGTGTACAGTGGGCCTCTGAAGCCGGCGGCGGTACACAGTTCAATAACGGTGTTGTACCTGTTGGATCATTGGCGGTAGCCCTTAAACAAGCAGAAGACGATACCGATACCGAAGCCTATGTAACAGATGATGGCGAAGTGGTCACAGTTAACACCACCGATGAAGGCGATTACACCGCACTAGCGAACCTTTTAGGCGGCGCTAATGGCCTCATTGCTGGCGTTATCGAAAATGGTTGGGGCGCTGTGGTACAAGCGGTAAGCACAGATACCAACTCAAACATTCTTGCCACGCCTCATCTAACTACCATGGATAACGAAGAAGCGTTTTTCATTGTAGGTCAAGAGGTACCGATTATTACAGGTACAACTACCGGCGCGAATAACTCCAACCCTTTCCAAACGGTTGATCGCCAAGAAGTGGGTATCAAGCTTAAAGTTACGCCTCAGATCAACGAAGGCGATGCGGTACAGCTTCTTATCGAACAAGAAGTGTCTAGCGTAAGTGGTGCCACATCAGTAGATATTTCGATTAACAAGCGTGAAATTAAAACTACAGTCATTGTGGATGATGGCGGCACGATCGTTCTTGGCGGCCTTATTGATGAAGACGTACAAGAAAGTGAATCTAAAGTACCGTTACTGGGCGACATTCCTATACTCGGTCATTTGTTCAAATCGACATCGACCAGCAAGCGCAAGCGTAACCTGATGGTATTTTTGAAGCCGACGATTGTCCGTGACGGCGCCACTATGAACGCAATCAGCCACCGGAAATATAACTATATTCGCGCACTTCAGCTTAAGCGTCAGCAAGAAGGTGTGTCTCTCATGCCATCAGCTGAAACGCCAAGCATGCCTGAATGGAACGATGCATTAGCCTTACCTCCTTCGTTTGAAGAGTACCTTTCTGAAAAAGAAAAGCAAAAGCTAGAAGAAGGTAACGACTAACATGGCGGGGCAGGACGAACAAATTACCCAAGCACTGGAAGCACAGGAAGAAGCCTTGGAAGCCATGGGTGAAGACGCCGGTTTGCCTGAAGAGGAGGCCGGTCCAAGGCAGCTTTCGTTTAGTTTTGCAAAGCGCAACCAAGTGTTGCTTGAAACCAACGAGACGCCAGCTGTACTGTATTTTACAGAAAATACGCCATTCGATGTATTCGCCGAAGTTCGGCGCTTTTATGGCGAACCGTTTTTACCGAAAACGATTCCCGCGAACGAATTTGAAAGTCTGCTTACCAGTGCGTTCCAGCGAGATAGCTCAGCGGCTAAACAGCTAATGGAAGACCTTGGCAATGAAAGCGACTTGTTCGCCCTTGCCGAAGATTTGCCGGACACTGAAGACCTGTTAGACAGTGAAGACGATGCGCCCATTATTAAGCTTATCAACGCTATGCTGGGCGAAGCGATTAAAGAAGGCGCATCAGATATTCATATTGAAACCTTTGAAAACCAGCTTGTGGTTCGCTTTCGCGTAGATGGTGTATTACGCGAAATTTTGCGCCCGAATCGCAAGCTTTCTTCCATGCTGGTATCGCGTATTAAAGTTATGGCGAAATTAGACATCGCCGAAAAACGCGTGCCTCAGGATGGCCGCATTACATTGCGTATAGCTGGGCGAGCAGTAGATGTTCGTGTTTCTACTATGCCTTCAAGCCACGGCGAGCGTGTGGTACTACGTCTACTGGATAAAAACAATGCGCGCTTAAATCTAGAAGATTTAGGCATGACGCTGCAAAACCGTAACCACTTTTCATCTCTTATTCGAAAGCCTCACGGCATTATATTGGTTACCGGCCCAACGGGCTCGGGCAAAAGTACCACGTTGTATGCAGGCTTGACCGAGATAAACTCACGAGACAGAAATATTCTTACCGTTGAAGACCCCATTGAATTTGATCTTCCGGGCATCGGTCAAACACAGGTTAACCCCCGTGTGGATATGACTTTTGCCAGAGGTCTTCGCGCTATTTTGCGTCAAGACCCCGATGTGGTCATGGTCGGTGAAATTCGTGATATAGAAACCGCGCAAATTGCCGTTCAAGCCAGTTTAACTGGTCACTTGGTACTTTCTACGCTGCATACCAATACGGCAGCGGGCGCAATAACCCGTTTAGAAGACATGGGTATTGAGCCCTTCTTGCTATCATCCAGCTTATTGGCTGTGCTGTCACAGCGACTCGTTCGTACTCTGTGCTCAGATTGCAAAAAGCCACATACGCCTGACGCCTCTGAGCTGGAAATACTAGGGAAGAACGCCACAAGCGACACCACCATCTACAAACCTCATGGCTGCGCCGCGTGTAATCAAACTGGCTACCGAGGCCGTACCGGTATTCACGAACTATTGTTGGTTGATGAAAAAGTGCGTGAAATGATGCACGAAGGCGTGGGCGAACAGACTATAGAACGCTATATCAGAAAATCTACTCCAAGTATCCGTGAAGACGGCTGCAGCAAGGTTTTAGCGGGTAAAACCTCTCTTGAAGAAGTGCTTCGAGTAACGAGGGAAGACTAAATGGCGGCATTCGCTTATAAAGCGGTTAATGCCCGCGGTAAAAATACAAATGGAGTACTTGAAGGCGATAATGCCCGTCAGGTTCGCCAGCAGCTGCGTGAGAAGGGCTTAATTCCTCTAGAAGTGGAGCAAGTCGCAGAGCGCGCGCAAAACGAAAGCAAAGGCTTTTCTCTTGCTTTGTTTAAACCACGTATTTCGGCATCAGATTTGGCGCTACTTACACGCCAGCTGGCTACACTCGTCGAATCAGCCCTTCCTGTAGAAGAGGCGTTACTTGCCGTAGCCGAGCAATGTGAAAAACCCCGTCAGAAAAACATGATGATGGCGGTACGCAGTAAAGTCGTAGAAGGCCATGGGCTTGCTGATGCGTTGGGACAATTTCCTAGTGTATTTGATGAGCTATACCGCGCAATGGTTGCAGCAGGGGAGAAATCAGGTCACCTTGATACCGTGCTTAATCGGCTAGCCGACTACACAGAACGCAGACAGCAAACGCGCAGCCAAATTACACAAGCGATGATATACCCATCGTTAATGCTGTTTTTTGCAATGGGTATTGTACTGTTGTTATTGACCGTGGTGGTGCCGAAAATCGTTGGGCAATTCGACCACATGGGGCAAGACCTGCCGGGCATAACACAATTCCTTATATCTGTAAGTACGTGGCTGCAAAATTATGGCTTGTTTATGCTTATTGCCATTGGCGTGCTCATTGTGGTTATCCAGCGTGTGCTGCAGCAGAAGCACATGAAGCTGCGCTATCATAGAGCGCTCTTAACTCTGCCTCTCATTGGCCGAGTGTCTCGTGGCCTTAATACTGCGCGTTTTGCGCGAACCTTAAGTATTTTGAGCGCCAGTGCGGTTCCACTACTTGAAGCTATGCGCATCTCTGGTGATGTGCTAGAAAATCAGCATATTAAAAACCAAGTGGCGGATGCAGCCATTAACGTTAAAGAAGGCAGCAGCTTGCGGGCAGCGCTGGATAACACAAAAATGTTTCCACCAATGATGATGCATATGATTGCGTCAGGTGAAAAGTCGGGAGAGCTACAACAAATGCTAGCTCGCGCCGCAGATAATCAAGATAGGGAATTTGAAGCGCTTATTGGTGTCTCACTTAAGGTATTTGAACCCTTACTTATTGTATCGATGGC
Source organism: Alteromonas sp. S015 (assembly GCF_036864485.1). Lineage (NCBI taxonomy): Bacteria > Pseudomonadati > Pseudomonadota > Gammaproteobacteria > Alteromonadales > Alteromonadaceae > Alteromonas > Alteromonas sp. S015. Next base: position 198,913 of record NZ_JAZETO010000003.1, on the reverse strand, counting down.
GGGCATTGTTCTGTTTATCGTTATGGCAATATTGCAACCAATTTTAGCATTGAACAACATGGTGAATATTTAATGAAAACACTTAATCGCAGTTCTGGTTTCAGTTTGATTGAAGTCATGGTCGTACTTCTAATCATCGGTATTATGGCCTCTATGGTGGCACCGCAAATTTTGGGCAACCAAGAAGAAGCGCAGCTTAAAAAGGCGGCGGTAGATATCCAGCAAATGGAAAGTGCTCTGGAAATGTACAAGCTACGCAATAATCGTTTCCCAACCACAGAGCAAGGGCTAGATGCGCTCGTTACTGCCCCAACTATTGATCCTATTCCACGTAACTATCCAGAAGGTGGCTTTATCAAGCGCTTGCCTGAAGACCCGTGGGGCAACCCTTATGCGCTAATTAGCCCGGGAGAACTAGGCGTGGTGGATATTTTCTCTAATGGTCCAGACGGCGAACCCGGTACTGATGATGACATTGGTAACTGGAACATTAACGAATACCTGAACTAACTTTTATGCACAATCGCGGCAGTACATCGTTCAATAAAGCGGGCTTTACCCTATTAGAAGTCATGCTGGTACTGCTGCTGATGGGATTGGCGGCGGGTTACGTTATGTTTAACGCATTCGGTGCGAGTAAATCTGACCTGCTAAAAACCCAAGCTCAACGCCTGCAGGTAATTGTTGATATGGCCAGCGACTTTGCGGTGTTAAACCAACAACAGCTCGGCATTCGGTTTGAAGCTGATAGAAATGAATACTATTTTGTCTACTTAGACGACGAAGATAAGTGGCAGCGTGTTGAAGGCGAAAAAACCTATGAGCCTTACACGTTACCAGAGCCTTTTACCTTCACCTTAAACTTAGAAGACTTACCATGGGATGCTGAAGATAGACTCTTTGATAGGCAGCTATTCGACGAGAATTTAAGTGTTTCGGATGAAGGGGTTGAAATAGGCAACGAAGAAGACAAAAAGCTGCCGCCGCCTCAAGTGCTCATTATGTCAAGCGGAGACATTACGCCTTTTACCTTGTCGTTTAATTACGAAGGAGATGACGGCGACGACCCCGTTTACTTTAGCCTTCAAAACCAAGACATTCCGCCGTTAGTGCTTGAAGGGCCTCTGGAGCGACCACTATGAGTTGGTCTGCTTTTGTTGTATCCAAAAGAAGCATCACATCTACCACACCACGCCAACAGAAAGGCTTAACACTACTGGAGGTCATGGTAGCCCTGCTCATTTTTGCACTAACCGGAATAGCGGTACTTAAAGCCGCAGGTGATCACTTATCAAGTGTTGGTCAAATAGAATCTGTCACCTTTGCCAATTGGGTGGCCAGCAATCGCTTAAACCAGCTTCAATTAGATACCACGTGGCCGCCTAAGAACAATTTAAAGGGCACCATGGAGATGGCCGATCGCACGTGGTACTGGCAGCAAACGGTCACTAAAACCAACGACAATGACTTGCGAGCAGTTACCATTTCGGTGGGTGAAGACGAAAACTACAGCAATTCTGTCACATCAGTTACCACTTTTGTGGCTAAACCAACGGCGGGCAATTAGTATGCAGCGCGGATTTACGCTCTTAGAAATACTGATTGCTATGGCTATATTCACTCTTATCGGGCTGGCATCAACAGGCTTACTTACCACAGTTATCGACAGCAATGATATTTCTGAAGAGCGTTTTGCCAAATTGCAATTATTGCAGCGTGCCATGATCACCATTGAGCGAGACCTTCAACAAGCAGTGCCTCGTGCAGCAAGAGTTAACGGTGAAAAGCAAAACGTGGTTATGTCAGGTGGTGAAACCGATGACAGCGATGATGACGGCATTGGCTTTGTGCGCGGAGGATGGCACAACCCTCAGCTGATGCTGCCAAGAAGTACATTACAATTTGTTGCTTATCGATTACGTGAGAACAAGCTAGAGCGCCTATACAGCAACTATGTGGATAATGTCATTGGCTACGAGCCCAAAGTACGTGTACTGCTAGAGGATATAGAAAGCTTAAAAATTGAATTTCTAGCCACCGCTAATAGTAGTTCGTTGGATGAAAACGAAGACCTATCTTGGAATGAGAGTTACAAGGGCGAAGTACTTCCTCGCGCGGTGGCCATTGAGTTTGTCAGTAAAGACTTCGGAAAAATTCGCAGAGAATTCACCTTAACTACGGGTGAATCGTCATGATAATTCAAAATATGCAGCGCAAGAGCATTACATCACCCGCTAAGCAGCAGGGCGTGGCGTTAATGATTGTACTAATGATAGTAGCTCTGGTTACCGTGCTGGCTACCGAAATGGGCACACGCTTACAGCTGCAGGTGCAACGCACCATGAACCTTAAAGACAATAATCAAGCCTATTGGTACGCCATGGGAGCAGAGGCCTTTGCACGTAAATCCATCCAGTCTTTGATAGAGGAAAGCCCGGAAGTTATCTCTATTGATCAGCCTTGGGCACAAGAGTTCAGCTATCCTTTAGAAAACGGTGGCTTGACCGCTAACTTAGAAGATTTGCAATCGTGTTTTAATTTAAACGCGATTACGACTGGCAGTGCAGGAGACTCAGGCAGTAACAGCGGTGGCAACAATGGGGCGAGTAACACTACTGAAGCCATGGATGCTTTTCACACGATGTTGCTATCACTTAGCGTTGACGGGCTAGACAACTACACCGCAGATACATTACGAGACAGTTTAGCCGACTGGATAGACGAAGATGACAGAATGCGGCCTTACGGCGCAGAAGACAGTGAATACGAGTCCAGAGAGTTTCCTTACCTTGCGGCTAATGGACCACTAGCATCAAAAAGTGAATTGCGTATTATTAACGGTGTATCACCACAGTGGCTAGACGCATTACTACCTTTAGTTTGTGTGATCCCGAATTTCAATGAGTTGAAAATTAATGTCAACACATTAGAAAAAGAAGACGCACCATTACTTGCAGGCCTAACGGGTTTAGACATTCAGCAGGCCGCAAGTTTGATTAGCGCTCGACCGCCAAAAGGCTGGGACGAGATCAACGCATTTTTAAGCTTACCCTCTATTCAAGGGCTTAATTTAACAAGCTCTCGACAAGATTGGTTTTCGGTTAAAACTGAATATTTTATGTTGCATACAAAAACACAATACAACAAAGCAACCTTTAAGCTTTCCACCGTGTTTCACGTTGATGCCGATAACGGTGTCAGTGTTGTGAACCGCGAGTTTGGGGGAACCTATTGATGGAACAACTCTTGGTGCGCTTAGGCGCCAACCACACAGATCCAATTAGCTGGCTCGTTTATTCGCGAACCGAAGATGAAATTATTGCATCGGGCGAGCTGCCGAATGCAGAAACCTTATCTTCGCTTACCGAACGAGCGGGCCAACGCAGTGTTATAGCGTTAGCACCTAGTAGCGAAATTTTACTCAAATGGGTTGAGCTGCCGCCTAAAGCTGGCCGCAAAATCATTTCGGCAATTCCGTTTATGTTAGAAGACGAGCTTGCCACCGACATTAGCCAACAGTTTTTTGCTATTGGCCCTAAGCGAGGCGATGAACAGGCCGTTGCAGTAGTTAGCCATGAAAGAATGGAACTATGGCAATCATGGTTACGCGAAGCTGGGTTATTCTGCGACACCATTATTCCTGATGTACTGGCAGTACCCGTAACCGAAAACGGTTGGTCGGTGCTTACATTAGGTGAACAGCTACTCGTTCGACAAGATGCTTTCAAAGGCGTGCAGGGCGAATTGTCGTGGTTACTGCCAACCCTCGTCCATTTCACTGCGCAACAAGAAAATCCGATCACTATTACCAATTATGCGGGTATCGATTTAAGCACTTTGCCAAATATTGAGGAAGCGCAGGCACCTATAGAGCTACCTATGCAAGTATTGGTAAAAGAGGCGATGCAAAGCAGCTTTAACCTGTGCCAAGGCGATTACAAGGTAAAGCGCAAGCGCAGCGGCGTTTTGAATCAGTGGCGTATTGCTGCGGTTTTAGCAGTGTTAGCGCTATGCTCCAGCCTTATCGACAAAGGGGTTTCTCTTTACCAGCTTAAAGCCCAAAATCAGGCGTTAAGCGCAGAAATAAATACCGCTGTTAAAACCGGTTTCCCCAATATCGGTACCTATCGCAACGTGCGATTAAAGCTACAAAGCGAGCTTGCCAAGCTAGAACAAGGCGGTGGCAGTGCCTCTATGCTGATTATGCTAGACCAACTCGCTCCAGCTTTTTCAGCCACTGATGTAAAGCCGCAAACATTGCGTTTCGATGCTAGCCGCACAGAGATTCGCATTCAGGCGCAAGGTAAAAACTTTGAAGCGCTAGAGCAGTTTAAACGTACAGCAGAAAACGTAGGCTTCGTGGTCGAACAAGGGGCCATAAATAATCGTGACAACGGTGTTGTGGGTACAGTATCAGTAAGGAGTACCTCATGAGTGCACTTATAGAAAAGTACAAAGCGCTGACAGAGCGCGAACAAAAGTTAGTACTGGTTTCAGCTGTACTGTTAATCATAGCGCTATTTTATTTTGCGGTATGGTCGCCACTTAATGCTGCTTTAGATAAACAAAGACAGCTTCTCGACAACCAGCAATCGTTGTTGGTTTGGGTAAAAGACAGTGCAGCAAGAGCGCAGCAATTACGCCGCATCAGCGGTGGAAAGCGTGTATTTTCTGGTTCGTTACCACAAGTGGTAAACCGCACCACGGCTCAGCACGATATTGCTATTTCTCGTATGCAGCCACAGGGCGACGAGCTTCAAGTGTGGGTAGATCAGGCACCGTTTAATAGTGTTTTAGACTGGCTCAAAACCATGGAAAATATGGGCGTGATTATTCTTCAAGCGGATATTGCCGAGGCCGATGCACCAGGCTACATTAAAATTCGTCGATTACAATTAGGTAAAGCATGAAGTTGAAAGTTAGTTGGATTATAGGCGGCATTATTGCCTTCTTATTGTTTGCCATTGCTTACATGCCTGCTGTTCATGTCATTGGCCGCGTGGCGTTACCTAGCAATGTGGCCGTTAGTGGTGTTAGCGGTACGTTTTTATCAGGTAAGGCGCAAACCGTGATGGTTAATGGTCTGCCCATTAACAACGTAAAGTGGGAGCTAAGTCCTTTACATATGTTGATAGGTAAAATTAAATTAGACCTTAAAGCAGGCAATATTCGCGATAAAAACGACATTGCATTTGAAGGGCCTATTGCCACGGAGCTTTTCAGCCAAAACAGCGTAAATACCGAAAACTTCACGCTGTACTTACCGGTAGACCGAGTGCTAGCACAAGTTCGCCTTCCGCTGCCAGTAAATGCTGGAGGGCGTTTCAAAGTGTCGCTCAGTGAATTAAAATATGGGCCTGCGTGTCAATCGCTAAACGGCACCGGAGACTGGTTAAATGCGACAGTAGCGGGCACCCAAGGTCCTATCGATTTTGGTACTTATTCCGCGAAGCTGCGTTGTGATGGCGATGATATAGGCATACTGGTAAGTGAGCCTAACTTACTAAGCTTGTCGATGGATGCGGTTATCCCTACTACGATGAAAAATATTCGTGTAAGTGGTAAATTTAAGCCTGACGACAGCTTACCTCAAGAGGTTCATCAGGCTGCACGTCTATTTGGAACACCGGATAGCAACGGTTACATTGCTATTAAGCTCTAACGCATAGCGCAAACTATGCACGGAATTTCTGGGCCACAAACGTACGCGACCTTTGTGGCCAAAGGAACTGGAAACACTTTTTAACAAGGGATTGTATTAATGAACAAACCTCTTCTAACTGGCGCGGGCGTGACTCTGGTTGCACTTGGCGTTACTCCTTATTTTATTGGTACTAGCGTTCACGAAAATGTTAATGCAGCGGTAAGCGAAATTAACCAGCAAGCCGTTTATTCGGCCGAGGTACTTTCGTATGACAAAGGCTGGTTTTCTACCACGGCGGAAATCAAACTTGCTGTCGATTTTCAAGCGCTAATCAATGCACAGAATTTTGACCCCGCTGACATACCAATGGAAGAAAACCCTGGCGTAACCGCTACGCTAGTAGCTCATCACGGACCGGTGTACTTTGGCGATGGCTTAGGGTTAGGCCGCGTTCACTATACGGTGTCTATTGATGGAGATGAGTTAAGAGAATACGTTCAGTGGGACGGGCAACAGCCAATTTATCGCAACGAAGGCGTGGTTGGTTTGTTCGGTGGACTAAATTACGCAGATGTTATTCCAGCGCTTAGTGCAACGTCCGAAGAAGAGGGGTTCACGCTGCTTTTCTCTGGTTATACGGGTGAAGCTGAGCCTGATGGTGACCACACTTTGTATACGTCTTCGGGCGAATCGCTAAGCATAAGTGCAGATGAATTTTCCATGGAAATGAAAAATTTGTCCATGGATTTGAGCTATGAAGGAAATTTGCTAGCGGCCGTCAAAGGCGACGTATTTGAATCGGAAGTTAAGGCACTTGTAGAAAGTATGAAAATTACTGGTGTTAGTGTCGGTGAAACCGTGCAGATGGAGAACATTGCTCTTATAACAGATACTGACGTCAACGAAGGTACCAACACCGCCAATATCTATGTTGAGTATGCAATTGATAACCTTGTTGGCCCCGAATTCGAAGCGACAAACATGGTACTAGGCGTTGCTATAAACAACTTGGATATAAAATTTATCAATGCTTATCAAGACTTTAGCAACACTTCACTGTTGACACCCGCTGAAGAAGTGCCCGCCAAAATGATGGAATTTATTGAGGCGAACCTGCTTAGCCAGCTAAAAGCAGAACCTGAACTTAACATAACAAAGCTGAAAGCAACCTTACCTGAAGGCTCGTTCAATGCTCATGCAAACACGAAATTAGTAGGTATAAACGCGCTTCCAAGTACGATGGAAGACGTCGCCTATTGGGTTACACATTTGTTGGCTGATGCACAGATAACCGCCGACAAAGCCTTTGCACAAAACATGGCATCAGGCTATATGATGAGTCAGTTAATGGCGACGCCTCAAGCGCAAAACATGACACCAGAAGAGCTTCAAGCCGCTGTAGAACAACAAACGCCTATGATGTTAAGTACATTTGCTCAGCAAGGCTTGATAAAAGAAACAGAGAAAGGTTACGAAACAAAGCTAGAGCTTAAAGATGGCAAAGCCAGCGTAAACGGCACGCCTATTCCATTGCCTTTTGCCCCTCAATAATAGTCAGAGAAACGCTATAAAAGCGTAAACCGTGTATAGCAAACGGTTTACGCTCACCTTACTCCTGTTCAGAAAGGGTAATGTTCATTAAGTCTTCAGCGGCATATACTCGTCCCTCAGCTACGACAGTAATCGCCTCAGTAAGTGCATCTAGACCCGGTTCGCTACGTTTCATAATATGAGACAACACTATTCGCTTAGCGCTGGACTGGGCGGCAATGTCGATAATCTGAGCGGGTGTCATATGCAAGTTCTTAGCAACCTGTCCCGCGTCATCACCAATGGCGTTGTGTAGCACTAAAAGGTCTGCGTTTTTCGCAAAACGAGCAATATAGCCCAGTTTGTCATTAGTATCACCAGAGAAAACTGTTTCGCATCCATTGGCTTTTACTTTCCAAGCCAGTGTTGGAATAGGCCCATGGTGTACCGCCATCGCTTCTACCTCTACTTGGTCGCTTATACGGTATTCAAAAGGTTTGTCAAAAGTAGCAGTGCTGATGTTCTTTACGGATACAGCATATTCGTCCTGACCTTCTACAGTGTAAGAAGATAAATATTTAAACGCGCCATCTTTGCCGATTAACGATGACACATAAGCACGTGTAGACGGCATAGTGTCGTTACCATCGGGCCCCATAATCTGAAGATTCTTCTTACGCTCAGTGAAGTACCCACCTTTCACAAAGCTTGGTAAATCAGTGGAATGATCGGTGTGTAAGTGGGAAAGCAAGATAGCGTCTAGCGATTCAAACGTCGCCCCCGCAGCGCCAAACTGAACGCTGCTGCCGCTTCCTGCGTCTACCAACACGCGAGCCTTGTCATCGACCCATACCACATAGGCACTCGATGTTCTTCCATCATCCAGTTCGGGCCCACCGGACCCCAATATTTGCACTGAAACGTTATGACAAGCCATGGAACTGGAGCTTTGGTCAGCATTTTTTGCTGTAAGTGGTGGTTGAGACAATGGCTGCGCTAAAGCCGAGAACGATAGAATAGCAGTGGTTGTCATAGCGCAAAAAAACGCAGTTTGTATTATACTGCGCTGTTTGTTCTGCCTTGTAAACCCAATGCCTGACCTTGCATTGCTTAACTGTTTATTTATAACCGTCATAACCATCGCCTTATATTATTCCTTGGTAATTAATACACAGATAGGTGATTAAAAGACCGTTTGCCCGGACAAAACTATTCAGCGTAGTCGACTGCGTACTGTTTTTTCGCCTGACTGTTTTTAATCAAATGGCACGTTAATCATATGGGCTTTGCTGTAACCTATCTTAATGAATTGGGAATACGGTAAAAAGTACGGTAAAACAAAAAAGGCGAACCTAAGCCCGCCTTTCTTCTCATTGCTTCTACCAGAGGCGCACTACTCTGCCGACTTCTCAGCGACCATGATAGTTTTGATATTGACGAATTCACGCATACCGTATCCGCCGTGCTCACGGCCATAACCGCTGTCTTTCACGCCACCAAAAGGTAAGTTTGGTTGTGCCAAAGAGTACCCATTGATATTAACCATACCGGTATCAAATTCGTCTTTCGCCAATGCTATTGCTTTGTCGGTATCCGTACTGAAGATACCGCCTCCCAAGCCATAACGTGAATCATTTGCTACTTCCATAGCTTGTTTGTCGTCGCGCACGCGAATGAGCGACGCAACCGGTCCAAATAGCTCGTCATCATAAGCGGGCATACCTGGCGATACATCTTCCAGCACCGTAATTGGGTAAAAATAGCCATCAGAGTCTGGAATTTCTCCACCAAGTGATAGCGTAGCACCGTTTTCCAGCGACTTTTTGACTTGCTCATGAAGTTCATCTCGCAAATCTTCTCTGGCCATTGGGCCTAAATCCGTATTTTCGTTCGTAGGATCACCCACTTTAAGCTTCTTACACTGCGCCACGAACTTGTCTCTAAATTCGTCATAAACACTGTCTACAATAACGAAGCGTTTTGCCGCCACGCAGGTTTCACCGTTATTGATGACACGACCTTGGATACACATTTCTACGGCATGGTCGATATCCGCATCTTCTAACACCAAGAAAGCGTCATTACTGCCAAGCTCCATCACGGTTTTCTTCGATAAACTTGCAGCTTCCTTCGCAACTTGCTTACCTACTTCGTCGCTTCCTGTAAAGGTGACGCCGCGCACATACTTGTGCTTAATTAAGTCGCTTGCCGTGCCGCCGTCAATTAGCAGCGATTGGTATACGTTCTTGGGAAAACCAGCGTCTTCATACATTTGCTGGATAGCTTGCGCCATACCAAAAACATTTTTAGCGTGTTTCAGTACAGTGGTGTTACCCGCCATTATATTAGAAGCACTATAACGAATAACTTGATATAGGGGAAAGTTCCAAGGCTGTATACCAAGGATAACGCCAATTGGCTGATAGGTGATAATCGCTCGGCCACCTTCGAAAATACGATGCTCGTCCTCTAAAATTGAAGCGCCGTGCTCGGCCGTATAGCGGCATATTTCAGCGCATAACTGTACTTCTTGTTTGCCTTGCGCGGTAACCTTTCCCATTTCACGAGTCATCAAGCTGGCGAGATCGTCAATTCGCTCTTCCATTAAATTCGCAAGGTTATTAAATAAATCTGCGCGGGTTTCAAATGACGTACGACGCCAGTTCAAATAAGCTTCTTGTGAACGGGTAACCGCTTGTTCAGCGTCCCCGGCTGACATCAAATGATAATGATCGATCTTTTCACCTGTAGCAGGGTTGTAGGTATTGATTGTCTCACTCATTGTCACTCTCCTTATTCCGTTTGGTTAGAAGGAATTGCAACTACAACGCCAAGGTGTCAGAAAAAATTTTTCTGCTTATTTTCAATAGCATAGATATGAATCGCAGCAGGAGTGATGGAAAACTTTTGAATAGATCCAGAAAAGATTACCTATCGCAGTAAAGATTTCAGGGCGACCATTGAGGTCGCTTTATAAATTTGCTGAGCGAGAATACACGTTTGAATATCAGTGTGAAGACCAGATTAACGCGCCTTTTGGATTATCACAGGGTGATCAACCTAGTCAGTGTATAGATCAGGGAAATGGAACTTCGCCATGGCCAACGTCAGCGCCACTTCATAAACACTTTGTCGCGAAGCGTGATTTAAAGTAAGTAACCCAATAGCGCCCCCCTTTTGCTTTATATTTACTGTATCAAAGAGTCTGTCCATAACCGGCCCAAGCTCCTCACCGCGCTGCAGCGCTTGATATACGCTCACTGGTAGAGGCAAACTTGCGCTTCGTGTTACCGACCAATGACCCTCGTGATATATGGCCACATAGGCGAAGGTTGCGGGGCCATCTTCAAATACATCTACGCCACCTTCAATTGCTACATACCACGCATCTGTGAGTCCACCTTGATGATGAGCCAGCATGGCCTTCACGCGATTAATAGCGCCCAACCGCGTTTCATCTTCATTCATTGGCTGGTCTGGCACACCGCTCGGCACGGCCATGCCCTGAGCGTCGAAATCATGCTCTAGTGTGTCGGAAAGTGTATTGAGTGCAGCATTTATTTTTACCGGATTCAGCGAGCCTACAAAAATTGTGTCAGATACCATCTGCATTTGTCCTTCAAAAACGTCCTTTTAAACAGTACCAACAGGGTTCTGCTTAATGTCTTCTAGCATTAAACGGTAATCGCGTACCGCAGGAAACTCACTAATATTGCGATTTGGCAAGGTACTATCGGGATTATCGACAGCGAGTAAATGTTTAATACCGTAGGTTTTTGCCGCATGTAAAATTGGCAATGAGTCATCGACAAATAAGGTACGATGGGCATCGAACTTGACTCGTGCCTGCAATTTTTCCCACAAAAGCTGAGACTCTTTAGTAACGCCAAACTCATGGGTCGATATAAGGTTGTCGATATGTGCATCGAGTTGGGTATGTTCTATCTTAAGCGCCAAACTATTTGGGTGCGCATTGGTCACTAATACCACCTGCCTGCCTGAGTTATGAAGCGCATCAAGGAAGGGTATGGTATCGTCACGAAGGGCAAGCAAATGCGCCAGCTCTCGCTTCAGCGGCATAAACTCATTTTCTAAATCCATTTCAAGAGATTCAGCCCAGTAATCTAAGCAATACCATTGAATTTGCCCGAATACTGACTCATATCGCGCAGTCATTTCACGTTGACTCTGCGCCTCTGAAATTCCTCTTATTTGTGCTAAACGTTTAGGCAAATGATGTAGCCAGAACTGGTTGTCATAATGAAGGTCCAGCAAAGTGCCATCCATATCTAACAGTACAGTCTCTATTTCATTCCAGGGCAGAAAGGGCAAGCGATTTTCCTTATAATGAAGTAAGCTAAGAAATTGTATACAAGTATGATAACAAAGTTGTAGCGATAGACATGCCAAAAATTGATCCGAACAAACCGTTACCACACATTCATTCTCGTGAAATTGTTGCGCAAAGCAAACTCTTTAGGGTAGAACGCTTAGACCTTGAGTTTTCAAACGGCGCCACCCGTGAATTCGAACGGATGGCCGGTGGAAACAGGGGTGCAGTGATGATAGTGCCCATGCTTGATGAAAACACCATGGTATTAATTCGCGAATATGCAGCCGGTACACATTCGTATCAACTAGGTTTTCCAAAAGGTTTAATAGACCCTGGCGAAACTGCCATTGAAGCTGCGAATCGCGAACTACAAGAAGAGGCTGGCTTCGCGGCCAACGATCTTGTGGAGCTTCATAAGGTCAGCATGGCACCCACCTTTTTTAATGCCAATATGACCATTGTTTTGGCCCGCGACTTGTATCCAAAGCAGCTTGAAGGCGATGAACCAGAGCCTCTCGAGGTGATCCACTGGCCTTTAGATGAAGCAGATGCTTTACTTGCACGAGAAGACTTTGTAGAAGCACGCTGTATAGCCGCGCTGTTTTTAGCTCAAAAGTGGTTTAAGGAACAATAAACAATGCCCGACGACGCCCATGCCGACCTACTAGAACTTGCGAAAGAAATTGCCATTGAAGCCGGTGAAGCCGTATTAGAAGTGTACGATAAAGGGGAGTTTGACGCTTATCAAAAAGACGATGAGTCTCCCGTTACCAGCGCAGATTACTTGGCAAACGATATCATTAACAAGCGCTTACAAGCCGCGACGCCTGATATCCCAATCCTCTCAGAGGAAAATAAACACGCAAGTTTAGAAGAGCGAAAGCATTGGCCTCGATACTGGTTAATCGATCCCATCGACGGCACCCAAGAGTTCATCGCCAGAAGCGGGGATTTTGCAGTAAACATTGCGTTAATAGAGAACAATGAGCCAACGATAGGCGTTATCTTTTGGCCTCCTGGACAGTCGTTATATTACGCCCAGAAAGGCAAAGGTGCGTTTAAGTCATCACCTGATGGCGACCATCCAATCAACGTACGCAAGCTAGACGACCCTAAAAATAGCGTGGTGATGATTGCAATAAGCCGGCGTCAGTCGAGAGAAAAAGTACTCAGCAGAATGTGCGCTAAGCGCGTATACCAAACCCTTCCACTGGGAAGTTGTTCACTAAAAGCCTGCTTTATTGCCGAAGGCAAAGCTGATGTGTTTATGCGCATCGGTATTACCGGCGAATGGGACACTGGCGCATCGCAATGTATTGTCTCTGAAGCTGGCGGGAGCATTGCCGCGGCTAACTTCGAACCCCTCACCTACAATCAGCGTCATTCGCTAGAGAACCCAGATTTTGTGGTAATGGGCGATCAAAGGGTGCCATGGCAAGATGTAGTTCAGTATGATGACTTCGTAAACCCACATCAGCACTAGCGCGTAATAATTTACTTAGCGCAGCGTGTTAACCTACGTATAATAGCGTAGTAATGTTGCTGGGCCACATTACTCTGGTAGTGGTTAAATCAAGCCAGATGGAACCAAAAAGTAAAAGGAGTAACCTATGATGACTACACGTATTCGCACGTTGTCTGCAGCATTGCTCGCATGTGGGCTAGCATTTCCTGCCGCAGCCGATTGGTCAATAGACGGCAAAACAAGTGCACTACACTTCTTATCGACGAAGAATGCACAAGTCACCGAAGTACATAAGTTTGATAGCTTTGATGGTACGCTGTCTGACGGTGGCAAACTTAACGTGGCGGTGGACTTATCGTCAGTGAATACAGCTATTGATATTCGCAACAAGCGAATGCAAGAGATGCTGTTCAACGTGACCAAGTTTGCACAAGCGACATTTGAAGCCAACTTGCCTGAGTCGATGATGAACCTGAAATCGGGCCAAGTTGTCAACGGTAAGGTAGACGGTATTTTGATGTTGCACGGTAAAGCTGTTCCTACGTCATTTTCTGTTAAAGCAAGTAAAGTAGACGACGATACACTTACCGTATCAACCACGTCACCAACGTTGATTAAAGCAGAGTCTTTTGGGCTTGCTGAAGGCGTGGCTGCACTTCAAAAAATTGCAGGGCTTAACAGCATAACAACAACAGTACCCGTGACGTTTTCAGTTACGTTTACGCAATAAAACAGTGTTATTACTACCGCCTATCGATAAAAACTAGGTGGCACGTCGATAAACGCAATAAAAAACCGCACATATGTGCGGTTTTTTTGTTTTGATATCTACTGTGAGTCCATTATGCGCTGTTAGGAAGCCTGTGACGCATAGGCAATGGCTTTTGACTTAACACTTGCTCCGGCATGCTCTGCCACGCGTTATCAGGAAGCGCAGGCACTTCTGCCTTGTGTTGTGAGATAGCGAAATACCCCATCGCAACGCGTAAACGCTTGAGCGCTTTGCATTCGTTTACTTCCTGGTCAATGACAAACACGCCCCACTTACGCATGGCTATGCCCAGTTTATCGCTGCTTGTTAAGCGGATAACCGGCGCCGCTAACACCATGCCTACCAATACAGGTAACAACCACATAAATAGCGACGGAGTGAAGTAGAAGGTGGTGACGCCCCACGCTACCGCTAAACAACTCATAATTTGCGTGTGCTTAATGGCAACTTTCCACGGCACCTTGCGCCCTTCACGCTCTTGCGCTTCCCATTTAACCGAGTGACCGACAAAAACACTAATTACAAAATAACTGTGATAGAACATCATTAACGGCGCAATAAGCACGGCCATAGCCAGCTCAATTACCGACCCTTTAAGCAAAGACCACGCGCCACCAAACTCGTCTCGGCGTTTTATTAACGCCAAGGTAATACCTAAAATTTTAGGTAAAAATAGTAAAGCCGCCGTGCCCCACATGGTTACCATCATCATGTCTTGACGCGCTACCTGCCAACTAGGGAACAGCTGGTATTCGGAAACGAAGAACTCCGGCACTGATGTGGCGCGAATTAACGCATCTGCTGTACCTAGCGCCAACATGCAAAACAGAATGAGTGAAGAGATGTACGCGAACGCACCAAATAAGAAGTGCAGGCGGTTTGCCATTTTAAGACCTTTCACGTTCAATAGCCCTAAATGCTGTATGTTGCCCTGCACCCAACGACGATCGCGAATAGCGTAGTCAACAATGTTACTTGGCACTTCTTCATAGCTACCCGTAGTGTCGGTAAGTAAGTACGCCTGCCAGCCAGCACGGCGCAGTAGCGCAGCCTCAACAAAGTCGTGACTTAGAATTTCACCACCAAAAGGTGCGCGTCCTTCTAGAGTAGGTAGCCCGCAATGCTGCATAAATGGGGCAATACGGATAATGGCATTGTGCCCCCAATAGTTCGCACTGTCTGTTTGCCAAAACGATAACCCCGTTGCGAGCATTGGGCTATACAGGTGAGCGGCAAACTGCACAAAACGACCAAAGAAAGTGTTTTGACGCACCGGCATTGGAATAGTCTGTACTAATGCCGTATCAGGGTTTTGTTCAATACGACAGGCCAAGTCTTGCATGCGCTCACCGCTCATCACACTGTCAGCATCTAATACAATCATCGACTCATAGTTTGCCCCCCAGCGTTCGCAAAATTCTTTGAGGTTACCCACTTTCCTATGCAGGTTTTGTTCGCGACGACGGTAAAACACTTGGCTAGAGAACGCGCCTAAACGCTTCTTCAAACGGGAAAAGGCACGTAGCTCTGCATCCGCTTTTTCCATATCGCGTGTATCGCTAAGCATGAAAAAATCGAATTTAGAACTGTTGTCACTTTCCATCAATTCGCGAATACAGGCTTCAAACCCCACCATAATACGGCGGGTATCTTCGTTATAAACCGGCATAACTACAGCGTGCTTTTGCGTTAATGGCACCGAAGTATCAGGAGGCGTTTGATTTCTACGCAAGCTCAACGGATCGATATTAAAAAGCTGCAGAAAGAAACCGATAATGCCTGTCCAAAACGCCATGCACAGCCAAGCAAATAGCGTTAACCCTAAACCTAACTGCGCAATTTCTAAGTTCGTAAGACCGTTAGGTAAAAAGATCTCGTACAAAGTCCAACCGGCCAGTGCCGTGCTTGGAATCACTAGCATTGCCATGATAAACAAACGCATATGCTCTCCTTTTAAGATGAAGTGTGAAGCACATGCAGTGCTATCACTTTTAACCTGAGGCACGGCTTTTGCCTCGTTCGATACCGATGTACTCGTGCGATTATTTTGATTGATAGACATAATTCCACACCTCACTCACACGTTTACCGTCTTTTTCAATATAAGCGCGCATATCTACCGTTTGCTTTTCTTTCGGCTTAACAAAGAAGGTGGCACGCCACTCTTGTCCGTCAGCAACAGGATAAAGGCGTTTCTGAGAAATCGAACCGTTAGTGCCTTGCACTACAAGCTTCATCGACTCGTTATCAAACTTAGTGGCAGATGGTGCACTGAAGTCCACGCTGAACTGTCGTGTCGTATTCAGACTGTCATTTTTAAACTCGTCACCCGGCAAGACAGCCTTGCCTTGGCGGGTACGTACAACTGATGCCAGCTCACTGACAAAAGGGTTTTGTTCTACGGTTTTAAGCTCGTAAGCGAAATACAGTGACTCGCCCGAATTGAATGGTTTTTCAGGCGTCCAAAATGCCACGATATTGTCGTGAATTTCAGATTTAGTCGGAATTTCTACCACTTCCAACCGGCCTTTCTCAAAACCTGCTTCTGGCGTCACCCATAGCCCTGGGCGTATATGGTAATTGGCCTCTGCGTCGAGGTAATTATCCCATTCGCCGTCGCGCTGAAGCATGCCGAATCCTTTAGGGTTTGCGTCGCTAAGTGACGTTACTTGAAGGCGAGTAGGATTAGTCAGTGGACGCCAAATCTCTTCTC
The DNA here is from genome assembly GCF_036864485.1 of Alteromonas sp. S015. Taxonomy (NCBI): domain Bacteria; kingdom Pseudomonadati; phylum Pseudomonadota; class Gammaproteobacteria; order Alteromonadales; family Alteromonadaceae; genus Alteromonas; species Alteromonas sp. S015. The sequence continues at coordinate 182,456 of NZ_JAZETO010000003.1, read as the reverse complement.
CAGCGTGAGTTACCATGAGTACACCATCACTATCATGCACCTCTGGGCGATAGTCGTCATGGCGCTTTTCTGTGTTCTCGCCATACAAGAACATGCTGGTAAATGGGGCAATGCCTAGCTTGCTCACGTCGTCTCTGGCAAATAACCAGCTCTCTACCTTAACGCTGGTATCAATATCAGGCTGTATAACAAATTTGTAAGCGCCCGCAACAGATGGGCTTTCGAGACGTGCATAAATGGTGATGGGCTTACCTTCGCTTGGTTCAATAACCCAGAACTCCGTGAAATGGGGGAACTCTTCGCCTTCCGCTAAAGCCGTATCAATAGCAAGACCACGTGCAGAGATGCCATAAACTTGATTCTTACCTACAAGACGAAAATACGAGGCACCCAAAAATACAGCAAATTCGTCTTTGTACTCGTCGTTCTTAATAGGGTAATGAACGCGAAATCCAGCAAACCCTGACTTGTCGTCCGTCAACCCTGCCAAACTCGATGCGGACCCATCGTAGTTAAACATGTCACTGTTAAACGCTAAGCGCTGAGGCTTATTGCTTTCTCCAATGGTGTGAATAGTGACAGGGTATTCGTATAAAAAACCCGGATGAAAAAATTGCAGTTCGTAGTCATTTTCGCCATGCCATAAACTCTGCTCGGGCTTAAAGCGAATTGAACGATATGTGGTGTAGTCAATTTCTTTAAGCTTGCTGTTTAATCCGTGATCATCTTGCTCATAACTTTGTTTCGCTGATTTGCGTGCAGCGTCAATAATTGACTGCAGAACAGGTGATGTCTTTTGAGGCTGATTGCTGTTGTTAACCTCTACCGCTCCGGCTTGTTGAAACGAAAATAATGCGATAACACTTGTCATCGCTAAAAGAATGCTCGACAGCTTGCTGCGCTGGTGTGCATCCATTTGTAAAACTTTACTGAAAATTGAAACTGGCTCAGCCATTTGTCCTCTCCTTATGAAAACAATGGTTATCCGGATGGCTATCAATCGTTTTTATTCCTTAGCTACATATTGCGGTAAACAGAGATTCTGTTACTTGAAGATGTACATTTAAAAAAAGTACTGATTGAAACCATGCGAGAAAGGCGCTCTATTCCTTTCTTTATTCACCGGTATCGTGAAAACCGAATTCCTTGCCTAGTGGCTTAAGTGAACGTTGGATAACTCATAGTGACTTCAGCAAAAGCTGTTCCAACACTAAAAAAACGACTATCCTTTTTAAAAATTAACTTTATTTTCAGTGCTTTAAACTCTATCTCATCAAAATTAATTCATAATTACTCTGTTGTAAATTTGTCCGATGAGTTAGACAAAAGGTTAACTGTTGTTTTTTAGAGACAGGTACACGTGCCAACATGTCTGATTTTTAGGTCCACCATGCAAATTTACTTACCTGAACATCACCCGCTTGCTTTTCCTGTAATGATTTTATCTTTATAAATTAGTTAGATAGATAGCTTAAGCTTCACATTCTTATTCACATTTCTAGAAGTTGGCAAACGCTTTGCTATTCATTATGTTGATAAATTTATCGGACACTATTTCTTAACAGAAATAATAAAGATGGCATGAAGGCAAATGCAGCTTTGTGTTCATCAACTACGTAACCTTTTACAGTGCGTCGTAAAGCACTGACTTGCAGCGCGTTTTGCAAACTATCTAGAAGCATTGTGAAAAAACTAGAACGTTTTTGAAAAACAATAACGCTTTCGTTGTACAAGGCGGGTTACTACACATACTAAGGAGTTATCACATGCGTAAATCAATCACACTTATTGCAGCAGCACTCACTGCGGCAACGTTTCCTCTTACCGCGATGGCCGACAAGCCGGACTGGCGTTACGTAGAAGGTGGTTACACCAAAATGGACTTTGATGACAATGAGTCTTTCGAGCCAGATGGTTTAACAGTTAACGGTAAATACCTATTGAACAGCAACTGGTACTTAAACGGCGAGTATAGCTTCTTTGAAGAAGGTAACTTCGACTTTGATATGCTGACTCTCGGTGCGGGATACCGTTTACCTGTTAACGCTACGACAGACGCGTATTTTGGTGCCAACATAGAACGCATTGACGGCGACGTAGATGACGAAACAGGTTACAGCATTAATGCAGGGCTTCGCTCAATGATTACAGAACAAGTTGAGTTGGCAGGTGAAGTGGGTTACTACGATGTAGACAACGGCGAAGCGACGTTCAGAGTAGGCGCTAACTACTACATCACGCCTCAGTGGGCTGTAGGCGCAAACTACAGAATCATTGATGATTTGGACATTATGCAGGTAACTGCGCGTTACGCGTTTTAAGCCTTCCTCTCCTCAGGTAGGTAGCCGGGTTGCTCGACCCGGCTTTTTTATGCCTGTTTTTCAAGGAGGCGGTCATTCTTCCGCTTCGCTATCTATTCAGCTGCGTCGCTAGGCTCAACATCTTCTTTTCTTTTTATATCTACACTTTCATGAAGCTCTGAGTAGACCAGTACTGCTTCGCCTGACTTTAACCTGTCTAGCACCTGCTTAACTTTTACTTCTAACTCAACTTCCTCCGCGCCATAGTCGGTGCCTTCGCGCAATACAAAAGATTCGGCCAAGCTATAAAGCGTATCGGCTTCTAGCGCGTCAATAGGAATTATCATTCACACTCCTGAAAAAAACGTTTCATAAAATTTAAACGACGCCAATATCATCGCGCTGTTAACGACTGACATAACCACAGGTTGTATCTACCGGTAAGACGTCACTTACAAAACGCTTCACCCGTTCGTGCAGCCATACTTTTGGATTTAATATAGAACCTTGCATGAAACCAACGTGACCGCCTCGTTCACTTAACTCTACGGTTACGTTGCGCGCTAGCTCTTCTTCTTTGGGCACAATTAAGTGGTTCATAAAGGGATCATCTATGCTGTGCAATACCAGTGTAGGGCAGTGGATGGCGCTTAGAAAGTGATATGCGCTGCACTTTTCATAGTAGTCTTGCGCGTCTGCAAAACCGTGAAGCGGAGCCGTGATCTTTTCATCAAATTGGGTAAAGCTAGAAATGCCTTCCACATCACTTTTTGTAAGCTGAATAAGCTTGCGGTAATCAATGTATTCCATCTTCTTTCGCAAGGTATCTTTCATGCTAGTAAGTAAATACTTTTGATATACCCGCGAAAACCCCTGATTAATTGATTTTGCACATTCAGAAAGTTTAAGTGGTGAAGAAATGGCAATCGCTGCCTTAAGCCACTTTTGCGCAGGGTTTTCACCCAACAGTTTCAATAGCATGTTGCCGCCAAGGGAAAAGCCGATGGCCACTTTAGGAATTCGTGGAAATTTATCGTGAAGCCATTCCAAGAAAAAGCTGGGGTCTTCTGTTTCACCACTGTGGTAAGCCCGCGCTTTTAAATTCGGTACGCCGCTACAGCCGCGATAGTGCATCATTACCACCTGCCAACCATTCACTGACAACTGGGCCATCATATCGTTTGCATAATGTGACTTAATGCTACCCTCCAACCCATGAAACATCACAACAATGCCTGATGTTTCCCGCGGTTTTGGTCCCCACGCCACATCTACGAAGTCGTCGTCCGGTAATGTAAGACGCTCCATGTCGTAAGACAGTGGTAAACGCTTTTGAATAAAACGCGGCCATATGGTTTGCACATGACGGTTCTTCGCCCATCCCGGCACCTTAAAGCTACTTTTTATTATCTTTCCGTGCGATAGCGCTGATTTACTCATTGTATTTTCTTATTGTGTTTTTACGATAATTGTTTAACAACAAAGCTCACTAGCTGGCGTGCCTCGTTGTTGTCTCGCAGCCCGTATGCATTGATAAACGCAGCGATAGACGCGTTAAATATGTTCGTTGACGGTGTTTGCTGACCCAAGTGTGTAACCGCCTGCTCATTAAAAGACGCAACAATATCCTGCTGCTGTTGTCTTTCAAGCGCTAACTCTTGCGCTTTGAGTGCGTTATAACCTGATTGATCGCCGCCTTTTTCGGGGCTAGCAGCCCTCCGCTGAGCACGATGCTGCGTTAACTTTTCTTCGGTTGCTTTTGAAGCCACTATCACTGCCTTAAGCTGTGGCAGATTAATGACGACATTATTCTCTAAACACCAGCAAATCAGCAAGAGAACGTTTACATTCACCTTGTGGTTGTCTTGCAGCAGAAGTGCAAGGGCGGCCATATCGCCTTTGGTATAGCGAGAAACGCTATATTCCCAAAACGCGCTATTTTCGATATTAGGCGTTGGCATTGTCATACTCTTCTCGTTTTAGCTCAATTTGCTCTTGGGCATCTAGCCATGCCATCTCTTCTTCTTCAAGCTGTTGCTTCAGCTGGGTTTGCTTGTCGAGTAAGCCCATAAGCTCCGCTTTTTTGTCTTCGCTGTAAAGCGAAGTATCGGCAAGTGAAGCTTCCACCTCAGCCAAAGCAGCACCACATTTTTCCATGGCTTTTTCGTGTTTTTCAATGGCTTTTTTAAGCGGCGCAACCCTTTGCCTAAACTCCGCTTCACGGCGCTTTTCTTCTTTACGATCTAATTTGCGTTCCGGCTTGCTTTGCCCGCCAACCTCTTGATGCTCTTCGTTTTTGGCGTCGCTGTTGGCCTTGGCTTTTTCCGCAGCCTGCTGTTTTAAAATCCAGTCGCGATAATCGTCTAAGTCGCCTTTAAATGGCTCAACTTCACCGCTGTCTACCAAATAAAAGTCTTCACATACTGAGGAAAGTAAGAAGCGGTCGTGGGATACCAGTACCATGGCGCCTTCAAAACCTTGAAGCGCTATATTCAGCGCATGGCGCATTTCTAAATCTAAGTGGTTGGTAGGCTCATCCAGCAGCAATAAGTTAGGCTTCTGATAAACAATTAATGCCAATACTAAGCGCGCCTTTTCACCGCCCGACATGGGTGCCACGGGCGCCAACGCTTCGTCGCCATTAAATCCAAAACCGCCCAGATAGTCGCGAAGCTGCTGTTCGGTGGCTTTTTCGTCAATGCGCTGCAAATGAAGAAGCGGGGTAGCGTTAGCATCTAATGTTTCTAACTGATGTTGAGCAAAGTAACCAATCTTAAGACCTTTAGCCGTATTAAAAAAACCTTGCTTTGGCGCGTGCACACCCGCCAATAATTTGATTAGCGTAGATTTACCCTGCCCGTTTCTTCCTAGAAGACCTATTCTGCTGCCAGGTACTAAATTGAGTTTCACCTGTTGCAGCACAATATGATCGTCGTAACCCAGCTGTATCTTTTCCATTTGCACAAGCGGGTTGGGCAGTGCCGACGGCGGCGCAAAGGAAAAGCTAAATGGGCTTGCCATATGAGCTGGCAACAAGGTTTCCATTCTCTCCAACTGCTTAATACGACTTTGCGCTTGCTTAGCTTTACTCGCTTTGGCTTTAAACCGGGTAATAAACGAATTGAGGTGCGCTACTTTTTGCTGCTGCTTTTCATATTCAATGTTTTGCAAGCGAATACGTTCAGCACGCTGAGTTTCGTAAGACGAGTAGTTACCGGTGTAGGTGATAAGCTTCTGTTGCTCAACACTGATAATTTGCGCAACCGTGTTGTCGATAAAGGCTTTATCGTGAGAAATCAGCAACAGCGTTCCCGCATAGCGCTGAAGCCATTTCTCTAGCCAAATAACGGCGTCTAAGTCTAAGTGGTTAGTGGGCTCATCAAGCAGCAGTAAGTCTGAAGGACAAAGCAGCGCTTGAGCTAGGTTTAGGCGCATACGCCAGCCACCTGAAAAATCGCTAACTGGCGCGCTTAACTGCACATTGGTAAACCCAAGACCCGACAGAATGGTCGCTGCGCGCGCTTCCACGTCGTATGCTCCAGCTTGCTCGAGCTGCCCGTGAATTTGGCCTATTTTAACGCCATCACCACTTTCTTCAGCGGCTTCTAATTGCGCCTGTAGATTACGTAAATGTTTGTCACCGTCCACCACATAGTCTATCGCAGTCCGGTCGATTGCTGGCGTTTCCTGTGCCACGCTGACAATTCGCCAATCACTTGGTACGCTGCAGTCACCAGCATCGACACTTAACTCACTTCTCAGCAGTGCAAAAAGCGTGGACTTTCCGCAGCCGTTACTGCCAATCAGCGCTACTTTGTGGCCTGGAAAAACTTGCGCCGACGCCTCTTCTAGCAGCATTTTGCGACCGCGAAGTAGCGATACATTTGAAAGCTTTATCATGAGTAACCTGTGATGGAACAAACTAGGGCGCGTATAATATCAAAAACTTAAGGTAAAAGCTGATCAACACTTACCATTTCAAGGTATAATAATTGCGAAATTCTCCTAAGGTGTATGTATGTCAAAACGTGTAAAACGCCGCTTTGTTGCAGGGGCTACGTGCCCAAAATGCCAAGAGCTAGATACAATTTCGTTATATTTTGAAAATAACGTAGAAAAGTTGGAGTGCGTTGCGTGCGGATACAACGAAACACAAACTGACGAAAAAGTCAGTGCCGCCACGCGCTCAAACGAAAATGTGATTGGTATCTTTAAACCGCACTAGCATTCCTACCCACGTTTCAGTAAATCTTACCGTCCAGCCTGTGTAATACCTTACAACGTTGTGCTCAGGCTTTTTGCAAACTTCTCTTCATACCACGCCGACACTGGATATCCTCGTGACCTAATGAAAAAGGTTACTCAGGCATAATTTTTGTATTTCCTACGTAAAGGAGTGAAATATGAAACATGCTAAAAAACGTGTCTGCTATGTCCTTGTAGCCTTGTTGTTTACGCTTATCGCCATAAGACTATATCTGCCTTACGCCGCAGCGTCATACATCAACACAACGTTGAGTCAGTCAAACGAGTACGATGGCCGCGTGGGCGACGTAGATTTAATGCTATGGCGTGGTGCATACAGCTTAGAATATGTATTGCTCTATAAAGCGAACGGACAAGTAGATAGGCCACTATTCAAAGCAGACTATGTGGAGTTTACGCTTTCATGGTCACAACTATTCAAGGGCGCTGCGGTAGGTAACGTAGTCGTTAACTCCCCAGAGATTAATTTTGTTGACGGGAATACGGAAGAGAAAAGCCAGTCAGGTAAGAATGAGAATTGGCTGTCTATCGCTGACCAACTATTCCCTTTGCGCATCGACAAGCTAACTATCAACCAAGGGAAAGTCGCTTTCCACAACCCCGATACTTCTCCGGTTATCGACATTGCGCTTCATGATATTCAGCTTGAAGTGAATAACTTGGTGAATAGCGATAATTTGTCGGACTCTCGCGTAGCGACGGCTAAAGCTAGAGGACAAACGGCGCAGCGAGGTACTATTTCACTAAACGCCAAACTCAACCCCGCAACAACAGCCCCCACATTTGACGTAGATATTCAAGCTGACAACGTTGGGCTAGTGAACTTTAAAAACCTACTCGATACCTATGCACCGTTTGATCTGGAAGCTGGCACCCTCACGCTTGCTGCCGAGGTCGCGTCTAACGAAGGCCAAGTAAAAGGCTATATCAAACCCATTTTGCATAATGTGGAAGTATTTTCTTGGAAGGGCGATATTGAGCGTGACGGCGACGGTTTCGTTGAAGGCAGCGTTGAAGCGATTTCCGCGTTTGTCACCGAACTGTTTGAAAACCAAAGCGAAGACCAGATAGCCACACGTATTCCTATTGAAGGCGACTTATCAAGTCCAGACACCCATACGTGGGAGGCATTTACCGCTATTTTAAAAAATGCGTTTATTGAGGCTTTTAACGGCAATGTGGAGGAAAGCATAGAGTTAGATAGACTTGAGCTGGACAAGTTGGAAGCATCTGAAGGCTCTGCTAGTTAAGAGCCCTCGCCGCTGAGCGCGCTTAAATAGTACAGCTATCGCCACAATCATTGGCGCCATCGCGCATACCTTCAATCTCTTGACTCTCTTGCTTGTCTTTTTCAGCCTGTTTCTCTGCTACTGACTGCTCAACAGAGTCAAAATCGATGCTATTAAACGCATCCATATCAAAATCGCTCATAACTCACTCTCTTAAATAGTAAAAAAGGCTTCTCTTTACTGAAGCCTTTGTATCAGGGGACAAGTGTAATTCAAATGTACATTCTGGCTAAATGAAGACTTCGCCTATCTCATAACAAGATGAACTAGCATGATGTTTGGTTAAACACTACTGTACATCAACGAAGCGCCCTTGATGTCTTCACAGGCCTCTTCTCACGGTGAGCGCCCCGCAATAAGTGTCATCGCCAATGGACGTGTTCCAAATATAAATACCGCATTGCAATTGCTACTGCGCTACAATTGTTCTAGTAATGCGGAGGCGGGGTTTCTTCTGACTGCTTAGCAATGTTAGACGGCTCGATAGACTTCACGCGGTCAATTACGTGGCGTACTTTAAAAGCTAAATCGTCAAGCTGCTTTTGCTGTGAAGAAAGCGCGTCGTTTAGCGCCTCAATGGTGTGTTCTTGAAACGCTACCTTGGTTTGAAGCTCTTCAATATAGCTATTGGCGCTATCTATTTGCTGTTGTAAATGCTCAGCGCTTTTGTCTGTCATGTAAGTTCTCTATCTCTTTCGTTGCCATTCTTCGGCAAGGCCACTACTGCTTATAGACAATATATTATCATTGGGGAGGAAGGCGACGCCATACACAACTGCGGTCGGCGGTGAAATTGACTCTCGTGAAGCAACCTGTATGGATTGCACTTGTTCGCCGGTTTTCAAATCCCATAGGTAAACTTTTCGAGCCGGGGAACCCGTTAGTAAAAACTGGCCGTCTTTGGAAAACTCAACGTCTGTGAAGATTTTCTGGCGCGCTGCATATTTGAGGGATGCCACAGGCTGCCCAGTTTGCACATTCCACACTTGCGACTTGCTCTGGCTGTCGGCAGTAAAAGCAAAGCGGCCTTCATCATCAAGCGCTACTTTTGTTACTCGCGTGGGATGGGTGAAAGTATGAATTATTTGCCCAGTGTCAGTGCTCCATAAATACGCAATGTAGTCGTTGCCGCCCGTCAATGCGAACTTACCGTTAGGAGAAATATCAATGGAGTTAACCTTTTCCTGATGCCCTAAAAATTCCAATCGACGAGAGGTACGAGGTTCAAAGTACATTACTGTGCCATTTGAGCGTGCCACCAATATGCCGTTGCCGTTATCGGTAACCACTACATCTCTAATTGATGACTCGTCAATGCGCCAAAAACCTTCAGGCTCGCCAGTTTCCATACTCCATAGCGCAAAAGCCTCTCGGTCAGCGGTAACAACGTAGCGTTTGTCGGCACTAATGTGCACTGACATAACAAGGTTATCCCCTTCTCCTTGGTGGCTCCAGTGGTAAAGCGGCTCATTTTGGCCTAACCTCCACACGTTCACCCCGTTATTCACGCCAGACACCACCGCTAGTGTGCCGTCAGTAGAAATATCTGCCGCATATGCACCTTCTTCTACATGACGCCACTGCTGTATTGGCGTAGTATCAGGGACGGAGCATCCCATGGAATTACCTATAAGTACGATGAGTAACACTATTCTATGGAACATTTGAGGCCTAAACATAATCGAATGGGTTTCGCTTTGTAAACGCTAGGTTTAACATAGCACGGATCACGCATCTTTAACTATCGTGCACACTGCCTTAGATGCAGCAGTATAGACATAGACGCATGATGATAATAATTAATGGAGACGTTTTTATGCAGAAGTCGCTCGTTGCCTTATCGACTATCGCTGCGCTAGGCCTTTTCGCTTGCCAGCCAAATACATCTGATGAGGCCGCTTCTACAAGCGCTGACAGTGCAAAAACAACTGCAGTTTCAGCAGAAGAAATGACAGATACACAAAAGCAAGCTTATGCCATGGGCGCAAGCATGGGTTTATTTGTTAGCAACCGTGCAGAGCAGCAAGCGCAGCTAGGTTTAACCCTAGACCAAGATGCGCTACAACAAGGTTTTAAAGACGGCCTAAACGACACCCTTAAGTTCACGCCAGAGCAAATTCAGCAAATCGCTCAAGAAGGCGAAGAAGTATTGCGCGCTAAACAGCAAGAAATGGCTGAACAAGCTGCTGAGAAAAATATTGAAGCAGGTCTTGCTTACCTAGAAGAAAACGGGAAGAAAGAAGGCGTAGTAACGACAGAGTCTGGTCTTCAGTACGAAGTGCTTGAAGAAGGCGAGGGCGCAAGCCCAGAAGCGACAGACATTGTAAAAGTTCACTACCGTGGCACCTTACTAGATGGAACAGAGTTCGACTCATCTTACAAGCGTGGCGAGCCAGCAGAGTTTCCACTTAATCGCGTTATTTCTGGTTGGACTGAAGGCGTTCAGTTGATGAAGGAAGGTGCAAAATACCGCTTCCACATTCCATCTGAGCTTGCTTATGGTGCGCGCTCTACGGGCGCAATCACACCAAACTCGACACTTATCTTTGACGTTGAGTTACTCGAAGTCGTTAAGCCTGAAGCAGAAGCGCCAGCGGAATAAGTTAGTGCTTTAAGAAAAAGAGAAAGCCGACGCATAGCGTCGGCTTTTTTGTTTTAGTGAGTCAGCGTGATCCTTGCTTACCTTTTCCCTACGAGCTAGTGGATTTTCACCACGCGCGTACCCAAATAGTAAAGTGGGTTATTCAATATGCTTGGTGCCTCGAATTACATTGTTAAGCATAGTCTAAAGTGACAAAATTTCACGACCCGAATACGGTCTTTTTGGAACTTTTTCGCCTTAAAATTTAATGCTTAAAACGAAAGGTTTTAACGCTGAGGTACGCGCCGTCTTTCCGTACGCACCTTGAACGCTGCAAAATGGTTTAATAGCGACTGTCCCACCTTGTACATGGCACAACCTAAAAAGATATATATCACGGTTTGCATGCTATTTAAGCGTACAACGGTATCAAGCAAAGCATACAACAATAACAGCGCGCCGCTCAAAAACAGCATAAAACCGATGATAGTACCGCTGGTTTGGAACGGATGGCTCTCCGACCGTTTGCGGTTCAACATTGGTATCCTATTACGCATTCATTTTCCCTAATAGTTTGACTGTTATTTATACTACGACACTGAACGAAAGGTTTATGTTCAATAATTATTCAATCTGTCTCTTTTGTCACTTTTTGACATACAGAAAGATTGCGTTTTGCCTTATTACCCACATAAAGTAAGGGAATTGGTTGGATTATTTATAGGACATTGTGAAAACACCGCTTATCACTCGAAAGGGCTATTTAAAGCTGAAACAAGAACTGGATTTCTTGTGGCGCGAAGAACGGCCTGAAATTACTCGTAAGGTCACTTGGGCAGCAAGCCTTGGCGACAGAAGCGAGAATGCCGACTATCAATACAACAAAAAGAAGCTACGCGAAATTGATCGCCGCGTGCGTTATCTTCGCAAGTGCTTGGAAAACCTAAAGGTTGTGGACTACGATTCACAACAAGAGGGGAAAGTCTTCTTTGGTGCCTGGGTTGAAATTGAAAATGACGCGGGCAAAGTCATGGAACTTAGACTTGTGGGTTACGACGAAATTTTCGGCAAAAAGGATTATATTTCTATCGACTCTCCTATGGCCCGAGCACTGCTTGGCAAAGAAGAAGACGACGAGTTTGTTGTAAGAACCGAAGCGGGCACAAAAGAGTGGTGGATAAATCGTATTTGGTACGACGCTACAGACAAACTGTGAGCACGAATATGTCTCGTTTAATCGACCATTTGTAACACAATGATCAGACGACTTCCCTTACACCGCGGTGATATACTCACCGCTTCTGTTTTCATTACCGGCGCTGTGTATATAAACCTTTCACACACCGTTTATTCGCCATTGCCTGACGCGAATTATTAGTATCTTAGAGCGACTTATGATTATCAATAAAATTGCAGATGAACTTAGCGTTCAACCTTCGCAAGTAACTGCCGCAGTGAAACTTCTTGATGAGGGGTCTACCGTGCCTTTTATCGCGCGCTACAGAAAGGAAGTGACACAAGGCCTTGATGACACGCAGCTGCGTACCTTAGAACAGCGTTTAACCTACTTGCGAGAGCTTGAAGAACGCCGCGATGTTATTCTTAAATCTATTGAGGAACAAGGCAAACTAACTGACGAGCTTAAAAGCAGTATCACCAGCGCTGACAGTAAAACGACACTTGAAGACTTGTACTTACCCTACAAGCCTCGTCGACGCACAAAAGGCCAGATTGCTATTGAAGCCGGCCTAGAACCTTTAGCTGATACCTTGTTTACTCACCCTGACACCGATGCTGAAAGTGCAGCAAGCGAATATGTGAATGCCGATAGTGGCATTGCTGATACCAAAGCAGCGTTAGAAGGGGCCCGTTATATTTTAATGGAGCGCTTCGCCGAAGACGCTGCGCTATTAGCAAAAGTACGCAAGTACCTAACGGAAAACGCCTACGTAAAAAGCACCTTAGTGCCAGGCAAAGAACAAGAAGCCGCCAAATATAAAGACTATTTTGAACACAGTGAGAAGTACAAGAACGTGCCGTCTCACCGCGCGTTGGCAATGTTCAGAGGTCGCAACGAAGGCATGCTTCACATTCAACTAGATGCCGATCCGCAGTCAGAAGACAACGGCCCGTCGCATTGCGAACATATTATTGCCAGCCACTACGATATTATGCACCGAGGCCGTGGCGCAGATGACTTCCTGGCTCAGGTTGTACAGTGGACGTGGAAAATCAAAATTGGTTTACACATGGAAACTGAGCTATTCAGCGCACTTCGTGAGCGCGCAGAAGATGAAGCCATTGAGGTGTTTGCTAAAAACTTAAACGACCTCTTAATGGCTGCGCCTGCAGGTGCGAAAACGACGATGGGCCTAGATCCTGGTTTGAGAACCGGCGTTAAGGTAGCGGTAGTAGACAGCACAGGTAAAGTGGTCGCAACCAACACCATATTCCCGCATGCGCCACAAAATCAATGGGATAAATCTATTCGTACGCTCACCACGTTGTGTAAGCAATACAAGGTAGATTTGATCAGCATTGGCAACGGTACAGGTTCGCGCGAAACTGACAAATTGGTTGGCGAAATGCTCAAGAACAATAGTGAGCTTACTGCGCAGAAAATTATGGTCAGTGAAGCGGGCGCATCGGTGTATTCAGCCTCTGAGCTTGCTTCAAAGGAGTTACCTGACCTCGATGTGTCAATTCGCGGTGCAGTGTCTATCGCTCGACGCCTGCAAGACCCACTGGCAGAGCTGGTTAAAATTGAGCCTAAAGCCATTGGTGTTGGCCAATATCAGCACGATGTAAGCCAAAGCCAGTTGGGCAAGTCGCTAGACCGTGTTATTGAAGACTGTGTAAACGCTGTAGGGGTTGACTTAAACACGGCATCGCCCGCGTTATTGAGCTACGTATCAGGCTTAAATAAAACCCTAGCGCATAACATTGTTAATTTCAGAGACACTAATGGTGCTTTCCCAGACCGTAAAGCACTACTGAAAGTAGAACGGTTAGGGCCTAAAGCGTTTGAACAAGCGGCAGGCTTCCTTCGCATTGTTAACGGTACAAACCCTCTTGATGCCTCTGCGGTTCATCCTGAAGCCTACCCTGTGGTTGATAAGATTGTTGATACTACCGCTGTTGCGGTTAACGACATCATAGGCAATACCGAGCTATTAAAAAGCTTATCGCCAGATACATTTACCAGCGACGCGTTCGGTCTTCCCACCGTTAAAGACATTCTAAAAGAGCTAGATAAACCAGGCCGCGACCCTCGCCCAGAGTTTAAAACTGCTGCGTTTAAAGAAGGCGTTGAAACCATTAACGACCTTAAGCCGGGTATGATCCTAGAGGGCGTAGTGAGCAACGTGGCGAATTTTGGCGCGTTTGTTGATGTGGGCGTACATCAAGATGGGTTGGTGCATATTTCTGCACTAACGAACAAGTTTATCTCAGACCCTCGCGAGGTGGTTAAAGCGGGCGATATTGTGAAAGTAAAGGTGCTTGAAGTAGACGTACCGCGCAAGCGTATTTCCTTCACCATGCGCTTAGAGGACACACCGAGTCAAAGCAATAATGCAGGCGGAAAGCCAGCTGCAGGTAAACCACAAAATAAAGGGGCTGGGCGTGCTAACGCAAAAGCAACCCCGCGTTCGAATCAGGGGGGCGGCAATCGCAATAGCCAACCTCAAAATAGCGCTATGGGTAACGCCTTTGCCGACGCATTCGCTAAAGCGAAAAAGTAAATGGTAGCGATTCACCATAACTTACCGTTACTTATAAAGGGCCTGTCACTGACAGGTCCTTTTTGTATGACGCTTCCCATTAGCCTGTGGTTTTTGCTACATTAGAACAGGCGCATAGAAATTCGTGTGCACAAATACGCTTCAATCAAGCGCACTACTATATAAAATACCGAAACAATGAAAAGGTGTGGGTCACACCGAAACCGAAGTTCGTATGTTGTTGGCGTTTACTGAGGCCGTTGACATCTTCTAAGTGCCTTAACGTTTAACGAAGGTAATGTTGCTCATTTGACCACAGCCTTTTTCTAGGCAGCACTTTCGGACAACCATAATGAGCAAAGGGCTATCGACCTTTGATGTACGAGCGTTTTACCTGCTTGTACAGCAAAGTTCATCTGCCCTAATCAGAGGGTGATGTTATGAACTTACCGGTTTCAAAGAATATGCTGAATGTCAGCGCCGACTATCCCGACCTTCGGGATCGTTATTACCAACCCAATCTCACTCCACTTAAGCCTTTTATCGATCCACCGGGCAACTTGGTTATCCTAGATCAAGGGAAAGATGGTGCCTGTACGGGCTTCGCACTGGCCGCTACCATTAATTTCATTTACCGTCAGCAGGGCCGAAAACATACCGTCAGTCCGTGGATGCTTTATGCTATGGCCAAACGTCATGATGAGTGGTTAGGTGAAGCTTATGAAGGCTCAAGTTGCCGCGGTGCAATTAAGGGCTGGTATAACAGCGGAGTATGTAACTACTCACTAACTGAAGATATAAAGCGCAGCAATGAATTTGAAATGACCCTAGCCATTGCAAATAATGCCAGCAATCACCGATTGGGGGCTTATTATCGCATTGAACGGGAAATCAGCGATTTTCACGCTGCGCTTAATGAAGTGGGCGTTATTTTTGTGTCTGCGAGAATTCACGAAGGCTGGAAAGACCGTGAAGGCGATGAAATAGACCTAAGGCCTGAGCCTATGGGCGGTCATGCATTTGCTATTGTTGGCTACAACGACGAAGGCTTTTGGATCCAAAATTCTTGGGGCGTGGATTGGAAAAAGTCAGGGCTGGCACTTTGGCGCTACGATGACTGGGCGCTAAACGTTATGGATGCATGGGTTGTTCAGCTTGCGCTTCCTATTTCAGGTACAGGAACTTACCATCAGGCAACCCGCTCTATTGCACAGGGGTTATTTTCTCGCTCCACGCCACGTGTGAGTATTCAAGACCACTTTGTTCATTTTGATGATGGGCGGTTTGATACGAGAAGTAAATATTGGAGCAACAAAAACCACGTAGATACCATTATTGAGAAGCTTTCAGAAAGTAACCATCGTCATGTAATGCTGTATGCACACGGAGGCTTAAATAGTATAAAAGCTTCGGCTAAACGCATTGCCGCCATGAAAGACACGTTTTTGAAGAACGACGTTTACCCCATTCATTTCATGTATGACACAGGCATGCTAGAAGAGCTGAAGGACATTTTGGGCTTCAAAAGTGAGGAAATTAGCGCCAAAGTTGGGGCCTTCACCGACTATACTGACCGTATTCTGGAATGGGCGACACGTAAAGTAGGCGGCGCATTGTGGCGTGAAATGAAATCAGATGCCTGTACACCTTTTACCCGTACCACGTCCGATGGTACGTACTTTTTAACGCGATTAGCCGCGTATTTGAATGACAATTCAAATATTGAACTGCACGTCGTGGGCCATTCGGCAGGCTCTATATTTCATGCGCATAGTCTATCCAGGCTGTCTAAAATTGATGAAAAAATAAAAGTTAAGAGCCTACACTTGTTGGCACCAGCCATTAGCTACGCTTTATTTAACGAAGAACTCTTAAAGCTAATAGAGGCGAAAAAGATTGAGTTGACCACAATTTATAACTTGTCTGAAGCATTGGAAAAAGATGATCATGTGGCGCGCATTTATCAAAAATCGCTGCTTTATTTGGTATCAAACGCATTTGAATCTAAGCCAGAAACGCCCTTATTAGGCATGGAATTGTTTAATCAGCCGCTTTCCAATGTGACGTTTAAATACAGTGAGGGCAAAGAGGGGGATGTCACCGCAGCCACTTCTCACGGTGGCTTCGATAATGATGTGCACACCATGAACTCTGTACTTTCAGGCATAACGGGCGGTTTACCTAAATACCCGTTTACAAAAGCAATTTTAAATTACTAGTGTCTAGTGGCTTTCAAAAGCCTCTAGGTAAGTATGAGTTTTCTCTCGCAATTTAGCCCATTCTCTAGGTGGGCTAAATCGATGAAAAATAGCGTCGATGTGCCCCTTGTACGCGAGTAAAAGAGCATGATGATGAGCAAACGCTGTGGTCTGAATAAAAGCGAAGTCTAACAGCTATGACAGGTTCAAATTAAATCAGCTTGGATATCAAAATTAAGGCTGCTTTAAATATTAAGCTTGAAGCGATAAGCCTTCTCTAGATGGTGTGTAAGCTTGCAAATAAGTATTTTGAATGCGGCCCATTCGTGCCTGCATAAATTCAGATTCGCTCGCCTTGAGGCCTTGCGCTGAAGGCGCGTCTTCAAATGAAGGCTGCGTATCTAATACCATATCCGCTACTGAATTTGTGGCTATGTCTACTCTTGTTACAGATTGTGGGTTTACACCCGTGCCCGCAACAGTGCCACCTTCTTGTGGGTCGGCAGTATCATTAACACTGCCTTGAGTTGAGGTAGACTCTGTCGAAACAGTTTCGGTTTGACTTTTAACAACCTCGCTTCGGGCCTCCGTGGCTTTTTGCGTTGCCTCAGCGGCCACTTTTAAGTCTTGCGATGAAGGTTCAGCTGGTGCAAGAGCGGCTGCGCGCACCTGCTCCATCTTTTTCAGCGTCGCTTCAGGCGTTCTTTCTTCTGAAACATCAATGGACACCTCGCCATCAGTGACATAGCGTTTATTATCAGGCCCTGTGGTGTATTCATATTGCGGCGCACCGGCGTATTGACCACCCGTTGATGCATGCGCCTGTTCGTGAACCCTCACTTCCTGATCTCGGGCTTTTAATTGTTCAATTTCAGCAGCATCTTGTCTTTGTTGTTGCTCTTGTTGCCTATCTTGCGCGTCCTCTTTCCCTGCACTTTCATCCTGCGCATTGTCTTTATCTTGCCCAGATACATCTTGGAAACCGGCTTGAGGATCAGTTTGCACCTGAGGGCGTTCATAGGTAACCGGTGAAGGCGGCTGTCCAGGACTTTTCGCCTTTTCAGCGTCAGAACCTAAACCTTTCTGAGAAGCCCCTTGCTGAGAATCTGAGGCTTGAGGAATAGTTTCCCGCTGCGCGTTATCTCTGCGTGCAGATTCAGTATTTATATTCGCCGTGGGATAAGCTATGGCGTTGAGGATTGGTGTAACAATGTTCACCGTAACTGTTCCACCTACGCCAGTACGTCAATAATAGTGCCGAGCATCTCGTCAGCAACGCCTAACACTTTGGCTGAGGCTTGGGCGTTGCGCTCGTTCACATTAAGTGCGATTAAATCGTCGGTTAGACGCGTGGTGGCAGAAGATAAATCAGACGAAGTATTAGCAGTGTATGCATTGGCCTCAATTGGTTGAGCGGGCGCCATCGCATCTTCAGCCGTTCGCTGGGCGATGTTTGATGCTGCCTGCGCAACACCATCACTTGCAGTTTGTAAACCATATTGAGCTGCTGCAAATGCAGAGCCTGCACCTAAACCATCAATACTTGTCATACACCACCCCTAATCTCTCATGCTTAATTATTAATCACTTTTGCATAAATGAAAAGACATGTATTGCCCCCTGCCGTTAACTTCTTGTAAGCAGGAGGTTTTTATTTAACTTTTACAGACAAAAAGCTTCAAACCAGCGACGTCCCTATTGTTAAGGTTAATAATAAGCGCCGAATTAAGACGCTTTTTGCTGATAAACGCTAGCGGCAAAACGAAATAAAATGTCAGCGGTTTGCTGAGGGTGTGAGATAAACGGCGCGTGCGAGGCATGGGGCAGAACAACAGTATCAGCTTGCGGGTGCAGCTCACAAATCCTATCTATTCCGCTGGTGGGAACTAAACTGTCTAACCTACCGTATAATCGCAATGTTGGCGTAGTAATATGCCCCACCTCTTGACGCATGTCTTCGGAAGATAATATACGTAAACCTTTCTTGAGCGCTTCCTCTGCAGGGTCAGGAAACTGAGTCACTTGCTCTCTAATCGCCTTGATGTCCTGCTTTGCTGTTTCGCTGCCCATAGCTTGAATTGCCAAAAAACGCTCCAGTGTTTTTTGATAATTCTTTTCAAGCTGAGTTTCAAACATTGAAAGTAAATCGGCAGCAATTCCTGGCCAACAAGGCCCGGCTATAAAGCGAGGTGTTGAAGCTATAGTTACCAGTCCCATAAGTTTCTCTGGTGCGAGCAGCGCTATTTTTTGCGCGACTAGTCCGCCTAGTGACCACCCTACCAACACGCACTTATCAGGCAATTGACTGACAATAGATTGTGCCAATGTTTCCGTATTGTACGGTGACGGGACAAATGTCGCATTTTCTCCAAATCCAGGAAGATCAATGGTGGTAACACGAAAATTATCGCTAAGGTATGGCATAAAGGAAGTGAACGCTCCGCTGTTCATACCCCATCCATGAAGAAATACCACATCTACGCCTGTACCTTGAGTACGGGTGACAAGCTCGCCATTTGTATGCAAACTTTCCATTTACACCTCCTTAGGCAGTCACGTGTTTTTAAAGCAACACGGAATAATGAAAACAGGTCGACACTCGACAATTCAAGGAAGTTGATGGAATCAACACTATGAACCTTTCATGCTTGCTATGTTATCAG
The DNA here is from genome assembly GCF_036864485.1 of Alteromonas sp. S015. Classification (NCBI taxonomy): domain Bacteria; kingdom Pseudomonadati; phylum Pseudomonadota; class Gammaproteobacteria; order Alteromonadales; family Alteromonadaceae; genus Alteromonas; species Alteromonas sp. S015. Next base: position 163,437 of record NZ_JAZETO010000003.1, on the reverse strand, counting down.
GCAAGTCCTACGCCAGTATGTCACTGGTGTGAAGATGACATATTTTTTTTCGATGATACATTACACGGAAGCAATCTACTCCAATACGGCCCTGTGGCAGGCCACGTCAAGCATAGCCATTACGACACACTAAGCGTTTTGGGACTTCACACGTGGCCAATGTCATCGTTGGTTCACCAGCTAAAGTTTACGCACTCCCTCACCGCAGGAAAAGTATTAAGTAACTGGTTTGTCCATAAAAGGCGACAGTGCACATTATCCGTGCCCAACGTACTGCTTCCAATTCCAATTAGTGCATGGCGACTTGCAACGCGGCACTACAACCAAGCTACGCTTCTGTGCGAAAGCATAAGCAACGAGCTAGGTATACCCATTAACCAGTCGTGGGCCAAGCGACAAGGCTTTAGTGTCCAGCATCACTTATCCAAAATGGCGAGAGCCGAAAACGCAAACCGTGTATTTAAACTATCGACGCGATGTATTGATGACGAAATAACAGCAGCGCAAAGTAATAAAGATGGCAACAACTTCACCGTTGCCGTTGTCGATGACGTGCTCACCACCGGTGTGACCGTAAATACATTGAGTAAAAGGCTAAAAGAGCGCTATCCAAAATTACGCATTCAAGTGTGGGTAGCGACGTTTACTCCGCCGCCGAATAGTAGCCTGTATCAGAAAACCTAGGGCTTAGAAGGGATGATACTGAAGGGCACGACATTCGCCGCGCCCTTCACGCTTATTTAGCGAATAAGGTGCGACTGGTAGATCGCATTGGCAAGCATCTTGTTCGTGCCGTACCAATACCCTCTGAACTGCGTGTTGTCGGTAAAGCCAATAACAACGCCACGGCCCATTTTTCGCGTGGTCACAGCAGTTGATTCAGCAATTAGCGCTACCATTGCTTTGTCGCTAAAACCTGCCATAAGCGGCTCATCGGTATAGCGTGCTGGCGTAATAAAAGGTGAGCTGCTCGCCTCCACGATCATATTGTAGGTTTTAAACATGGGCAGGGAGTCGTCGTCATAGCCGTAGAATAATGGATGAGTCTTGTCGATATTGGCTTCAAACACAGCGCCTGCTACCAGCTTTCTGGCGTATAACGATGCGCCATCTTTGTAGCTAAGATTGCTTTCATCGAACGCGTTATCAATGCTTTCTTTACTCGTTATTTCAACATCTATCCATTTATGCTTAGCAAAGTAACGCAGTGCGGATTTCTGGCCCACGATCACGCCACCGGCTTTCACCCAGTCTTCAATTTTTGCTCTGTCGCTTTCCGTAAAACTATAGCGACCACTAGGAAACAGAAGGTGTGTGTAATCGATAGTCGGATCATTAATCGCCCTTATTAGATGTTGCTGTTCAACAATACTGGCAGGCAACCCTACCTTTGTATCGAAGTAATGCCACATTTCCCCGACTTCGTACTCGCTAGTACCTTCGCCTCCCACAATCAACACTTGCGGCAGGGTAACGGGGGCCATGCTTCGACTACCTAGGTCGTGCCCCGTTGGCGTTAATCCACTACGCAAGCTAAACACAGGTACCTGAAGTTGCTGTTGAGCATCGCGTAAAATGGTCGCCAAGTTTTCAGGCTGACCCAAGCCTTTCGGAACAACAATGCTTCCAGGCTGAAGCTCAACGTTTTTGCCATCGTATTTAGTAGCTGAAAACGCTTCTTCACTACTTCTTACCTTTACACCGGCTTCCAATAGTGTTTGCAGCATGGCGGGTGCATAATAATGTTGCCATGAAAACGCATACGCGTAAGCCTCTGGGTGAATGTCATTAAGCGTTGTTTGTGCAAGTGAGGTGTTACCACTAAGTTTTAGGTTCCGCGCGTCGCCTTTATCTAAAGGTGCGTAATCTAAGTTAAAAGCCAAAGCCAAATTCCACGTTGATACATCGTAAAATGTGTTGTTTTCAAATGATGTTTGCGTAGAGAAAATTGACTTTACTAAACGGTATTGAGGTTGATTCGAAGGAATATAAATCGCCTTACCAGCGCCATAGCGAATTTTGCTTGCCTCGAAATCTTTCATTAACACGTCGTATTCAATATGGTGCTGTTCAAGCAATGCAACAAAGGCATTGAAACGCGCTGTATCATTCGATGCACTCACTACGAACCCAGCTTGTGCATCATCTTTAGCTAAAGATTGCGTGCTCTTCACAAATCCCGATTGGTAGTCAAGGATAGCGGCCTTATTTGCCAATGCGCCTCTAAAGGTACTGAGAGACGTGGTAATTTGGTTTGCTATAGTATCTTTAAAAGCAAGCTTGCCATTAATAGAGTCTTGAAGGTGCCCCCGTGAACTGGCTTGCTCAAAAAGAATACCCACACTGCCGTGTAAGTCTGGGTAGGTAGACCCTTTCCCTGCGTAGAAGTCGTCAAACGCCTCTTGGGTAAAGTACAATTCCCCTTGCTCATCAAACGCAGCAGCATGATATTTCGCAAGCGCTTCGGTTAATGTGACGTTCTCATCTGGCGTTAATGGATTTTTCCGCGAGCGCACGCCAGGCTGGAAAAAATAAGTACTGTCTGTTCCCATTTCATGAAAATCGGTCAGTATGTGAGGTCGCCATTTGTGAAACTGCTTAATACGCGCCTGTGACTCTGGGTGCGCTAGCAACAGCCAGTCTCTATTTAAATCGAACCAGTAATGGTTTGTACGGCCAGACGGCCACCCCTCGTCGTGTTCGCGATGCCGACTGTCTGAAACCAGCTGCTTTCCTTTGTGCAAATTTGCCCACTGAGCGAAACGGGATAGCCCGTCGGGGTTGAAAGACGGGTCAAACAGCACAATATTACTGTTCAACAAGGCATTAATTTCTTCACCTTCAGCGGCGGCTAAATAGTAAGCCAATGCAAGGGAAGCGTTGGTACCGGAAGGTTCGTTACCGTGAATGCTGTAGCCCATGTAAAAGACGAGGGGGGCATCGCTTCCTACTTTCTTACCGGTTTCCATAGCATCAATGTGTTGCTGCCTCCAAGCCTCAATATTATTTCTATTTGAAGGCGCAGTGATTGTCATTAACAGAAGCGGGCGATTTTCGTGAGTACGGCCGGTTTCTTCAATGGTGATACGGTCGGACTTCTCGGCAAGTAGCTTCATGTAATTGACTACTTGGTCGTGACGTACATGCCACTCACCAATGTTGGCGCCAAGCACTGATTCAGGCGTGGGAATAGCTGAGTTATAGGATACCGTGTCAGGTAAGTATGCGGTTACCGGCTGCCCGCCTACATCAGGCGCAATAGTAACAGTTGAAGCGGAGGTGGGTTGTGCTAATGCTTGATGACTTGCTGTTGCCCCGAAGGCGATAGTACCAAGGGTTATTAATGAAACGAGTGAGAATGGATTCTTTTTGGCGGAGTAATGCAATTTCGCAAACATAGCGTTTCCCGTCTTGTTGTTATAGTTGAGTTTGATGGCGCCGTGCGCATTTCTCAACAAATTCGATTCACTGGAATAATTTATTTAATTAATACCTGACTGTTTTACTCAGGTAAATTTGATACAATAATCCAAATTTCAAAATATGTAGGACTTGCTGATGATAACTATATCAGAAGAAGCCCAGGCTCACTTCGTAAAACTGTTGAGTAAACAAGAGTCTGGCACGAATATTCGTGTATTCGTCGTAAATCCAGGCACTTCGTCGGCTGAGTGTGGCGTGTCCTATTGCCCACCTGACGCGGTTGAAGAAACGGACACCCGTTTACCATTTACTGGTTTTGATGCGGTCATTGATGAAGAGAGCGCGCCTTATTTAGAGGAAGCGGAAATTGATTACGTTACCGATCAAATGGGCTCGCAATTAACCCTTAAAGCCCCTAACGCTAAAGCGCGTAAAGTGTCTGACGACGCACCATTGATTGAACGGATCAACTACATGATAGAGTCGGAAATTAACCCTCAACTAGCGAGCCACGGTGGCAATGTTGTACTGACAGAGCTGACTGACGACGGTTACGCTATTCTGCAGTTCGGCGGCGGTTGTAATGGTTGCTCGATGGTAGATGTCACGCTTAAAGAAGGTATAGAGAAACAGATGGTGGAGCAATTCGCTGGCGAGCTTAAAGGCGTGCGCGATGCAACTGAACACCAAGCAGGAGAGCACTCTTACTATTAAGAGCAATACTGTACTCTCTTAAGTACGTAAATCGATACTTCTTTATGCTAAAGCAAGATATTCACAAAAGCTGGCGACGATTCAAAATAGGCTTATCCATTTTCGTTGCTGGCGTCTTGCTATTGTTTACCTTAAGCGAACTCCATGTCACGCTTCATTATCTAAGCCTCCTCATTTTATTTATCGGCTTTGCTATTGCCATGTTGGGTTACTTCGGCATTTTCGTTCAGCGCTTCTCGTTTATAAAAAATAAAAAGCCACCGCCTAAATTGTAGCAATCCAGTTTCCCCCTTTATCTCAGCAACTTTTCTCCTTCAAAGATTAAATATTCCGAACTTTTTATTTACACTCAACCAAATATAACGCCGTTACATTTGGGTTTCTTGTGTCTTCTATCTCATTGACCCTGCGGCTAGTTTTGAATACATTTTGTAGGTAGATTGGAGGTTATACTAAGTACGTAAAAAAGGTGAACTGTGGAAAGTGCTATAAAAAAGCTAGGCTTGCTCGGCGGCATGAGTTGGGAATCAACGGTAAGTTATTACCAAGCAATAAACCGTGACGTTAATGCACGGCTTGGCGGCCTTCACAGCGCGCCGCTAATGATAAGCAGCGTTGACTTTGCCCATATAGAGCAGCTTCAACACAAAGGCGAGTGGGATAAAACTGCCGACATACTGATCCGTGAGGCGAAGCACTTAGAAACGGCGGGTGCAAAAGCCATATTAATTTGTACCAATACCATGCACAAAGTAGCGGCTAAGATAGAACAAAATATTACTATCCCCCTTATTCACATTGCCGATGCCACGGGTCGTTTGCTACAGCAAAATTCAGTTAAGAAAGTTGGACTACTAGGCACCCGTTTCACCATGGAGCAAACCTTTTATACATCACGTATTGAGGAGGTTTTCGGTATTGAGGTTGTCACGCCGAATGCCCAACAACGAGACACAGTCCATAACATTATTTATGAACAATTATGCAAGGGTGTGATTTGTGTTGAATCTCGTAACGCGTATATTGAAATAATTAACGCGCTGGCGGTCGAAGGCGCTGAAGGCATTATCTTAGGCTGCACAGAAATTGCGTTATTAGTGCAGCAACAGCACACCAAAATTAGGTTATACGATACTACCGCTATCCATGCTTCAGCAGCGGTGGATTTTGCTTTAGCTCCCTAAAGTATTAGCAACGGGTAAATAGCAAAACACCGATAACCTAACTTGGATAAAAGGGAATTGGCCCTACTATTTTCAGAGGACACGACTATGTTTAGCCACGTAATGTTAGGCGCGAACGACTTAGAAGCATCAAAGAAATTTTACGATGCGATTTTAGGAGTATTAGGATACGAGCCAGGCGTTTTTGATGAATACGGACGCGTATTTTACTACACGCCCAAAGGCATTTTAGCGCTAACAAAACCAATAAATGGTGAGGCTGCCACACATGGTAATGGCACCACACTAGGCCTTGCTGCCCGCACAACAGAACTGGTAGATGAGTGGCATAAAGTAGGAAGCGAAAATGGGGGCGTGCCGTGCGAGGACCCACCGGGTATTCGAGGCAATGGCGAACGCCAATTGTATCTTGCTTATCTGCGAGACCCCGCCGGTAACAAACTCTGTGCCACGCACATTGTTAGAAAATAGCTGATATTTGGCCTGCTCAAGTGCCTACGCTCTTTTTGCAGGCTATTCGCTTCTAGCTGTCTATTTGGCCCTTAGCGCTTTAATTAATACCAATTTAAGTCTACCTATAAGCCCTAACCAAGCGAAAAAATAAAGGCGTTACTGTCTGGCCGCTCAATATCCTAAACGGGTTTCACCTGTTCTCTTCTTTGCACTATACATTGTTGCTAGATGAAGTAATCTTGAACCAGTATAAGCTCAGCTAACAGAGGGATTATGACGCCTGAAGAAACGGGTAAGGCTTACGACACCATTACACACCGTTGGACTCGCCCTGAATTTAATCAGAAAAATGGCATAACCGCCTATCAAAAAGCACTGTCATTTTTACAGGACACCCTATCACAAGAGCCCGATGCATTGCCTATCGAAGCGCTTAAAGATGGACCAAATAAACGAGGTTACGCACTAGACATAGGCTGCGGATGCACAAACCGTTTTGTTCCTATTATCGAAAGCGCAGGGCTAACTTACGAAGGCATTGATGTATCTAAAGAAATGCTCGCCATTGCGACAACCCAATTACCCGCCCACACCTTCTATTGCGCCGACGTGTGTACATTCACATTACCTAGACAGTACTCGTTTATTAGCGCTTGGGATAGCTTTTGGCATATTCCCCTAACTCAGCAAGCGCCGTTGCTTAAAAAGCTAGTGAATCACTTAGACGATGACGGCGTGTTGCTTTTTAGTTGCGGAGGTACAGGTGAGAGCGGTCAACACACAAACGAAGTGATGGGCCCAGAAGTCTACTACGCCTCGCTGGGGCTACATCGATATTTGGAAATATTGATGGAAGCAGGCGGATTTATTCGCCACGTTGAATTTGATCAGTACCCCGAGCTCCACACTATTATCATTGTGCAAAAAAAACTAAGCAAAAATAAAGCGGAATAATGCATCAGGAAGACTGAGAGAAACAGCGTGCTCAGCACGTCCTCCCCTAAATAAGGTCAACGATATGCTCTAAAAGCACTAGCTTTGCGATTCGGCTAGTTCACCGCGTTTATTTAATCGATGAAAGCACCAAGCCAATGTCACGCCTCGAGCGAGTAAAAAAGCGAGTAGGGCATACCACAGGCTGACGTTACCTTGGTCTTGCGTAAGGTACCAAACGGGGAAATACACACTTGACGCACTTATTATCATGGTGTTTCTCATGGCGCTTGCTCGAGTGAGGCCCACAAATACGCCGTCGTATAAAAAACACCAGTGCGCTAATAGAGGTAGTAATACCATTAAACCAAGGTAGGATAACGCTGCTTTTACAATGTCATCATGTTCGGTGAGCAGCGCAATAATGGCTTCACCGCCAGTGAAAAATATCAAGCTATAAATTAGGGCAAAAATACTTGACCATACTAGCCCTTGGTACGTACGTCGTTTAATTTCATTGCTGTCAGATGCGCCTTTCGCTTCGCCGACCAACGCTTCAACACCGTAAGCAATACCATCTAGGCCCAGAGCAATCAGCACAAAGAACTGCATGAGTATAGCATTGACGGCCGCCGACGTTTCGCCGTAACGGGCACCTTGAATGGTGAGAAAGGCTAAGCAGCCCTGTAGTGCTAAGTTACGTAATAGCATGTCACCGTTAAGCTTCATCAGTACCTTCCGAGCTGCTCGGTTAAACCATGATGTACTCACCGCGACACCGCCAACGCGCTTAAACGCCACCACTAGCGCCATTATAGCCATAGTATATTCAGCGATAACACTGGCCAGTGCCACGCCAGCCACAGACAAACCAAGCCCGAAAACAAACACTACATCGAGTCCCGCATTCAATAAATTTCCCACAATTTGAATAGCCATGACGCTGCGCGTTTTTTGCTGCCCTACTAACCATCCAACCAATGCCAGGTTAAGCATGGCAGCTGGTGCGCCCCATACCCGCGTCGAAAAATAGTGTTGAAGATGCAGGGCAACTTCACTGTTTGGCTGAGTTAACGCTAAGCCTATAGACAAGATAGGACATTGGAGAGCAAGTACCGAACCTCCCAAGACCAAGGCAACTGCCACCGTCTGCCACAGCACTTTTGCTGACGCTAAGGTATTGTTCGGTGAGCCTTTAGCTTGTGCACTCAAGCCTGTTGATGACATGCGAAGAAACCCGCACACCCAGTATATTTGCGTTAAGATAAGAGCGCCCACCGAAGCCCCTGCAAGCATGGCTGGTAACGACATGTGTCCCAAAACCGCGGTATCCACCAAACCTAATAAAGGCGTAGTAATATTCGCTAAGATCATGGGAAGCGCTAACGCCAACAGACGGGAATGGTCGTCTAAAAAGGAGCGCTGAGTTAGTTGGGCAGGGGACATAAATGATCTCAGTAGGGGGTTATTTCGCTATATACTATCAACCTAGGCAACTGCATAAGTAAAAGCGTACCTGCGCGACCAAATATAAGATTAGCCAAGTCGCGTTATTTGGAGTTTACCATGCTATTGAATTTGATTAGGCACTCAGTGGATGATGATATGAAAACCAACAATGTAATTCAAAATAGAACGACGAGTCGCACGCGTTTGAAGGTCTTATCTTCAATGCTTGCGGGAATGTTCAATGTTTTATTGGTCTCGCCTAGCATTGCTTCAAGCTTAGATGCAAACCCTGTTGCTGATGCGACTTCCACTAAAAAGGAACAAAGTGGTAGTAACATCGACTCTAGTGTGAGCTCCACGCCTAACGCCGCCATATTGCTTTATCACCATGTGTCGTCTTCAACACCAGCCAGTACCAGTATTTCGCCTGAAGTCTTTAAATCGCATATGGAATACTTGGACGCACACCACACTGTTGTCTCGCTTCAGGACATTGTGGAAGCAATAAAATACAACACAACCTTACCAGAAAATGCGGTTGCGATAACGTTTGACGATGGCTACGCAAACATTTTAGACAATGCTCACCCAATACTGGCTGATCTAGGTTTCCCGTATACGGTGTTTATCAACCCTGATGAAATTGGCGTAGGTCCTAAGCAGCTAACATGGGAGCAAGTCATCGCTATGCATAACAATGGCGTCGTTTTTGCCAATCACACGCTAGACCATCTGCACATGCTAAACGATGAGCAAACCAAGGGCGAGCGCGCATGGCTGGAGAAAGTTTGGCAGAACGTAGAAAGTGCTGAAAAGAAGATTGAAGAAAAGCTGGGAATCAGCCTTAAATATTTAGCGTATCCGTTTGGGGAATACAATACCGCGCTCACTAATAAGCTAAAAGCTGAAGGTTACATTGGATTTGGCCAGCATTCCGGGGCTGTGGGCCCAACTAGCGACATGCAAGCGCTTCCGCGTTTCCCTGCGGCAGGCCCTTACGCCAATTTGGCGACGTTAAAAACCAAGCTAAATAGCCTTGCCATGCCAGTGACGCAAAGTTCACATAAAGACCCTCGTATGACAGCGCGAAACCTGTCATCGCCAATTAGTTTAACGATAGACAGTGACGATGTTCGTCTTTCACAAGTGAACTGTTTTTTCGGCGGCGACTCCATCGAGACTGGCACCAAAGAAAATGTGCTTACCTTTACCCTTAATGAAACCCTTCCGGTAGGGCGCTCACGGGTAAATTGTACCGCCCCATCCAAAACCCAAGTAGGGCGTTATTATTGGTACTCAACGCCCTTTTTTGTGGCGGATGAAGACGGAAATTACCCCGATTAAAACACGCTGAAAAGACAGTTCTTAGGCAAAGTAAGCGCACAAATTACTGGAGTTGCTCTTATATAAGAAAACGTTTACCTAAACTGGCCGCACAAAGCGAATAAAGTCTTTATTGATTGACTCTTCCACAAAGTCATGATGTTGATAGAAACGAATAGCCGGCACGTTCGACACTTCAACATCAAGCACAAGTTTACGTTTCTTGAGCTTTTCCGCTCGCGACTGCATGGCATTGATCAACTTTGAGCCTGCTCCAGCACGTCGGGCGCTTTCTTTAACTGAAAGATGTCCAACCATAAGCTCAATACTGGTGGGTGGTGTAAGATTTATAGCCACCGTCTGATTACGCATGAGCACCGTTATCGCTTCGTCGAGGGTAAAGTACGAGGTAATACTGTCCAGGGTTGCTCTATCAAACGCTGCACCTAGTTTGCTGTGCCAAGAGGTTACGACGCCAAGTACTTCATTACCGGAACTAGCCACCCAATGGTTGTTGGCTCCATATTGACCGTCGCCCAAACCCCAAGCATGATAAAGGTAGCCTTCGGCCGTTTTATTTTTATTGTGTCCAAAAATAGACGTTAACAATGATTGCGCCGCATTTAATATTAACGGTGCAGCTTGCGCAGCATCAGATGCCACACCTTGCCTTATTTTAATTTCCATATTACTGCTTCGAGATTATTACTGGCATATCTGCCAATATTTGCTGGGAATCACTTATCGATAGCTTTCCTGGCTCTCTTTTTGGTTTGAATCTTCCTATCACCCTAGCTTCAGGGTCGACAAGTACGACAGATGCACTGTGATCAACTAAATAGTTGGGGTTATCGGTACTTTCTGCAATGGCATACATCATCCCTAAATTACGCACAAACGGGAAAAGTGCCTTGTGCTCTCCGGTAACGGCAATAAACTCCTCATTAAAATAGCTCACATACTCTGAAAGTCTTTCCGTTGAATCGCGATTTGGGTCAACGGACACAAACACAACTCGAATAGGTTGGACACTATTTAATGCTGTTAGTTCAGGATATATACCGTTCAGTTCAGCCATAGTCGTCGGGCAGATATCGGGGCAAAACGTGTAGCCCACAAATATCAGGCTCCACTGCCCTTCAAGCGACGAATTATCGAACACTTCACCCTTGTGAGATGTCAGCGAAAACGGTGATATGGCTCTCGGTTCAGGGTAAGACTGAAAGTATTCAGGCTGGCTTTCAACACTAGGGGGCGCAATATACAACGCCCCTACAATGCCCGCGCATAATGCTAAAAATGCAACAAGGCCGACGACAGTTCGTTGATTCATAAACTCAGTGGTATATAGTGATCTAAGAGTAATACAACAAACAATACCATGAGATGAATAATTGAAAACCTAAAAGTTTTCATTGCAGTTTGAGGCTCTGCATCAAATTTTAACTTCAATGCATAATATAAAAACCCGATATTAAGCACGCTTGAACCAATCAGATAAATAAGATCGCTCATGCCAGTAAGATAGGGAAGCAAACACACCAGTCCCAGCAACACCGTATACAGCAACACTGACGTTTTGGTAAATGTCACGCCATGGGTTACTGGCAGCATAGGCACTTTCGCTTTGGCGTAATCTTTTTCCCTATGAATAGCAAGCGCCCAAAAATGGGGTGGCGTCCACGTAAAGATAATCAGCACTAACAACAGAGCATGAGCATGAATGTCCCCAGTTACCGCTGTCCACCCCAAAAGCGGCGGTGCAGCCCCTGCTAAACCACCAATCACGATATTTTGCGGTGTCGCACGTTTTAGATACATGGTGTAGATAAACGCATATCCCACCAAGCTAGCTAGTGTTAACCATGCAGTAAGCATATTCACAAAAAGGGCAAGTACTACAAACCCAACAAGCCCTAATATGCCAGCAAACCACAGCGCGTTGTTCACGCTGACCTTGCCTTTTGCAACGGGTCGATTAAATGTGCGTGCCATCACACTATCTATTTTATGGTCGACAACGTGATTAATAACGGCGGCAGACGCAGACAACATACCAATACCCAATAAGCCACAAATAAGAACGGTTGCGTTTACCCACGTAGGCGTAGCTAAACACATTCCTACTAACGCAGTTAACAGCAACAACATGACGACATTAGGCTTAGTCATTTCATAGTAATCTCGCCACGTGACTACATTGTGCTGACGTGAAGTACGCGCATGTAAAGAGACCGATTTAGCCATGGAAACCTCCTGGAGCTTTAGGGAGAATATGAGAAGACGTTGACGCGTTAAAATGGTCGTGCAAAGGCGCTTCGTGGATGCTGAATGCACCTGCCCCCTGCAGTGGTTTAGAACCTGAGAATGAAACTGTATTTCGTTTTTCTATACCGATAGCGTTGTCGTTTTCTAGTGCTAGAAATACAGTAAAAATGAGATTGAGTAGGGAAAGAAGTAACACAGCGGCTACCGCGTTATGCATTACAGCGACTGTAAGTGGCAGCATAAAGATAATGTTGCTAAGCCCTAATGCCACTTGCGTGCACAATGCTACCAACATAAACGCACCCACATATTTCTGTTTACTTGTGGTGTGGCGGCTTACCAACACACTTATACCTAGTGCTAGTAAGTACAAAAACGTGATGACCGCGCCGAACCTATGTACTATGTGCATGGTAACTCGTTCGCCGTAATCGTGAGCACCAAATTCATAGTTGTCTGCGTCAGGCACACTGAATGCGCCTGCAACATCGATTCGTTCTTGCCAACCACTTTCACAAACCGGCATTTCCGTACAGGCCAGCGCAGCATAATTAGCGGAAGTCCACCCGCCAAGTGCAATCTGTGTAACAAGCACACCAAGCCCAATAAAAGCGAAAAATCTTAGGTTTCGCTGAAATACCTTAGCTTGAGGTAAACCGGTAATGCCCTGATCACGAATAACTGACGCCATAGGCGCTTGTTTAGTTTTCGGTGCATCGCCTGCGGTGTAGCGCAAACGTAGGTAGAGAATAAACAGGCAGGAGATCACGGAGAAGCCGCCCAGCAAATGCCCCATAACAACAACGGGAAGCAGATTGAGTGTAACGGTCCACATACCAAGAGCTGCCTGGAAAATAATGAGCCCTAACAGTAATAACGGTAACTTAAGCGGTGTACCTTTCTCGCGCTGTCTAACTGCAACGATGGCAATAGCCAGCACGCATAAACCCAGCGTTCCCGCGAAATAGCGGTGAATCATTTCATTCCACGCTTTAAATGCTTCAACTGGACGTTCAGGAAAGGCAGCGTTAGCTTGTGCTACCTTTTCCTCACTTAAAGGCACAGTTAAGTTACCGTAGCATCCGGGCCAGTCGGGGCATCCTAGCCCAGCGTCGGTCAAACGCGTATAGGCACCGAGAATAATAACGACCGCCGCCAGAAAAATACTGAATAGGGTTAATTTTTTCATGGTCGTTATCCTATACGCGATAGCTTTAAGAGCTTTCTCATATCTGCCAGCATGTTGCGACTTTCCATCACGGCGTCTTTTCTATCGTCTTTAATGTCGTAAAAGAGCATGGCGTTATTTTGAGTATCAACAATATAAACACTGCTAGAGGCAAGCGCGGTTGGTGAAGTAACGGGTAAGGTTTCGACAAAAGGGTAGTCTTCTAGTGCGGCTATCGCAGTTTGGTCGCTTGAAGCTGTCGTAACAACTACGGCTTGGGCACGGGCTGTTTCTTTACCAAGCGCAAGCCATACTTGGTTAATGCTAAAAAGCGCGTTCTCGCATACTGCGTCACATTCACTTGGCATCACATACAATAAACGCCATTTTGGTTCCGCGCTTTCTAAAAGTGCACTCATGTCAATGGTCGGCGTGAGCAATTGACCTTTATTAGTCGCGCCTTTGGTAAACCAGTTGTTGTCTAGTGCAAGCTTTGCCAATACAACAGGCAAAACAAACACGGCTACCATAATAATTAATGTTTTTTTCGAAGCAGCATTACTCATAACTACGTCCTTTCTTACTAATAGCAAAGCCGCCAATGGCCGCAGCGGCAATGGCTAGACCAAACCATTGAACTGCGTAACCAAGGTGCTTTTCGGGAGACATCACAACGGCCTGATGTTCGCGAATAAACGCAGGGTCAGGCGTGGTAAGGTGAAGAATAAAGGGTAAAAGCTTGCGCTCTAAGGCGCTGCTTAGTGCAGGGAATTCTATGTGTTGTACAAGCGCGGGGCTTTGCGACAAAGCCATGTTGGTTTCTTTCACTAAGGGGTTGTGACCCGGGACGCTAATAACACCGGTAAACTCGCGCATTTCGCCGACAAAACGTATATCGGGCAAGGTGCGCGTCAAGTCTGGCGCCGGTACCCAGCCGAAGTTAACTAAGAGCCAACCCGAATTTGTATATACAGGCGCAATCACGTCAAAACCCACACGTTGCTTGTAAATCTGGTTGTCCAAGAGCAATACGTGATTAGCATCTAACGAACCACTGAACGACACGTTAATATCCCGAGGATCATCATGAGACAGCGCCGCTTCTAAACTCAAGGTTCCATTGTTTTGCTTTTGCGCTATGCTAGCTAAGCGTTGTTGCTTTTGGACCATGCGATCAAGTTGCCAGTACCCTAAACCGCACATAATCGCCACACTAAAACCTGTGAGTAACCAAGGAATAACGTGGCGAGTGCGAGAAAACATGATTATTCCGCACCATGCAAAATTAGAATAAAAACAGAGGTGAGTATGTTGATAAAAATAGTCCTTGTGGTTTTAGTGCTGTACATGATTGTTAATCTGTTCATGGCAATGCGAATAATGATGAAAAACGACACGTCTAAGGGTCCTATGAGTAAGTACATTGGTCGACGTGTGCTCACTTCTGCCGTCATTGTTATTATTATTCTTATCGCTATTGGTACTGGCTTAATTACCCCAAACCCAAGGCCTTATTGAGTTTGGGGCTACCCTTAAAGCACGTAAACAAAAATGTAGAGCATGACCCACACTACATCCACAAAGTGCCAATACCAGCTTCCCGCCTGAAACGCGAAATGGTTTTCAGGCGTGAAATGTCCTTTCAATACTCTGAAAAACAGCACAATCAAAATGATGGTGCCAAGGGTCACATGCATGCCGTGAAACCCCGTCAGCATAAAGAAGGTGTTGCCGTAAATACCCGACTGGAGCGTTAGTCCAAGGTCGCGATAAGCGTGGATGTACTCTTCTACCTGTAAAAATAGGAATCCACACCCAAGTAAAATAGTGATACCCAGCATAAGGGTTAATTGCTTGCGCTTATTTTGCTCTAATCCCACATGGGCGAAATGCAGCGTAATAGATGAAATAAGCAAGATAACCGTATTGATTGTGGGCAAACCCGCGGCACTCATTTCTTGTGTGGTAATCCCCCCTGGCGTTGACACCAGCGGCCACATAGCTTCAAAGGTCGGCCACAAGACTTCATTGGTCATAGCGTTGTTCGATGCACCGCCAAGCCATGGAACGGAAATAAATCTTGCGTAGTACAGCGCACCGAAAAACGCGGCGAAAAACATTACCTCTGAAAAGATAAACCAGCTCATACCTTGGCGATATGAACGTCCCAGCTGATCGCTATAAAGCCCGGCCATAGACTCATCTATCTGGTTTTTAAACCAGCCTACAAGCATCACCAGCAACACCGCTATACCTGCTAAAAGGATATGACCTCCGTAGCCGGATTCACCTTTGGTTGCTTGCACTACAAAATTGCCTGCACCAACGGCGATAAGAAAAAGTGCTACAGCCCCAACAATAGGCCATGGACTTTGTGCGGGTACATAATATTTTTGGTATTCGTGATTCTGTACTTCGGGTTGCATTTTCTTCTCCTTACCCCTTCGGCCTATTCGCCAGCTGATGGTGTTGAGGCCATAAAGGGATTCGGTGTTGTCGTTAGGTCACTAGCTCGCGCTGTGACGTCATAGAGTGTGTACTGCAAGGTAAAAAACGTAATTTCTTCAGGTAGCTGAGGGTCGACGTAAAACTGCATGGGCATGTAGGCTTCACTACCGGCATCCAATGGCTGCTGATTAAAGCAAAAGCATTCAGTCTTGTTCAGGTAGAGTGCTGCCGTTCCGGGAGATACAGAGGGAATGGCCTGTGCGACGATATTGCTTGATGCAGGGTTTCGCACATAAAAAGAGACCGTATTGAGTTCGCCTGGGTGTACTTTCACGCGCTTCGTTTCAGCCCGAAACTCCCAGGGCATACCGGTATTTGTGCGAGTAATAAACTCAACCGTCACTTCGCGCGACTCATCAATCTCAACGGATTGGTAAACCGCTGCCGTGCCTTCGGTTTTTCCGTTAATCCCTGTAACGTCGCAAAATACGTCGTACAAGGGAACAAGGGCAAAGCCGAAGCCAAACATGCCAATGACAATAGCAACAAGTTTAATAACCATCTTGTTGTTTGCGCTTTGCTGTGACATCACGTGACCTCCGGGTAAATCCAAAGATGAAGGTTGGTAAACACTTGTTTAGCCGCTTATATCCCTCACCACCTGCAACGTGTGAATGTCATTCCCACCGGTTTCTGCCGATTGACAGGACTGATCTATCCACAACTCCACTTACCGTTATTTAACGACAGGTGGCGTTTCAAACGTGTGATAAGGGGCGGGTGATGGAATTTCCCATTCCAATCCTTCTGCGCCATCCCAAACTTGTGCTGATACCGGCTCACCTTGCTTTTTGCACGCTTTAATAAGCAAGGCAAGAAAGATGAGCTGAGATAAACCGAATGCAAACCCACCTAGGCTTATCCACTTATTGAAATCAGCGAACTGCAACGCGTAGTCAGGAATACGGCGCGGCATACCAGCCAAACCAACAAAGTGCATGGGGAAAAACAAAACATTAACCGACACTAAGGAGCACCAGAAATGCCATTTCGCTAGGGTTGTGTCGTACATTTTTCCTGTCCATTTAGGCAGCCAGTAATACACGGCCGCCATAATAGAAAAGACTGCGCCTGTTACCAGAACATAGTGGAAATGCGCTACAACGAAATACGTATCGTGATATTGGAAGTCTACAGGGGTGATCGCCAACATTAGCCCCGACAACCCACCAATAGTGAACAGTACAATGAAGGCAATAGCGAACATCATTGGCATTTCAAAGCTTAGTGAACCGCGCCACATGGTCGCTACCCAGTTAAACACTTTTACCCCAGTCGGCACCGAGATAAGCATGGTGGCAAACATGAAAAACATTTCCATGTACACCGGCATGCCCGTAGTGAACATGTGGTGAGCCCACACGACAAAAGAGAGCAGCGCAATCGACGCCGTAGCGTAAACCATAGACGCGTAACCAAAAAGTTGTTTTCTAGAAAAGGTAGGTACAATTTGCGAGATAATGCCAAAAGCGGGCAAGATCATAATGTATACTTCAGGGTGACCGAAGAACCAGAAAATATGCTGGAACATAACAGGATCGCCGCCACCAGCAGCATCAAAAAAGCTTGTACCAAAGAACTTGTCGGTTAACACCATGGTGACCGCACCCGCGAGCACCGGCATAACAGCAATAAGTAAAAATGCTGTGATAAGCCACGTCCAAACAAACAGTGGCATTTTCATCCAGGTCATGCCTGGCGCACGCATGTTAAAGATGGTCACAATTACGTTGATTGCCCCCATGATGGATGAAATACCCATTATGTGAACGGAGAATACGAATAATGCAGTCGAATCGCCGCTATAGGTTGTTGAAAGTGGCGCGTAGAAAGTCCAACCGAAAGCTGGGCCGCCACCTTCCATAAAGAGCGAGCTAAGCAGAATCAAAAAAGCGCCGGGTAAAATCCAGAAGCTCCAGTTGTTCATGCGCGGCAACGCCATGTCGGGCGCGCCAATCATCATTGGAATTAGCCAGTTCGCAAGCCCAGTAAAGGCGGGCATTACTGCGCCAAATACCATGATAAGCCCGTGTACTGTGGTCATTTGGTTAAAGAAGTTTGGATCTACTATCTGTAAGCCAGGTTGGAATAGTTCCGCCCGGATCACCATGGCCATTGCACCGCCAACCAAAAACATTATGAAAGCAAACCACAGATACAGTGTGCCTATGTCTTTATGGTTAGTGGTAAACAACCAGCGCGTTATGCCTTTAGGAATATGGTCGTGGTGTTCATGATCATCATGCACGTGACCGCCATGTACTTGAGCACGGTGAGGCGCAGAGGTATCTGTCGATATAACTTCAGTTGCTTTGCTCATTGTCTGCTCCTAATTTCCGTTTGCCACTGCGTTGACATCTTTCGCTTGAACCATATCGCCAGTGTTGTTGCCCCAGGCGTTGCGCTCGTAAGTGACAACCGCAGCAATTTCTTTAAGACTAAGCATTTTGCTAAACGCCTGCATTGCCGTACCCGCCTTACCGTGAAGTACAATATCAATGTGGCCTTGCTGGTCTTCCAATGCCATTTTGCTACCTTTTAGGGCTGGGAATACGCCAGGTAGACCTTCGCCATTAGGCATATGGCACGCTGCACACGTTGTGTTGTAAACACGCTCGCCAACTTTCATGAGTTCATCCATAGACATATTCATAGAAAGCAGACGCTGCTCTTCTTCTTTTGCTTTACGAACAATTTCTTCTTGTTCGCCCATCCACTTGTCAAACTCAGCGGGCTCTTTGGCAATCACCACAACTGGCATATAGCCATGGTCTTTGCCACAAAGCTCTGCGCACTGCCCGCGATAAATACCAGGTTCATTCACCTTGGCCCAAGACTCGTTAATAAAACCGGGGTTCGCATCTTTTTTCACGGCAAAGTCAGGAACCCACCAAGAGTGGATAACGTCGTCAGAGGTAATAAGAAAACGTACTTTTTTACCTGTAGGAATGACTAATGGGCGGTCAACTTCCAGTAAGTAGTTGTCTGTTTTTTGGAATTTGTTCTCAATTTGCTCGCGTTGAGTGGCGAGCAAAGAATAAAACTCTACGTCGCTATCCATATACTTATAGTGCCATTTCCACTGAGAGCCCGTGACTAACACAGTCATGTCAGGCTCAGACGTATCTTCCATCGCGATAAGGGTGTTCGCTGCTGGCACAGCCATAAAGATAAGGATAAGAAAAGGAATAACGGTCCAAGCAATTTCTACTTTCACGTTCTCGTGAAAATTGGCTGGCTTCGCGCCGCGAGACTTTCTGTGCAAATACATTGAGGCGAACATAACCCCAAATACTACAACGGCGATGCCAACGCATATAAAGAACATCAGCATATGAAGATCGTAAACCTGCCCACTGATGTCAGTAGCACCGCGTCTTAAGTTAAGTGAAGAAGCTTCTTCACTGGCTTCTTGCGCGAAAAGCAAAGGAGAAATTAGCAAAAATGGTATACTCAAACACCATTTTGCGAAGACGGTCGTTAATTGTTTCACTCAGCACCTCCGTAATGGCTAGGCCAAAACGCTGATAAGTTTGCGCGATGTCCTACCAAATGGTTTGCGAACGATTGACCCACCACTTCAACTTGTAAAACAAATTTAGGGTCATTGTTATTATTTTGTTAATCTTTGTATAAGAATTGCGCAATAATGCCGTGCCGTCTAGTCTTTTCTGTTAAAAATTTAACGAAGCGTTCAATTTTTAATCATTTCATATGGCAGCCATACGTTACGTTTTGAATAGATGTGGAGTGAGACACATGTTGGGAATGGGTAAAATCAAACGCACATTTTGAACAACACGCTAGGAATTACGCGCACTCATTTGAATGTAAAATCAACGACTAACACGCTAGCAATAATTATTTTCAAACAAACCTTAAAATAATAAATGCGTATACAGTCGTTCATTCACAGCCAGAATAACCTTGATATGTCACGTAGTGTTTATTCTGTGTTTCAAGGTTAGAAAACTCAATAAGCGACCCTAACTTAATAAAACCGACAGAAATATAGGAACAAAAGGCATAAAAAAAGCGGCTAGTGTGCCGCTTTTCGTTGAAGTAGCTAAAACCTTACATCCAGTCTGCGTTTCTTATAACACCGACTGCTATACCTTCAATAGCAAAAGGCTCGTTGGCAAGGTCAACCCTTATAGGTGCAAATTCTTCGTTTTCGGCATGAAGTAATACTTCGCGACCGCGTTTCTCTAAACGCTTTACCGTAACGTCTTCGTCCACGCGCGCCACAACGACTTGGCCATTGTGCACATCTGTGGTCCGATGCACAGCAAGAAGATCACCATCTAAAATACCAATATCTTTCATACTCATGCCGTTAACACGCAGCAAGAAGTCAGCTTGAGGTTGGAACAGAGCAGGGTCAACCTTATAGTGCGACTCTACGTGCTCCTGTGCCAAAATTGGCTCACCCGCTGCTACACGTCCAATTAACGGCAGACCTTCTTCTTCTGGAATGTCGTTATCAAGGGGGATATTCAGTTTAATACCCCGTGAGGTACCCGGCAAAATTTCAATTACGCCTTTACGCGCCAATGCTTTCAAATGTTCTTCTGCAGCATTGGCAGAGCGAAAACCAAGCTGACGCGCAATTTCTGCGCGAGTAGGCGGCATTCCCGTTTCTTGCATGGTTGTTTTGATAAGTTCTAAAACTTCAGTTTGTCGAGCTGTGAGTGGGCGCATAAAAGACCTGTCTGTTCATACAGTTCCTGTAAGTATATACACCTAAAAACAAATAACAAGTAGTAAACCTTGAGAGAGAAGCGTTGGGTGGTTTTGACACGCTTTATTTTTGATTAGGAATGTAGCAAATTCGTAACACCATTATCACGAAACCGACATGCACAACGCTTAGCGTAATTTTGGGCTGATGTTAATTACCCTACAGGTAAACCTTAATTCATTAATTACAATGCAAAATTTATGATATTAACTAAAAAAATATTCCCAATATTTGTCGGCGCTCTATTGTTACCAGCGTGTGATGACGACTCGGTAGAAGTGGTCGAGGTAGAGAAGCAGGTGGTTGTCGAAAACACAGTAACCGTAGTTGAAACAGTTGAAGTGCCTGTAATTGTTCAGGTACCCGCAGGACAGGCCGCGAATTTACAGATAGGCGCGCGCCCCTCTTTTCTCGCAGAAGACATAGATGATGGAGAGCTGAAAAGTGCACTACAACAATGTAGTGAAGGCCCTTTTTATAGAACAGATTTTTCAATTGGGCACCGTGGTGCGTCGCTACAGTTCCCAGAGCACACAAAAGAAGCATATGAATCAGCGGCAAAACTTGGTGCTGGGATAGCAACCTTAAGCGCTCGTCACTCTAGAATAACTTGATTTCGACCATTCTTTTTCGCCGTATATAGCAGTTTATCGGCCTTGGAAAGCAATCCACTAAAGTCAACGTTCAAACTGTCCTCAGCAAAGACTGCTCCGATGCTTATCGTTACGGATATCGTGTCTGTTTTGTATTTTACTTCTGTTTTTTCAACAGCCTCTCGAAGTTTGTTAAAGCGTCTTTCTTCGTCTTTTTTGTTGTCGGAAATTGCCACTATCGCAAACTCTTCGCCCCCAAGACGAGAAACAATATCTGGCTCCACATAATATTCTTCTATGAGGTGGGCTACTGAAATTAATGCTTGGTCTCCTGCATCATGTCCATAAGTGTCATTAACTTCCTTAAAGTGGTCTATATCGATTACTGCTACGCTTACTCTATTACTTTGTGTAGAAAGCTGATGACATTTATCAACAAATGCTCGCCGATTAAACAGCCCCGTCAGCGAATCAGTCATGGCCAGCTTTCGCAACTTCTCTTCAGCTATTGCGCGTGCATCCTCTAGTTCTACTGCATAGAAAAGCCCCGCTAGTGCATCTAATAGAGGCTGTAAAAACTTTGCATCCTCAATGGTGTAGGGCTCAAATTTATTGGCTAAACCAATCATGCCCACCACTCTATCTTTGACCTTAATCGGCAGCCCTAAAAATCGACTAATGCGAGGATGGCCTTTCGGCACTCCTTTTGAGTTTGGATGACTCCCTGAAGTATTACTTATCGTAACTTCACCGGTTAAAATTGTGGTACCGAAAAGGTTATCAAAGCTATCGAAATACAAGTTTCGCTTTTTGTACTCGTTATATTGCGTGAAGCTGCTGGTGTCCCACACTATTTCCGAAATCGCGTGAATAAACAGCCTCGATGCATTACCTTCAGCTTTCATTTGCCCTACAAACGCAAACTGACTATCTGAAATATCAATAAGCTCGGACAATACGGTTTGGCAGGCCATGGTTAGATCATTATTTTGGAGGTAGGAAGCGCGGGTTTTGTTAATAAACTGTAGAAGCTGGGTTTTCTTTCTCTCATGAAGTTCGCTTTCCATTCTTTGCGTAATGTCGCGATGAATGCCGGCAAGTCGAATAGCCTTACCCATACTGTCAGATTCGACGGTTTTTCCATAACTTTCAACCCACACCCATGAGCCGTTAGTATGTTTCATGCGAAAAGTCGTATTAAAAACTTTGCTCTTACCAGTAATGTGCTCATTTAATTGCTTTTCTACTTTTACATAGTCCGCAGGGTGAATTAACTGTCTGAAAAAGCGAGAGCTGGTGTCATAGTACTCATATTCAAGACCGACGATGTCACACCAACGTTTATTGACTTGGTTTACATCAGCGGCCAAGTTCCAATCCCACGTACCCAATTCAGAGGCCTCCAATAAGAGCCGCATGCGCTGGTTTGTTTTATTAAGTTTGTCCTCCACATATTTCTGGTCGCTAGTGTCAAATAAAAACGCTTGAACCGAGTAGAGCATACCGTCTTCTCGGAAACTGGCAGTAGAGATCATACTTACCCAAATGGTCCGCGTGGGCGTTGCTATTTGAAGCCTACAGGTATGGGTTTCTACGCCTTCCATGTGCGCCTGCATGGCAAATGTAAAATCGCTCTCAGCGTCTTCTGTTAATACGTCGCTAAATTCTACAGTGCCGCTAAGTAAATCATGCGCTGCTATACCCAGAACACGCTCGCTGTTTTTAGAGATATGAACCAATTTTAGCGACGTTGTATTTCGCCATGTCGCCAGCACAATAGGAGATTTTTCAATTAAGCCATGCTCACGCTTTAGTACTTCATGCTCCTTTGAGAGAGAAATGTGTTGGCTGACAAGCGCGCCAATTCTATTCAGGACTTCTAGAAATTGTTCATCGATTTCTCGGGGGACAGTATCGATTAAACATACAGCACCGATAACCTGACCATTAATTTCAATTGGTGTTCCTGCATAAAAGCAGATGTGTGGTTCACCTGTCACCAGTGGATTATTTAGAAATCTGGCGTCTTCACGGGCATTGTTAATGACGAATTGTTTACGCTCTTGCACAACATGACCACAGAACCCATGCTCTCTGCTTACTTTATTAAGTGATGTTCCAAATCGCGCTTTAAATACTTCATCAAATTCCCCCACAATGCCAATTAGGGCAATAGGCATTTTGTATGCGCCTGCTAACAAGACCATAAGGTCGTTGAGATCTAATGGTACCTCATTGTTGAGTATAAACTCGTCAATTATCTTTAGGCGATTTTTATCATCCACTGCTACTTGCCCACAACTGTTAACTTTTATAAAAGTAGTAACTGACTTCGCTTATCGCAATATGAATAATGCTAATGTCGCATTACCAATCGTTTAGACAAGCTCTCGTCTAACCAACACTAACCTGAAGAAGAGACACTGATATTCTTGAACTTCCAGCTCAGCATGGAGTCAGTACAGCATGAAAAGCGACGATATTGGCTTGTCGCGAGATTGTGATGCGATTGTGTTACACTTCCCCCGTTTTTTATTCATAGGATTACATAATTCATGTCGTGGATGCGAAAAGCCCTTCTGTCGGTATTTCATTATCCTGTTAAGTTACTGGTCAAAGCACACAGTATTCCAGTTAACGTTGAAACCGAATTAGGGATAGATAAAAACAAACCTATTGTTTATTTACTTCCCGCAAACTCTGTGACAGATCAGCTTGCATTGAGAATGTCGACTGAGGCACTAGGTTTACCAAGTCCAACAGATACGCTCACACTGGCAGGGCGAGAATACTCTTCGACGCTGTTTTTACGTAAAACCCAGCCTCTTTTTCGCTCATCAGCCAAAGATACGGGAATTGAAGAGGTCTTCACTGACCTTTTTCACTTGCATAGAGATCATGAAAACCTCGATCTACAGGTGGTTCCGGTTTACGTGACGTGGGGCCGAGCTCCAGGGCGTGGTAACCCAGGGTTAAGCGATTTAATTGCTGATAAAGCCGCTCCAAGTTGGCTGCGTAAACTTTTTATCGTGCTTTTTTTAGGGCGTGATAACTTTATCAATTATTCTAAAGCGGTATCAGCACGCGCGATGTCAAATCAGCATGGTAGCGATCAAAGCATTGCGCATAAGCTTGTACGAGTAGCAAGTACTCACTTTCAGCGTAAGCGTCAGAGTATGACGGGCCCAACATTGCTAGAGCGTCAAGAACTTAATAATAGCGTTCTGGGCTCAGATGCAGTGCGTCGAGCCATAGCTGAAGAGTCGAGGAGCAAAAAAGTTTCTCATGAAAAAGCAAAGGAAACGGCGCAGAGTTATATCACAGAAATCGCTGCAGATTATCGTGAGGGTCTTATCCGCTTTGGCGACAGACTGCTGACGCGTATTTGGAACAAAATCTATAACGGCATTAGTGTAGGCCACGCCGACCGCATACGCGAGCTGGCTGCCAATGGTCATGAAATCATTTATGTACCGTGCCATCGCAGTCACATGGACTACTTGTTATTGACCTACGTGATTTATCACGAAGGTATGGTGACGCCGCATATTGCAGCGGGTATCAATCTTAACTTTTGGCCTGTAGGCAAAGTATTCCGCCGTGGAGGTGCGTTCTTCCTGCGCCGAAGTTTTGCGGGTAATAAGCTATACACCGCTGTTTTCAGGGAATACTTGGAACTGCTGTTTAACAAGGGTTATTCGGTAAAATACTACCCTGAAGGTGGCCGTAGCCGTACTGGCCGTTTAATACCGCCTAAAACCGGTATGTTGGCTATGACTATTCAGGCTATGCTTAAAGGCGTTAATCGCCCCGTTAGCATTGTGCCTGTTTACATCGGCTATGAGAACGTAATGGAAGTGAAGAGCTATTTGAACGAACTCAAGGGCTCTAAGAAGAAAAAAGAATCTAACCTCCAAGTGTTTTCAGCTATTCGCAAACTCAAGAATTATGGTCACGGTTACGTAAACTTTGGAGAACCCATTGCACTTAATCAATTCCTTGAAAGTCACGTGCCAAATTGGCGAGATTGTCGCGACGCCGAGCCAGAGAAAAAACCCGCTTGGTTAACGCCTGCCGTTAATGAATTGGCTAACAATGTTATGACGCGTATTAACCGTGCGGCAGCGCTTAACGGTATGGCTTTGGCCTCGTTGTGCCTATTGTCGTCTAAAAGACAGACCATGAGCGAAACCGAACTTAATCAAGCCATGGGCGATTTCATGGAGTTATTTAAGGCGGTGCCATTTAGTGATGATGCCACCATTCCAGACGTGTCGGCAGAAGACTTGCTACGCGATACACTGAAACTCGGTCGCTTTGAGGTAAAAGAGGATGATTATGGCCGCTTGATCAGTCCTCAGCCTAAATCAGCGGTTTACCTGACCTATTATCGCAACAACATTTTGCACTTGTTTGCCATTCCTGGTCTTATCATGGCCTCTATTTTCGCTAAAAAAGGCACCACCAAGAACAATATTTTTCAGCTTATTGCAGCACTTTATCCCTTGCTGCAAAAAGAGCTGTTCTTACACCTAACTCAAGACGAAGCGCTGGCACATACTGATGCATTAATCAATGCGATGCTAGACAAAGGTCTATTACGCCAAAAAGACGGTGAACTTCTACCACCAGATGCGCACTGTAAGCAGTTCCATTCTGCATGGCTGTTAAGCCGCTGTATGCAAGAAACATTACAGCGTTATGCGGTAGTACTGACCATTTTAGACAAAGAGAAAGTGATAAGCCGCAGCGCATTAGAGCGAGAGAGCAAACAAGTCGCAGAGCGCTTATCGGCCCTTTACGGGCTTAGTTCCCCAGAATTTTACGACAAAAACGTACTGTCTAGCTTTATCAGTGCATTGAAAGACAACCATTGGTTAGATTCTGAAAAAGATGGTAGCTTAAAATACTCAGAAGAATGCGAAGCGTTGCGCGCTGACGTAATGGCCCTGATATGGCCTGAGATGATTCAGCATTTGGAGAATGTTGCTCTTAATACTGCCAGTTAGGTGTATTGTCGCGGGCAGCGAATTTTCTCTAGTATTTGAAAAACCCATGATTCTGCATGGGTTTTTTGTTACGTGCCCATTTACTCGCTTGGCTTCTTTTGAAGTACTTACAACAACGCTTAATGAACGCTAGGCCAATGCATGCTAAATAGTGCCGCTTTGTAACGCTCCTCGGTAAACCTAAGCTTAACGTGAAGCAGTACAAAGCGAAAACGGGTCAATAAACCATGGCAAGCTTTTAATTGTATAGTTTTCAACGCTTGATTAGCTTTTCCCATAACGTGCTACGCTGGTTGCGACAAGAAAAAGCGATACGCTGGGTTGTCTGTTACTTCTTCAACCTTATAACCTAACTCGGCAACATGCTGATTAAAGTCGTCTCGACTTTCTGGTGCGATATCAAACCCTGCCAATACCAAACCTTCTGCTGCGCCGTGGTTACGATAGTGAAACAGCGTAATGTTCCACTGTTCACCTAACGTATTTAAGAAGTTCAATAGCGCACCCGGGCGCTCTGGGAATTCGAAACTAAACACTTGCTCGTTTAAGATGGTAGGCGGGCGTCCCCCCACCATATGGCGCACGTGAAGCTTCGCTAACTCGTTATCGGTTAAGTTAACGCAGTCATACCCTTTGCTTTCAAGGTCGCTTTGCAGTGCAGCGAACTCTTGTTGACCACCTTTAAGTTTAACGCCCACGAAAATATGTGCTTCACTCTCACTGGCATAGCGATAATTAAACTCGGTGATCGCTTTTGCCCCAACGCACTCACAAAACTGTTTAAATGCACCTTTAGTTTCAGGAATTTTAACCGCAAAAACCGCTTCTTTCTGTTCGCCTAATTCACAGCGTTCAGACACGTACCGCAAGGTGTGAAAATTGATGTTTGCGCCACACAGAATACCGCCTAACTTCTTACCTTTGAGGTCGTGCTGCTTAGCGTATTTGCGAATTGCCGCCACCGACAATGCGCCCGCTGGCTCAGCAATGACACGGGTATCATCAAAGATATCTTTAATCGCCCCGCAAATTTCATCGTTAGTAACGGTCATGGTTTCATCAATTAAACGATTACACAGACGGAAAGTTTCCTGCCCCATCACTTTAACGGCAACGCCATCAGCAAAAATGCCGACGCTTTCAAGCTCAGTAGGCGCGCCTTGCGCCTTTGCTTTAATGAAACAGGCCGACTCTTCCGACTCTACCGCAACAATTTTTATGCTTGGCTTTAACTGCTTTAGGTAAACCGCAATCCCCGCGGCCAGGCCACCGCCGCCCACAGCAATAAATAAAATATCAAGGTGTGGGTTTTGCTCTAGTAGCTCTCTTGCAACCGTACCTTGCCCAGCAATCACATCGGGGTCGTCAAACGGAGGAACGAAGGTATAGCCATGGGCTTCACACAATGCTTTGGCGTGGTTACTTGCCTGATCAAAGCTGGTGCCATGCAATACCACATTCACGTTATCACCGCCAAAGCGGCGTACTGCGTCTACTTTGATATCAGGCGTGGTTTCAGGCATAACGATGGTCGCCTGAATACCCTTCATTTTTGCACTGTACGCTAAGCCTTGCGCGTGATTACCCGCCGATGCGCCAATCACGCCAGCTCGTAATTGCTCGTCGCTAAGCGAGCAAATGCGGTTATAAGCACCGCGCAACTTGAAGCTTTTAACCGGCTGCTGATCTTCCCGTTTAAGAAAAATTTCATTACCAAGTTCTGCCGAAAGCAACGACATATAAGACAACTCACTCGCCACCGCAACATCGTAAACCGGGGCAAGCAAGATCTTTTTTAAGTACTCGTGATCGCTTACATGTTCAGCTGTCATTACAAATTTTCCAGCTTAGTCACATCACGTACTGCACCTTTGTCGGCACTGGTTGCTAACGCCGCAAAGGTTTTAAGTGACGTGGAAACTTCACGTACGCGATCTTTCGGTTTCCAAGGCTTGTCACTGGCTTCCATTTTCGCGCGACGTTCTGCTAGTTCTTCATCGCTAATAGCAATATTGATACTTCTACTGGGGATATCTATTTCAATTTTATCCCCGTCTTCTACTAGGCCAATGCCGCCGCCGCTAGCGGCTTCTGGTGAGCAGTGGCCAATAGACAAGCCGCTAGTGCCGCCACTAAAACGCCCGTCTGTTACCAAGGCGCAGTGCTTGCCTAACCCTTTAGATTTCAAGTAAGACGTTGGATACAGCATTTCTTGCATGCCAGGGCCGCCACGAGGGCCTTCGTAGCGGATAAAGACTACATCACCAGCTTTTACTTCATCGCCCAAGATACCTGCTACTGCATCGTCTTGGCTTTCGTAAATACGAGCTGTACCGTTGAATTTTAAAATAGACTCATCCACACCAGCGGTTTTAACAATGCAGCCATCTTCTGCCAAGTTACCATAAAGCACGGCAAGACCGCCTTCTTGACTGAACGCATTCTCGATCGAGCGAATACAACCGTTTTCGCGGTCGTCATCGGCTTCATCCCAGCGACAATCTTGGCTAAAGGCTTTAGTAGTGCGAATACCCGCAGGGCCCGCGCGATAGAAGGTTATTGCGTC
The DNA here is from genome assembly GCF_036864485.1 of Alteromonas sp. S015. Taxonomy (NCBI): domain Bacteria; kingdom Pseudomonadati; phylum Pseudomonadota; class Gammaproteobacteria; order Alteromonadales; family Alteromonadaceae; genus Alteromonas; species Alteromonas sp. S015. The sequence continues at coordinate 135,105 of NZ_JAZETO010000003.1, read as the reverse complement.
TTTGTTCTCTGGGTTAGTGATGTCCCACTCGCTGATAACGTCGGTAAGCGGTTTTCCTAAAACATGATTTACATCGGTGTTCAACAAGCCAGCCTTATTTAGCTCGCTCAAAATACCCAAAACGCCACCCGCTCGGTGTACGTCTTCCATGTGGTATTTGGGTGTTGAAGGTGCCACTTTGCATAGATGAGGAACTTTGCGAGACAATCGGTCGATATCTGCCATGGTAAAAGGCACTTCGCCTTCCATTGCCGCCGCTAACAAATGCAAAATGGTATTGGTCGACCCACCCATAGCAATATCCAAGCTCATGGCGTTTTCGAAAGCCTTAAAATTGGCAATATTGCGTGGTAGAACGCTTTCATCATCATCGCCGTAGTAACGCTTACACAGCTCAACAATTTGCTTACCGGCTTGCTTAAACAACCCCTCACGGTCGGCGTGAGTAGCCAGCATGGAGCCGTTACCCGGCAAGGATAAACCCAACGCTTCGGTTAAGCAGTTCATGGAGTTCGCGGTGAACATACCTGAGCATGAGCCACAGGTAGGGCAGGCTGAACGCTCAATTTCGTCAGTATCAGCATCGCTGACTTTGTCGTCAGCAGCCGCTACCATGGCGTCAACCAAGTCTAGTTTAATAAGCTGGTCTGAAAGCTTAGTTTTACCCGCTTCCATTGGGCCGCCAGACACAAAAATTACCGGCACGTTTAAGCGCATAGACGCCATTAACATCCCCGGCGTGATCTTGTCGCAGTTAGAAATACAAACGATGGCATCGGCACAGTGTGCGTTTACCATATATTCCACTGCGTCAGCAATGATCTCTCGAGAAGGTAGGCTGTACAGCATGCCGCTATGCCCCATAGCGATACCATCATCCACCGCGATAGTGTTGAACTCTTTCGCTACACCACCCGCTTCTTCAACGCTGCGCGCCACCAACTGGCCGAGATCTTTTAGGTGAACATGCCCAGGTACGAACTGCGTAAAAGAGTTCGCAATAGCAATAATAGGCTTGCCGAAATCAGAGTCTTTCATTCCAGTTGCTCGCCATAACGCGCGAGCTCCCGCCATATTTCTACCTTGGGTGGTAGTTGCTGAACGTAACTTGGGCATAAATCCTTCCCGTTAATTTAAGGTACTAGGTTTAAGCGCTAGACCTTTTTTGTGAAACTTAAAAACAGTGGTAAACCAGTAGTGCTTTGGCTCAACTTCCAATACGCGCTGTTTTACTCAAAATTGCATGTCATAGTGATGATGTATCACATCATCAAAGGTAGTTCAAAGCGAGGAGCAACAAAGCCTCACCACTAACACTTCAGTAGCGCTTTGTTTTATATGATATATTTGACTTACAATACTTATATCCATTGGTATTGTAATAATGAGATGTTGTTCGTTAGAGGTTATGGCTTTACCTCACAACGTAATATCGAGAACTATGTTCACGAAAGCCCTAGTTCGATATCAGGCAAAGAAATAGCATGAAACATAAGGCTTGATCAAGTATTTTGCGGTAGAAATGGCGAGTTTTAAGGGTAATAAAAGGGTACAAGAAGATGTTTGATTGGTTTCATTGGTTAAACCTTGCAGGGGTTGCGGTATGCGCAATTTCCGGCACCCTTATGGCCTATCAAAAGCGTATGGATGGTTTTGGCGTGGTCGTGCTCGCTAGTGCTACCGCCATTGGTGGTGGAACACTACGTGATGTCATGTTAGATGTCCCGGTCTTCTGGATTGCCGATACCGATTATTTATACACTACGCTCATTGCCGCTTTTATCCCTATAATTTGGCTGCGAGTAAGCCCGCGCTTTCCCTTTCACTACTTATTAATCGCCGACGCTTTTGGGCTGGCGCTATTTAACGTCGTTGGCATAGAAAAAGCTTTAGCCAACGACACAGGAATGGCCGTGGCGATTGCCATGGGCACCATTACAGGCGTGTTTGGTGGTCTGCTGCGGGACGTTATTTGCCGAGAGGTACCGTTGGTACTAAACGGCGAGCTCTATGCAATGACCTGTATTGCAGGGGGCGTGGTTTATGGAATAGGCATGCAAATGGAACTCGCTACACAGTGGTGTGGTATTGCAGCCCTTGTCACTACAGTACTGTTTAGGCTTGGCGCAATGCGCTGGCATTGGCAGCTGCCCGTGTTCTACACGGACCATCACTAGCGCTAGTCTATGTGCGCTAAGCGAAGTTATCAGTGACCAAGCTTGGCGTACATGTTAAGTAAATCCCATCGTTAGTACAGTTACATCCCCACTCTATTCTCGCTAGAGTTTCCGCCTAATGCGGTGGCTAGCAATTTTTGGTCGCGCCGAGGCATTTGCGTTTCAAAACCACGAATAGTGAATAAGCAAGGAAAGGGGTTGTTTCGAATATGGGAATGGCAGTGGTTAAAACCTTTGCAGGGCAGGGCGTGTCAGCCCCAGAGGTAAGCGTAGAAATTCACTTAGCTAATGGTTTACCTGCTTTTCAACTGGTCGGTATGGCAGAAACCAGCGTCAAAGAAGCGCGAGAGCGAGTACGCAGCGCCCTTATTAACAGTGGTTTCGAGTTTCCTGCAAAACGAATAACGGTCAATTTAGCGCCTGCTGATATTCCAAAGTTTGGCGGTAGGTTCGACCTTCCCATTGCAATAGGCATTTTGGCAGCATCGGGCTACATATCAGACATAAGCCTGATGAACATTGCATTTGTGGGCGAGCTTGCATTAAACGGTGAAATTAAGCCAGTAAACGGGCTTATTCCTGTGGTGATGACAGCCGCAAACGAAGACATTGCGTTGGTGTATCCAGGTGATAATGACGTAGAGGCTGCATTGGTTTCTCATGCGACGCGTTATCCCGCTTTCGATTTACTGTCTGTTTATGAACACCTAACTGGCAACAAAAAACTCGCAAAAGGCCAGCCGTTTACTTCGCATACACTAAACAAACCGCCTTCAGGGTGGGATGACATTATCGGTCAAGAACAGGCCAAACGCGCTTTGATTATTGCAGCAAGTGGCTCACATAACTTACTGACAGTTGGACAGTTGGATACTTTCAGTTATATTCTCCCCCTCAGCGACAAACGAGAGGAGCAAACAGGACATGCCAAAGGCGATCAGTTACGTTCGGTATTCTAGCAAGGAACAAGCGAAAGGGGACAGCTACAGGAGGCAACTCGAAGCGGCTGAAAACTACTGTAAGCTAAATGGTCTGGAACTAGACACTACCGTCGTCGACTCGGGCGTCTCTGCTTTCAAAGGAGCAAACGTGGAGACAGGCGCTCTCTCCAATCTCATTCGTGACGTTGACGACGGGCGAATACCTAGAGGAACGACCCTCATTATTGAGAGCCTGGACAGGCTGTCTCGACTCCCTGTGAATAAAGCGATTCGACTGCTAATGGAGCTGGTGGAGGACAAGGGTCTCACGATTGTCACTCTCTCGGACAACCAAACATACATCGAGAACAGCTTCGATATGGTTAAATTAATGAGCAGTCTCGTCGTTATGTCGAGAGCCCACGAAGAGAGCGCCATGAAGAGCAAACGACTCTCCGCTGTATGGGCTAGGAAGAAGGAGGAAGCTCGAGAGGGTCACATCCTTTCGCCTATGGTTCCCTCATGGATAAAAGTGGAGGGCGGCGAGATGGTTGTCATGGAGGACAGAGCGGAGGCAGTGCGAGAGGCTTTTCGTATCATGTCGAAGGGCTTTGGGAGCACTGCTACCATCAGACAATTAAACGAACGTGGCATTCCTTCACCCACAGGGAGAAAGTGGGCGAGAACGTCGCTCAGACGCCTTGTGGAGACACAGAACGTAATTGGACATTATCAGCCCCACACTAAAATCGGTGGAATTAGAAAGCCCATTGGAGACCTGATAAAGAATTACTATCCAGCGATCATCGATGAGGACACCTATTGGAGTGTTCGACACAAAGCTAAGGCTGGAGCTGGCAGCAATGCGACTCGCAAGGGAAAGACCGGAAACCTCTTCAGCGGTCTAGCGACGTGTGGGAAGTGTGGGGCGAGAATGCGGTTTTTCGACAAAGGAACAGGCTCTCGTGGGGGTCAATACTTAGCGTGTCGAGCTCGAGCGGACGGTCATGGTTGCGACCTACCGTACATGCAGTACATTCAAATTGAAGCTCTCGTGTTGTATTGGCTTCACAATAACGACGTGGAGCTTCTCAACCGACGTGCCCTGAAAGTTGATGTCGAAGTTCTCGAAGCGAGGCTTGAGGAGAATCAGAGGCAACAAGAGACACTGTCCGAATTATTCGCTCAGAAAGGCGCTACGGGGGTATTTCTCCAGAAGTACACAGCTCTCCAGGAAGAAGAAAACAAGCTCAGGGAGCAACTGAACGAGACTGAATCGGAGACTCCTATCGATTTTAGGGTTCTAGTTGAAGAGTCGAAGACACCAAGCGGACGAGAGGAGCTCGCGAGGAGAATTCGAGACTCAGGTCTAAGCCTCACGATTGGGAGCGACTCGATAGACATCGCTTACCAGGACGGAGGAGAGTCTTTTACCAGGGACTTCGACAAGGGCTGGTGGTATTGGTCTAACGACAAACGCGGAGACTACTTCAAAGTCGAGATGAAAGGATATGAGCAACGGTTGAAAGGCTTGAGACAGAACTGGGGAGACGATAGGTAGACACCACATCTTTTTATATTCGACTTCACCTCTAACCACCATCATTAAAGGGTTTGTCGATAGTAATAGTTATAGGGGGGTGCCTTTTATTCCCCTCCCACAAATGAAACGACGCGCTCAGAATCACCCTCAGTGTAAAGCCTGGAAAGTACCTTAATTTCTCACAGAGAGCCACGGAGAGGGCGTTTAGGGCGTCAAGGCAAGCATACGCAAGGATAAAGCGAGAAGTCTCCTCAGAACGCGTTTCAGAGCTCCGGTCTTGAATTCGAGCTAACGGGGAAGCGTCACGGAAACGTCGTCCGAGACGTCGAGACCATGTTCGCCGCGCTCAAAATTGAGCCGGGGGATTTTTTAGACACCTATAAGGACGCAAAGGGCGAAGAGCGTAAGCAGTATCGACTCGACCGTGACCTGACGATGACTCTCGTCACGAAATACGACACGTCTCGTCGCTCGATGCCGGAGAGAACTCAATACACCGTGGGGGGAAGTACAACAGGGAGGGGGTATCTCAAACCGACCTCGCTTTCAATCGAGCCCTAGCGACAGAGCGTCAAATTCTAGAAGGAGAACACACGAATGAATCTTAAATACTCAATGACCAGCCGAGAGATCGCGGAGCTGACGGGAAAGCTACACAAAAACGTCCTCGCCGATTGCGAGAAGATGTTCAACGAGCTGAAAGTTCAGCCGGTTGATTTTTTAGACAACTATCAAGACGCAAAGGGCGAGGAGCGCAAACAGTACCGTCTCGACCGCGACCTGACGATGACTCTCGTCACGAAATACGACACGGCTCGTCGTTATGCCGTCGTTAGACGCTGGAGGGAGCTCGAGGAGCAAGAAGCTGGGCGAGAACTCATTGCACAAGGGGAAGCACAACGGGGAGGGGGGCTAAAAGTCCTCGTCCTCCAGGTCAGCCAAAGGGGGGACTTGAGAAATGCTTGAGGAGCCCTTCAGGTCTCGAGTGAGCGCACTCAGCTCTGCGTCGCGTGGAGCGTCTCGTTGCTCTTCTTTCGCCTCAGCCTCCAAGCGTCGAAGCACCTCTAAACGTTCCCCTGGGGCGAATTCTGCGAGCATTGCTGAAAGGCTCCGAGCGGCCTCTCGCTTCTTGGCTTCAGACTTCTCTCTCTCCGCTTGCTTTATAGCCCACCACTTCGAGACCTCTCCCGTTTCTACCACTTCTCTCCACGCTGAAATTGTGCTCTTTGTGGGGAATCCTTTCGAGTCGAATCTAGGCGTCACGTACTCTCCAATCCCTTCTCTCACGGCTTCTCTTAGCGCCTCGCGAGCTTCATCAAAAGGCAAGTCGTGAAGGTTCGCCGCGTCTCGGGCAAACGTTGCGAGCTTCTTGTATTCAGAGAGAGTCGATCGTGATGCTATCCCTTCGAACTGCTTCCTCCAGGCTGTTCCGTCCTCAATACCGTCTAGCAATAAAAGCCTGAAAACATGAGATAGCTTCTCCCCCTTCGTCAGTGGCATTTGAGGTCTAGAGTTCAGCTCCATAGCCTCGCGCATGAGAGCCACCAGCGAAGGCGTCTCAACGATTTTAATGCTAACCCTGATACCAAGGCCGAAAGCGTCTCGTATGGCCTCGTAGCGCTGATATCCGTCGACGAGAACGTAGGTTTCTGAAGTAATGTCGCTTCGATAGTGCTCAGGTAAGTCAACAGGCGGTTTGCACACAACGAGAGGGGGGATATTGTTTCCCATAGCTAGCCCTTGAGCTGGCTCTGAAGCGTCTTGTTTGGCCTCGTAGATAAGCGTCTCTCGTAACTCCTCGTTGAGCTTCACCAGAGCGTCTCCTTTCGCTTTCGAGGGGGCTGCTCTAGGGTCGCGAGGATTGAGCTCTTCTAAAGGGAGGATATTCGAGAGGAGGATTTTCTTCAGTCTTGGCATTAGTGGGCTTAACGAAATAAAAAAATAAAAAGAGAGGATCTAAACGACCCTCTAGGGCACGAACTACGAGACCTCAAGACGAATCGAGCGAGGCCTCAAGGGTGTCTTATAGATTCACTTAAATAAAAAGACACTCAGAACGAACTTATCGAGACAGCGATTGTGTCGCACTCGAGACCAATTGATGGACGGCGTCAGCTTCCTCACCGTATAGCGCCGCGAAGAACTCACCAGGGGAAGTACCGTCCTCAACCATGTCGGCTAGACCACGAAGAGCCTGGAGTGTGTCGTTGTTAACTTTAAGTGTAATTTCAGTTTGCATGTCTTGTCCTTTTTTACTGCTTCTCATGCCTTTGGATTGGCTGAAGTGGGGTCAATTATTGAGTTCTCAACTCTTTGATGATTTTAAAAACGGAGGTCTTTCCGACACCACTTTGACGGACGATGTCGGCTGGTTTCACTCCCTCTTCGTAAAGTCGACGCACAAGCGCTTTCTTTTCGTCTGAAAGGGGAGCTCCTCCCTTGTAGACGCCTTTAGCTTTAGCCTTCGCGATGCCTTCGAGTTGGCGCTCTTTGCGGAGGTTCGTCTCAAACTCTGCGAAGACGCCGAGCATGTCGAGAAACGCCTTTCCAGCGGCGCTGCTAGTATCGATGGGTTGCTCCGTCGCTTCGAGATGAATCCCACGTTGCTTCAAGTCGTGGACGATGTCCTGGAGGTCTTTCATTGAACGAGCGAGACGGTCAATTCGCGTTACGACCAGTGTGTCGCCTTTGCGAAGCACCTCAAGAACTCGTGAGAGCTCCTCACGGCCTTCTCGCTTTGTTCCTGAGACTTGCTCTTCATACACACGGTCACAACCAGCCGCTTCGAGAGCCTCTCGTTGAATGCTGGTGGATTGGTCGAGGGTTGAAACTCTCGCATAGCCATATCGGTGAGCGGTCATTGATTCTCCTTGAATGGTTCATACAGGGTCTAGAGCCTCGAATCCTATCTTTAAGTTCATGGATAGTCAACCCTATACGAACCGTTTTTCAGTTCGCGCCTTTAGTTCACCCTAGGTATACCGTCGCGAACCCCTCAATAATCTTCACCCTGCCAGTCGTCGAACGTGGTTCCGATTCCTTGGACGCGCACCTCAGATATATGTGTGAGCCACACTCCATAGTGGGTCGAAAAGTGGGTTCGACCAATCGAATCTACTACATCATTCAAGCGGTCGATGAAGTGGATAAACTCTGTCTGGTTAATAAGATACAGGCGGCGTGCATGAAGTAGGGTGGCTATGGAAAACTCGATATGATAGTCCAACGTGTATACTTCAAACTTCTTCATGACTTTTGAACTTGCAAACAAAAAGTATTGTTGAAACGCCAGATACCATGCGTTCTTCAACACCCACTCAGCACTGCCACTTTGCTTCACTCTTCCTTCCATTTTATAGGAAAGTAATCGGAGATTGAGATGAGATGTAAGTCTTGTGTCGGCTACAGACATCTCAAAGCTATCGCACTTCAAGAGCATCTTTGCTTCTAAGACCAGAAGATTATCAAGCGATCTGGTAGTCAAAGCTTGAATATGATCGCGCTCTCTAGCCTCAATCTCAGCCTCTAGCCTCTCCCCCTCTGAGTCGATTTGTGTCTGCATTAGTTCAAGGTTCTGACGATTCAGTCTAGCTTGTTCAGCGGCGTCACGGCTCTGTTTTTGTTGACCAATAATGAGTAACAGTAAAGTTACGAACGTAAAGGCCGCGCCCATAGTGCCTCCGACAAAGCTTCCAAACTCTCCAAAGGCTTGATGATTCTCACTAATGCCTCCCGAAAACCTCGAGGAGTAAATGTAAAAAAGTATCGATGGTGGACTAACGATTATGAGGAGTATTAGTGCATTTTGTATCGTTAAATAATTTTTCAAAGTGGACGTCCTTTCCTAATGTCATGACGCTATAATCATCGCTTAAACACAACAAATCAAATGAATCTTACTCGGCTTTTTGCAAGGATTCCTCCAATCGACATAATGTGCTGATGGTGGGCCCTCCTGGTACAGGTAAGAGCTTACTCGCCAGCCGCATGCTCTCGTTATTACCTGATATGAGTGAGAAAGAAGCGCTGGAAGTTGCCGCCATTCACTCGGTAAAAGGTGAGAAACTACGCGCAGAACGATTTCTAACCCGTCACCTGCGCTCACCCCACCACACAAGTTCTGCCGTCGCACTTACTGGTGGCGGCTCCAACCCTGTACCAGGTGAAATATCGCTAGCTCATAACGGTATTTTGTTTTTAGATGAACTCCCTGAATTTGGACGAAAAGCACTGGATGTATTGCGCGAGCCTCTTGAAACCGGCGACGTGCATTTGTCGCGTGCTTCAGGAAGCGCAACCTATCCCGCAAATTTTCAATTGGTGGCAGCAATGAACCCAAGCCCGACGGGTGATATTGATGATAATCGACTGACACCACAGCAGCAGCTGAATTACTTGAACCGTTTATCGGGCCCACTGCTTGATAGAATAGATATACAAGTTGAGGTACCTCGGCTACCGGACTATGACTTGCCAGAGCGTGCCAATAAACCTGACGACTCGTTACACGACACGCGAGAGCGAGTGATTGCCGCGCGTCACAGACAAGGGCTTCGACAAGGCAAACCAAATGGTGCACTGCACGCTGGCGAGCTTGCCGATATATGCTTGCTTAATGAAGTTGATTTACAGTTTCTGCAAGGCGCTGCTAAACAGCTTAATTTGTCTATGCGAGTGTTTCATCGCACGTTGAAAGTAGCAAGAACCATTGCCGATCTTGAAGAAGAAAACGCTGTATCTCGGGCGCACATTGCTGAAGCATTAGGCTATCGCGCCCTTGATAATCTTATAAAGCAGTTGAGTGCGAGTTGAGTACCGATCATCCCTTAAGCTTACGCACGGGTTTGCGAATTAAGCTGCATAAAGGCGTTGATAAGCGGATCGTTTTGCTTGTCTTGCAGGCAGCACAAACCGAGGGCGTAAGGCTCGATATCATCAACGGGTATTTGAGTTACCACACTGGCCATACTGGAATGATCAAGCACCACTTTGGGTACAAAGCCAACCCCACATTCAAGTGCCACCATACTCACAATGGCTTCGTTTCCCCCTACATAGGCATACACATTTGGGCGAATACCATGTTCAGCAAACCAGTGATAGGCAGTACGACGGGTTGGGCCAGTTTCAGGCATGATCACTTGGTGTTTGGTCCAGTCTAACTGACTTAGTTGAGTGAGTCGCCATTCTCTTGGCGCAATAAGTACCAAAGGCACGTTATCAAGCGCTGTGAAATGCAAATCTGTCGGCATATCGGGAGTATAAATAGCAATAGACAAGTCGCACTGCTTGCCTTTAACTTTTTCTATCGCAAGAGCAGGGTCGCCGGTAATCAAGCGTATATCAACGCCTGGATGTTGTTGTCTGAACTGTCTAAGCATAGCGGGTAAATGGCTTTGGCTAGCGGTAACCGAACAAAATACGCTGAGCTCCCCCTGCAATGCGTCATTATCTTCTTTTAAGTCGACCTTTAACTGCTGCCAGTCTTTCAGCGCTTGCTTGGAAAACGACAGCAACTTGTGTCCGCTGTGGGTTAGCGCCACTTTGCGGTTATCACGTTTGAATAGCGTACAGCCTAGCTCATCCTCAAGACGCTGAATAACGCGGCTTAACGTAGATGGCGACACATACATGGCCTCGGCGGTGACGCCGAAGTGTAGGCTGGTAGCCAAGTGGTTAAAAAGTTGAAGACTACGAAAATCCATATGCGTTTCACTTTTTGCAATATTATCTTGCAAATATATCATTTTCCAAAACAAAAGAAATCTTTTAGTCTCAATACCAAGTCGTCATAGACGAGGTCTGTCAACGCCAAGGTCGGTGTTTGATATTGACAAAAATGAATGTTGTTCGGAAATTTTTATGGCTAATTATTTCAACACCCTGTCACTTCGCCAGCAGTTAGATCAGCTGGGCCGCTGCCGTTTCATGGCACGCGATGAATTCGCTGACGGTTGTCAGTTCTTAAAAGGCAAGAAAATTGTCATTGTAGGCTGCGGCGCGCAGGGCCTTAACCAAGGCTTGAATATGCGTGACTCAGGGTTAGATGTTTCTTATGCGCTGCGTCAAGCGGCCATTGATGAGCAACGCGACTCTTACAAACGCGCAACCAGTAACGGATTTACCGTTGGTACATACCAACAACTTATCCCAGAAGCGGATGTAGTTTATAACCTAACACCTGATAAGCAACACGCTAGCGTAGTAGAAGCCGTTATGCCGCTTATGAAAGAAGGTGCAACATTAGGGTACTCTCACGGTTTCAACATTGTTGAAGAAGGCCAGCAAATTCGTAGCGATATCACGGTAATTATGTGTGCGCCGAAAAGCCCAGGCTCTGAAGTAAGAGAAGAATATAAGCGTGGTTTTGGTGTACCAACACTTATTGCCGTGCACCCAGAAAACGACCCTGAAGATAAAGGTTGGGATCAGGCTAAAGCACTTGCAAGTGCAACGGGCGGTGACCGCGCAGGTGTACTTGAGTCATCATTTGTGGCTGAAGTTAAATCTGACCTTATGGGCGAGCAAACCATTTTATGTGGTATGCAGCAAGTTGCAGCAGTACTTGCGTTTGAAAAGATGGTTGATGATGGCATCGACCCAGGCTACGCAGGTGCGCTTATTCAGTACGGTCTAGAAGCGATTACTGAAGCACTTAAGATTGGCGGAGTTACTAATATGATGGACCGCCTGTCTAACCCAGCGAAAGTGAAAGCGTTTGAGCTTTCTGAGCAGTTAACTGATTTACTGCGTCCGCTATTTGAAAAGCACCAAGACGACATCATTAGCGGAGAGTTCTCTCGCACCATGATGGAAGACTGGGCGAATGGCGATGCGAACCTGCTTAAGTGGCGTGAAGAAACCGGTGAAACCGCGTTTGAAAACGCACCGGCTTATGAAGGTGAAATCAGTGAACAAGAATTCTTTGACCACGGCATCTTACTGGTTGCCATGATCAAGTGTGGTGTTGAAGTTGCGTTCGACGTAATGGTTGAAGCCGGTATTCTACCTGAGTCTGCTTACTATGAATCACTACATGAAACACCGCTTATTTCTAACACAATCGCTCGTAAGCGTTTGTATGAAATGAACGTGGTTATTTCAGACACAGCAGAATACGGAAACTACTTATTTGCCAATGCAGCAATTCCAATTTTGCGTGAGAAATTTATGCCTACTATTGATACCAGCGTTATCGGTAAGGGTTTGGCTTCTGCTTCTAATCAAGTAGAGAACAAACGCCTTGTTGAAATTAACGAAGCTATCCGCTCACACGGTGTGGAATCGGTAGGTAAGACCCTGCGTGGCTACATGACTGACATGAAAGCCATCATAGGATAGGACAGTTTCTGTCGTTAGGTGCTTAACTAAGCCCTCTTGCCCGACCATTTTGGTCGGGCTTTTTTATGACTATGAATAACAGAGCGTTGCTCTTACCCGAGTCCATAGCCACACCAAAATTGCTTTTGCAAACCTATATAACATTATCTATATCACACTTTCACGAACGCGTTCAGCGAAGCGAACTGACACGTAAGCCAGCGCAAAAAAGATAAGAAACCCCCAACCTATTGGCATCAAGTTCCCATTTAAAAAACTATCTACAATGAGAGCAACGGGCACCGAGAACAAGCTTGAAAAGCAGCCAATAATTGCGGCACCTAAACCTGCCATGTCGCCCAGCGGTTGCATTGCCATAGCGTTTAAGTTACCAAACAGTATGCCCACGAAGAAAAAGCCAACAAACATAACGGCCACAGTAGGGATTAAAGGCGGTAAACCATCGTAGACAAATAACAGTGCCAAATACACCACCGCAAATCCATTTACGCCTTTAAGCGCAAATCGACAAAGTTTGCGCATGCCGAAGCGCATCACCATTTTACCGTTAAAGTAAGAAGCAAGGCCGATAGAAAAGGCGAGGGTAGCGAAGATATATGGGAACCATTCACCAACATTGTAAAACACAGTAAATATAGTTTGTGACGCGCTTAAATACGCCAAAAACGCTCCGAAAATACAGCCCATCGCAAAGGTATAACCCATCACTTCCGGATGGGTCAGAATAAACTTTGATGATTTAAAAAAATGCGCTCGCGAGAATTTTCTGCGCTTCGCTCGTGGCAAGGTTTCTCCCTGGCGAGAGAAAAACCAGATTCCAGCCATAGTAGCCACGATGAGAAACAGAGTGAAAATATGAAACCATGACGTCAACTCCATCACCGTTTGGCCAATAATAGGCGCCAACATAGGTACAAGAATAAACACCATCATGATAAACGACATGACTTTTGCCATGGCATCGCCTACGTATAGGTCGCGAATAATTGCCATTGAGGCTATGCGAGGACCTGATACGCCGAACGCCTGAATAACCCGTCCCACCAGCATGGTTTCCAAGTTGTTCGCTATCATGCAAACAAACGTGCCTAAGGCGAAAATACACAAGCCTACTAATATAGTTAAACGACGGCCACGGCTATCTGAAAAAGGCCCAAAGAACATTTGCCCGAAAGCCATACCTAGAAAGAATACAGTAACAATTAAGTGGGTCTGATGCGCTTCAGCGACCTGTAGCGACTCGCCAATTTGAATCAACGCGGGCAACATCGCGTCGATGCTCAGCGCAACAAGCGATGTCATCGTGGCCATTAGCGCAACAAATTCAACAAGGCCAAGCGCTGGCTTTTGCACAACTGCAGTATCCTCAGATACGCCATTAGAAGTCTGGGGCATAAAATCTCGAATATGAAATAAAGTGGGGGAATTAAAAAGGCGCGAAATTAACACGCCTTATGTAGTATACCTGAAACGTGGTTGAAAAGCCGCCAGCCAGGAAAAATCTTGTCGTAAATACTGGCGCGTTTAACGGGGGTTACTCGGAAGCTGAAATATTTGCCGTTGCAGCACTCCCTTTACTACCAGGCCTAAGGTGTTGGTCTAAAAATGCATCCATTTCCTTGAAGAAAATATGACGATTTCGCTGAATAGACAAATTGTGATCGCCACTTTCAAGCTCTACATACTTGTAAACCTTGTCGTAATCATCTAACTCGTCAGCCATGTAGCGACTATGAAGTGGAGGGACAACTCTATCTTCCTCTCCGTGAACCAGCAAAATTGGCGTTTTTATCCCTTTCGCATTGTAGTAAGGCGAACGCGCTTCAAGGTCATCATAATCATCTCCAATTTGGTTTTTCACAAATTCGTTGTTCAGGAAACGTCGAGAATGAATAATGACATGTTTAAGTGAGCTTACGCCAGCAAAGCTCACCGCACACCTAAACAGATCCGGGGTTTTGACAGTTGCCATCAGGGCGGCGTAACCACCATAACTTGCGCCTACAATACACATGTTGTCTTGCTCAGCATGCCCCTGCTCTACCATCCAGTTAGCCGCGTCAGTGATATCATCTTGCATAGCCAAGCCCCAACCTTTCATTTGGCTTTGCGCAAAGCTGTATCCATACCCTCTGGAACCTCTAAAGTTAGGCCTTAGTACCGCGTAGCCCTTTGACGTAAAATATGCGGTCCAATAGTCAAAACCACCGAAATCTCTTGCTCCAGGGCCACCGTGGGGATGAATAATGGTTGGAAATGGGCCTTCACCTTTTGGTAAAGTCAAATACGCTTCGATCTTGATACCGTCTCTGGCTTCGTATTCGATTAGCGTATGTTCAGATAATTTTGTCGGATCTATTTGAGCATATTGCTCAAATAGCATCACTAATGTCCCTTCTTTTCGGTCACCCAGAAAATAAGTCCCTGGTAAGGTGTCGGACTCAGAATAAATAATATAAGTTTGCTCATCGTCGCTAAAGCTCACCAAAGTATTCTCGTAATCAGGAAGTCCTGCATCGATACCATTTTGAAGAGCGACATAGCGTTCATCCCAATAGTACCGTTCGTCATGACGGACGCCTATTGCATCGCGCGTAACCGGTGAATAGATAAGGCTACCATCTACATCATACCCCTCATCAGCGTACACCTCAGTTCGCTCATTAGTAGTTAGATTTAAGGTATACAGCGCGCGGTAGTCGCCTTTGTAGCCCTTGAAATATAGTATACTAGGGTCTTTTGCAAAGCCAACCGGGTATTCACCCTTATCAGACATAGCGTTGTAAGCAAATAAGGTGCGCCAGCCATCCCTTTCCTTTAAAAAGACTTCTCGCTCCCCTGTATCGTAATCAAGCGAAATACCTATACGAACGTTATTTTGCTGGTCCGTCATCCAATCTCTAATGCGTTTTTTCCCGCGAATAATGCGACTTACGCCACCATCATTAACATTGATTTTGTAAACCGACGGAAGCCCCAACACTTCAGCGTCTAAGGCAATTAGAATATGTTCTGGATCGTCAGGCAGCCAGTCGATAACGTCATCGTGAAATTGAGGAATATGGTTCGGATTACCTGCTCGACGCTTTATTTTCTCCCATTCAACCAAGTTGAATGCACCGTCTTCACCGTCAAACTTAATACTTAGCAACCGTGTGTCGTGAACTTTCGTGGTGCCACGGCGGGTTTCGTAACGAGCGCTAACCACTAGCCGCTCATTGTTTACCCAATTGTACCAGTTGATTTTTACGCGTTCATTGTCCGATCGCAGTAGGTAATGCTTTTCACCCTTTTTTAAGTCGTAAGTGGCGAGAATGGCGAACGCTTCGTCTTGTTGAACGTTTTGAACAAAAGCGATTTTTGAGCCATCTGGTGACAGCGACGGTGTCCAATAGGTTGGCAAAGAACTGAACTTTTCGTAATCAGGTTTTGCTTCAGCTTGATCTGAGCCAAGTGTGGAGAAAGAGCAAGCCACCAGCAGCAAAGTAAGCAGTGAGATAGGCAAGAAAGCCTTTTTAGCAAACATAACATTCCTTTGTTGTTTTTTATTGTTACTGGAACTTAACTTAGGCAAAAAACTCGAAGTTAAGTTACGCAGAGTATACTTACTCATTCCTCAAATGTACAAAAACAAAGCAATGCTAGTGTGGATGTGTCATATGCGCTCTGCAAAAGAATATTCTAATTAGGAAAATACATTGAGTGCGCTTTATTTACCGACGTCAGCGCAATTATTTGATCTCTCGTCGTAGTTTGCAGATACAAATTGCAAATGTGATATCATTAACCACAGACATATTATGGACTTTACCCCCAAGTGGTAAGCTTCTAAGCCCAGCGTTACCTTAAGGATTTAGCCTTTTCATGCCTTCGATTTGGAGCGGGCTTGCCAGTTTGCAAGACCATCTTTTCCGACAATTTATGTTCATAATCACCAAAGCCCCCCGTGTTTTGGTCGACGGCGTAGTGTGCACGCTAGCGTGTGCTTTTTTTGCATTTTCGCACGCCCAAGCGCCTATTTCCTATAACATTCAAGGCGTAGAAGACGACAAACTGCGTAATAATATTCGCCTGCATTTGAATAGTCTCGATGTAGAAAAAGCGCTGCTCACTGATCCCTACTGGCAAGATGAAGTAGGTGAAACAGTGGCGACGGCTGTGCAACCCTATGGTTATTACAACAGCGAAACCAGGGTGAGTATTGAAGAAGGTGACAAGATCACCGTAAATATCGCGTTGAATAAACCACTTACCATCAATAAGGTTACTCGCGAAATTATAGGGGCCGGACGTGAAGACAGAGCTTTCAGGGAGCGTTTTAATTCGTTAAAGCTCAAAGAAGGCGACGTGCTAAACCAAACCATTTACGAGTCGTTCAAGTCATCCATGTTCAATTATGCACTCTCCAATGGATACTTTGATTACTTTTGGCAAGCGACTCGCCTCGACTTAGTGCGTGATGAAAAACAAGCGAACGTGCTTTTGATTGCACAAAGCGGGCCTCAGTACCAATTTGGAGAGCTAAAATTTATTGGCGATGACAAAGCGAAAGCCATCATTGAGCGACTAAAGCCTTTTAAAACAGGTGATGCGTACTCTTCAGCAACACTTGCCGACTTCAACAGAAGCCTCAATCAATCTGGGTATTTTACCCGCGTTATTGCTCGCCCGGTTGTAAGTGAGGCTGATGGTTTGCTGGTGCCGGTTGAGGTATCGTTACTTCACAGACCCACCGACGCATTTAATGTTTCTGTTGGCGCAGCTACTGACACGGGTCCACGGGTTCGCTTAGGATGGGAACGCCCCTGGGTTAACAGTAAAGGACACTCTGTTTCATCTGATATTTTTATTTCAGCGCCTGAGCAATCGGTAACCGCAGACTACCGCATACCGATGAGAAACATAACGCGGGATTACGCCAGTATAGAAGCGGGTTACCAATTTATAGAATACAGCAACACCTCCTTTGAAAGTGAAACTCTCTCTTTGTCTGCACACCGTTATTGGCAACATGACAATTCACCATGGCAACACGATGGCTCGGTTACCTATCTGCGTGAAACTTATGATCAGGGAGAGTTGAGCTCGAATACCACGTCTTTAGTGTTACCTGGGTACTCGCTCACCTATCGCTATAAAGACAGTGATCTCAACATCAATAATGGTACTTACCTTCAAGTGCTCACCCAAATAGGTAAAGAAGGTTTTGGTTCTGATATCGATTTTGCCAAAGCCGTTGTTGAAGCTACGCTTATCCGAACTTTTAACGAGGCGCACAGAATAACCATACGTGGTGAAGCGGGAGTTATTAAAACCAATAGTTTCGACGAAGTTCCCACATCACTGCGCTTCTATGCTGGTGGCGACAAAAGTGTTCGCGGTTTCGACTATCGAGAAATATCCCCGACAGCTGAAGTGATTGATCCAGAAACAGGAGAACTCATCGTTGACTCTATTGGAGGAAAGTACCTTGCAACATCAAGTATAGAGTATGCCTACCAAGTGGCAGATAACTGGCGAGTGGCTGCGTTTGTTGATGCAGGCACGGCAACTAACGATACCAGCACAACGCTGACATATAGCGTTGGGCCTGGCGTTCATTGGCTTTCGCCAATTGGTCCCGTGCGACTTTATGTAGCAAGAGGCTTCGCACCAGATGAGAATACGTGGCAGTTACATATATTGTTGGGGCCTGAGCTATGAGAAAACGCACGCTTTCGGCTATTCTACTCTCACCGATTTTTGTTCTGGTCGCCTTATACGCTGTTTTGATAAGTCCCTTAGGCGGCCCTACCGTTAAGCTATTGGCCAACACGTTTGTTGAAAACCTCTCTATTGATAGCATCGACGGCGGGTTTGCTGACACCTTAGAAGTGCACAACGCGGAGTGGGAAAATCCGCAATGGAAAGTCAATGCACAATACGCTTACATTGACATTACTTGGCGTTGTTTGTTTGAACCCAGAGTATGCGTGAACGAAGTAACGCTTGAAAACGCCACGCTAACACAACTTTCAAGCGCGCCCGAATCTTCCGATGACACACCTACAGATAGCCAGATTGAATTACCGCTGCCTATTGATGTTGGGTATTTAGCGCTAACGAATATCAAACTTGCTCTACTTACGACAACAGTAGAAATTGATGAACTAGAGCTGACCGATTTTGAAGGAGATAGCGCGCTTATACTCGACAGCATAGCCGCGAAAGGTGTTCGCATTGCTCTGCAACACCAAGAAAAAGCTGCTAGCTCTTTGACGGTAGCCATGACCAATGCACCGGAAACTAAGATTGAGCAGCCTGCTCTAAATCCCGTACCAAAGGAAAAGCAAGCATCCGAAGAACAAGCGACAAGTGCTGATAGCGCATTGCCTACATCATACTCGCTAAGCTACGACGTCCCCGTACTACCAAATATAGCTACGCCTATTCCTTTGTCTCTTGGTACTTTTTTAGTCGAAGATCTGCACATAATTCAAGGGGAGAGCAAACAGCACATTTCACTCATCTCGCTGTTAGAGGCTCACTTTAAGGGCAGCGATGTCGCTATTGAAGAAATGACCGTTGTACATGAACAAGGTGAGGTGAAAGGAAAAGCGAGCGCAACACTTGACGGAAACTTCCCATTAAATGTGGCTATTGCCGCTAAAACGAAGCTTGGCGACGCTACACAAGAACTGGATATAGCGGCCGAAGGGGCGTTGGACGATTTAACGCTGTCAGTGATTGCCAAAGGCGCAGTCACCGCGAACGCTAATCTAAAGGCCAACATTTTAGACAGTAACCTTCCCATAGAATTCACAGCGAGCTGGCAAGAACAAGCTATACCAACAATGGAAAACACTACGCTCAAAGAAGGACAGCTAACGCTTTCCGGCACCATGGGTGATTACGAGCTTAAAGGAGCTGGAGCCGCAACATTGCCTGATATTGGTAATGTACCGGTATCGTTAGATGTGGTTCTGAAAAAGAACAACATTTTTGTGAATCAAGCCAATATTAACGCATTGGAAGGGAGCTTAACCAACACGGGCACCCTTTATTTAAATGAAAGTATCGCGTGGGAAGGTAAAACAACGCTTAAGAACGTGTCAGGGCGACAGTTCAGCACTTATGCGCCTGAAAAAATTAATGGGGAAATTGACAGTATCTTGCAATACTCTGAGCGCGGTGGATTACATATGAGCTTAAGGGATATGACTGTCTCGGGTGTACTTCAGGGCAAACCGCTTCAAGTAAAGGGAAATGCGGTTTATGCCGGCCCCAGTGATTTATTTGTTACTAACATTAATATTATTCAAGAGCACGAGCAGGAAAGAAACGCCGTACGCGCCATAGCTCAAGTACTGAATAAACGGCATTTAAATGCAAATATTGCGATAAACATTAATGCCGTTTCAAGCCTTTACCCAGAAGTGACAGGTGCAGTGAGCGGCAATATCACAGCCACCGGACCTTGGCAAAATCCAAGTGCTAACGGCACACTTACCCTATCTAACATCGCAGTATCACCGAGTTTAAATGCCTCTGCCGCGCAGCAAGGGCCGTTAAACGGGGAGGTTAAAGTTGCAGGAACTTATCGCGATCATACCGCAGATATCGACCTAGCTGTGCCTAACAACAATATTGGGCTATCGCTAAAAGGCGCTTGGACGAATAATCATTGGGTAGGAGAAATTAGCGATACCGCATTGAAGCTAGCTAATATGCAATGGACACTATCAAGCCCGTTTAGCGTAGACATAGGAACCACGCCTGTAACAGCTAAAATAGGTCAGCACTGTTGGACCTCTCGAAAAGAAGGTGAGCTGTGTATTTCAAATGTAAACTATCAAGAAAACAAGGCGAGCTGGGATATAAGCGCAACATCGCTGCCCATTGGTTTATGGGCGAATGAGTTAGCGCCCACTGTTGTTTCAAGCCCTTCCCAGGCAACGCTTTCTATAAAAACAAAAGGCAGCTACTCGGCTAATGACCCCATCGATGCCTCGTTCACTGCGTCTATGAGCTCAGCCCCATGGCAACTAGGCGAAACGCGGCCGCTAACGCTTACCATCAATTCCATAGAAACCAAAGGAAAGATAAAGCAGGGGCAGTTAACGTCGACTTCGCTAATTTCTAGTGAAGATATGGGAGATGCAACCTTAACATTGGATACCCGTCCTTTTGAAACGCGTGTACCACTTGACGGAAAGTTAGAGATGCAAGGGCTGAATGTTGCACCATTCAAACCCCTTTCCCCCGCTATCAGAACACTTACAGGAAAGTTAAACGGGAACGTAACGTTAAGTGGCTACATTGACGACCCTACACTTAACGGTGAGTTGACGGTTTCAAATGGCGCTATTGATATTCAAGATACGCCTGTGACACTGGCTGATTGGGATCAAAAAGTGTCACTTAATGGTCAAACGGCTGCGCTAGACGGCACCTTCTTGCTGGGTGGAGGAAAAGGGGCGTTAAAAGGCGAGTTAGACTGGTCATCCGACCCCAGTGCGACATTCAATTTAAAAGGGAACGGTTTCGAAATACGTCAGCCAAATATCCGGCTTAAGGTTTCACCCAATATCGATATCGCCGCGACAAAAGAAAAAGTAGACGTGAATGGCGAGGTGAATATCCCGTGGGCGAGAATTGAAATAGAGTCGCTACCTGAAAGCGCTGTTTCACCGTCAAAAGATGTACACCTGCGTGGAGAACCAGAAAGAGAGGAACCCCTAGATATTGTCCACGCTTCAGTATTAGTGAATATCGACAAAAACAAAACCGAAGAAGTAAAACTTGAGGCGTTTGGTCTTACCGCAAGTTTATATGGTGGCATTCGCGTGAACACACAACCTGCACTTGTGGGTTATGGCGACCTTCAAATTTTAAATGGCCGTTACAATGCTTACGGACAACAGTTAATCATTCAAACCGGTGAAGTGCAATTTAACGGCCCTATTGACCAACCTTTGTTGCTGGTTGAAGCCATCCGCGACCCAGCTAAAACCGATGACGACGTTATTGCGGGCATCCGTATTGATGGCGCGGCTGACTCGCCAAGTATTAACCTGTTCTCTGAGCCTGCAATGGATCAGCAGGGTGTATTGTCATACCTACTAACTGGTTCAGGACCGAACTCGGGCACACAAGATCCAAACTATGCTGCGCTACTGGTAGGTTTTGGTTTATCCAACACCAAAACCCTGACAGGACAAGTGGGAAGCGCATTGGGAATAGATGATTTTAGTTTAAGCACTAACGAAGATTTACTGTCGGTAAGAGGGCAGATTAATGAGAGGTTATCTGTAGAGTACAATGTGGATGTTGGACTAAGTAACAACGACGCCAATAGCACGCTACGACGCAGACAACTACCGCCTGACTTGGCGGTAAAATATCAGCTTCTACCTAGTTTATATTTAGAAGCCATTCAAACCACGCTGGAAGACCAATCTGAGTTCGCGTTAGACCTTTATTATGAGTTTTTCTTGGGCGATAACAGAACCCGTAAAGATAATGATGAAGACGACAGTGACTCTAACGATGGTGGTGAAAGCGCAGAGCAAGAGCTGGATGATAACCAAGGCGCACGCGGCACTCGTCGCAACGACTAAGCGCCTCATATTTTGAAAATACACGCTTAATTTCTGCAAGCTCTCCCTTTGCAAGGGCGTCTTCCAGTTCAACATATGAGGATTGTTCACCTGCAATATAAAAAATACCAGCCGTTGCTGCAAAGATGACAAAGGCAAAGATAAAAAATCGGTTCATGAAAATACTCGGCTTAGATGTTTTTATTCTTCTACAGGAGCGCCATACGATCTACGAAGTGACTACCCTAATTTTTCCAAAAGGCTTAAAAGTAGTGACAAGCCCTTCGGACTTGTTCTCGGCTACATAGTAGGGCTTTAAGTTATACTTTTCGCCGGATGTAGCTTCGATGTATAACGAATAATTACCTAGCGCACGCTTTACCAAACCAAAGCCAATATCAGACTGAGAAAGTGTGACATCATCGCCCAGAAAGAGAATATCTTTTTCCGTATCAACGGAGACGTCTCGAGGACATTTCAATACGCTATAAACTTCAGAAATAATATAAAGCCAAATCAATGGCGTTGCCCAGATAACGGCCCAGGCTTTAAATTTCAAATCTTCAGGTATTTGGTTAGATAACGCATAAAAAACAACACCTGCAATGGAAGTCAACAGCAACATTACGAGCTTCCAGTTTATCAATGTGCGCCTAAGAACGACTTTCTTCATTGTTACTCTCTCTATCGACATCGCCCTCAAAAGGAGCAGAATCCTAACTTGAAAGCTTTCTACGCATCATTC
The DNA here is from genome assembly GCF_036864485.1 of Alteromonas sp. S015. Classification (NCBI taxonomy): domain Bacteria; kingdom Pseudomonadati; phylum Pseudomonadota; class Gammaproteobacteria; order Alteromonadales; family Alteromonadaceae; genus Alteromonas; species Alteromonas sp. S015. The sequence continues at coordinate 112,801 of NZ_JAZETO010000003.1, read as the reverse complement.
ATGCGTAGAAAGCAACGATTAAAGCCAAAGATAAACAACTATCGCTCCGAGCAGAACTCTTGCTCCATGACTAGTCTAGAACAGATAACATCGCGCCAATCCGGCACATTATTTTCGTATTCACACATCACAATGCCATATGCTTCGCCAACAATTTCGATGGCTTCTTCAACTGCCCATTCAGTGATGGTCGTTGCTGCAAACGAGATGACAATACCGCTTACCGGTCCAGTCGCAACCACGCTAACACCTAGACCAACTGCAAGTGCTACTACTTCTGAATAATGTCCCTCACCCAATTGATCGGGCCGGTGTGGTTTAAAGACTTGAGCGTGAGCTGCTGGCAATGGTTTCTTGACCTAAGAATAGCCCCAATGTGCGCTAATTCTTCGTATTAGTCTACTGACCTTGGAGATAGAAAATCATTGTGTGAAGGTCCTATTTTCACACAAAACAAACTACCAGGCTTGGTCCTGCGCTAGCACTAAAAGTGTAAGGTTCGGGAGCGCGCCCCCAAGTAGCACATCGCATTTTTCACCGTTCTTACCTACTAATGCTGCGCCATCTTCTCAAGCGTTTCGAGTTGACGCTCAAAACGCTTTTGTCTTTTGCTCGCCCACACATACCACACTAGCATCACAATGCTCATTAAAGATATTACAACAACCATTCTCGCTAATTTTTCTGATGCAAGGTCACCAAAAAAATGCCGCTCCAACGCCAGACCTATTCCAAAAATCATGCCTACCCACGTTGAGTGTTTGGTCATATAAGCGATTCTGACCTTATTCTTAATTTGCGTAGTGAGTTTTGCGAGATGATCTGCAGTTTGTGTATTTTTATAAAATGCAGCTTCGCTTCTGAGCCAAAGTTGGTAAGCAAGGAAAGGAAGAGACGAGATTAAGATAAACAAAATTAGAATTTGCGCGATATTTGACATGTTGTCCCAATATTTTAAGAAGACATAAACACCGGGAGCAATCATTAATAAATCCAATACCATATACCAACGCTGCTTGGTTCGTTCACTGTTTAGGCTGGCTTTTACTTCCGATAGGTTGATAGTCGTAACTGGCTGAGCTTGCCATAGCGCAGAAAGGCCATCATTTTGCTCATCGTCTATTGATACCGGCGGGATCGTTTGATTCTCTTTATCTGAATTATGCATGCGGTAGCTCCTGCATGATACTTTGCTTGGCGCGTTTTAATATCACACCAACATGGTTTTTCGTCAGACCACATACGTCTGCAATTTCATCGTAACTTAAGCCTTCAAGGGAAAGCGTTAGCACTTGTCTTGACTGCAATGGAAGCGTCCTTACCGCACGTAGTAAGCGTTCTAATGACTGGTGTTGACTAGACATTTCCTCTGGTGAGTGGGTATTACTCGCGAACCCGTCAGAGCCTAGATCATTGTGATCATATTGATGGGTATCGAGACGCTTCACTTGATTTGCTACGTGAGTAACTGCGCGGTTATGAGCTATCTTCAAAATATAGGTTTTCACGCTGCTATCGCCCTTAAAGCGAGACAGCCCCTGCCAAACAGCAATAGCTATTTCTTGCAATAATTCTTGCTGCATCGCTTCGTTTGCTTCATAGCTGTTGGCTACACGGCTCAGTATTGCCCCGTATTGCGCAAAAACATCTTCAAAACCCTGCCCCAACGTCACATCCCTAATCACAAAAACTGTTGTTATTTTATTGTGTTACTTCTATCAGTCTGCCCCCGCGAGTTTTTATTACAAACTTTTTTTGGTCAATGCTGTAATTTTTTTAAGCAGCGCATGACTAGTTAAAACAGTAAGTGCGATAACGCGCTTTTAGGTCATGCCCCTTTAAAGCTTTTAACCTTGAAATTTGGATTAGGAAAACACTATGTCTACGTTAAGTTTAATTTTGTTAATAGGCAGCATTACGTCGCTTGTACTTTTGGCAAGCTATCTCGACGCAAAATTTCAATGGCGATTAAACGACTGGATGAACGGCGAGTGCAGCAACCCTTTTATAAAAAGTGTTACCGATAAACAGCAGCTGCGTTTAGAGGAAAAAGATGCGCAGATTGAAGCTTTGATGGCCCGAATCGAAACCCTCGAAACCATTGTTACCGAACCTGCTTATGAACTGAATAAGAAAATCAACGCACTCAAATGAATCGTTTTATCGGGGCCTAGCCCGACACCGATGGGCGGCGCACAAAGCGGGGCACTTTCCCCATTGCAATGGCGTTGCCTACCAGCACTATTACCACCCCAACCACAGATAACACACTCCAGGTGTAGCCTTCGAAAAAAGTGGAAATAACCAGTGCCACCATGGGGTATACCAGGACCACATACGCGGCTTTGTCAGCGCCCATTTGCTTTAACAGTTTCATGTATGCGCCGAACGCAAACACAGACCCAAAAATTGCCAAATAAACGAGTGATAGATAAAACTCAATGTGGCTGGGTATTCTTAATTCACCGGGCATAACCATTGAAGTGATGAAAAGCAGCACCATGGCGTAACTCATTGCATAGAAGTTCATTTGGATAACAGGCGTACCCGAGGTCAAGATACGCTCGGAGATAACGTTACCTGTTGAGGCGCAGAAAAAGCTGACGAACGCAATGGCGAGGCCGGTAGCAAGCGCCGCATCCATGGAGACTTTGGAAAACTCCGGCACAAACAAACACACAATGCCCAGCAAGCCAAATGTAGCACCTACAACCACTTCTTTTCTTATAGGCTCTTTCAGCCACCATCGCCGAAGCACAACATTAATGTAGATAATACAAGAACTCATAAGGGCTAACAGCGCGCTAATTATGTGCGCTTGCGCCATATACAGCAGCGTGTAATTTAAGCTGTATAAAAAGAGACCGACTGCGGCCATTTTCACATGAACATGTACCGGTAGCTTGAGCGGCAAACGCCTAATAACACAGTAAATTCCTAAACAAGCCGACGCCAATAAATAACGCAGCGCAATGGCAAAGGTTTCAGAGGTATGCCCTATTTGGTAAGTGATGGCTATCCAGGTTGAGCCCCAAATCAGGCAGCACAGAGCAAATAAGGTTGCGTTATTCATAGCGGTGCTCTAGCCCTGGGGAGCTGATAAACAAGAAGATAAGTGGGCAGATAAATGGTCGATAGCGCTATCGAGCAGTTTTTGCCTAGCGCCATTACCAATCCACGCATTATGCGGCGTTACCAGCAAGTTAGGTAACGCCTCTTTAAGCAATATATGATCAACAGGCGGGGGCTCGACGCTTAGTACATCTAATCCCGCGCCACCAATTTTGTTGTTTTCAAGCGCGTGGTAAAGCGCCTCTTCATCAATTAATCCGCCACGAGCGGTGTTAATTAGGAATGCAGTTGGCTTCATCAGCGATAGCATACGGGCATTAATAAGTTTATTAGTGGCTTCCGTAAGTGGGCAATGTAGGCTTATTACGTCAGCATCAGGTAAAAGCGATGCAAGACTGGGACGAGGGTCGTCTTGTTTACCTGGGCGAGCAGCGATACTCACCTGCATACCCATAGCCTTAAACAATGCCTCTACACGCTTGCCAAGCTCGCCATGCCCAACAATTACCGCATGCTTACCCGTCAATTCCACCACGGGATGATTGAGTAAGCAGAAATGAGAAGAACTAGACCATGCTTGATTGCGCATATCGCGCTGATACGTCACAAAATTGGTGGCCAAATTCAACGCCAAGGTCAACGTATGTTGAGCAACGCTGTTAGTGCCGTAGCCCTCTACATTTTGAACGGTGATACCGGCCTGTTCGCAGTAATCACGGTCGATATTGTTCATACCGGTCGCCGTTAGCCCAATATAGCGAAGCTGTTTTGCCTGCCGTAGATCTTTGGCTTTTAGCACAACTTTGTTCACCAGCACAGCATCGGCAGCTTGAATGCGCTCGGCAACGTCTTCGGCTTGGGTTTGTTGATGAAGCGTAATCTCGACGTCAAAATTAGTTTGTAAGTTATCTAGTGAAGAGGTATCAAGACTGGGCAAATCCATGGTTTCGGCGTCTAAAAAGACAACCTGCTTTTGTTTGCCGTTGCTGGTTTCTAGTGATGCGTTGTGTTTCGCCATTTTTGCCATGCTCTATATCACTTCCACAATCGACTCTAACGCTGTTTTCACATTAACAGGAATAGGAATTGCCTTGTCGGTTTTTCTATCTACAAACACATGCACAAATTGGCCATGGGCCACGCGTCGCTTGTTCTCTCCGGCATAAACTGACAGCCCATAGGTCACCGAACTTCGGCCTATTTTGATAACGCGCAAACCCACGAATATGTCTTCAGGGTAGGCTGCCGGAGCAATATACTGACACTGACTGCTTACCACATACGCCACGGTTTGCCCGTTGTGTATATCTAATCCACCTTCTTCAATTAAAAAGCGGTTTACCGCGGTATCAAAGAAACCATAGTACACAACATTGTTGATATGACCATACGCATCATTGTCTTGCCAACGTGTGGCGATTGTGACTTTATAGGGGTAATCGGCAAGTGTCGGGGTAATATCAGTCATGATCATTCCTTGGCTAATAAATGTGGCGCTTTGTTGCTGTAGCAAATAACGAAAATCAACGAACGACTAACGCCAATTTATATTTAATGCGCAGTATTCAACTTCAACGATTCTCTAAAGTAGCACTATGAATAAAGCACCATATCGTCACGGTGAACAGCAACATCCGTTGTCTCATAACCTAACACACTGGCTATTTCTTTCGACTTTTTCCCTTTTATAAGCATTAAGTCTTTTGCGTTATACAAGCAAAGCCCTTTAGCGATAATTTCCCCTTGGCAAACCACTTCAACTGCATCGCCTTGTTCAAACAGACCGGTAACATCAACAATACCCGATGGTAGTAATGATGCGCCTTTTCGCACCAAGGCGTCCTTTGCACCGCTATCAATTTCAATTTTCCCGGCGGTTTTAAGCGTATGAGTAAGCCACAATCTGCGCGCGCTGGCTGGCGTACTGCTAGCATTGAATAAAGTCCCCGGCACGCTCCCTTCAAGCAAAGCATCAAAAGTTTCGCCTTTTCGTCCGTTAACAATAAGGGTTTGAATACCGCTACTGGTGCACTTGTCTGCCGCTTCAATTTTTGTGCGCATGCCGCCTGTCCCTACCGCTGTCCCAGCGCCACCAGCGAGGCCATAAATGGTGCTGTCTATCTTATCTACCTGTGGAATAAGCGTGGCTGTGGCATCTTTTCTTGGGTCTGAGGTGAATAAGCCATCGATATCTGAGCAGATAATAAGGGTGTCTGCTTGGGCGACCAGGGCGGTGTAGGCACCCAAGTTATCGTTATCGCCGACTTTGAGTTCGTTAACGGCTACCGTGTCGTTTTCATTCACAATAGGTAAGGCGTTGTGATTCAAAATTTCGCGCAAGGTGTTTTTAATATTTACGTAGCGGGTTCTATCGCGCAGATCATCCGCCGTCAGCAATACTTGTGCACAGGGAAAGTCAAAAAAGCGCTGCCAATTAGCCATCATTAAATTTTGGCCAATTGCAGCCATGGCCTGCTTCTCGGCAATAGACGCGTTGTGGCGAACCTTTACTTTGCTGCGGCCCGCGGCAACACTGCCAGAGGAAACGAGAATAATTTCTTTACCAGCGTCGCGACTAGCAGTAATAAATCGAGCGAGAGACAGTAAATAACGTCCACTACATTCATTGCCTTCAGGGGCTATAAGCGCACTACCAACTTTTATAACGGCACGTTTCCAACTAAAACGGTTCATAGGGAGAAGAAAAAAGAAAACAAGAGTTTAAGAATACGACAGTTGAAGCACGAAACAAAACGATCTGTTACAGTTTTTTTGCGTTAAAACATGGTTAGTTTACGGTCAAAAAATTGGATTGTGACTGTCATACTTATATACTAGGCGGTGTTATCTTATAACAATTCTAACTTACAAGTTGCAAGGAAACTGCATGAGCACCGCAAAACGACACTTTTTCTGGCTAGCGCCAGTGTTGTCTATGCTGATTTCTCTTCCAAGTGCCGCCGCTATTAAACAAACTAAAGGCGATTTCGAAGATAAATTCCGTCAGCTAGACGAAGTTCTTCCTACTCCAAACGTTTACCGCAACGCCGCCGGTGAGCCGGGTCATCAATACTGGCAACAGCAAGTAGATTACGATATTGACGTAAAGCTACTTGAAGACAAACGCCGCATTGAAGCAAGCGAAACAATTACCTACCACAACAACGCGCCAGATACGCTTAAGTACTTGTGGATCCAGCTTGACCAAAACAAATTCCGCGACGATTCAATGTCTGCGCTTACTACCACGTTCGGCGGTATCGGCAACCGTGGGCCAGGTACGCAAGCTGCTAGCGGCGATACGCCAGCTAAGCTAAGCATGGGAGCATTGCGCCGTCAGCAGTTTGTTGACGACAACGAACTGGGGTACACCATTTCTCGTGTTGAAGACAAAGCGGGCAATGACTTACGTCATACTGTGGTTGGCACGTTAATGCGTGTTGACTTGGCTCAACCGCTAAAGCCAGGCAGCAAAGTAACGTTCGATATCGATTTTGCGTTTAACATTGTAGAAGAAGACGCTGTTTCAGCACGTGCGGGTTATGAGCACTTCCCAGATGACGAGCGCGAAGGTGGTAACGACATCTTCTTGCTAGCACAGTGGTTCCCACGCCTAGCTGCCTACACCGATTACGAAGCATGGACCAATAAAGAATTTATTGGCCGTGGCGAGTTCACGCTAGAATTCGGTAACTACGAAGTAGATATTACGGTTCCGGCTGACCACATCGTATCGTCAACGGGTGTACTTCAAAACCCGAAAGAAGTGTTAACGAAAACACAGCGCGATCGTTTAAAAAAGGCAGAAAAAGCTGACCGCATCGTATTCATCGTTTCACCAGAAGAAGCGATTGAAAATGAGAAAGAGGGTACAACTGAGCTTAAAACCTGGACCTTTAAGGCAGAAAACGTTCGTGATTTTGCTTGGGCATCTTCACGTAAATTTGCGTGGGATGCGCGTGGTTATCAGCAAGGCGGTGATACTCAGCCATTGGTAATGGCCATGTCTTTCTACCCGAAAGAAGGTGGTGAGCTTTGGCAGAAGTATTCTACAGAATCAATCATCCACACCATGGATGTTTACAGCCGTTTTAGCTTTGATTACCCATATCCGGTAGCCCAATCAGTAAATGGCCCGGTTGGCGGCATGGAATACCCCATGATCACCTTTAACGGCCCACGTACAGAGCTTCGTGACGATGGTTCTCGCACGTACTCGCTTGCTGAGAAGCGCTTCCTTATTGGCGTGGTTATTCACGAAGTCGGTCATATCTATTTCCCAATGACGGTAAACTCAGACGAGCGCCAGTGGACGTGGATGGATGAGGGTCTTAACAGCTTCTTAGACGGCGTTGCTGGTCGCGAGTGGGACCCAACCATTCCATGGGGCGTAGAGCCACGTGATATCACAGGCTACATGAAGTCTCAGACACAGGTGCCAATTATGACCCAGTCTGACTCAGTACTTCGCCTTGGTCCAAATGCTTACACCAAGCCTGCGGTAGCGCTAAATATTCTTCGCGAAACTATTCTTGGCCGTGAGCTGTTTGATTTCGCGTTTAAAGAGTACGCGCAGCGTTGGATGTTTAAACGTCCTACACCATCAGATTTCTTCCGTACTATGGAAGAAGCGTCAGGCGTTGATCTAGACTGGTTCTGGCGTGGTTGGTTTTACACCACAGACCATGTGGATATTAGCCTAGACAGCGTATACAAGCTGCGTTTAGACACTGAAGATCCAGATATCGATTTTGCTCGCGAGCGCGAAGCAGAAATGGAAAAACCGAAGTCACTTACCGACCTTCGCAATAAAGAAGAAGGTAAAAAGCTTTGGGTAGATCGCTTTGAAGATATCAGTGACTTCTACGACGAAAACGATCGATACACCGTTACTAACAAAGAGCGTAACAAGTACAAGAAGTTCTTGAAAGATCTTGAGCCTTGGGAGCGCAAAGCGTTTGAGCGTGCGGTAAAAGAAGACAAAAACTACTACGTGCTAGATTTCAGAAACAAGGGTGGGTTGGTGATGCCAATCATTCTTGAACTAACGTTTGAAGACGGCACGAAAGAAGAAATGCGTATTCCTGCGGAAATCTGGCGTCGTACACCTAAGGCAGTAAGCAAGCTTATTGTTACCGACAAAGACAAAGAGCTGGTTAGCGTAACGGTTGACCCGCATTGGGAAACTGCAGACGTAGACGTGGAAAATAACCACTACCCACGTCGTATCATTCCTTCGCGTATTGAAGCGTATAAGAATAAGCCGCGTAATACTTACGAGTACCGCGACCTTATGCACGATTCAAAGACCGAGCTGAAAACCGACGACGAGGACAAAGATGACGAATAAGTTGTCTTTGGCTCGCTTGCGGCAGAGCGCTTATGCTCTGCTTGCATTCGCAATTACGGCTGCGCTATTAGGTAGCGTAATGTCGTACAGCACTACCGCCCAAGCGCATCAAATAAAAGCTGCAATTACCACAGTACTGTTCAATCCTAGAACTGAAAATATTGAAGTGATGCACCGCTTTAATTTGCACGATGCTGAGCACGCGGTTAAAGCGTTGTTCGATAAGCACGCAGATATTATGGACGACGTAGAAACGCAGCAACAATTCGCTGATTACGTCGCCCATCACTTTGCAATTTTAAATGCGGAAGGCGAATCATTAAAGCTTGCTGATGTGGGTTTTGAAGTTGAAGGTAAGCACTTTTGGGTTTATCAAGAAACAGCTGAACCGCCCGTACTTGAAGGCATTAAAATTCGCCATGATGCATTGCGCGACTTGTGGCCAAAACAAGTGAATACATTGAACGTGGAAGGTAAGGGCGATATTAAAACTCTGACCTTTGCTGATAGCGTAAATTTGCTGGAAGTAAGCTTTAAAAGCCAAAATACCGACCATCACTAATACCTAGCAGTATACGTTTACGAAAGCCCACCCGCATTCCTTGTGAAAAGACAGTGAATGCGGGTGGGCTTTTTTGTTTACGTGCTTCACGTGGCCCTGAAAATAACAGATAACCACCTCAACTACTGCCCCCTTTCTAGAATGCTGTATCCAAATATAGTAACCGAACACTTAAAACATGTCTTTGTTGCGGCGTGTGAGACCGAAGTCGTATAGTCATCTTGGCATGCATGCTCTACCTTAACTATGGATAAACAGTTACTAAACCTAGTTAATGAGGTACATCATGACTCATAGCACTGCATCACCGTTGCCTTCACAGGTCAAGAAACCCCTGTCAAGAAGCGAGCGTAGCGAACGAAAAATACGTGCGAGAAACGCAGCTCAGCGCGCTGAACAAGCGGAGAATGCAGACCAATCGCAAAACGCCGATGTATCGGACATCAAGCAAAACAATGCGTTCGCTGACAAGAAAAATATCATGTGGGTGCTGTTAAGTGGCGCTATGGCGCTAACCTTTGTTGTTATGCTGTTTTTGCCAGATACGGGGATGGGCGGCGGCCTTGTTTCCACCTATTCTGCCATGCTTTGGTGTGGATTCTTTGGTGCTGCGCTTTGGCTTTACAGAGCGGCAAGTGGCTGGGCAGGATTTGCTTATGGAAGCGTAGCTGGGTTAGTGATTCAATTTATTTCACAACTGTTATAGATTGAGCCTATTATTTTACCCAGTTAAGTTGCATAGATGGCTTAACAACATACTTATTTAAAAATCGGTAAAGAAAGCGCCGAGATCACTGGGATTTAACCATTTCTTTTCAGTGTTCGTAAATTGCAGTATCAACACCCCTCTTAAATCAGTTCTGATTAAATAAGGGTCTGATTTAATGCGCATTCTTTAGTTAAACCTTCCTGATGAAAAACAAGTTACTTTGCATGTATAGCCGATCCAGATGCCCTGCCTGAAAGTATAATTAACAAGCCACCACATAACTTTTTAGGTTATTGTTTAAGCGTTTGCTAACAAAACATTTCCCTCCATCTTCAATAAAGTAGAGTGAGTCTATGGCAGAGAAGCCCAACAAATCAGTTGAATCACCACAGCGTTCTAGCAAAGCGGTGCCGTCGTCGCGCTTATCACGTATAGGGAGCTTAGGCTCCTTGGCGGGAAAAATTGCAGGAAATGTAGTGACGCAAGGTGCGGGGCAACTGCTAAAAGGTGAAAAGCCCGTCTTGTCCTCTTTGCTTTTAACACCAAAGAACATTACCAATATTGCAGATCAACTTGCCAGTATGCGTGGCGCAGCCATGAAACTCGGACAGCTTATTTCAATGGATGCGGGAGATTTTCTCCCTGAAGAGCTTGCCGTCATTTTAGGGCGTTTGCGGGACGATGCTGATCCTATGCCAAAAGACCAGCTAATAACCACGCTTAGCCAATCTTGGGGCGAAAAATGGCAAGACGATTTGCTCTATTTTTCCTTCGCCCCAATTGCCGCCGCTTCTATTGGTCAGGTGCATAAAATCATTACGATGGACGGCCAAATGTTAGCAGTAAAAGTGCAGTATCCCGGCGTAAAAAAAAGCATAGATAGTGACGTAGACAATGTCGCTACACTTATCAAACTTACTGGCTTGGTGCCAAAGTCACTAGATATCAACCCGCTTTTACAAGAGGCTAAAGCACAGCTTCATCAAGAAGCCGATTACGTGCGCGAGGCTAACATGCTCAATCGCTATCGCACGTTGGTTGAAAGTACTGATATCCAAATTGCAGGAAAGAGGGTGTTTGTCATTCCGCAAACCTATGCGCCCCTTACCACAAGTACAGTGCTAGCGATGGACTTCATAGAAGCACAAAGTTTAGATGCGCTATTAGACCAGTCGCAGGAAGTTAGAGACGCCGTAATGACTGCGTTAATGACTTTATTTTTTAATGAGATTTTTCATTTTAAACTGCTGCAGAGCGACCCTAACTTAGCTAACTATCAATTTAAACCTGAAACAAAAGAAATTGTGTTGTTAGATTTTGGCGCTACACGGGAAGTGCCCAACACTATTTCAGCGCAGTACCAAGCATTATTAAACAGCGCGGCAACCAATAACAAAACGATGATGCAACAAGCCGCGTTTAGCATTGGGCTAGTAGATGAAAGCCACTCTCAATCGCAAATCGACGCCGTCGTAAACATTGGTATGGAGGCGTGTGAAGCCATTCGCAGCGAAGGCGTTTATGACTTTGGGCAAAGCGACCTTATTTCAAGGCTTCACGATAAGGGGATGGCGCTAACTATGGAGCACAATTTTTGGCACACACCGCCGGTAGATGCCTTGTTCATACACAGAAAGCTAGGAGGCCTGTTTCTGTTGGCTAAACGGTTGAAAGCTAGAGTAGATATGCGAAAGGCGGCAGGCAAATGGCTTACACGCTAACCTGCATTCGATCGTGTTTAAACGAATAGTAGTATGCTTATAACGCGGCTATTTTTATCGACATTTACTATACTCTGCAGTGGCAACGCTATAGGGCATGGTAAGCCCACTTCAAAAAAAGCCAGTAGTAACTAACCACCCTTAGTAAGGCAAATCCATACTAAAAGGTAACGCCATTTGCTCTTTGCTTTTTGGTGGGTTTCCAATCATTTCATCGTAAGGCGTATCGTGCTTCATTACTGCCTGTTGAACGTTGCAATGCGAAAAAGCTTCACGAATGTGGCCAGCACTAAAAAAACGCATAGGCTTGTCTTCATTATCGTAAAGCATACCACTGCGATTACCGATCGTGAGATAAACTAAATATACATTCATCTCATAAGACTGAACTTCTAAGTAATCTATCGTTGTAGGCTTATCTTCAATATCCCGAAAATAAAACTTCTGCATTTTTTACCTCATGAATCAAGTATGCACCTTGCACGCCCTATATTTTTTATTAAATGACGTAATTTAGGGCGAAAAAGCAGAATATATACGTTAGGCAAGGTGCTCAGGTTCATTAGATAGATCTAGCGGAGGTCGGTGGTTTTTAAACCGTACCGCATTTGCCAACACCAGCAAGGATGCAAGAGAGCAGGCGCTGTATAGAATTGCCGCTGTTCCCATTCCAGAAGCGATCCATAGTAATGGAAATACCAGCAACCTAGGGCCTTCAACAGCTAAAGCGATTTTCGCTTTAGACAGTATAAAGCCATTTTGTATACTCATAACAATGACAGTCGCCACAGCAATGACCTGATGCTTGGTTGACAAGTTATTGATATTTAGAAGGAGATAAAGCATTACTCCCAGCATGATTAGATGCTGCATAACACTGTAGCGTTTTACTGCTCGGTGTAATTTGGGGTGATACTGTCTAAACTTACTCACGCTAATTATCCTATAAGGGCACATTCTAGTTGAAACGGGGTCGTGAGGCTCGAAATATTCATTAATTATTATGAATAACAACGAACTAGCATTTGCTTTTCAATGACTAATCAACACATTAGTACACAAACCCAATTTGTTAAACATTTGTTTTAAAATTATTTTTGAATTTACATGACATCGAATGTGAACGTTAACAAAAAACAAGGGATTCACACTAAAATTGAATAAAAACAAATCAGAAAGTGACTTTTTTACGTTAAAAAATGTCCAAAATAAGGAATTTACAATCAAAGGGAACATTTCTCTTGATTGATTTTCTAAATTTGGGTGTTATCTCTGGTAGTATTACCAAAAGGATAGTTTTGTAGCGGAGTCATTATGAGCGAATCGTCGGAAAAGAAATCGTTAGCCCCACATTTTATCGTTGTAGGCATCCTTCTTGTTGTCATTCTGGCTGTAGTGTTTTGGCCCAGTAAGGACGAGCCTGAGCCTGTAGCGACTCCCGAGCCCGAGGTAACTGAGCCTGAAGTTACGGCCCCACAGGAGCCTGAAGTATTCGAGCCCACACAGCCAGCACCTACGGTGGAGCTTGAAGAAAAAGACGAGGTTGAGCCACTTCCAGAGACATTAGAGCCTGAGCCTCTTGATACCAGCGATCCCGCAGTGAAAGCGTCACTTATAGAGAGTTCCTCAGCGAGTGAAGACACTGTTAACCGCATGCTAGTTAACGAAGGCCTAATTCAACGCTTTGTGGTGTCGGTGGCTAACTTAGCGAATGATGAGATGGCACCTAACCACCAGCTGTTAACGCCACCTGAACAGAACTTCCGCGTTTATTCTCAGGCAGGTAAGCAGTGGATAGATGCTGCAAGTTATAAGCGTTATACCCCATATGTTGATATGCTGGAGTCTTTTGACAACGAAGCACTTCTGAACATCTACGGCATTTATAAAGACGACATTCAGACGAAGTATGCTGAAATCGGGAACCCAGACCAAGACTTCAACGGCGTACTGTTGGAAGCCATTGATCAACTTCTTGATACCCCTGAAGTTCCCGTTCCTGTTGAGGTTTACACTGACTCGGTAGCATACAAATATGCCGATGAACGCCTTGAGAGTTTAAACGAGCCACAAAAGCAGCTACTTCGTACAGGCCCGGATAATATGCGTCGTATTAAGGCGAAGCTACGCGAATTAAAAGCGTTGGTCGAAGAACGTGGATCTAACTAGATTTCAGCAGCAGCTCAAGGGCACTTCGTCAAAAACGCGTGCTTTGCCTCCTGTTGAACAATGGAACCCTGATTTCTGTGGTGACATTAACCTTACTATAGCACTTGACGGCAGATGGTTTTACGAGGGCAGCCCTATTGGACGCGCAAGCTTAGTTCAGCTTTTTGCCTCAGTGCTAAAACGGGAGGGCAATAAGTACTTCTTAGTTACGCCTGTTGAGAAAGTAGGCATTACCGTTGAAGACACACCATTTCTTGTTACCCAATGGCAAAAGGAAGAGAACGAATCAGAGAGTGAACCTACCTTTGTGTTTTCCACACAAACAGGCGACACCGTGCGATTACAACATTCTGATCAACTCGAACTTCGGGTTCCGCCAAAAGCCATACAAGACCCAGAGGCAACGCCCATTCCCTACCTATGCGTTCGCAGAAACTTGTGGGCAAGATTGCATCAAAATGTCTATTATCAATTGCTTGAACAGGCTGACGAGATACCGAACGAATCCGGCACACATTTTAGTATTCAATCAAACGGTGTAACCTTCGTTTTAGGTGAAGTGAGTAATTAATCTGCTTAGTTGCTTCTGCTTCTTCGAACTTATCAAAACGTGATTCATCTTTAATAAAGCACCATTAACAGCGCTTTGTTTTGCGTTATACCTCTGACTACATTACATTCGATATAGTCTATAAAACAATCAACAAGAAGACCTATATCATGAAAAAACCTCTAATTACGTTGGCTATTGCCAGCGCTATACTCTCAACGCCGCTCTCCACATTAGCCGACACCCTGATACATGCAGGAAAAGCATTTACTGGCACATCAAAATCCCTTCAGGAAAATGTGACTATTGTTGTTGAAAACAACAAGATCAAGGCCGTCAAAAAAGGGTTTGCAGAAGCGCAAGAGGGCGACACAGTCTTTGATCTGAAGAATTCAACCGTTATGCCAGGCCTTATGGACATGCATGTTCACTTGTCGTCTCAGCATGGTGGACCACAGACGTATCTGGAGCGCTTTTCACTTAACGAAGCCGACTATGCATTACGAGCGGCGAACTACGCGAACATTACACTAGACTCAGGCTTCACCACGGTTCGCAATTTAGGGGATGGCTACAACGAAACCGTTGCGCTAAGAAACGCAATAAGTAAAGGCTATGCAACAGGCCCGCGCATTTACACCGTTGCTAAGTCTATTGCCACTACTGGTGGACACGCCGACCCAAGCAACGGCTTATCTCATTTACTTCGCCCTGATGTAGGACCTAAGCAAGGGGTAGTTAACGGCGAAACTGAAGCGCGTGAAGCAGTAAGGACACGCTATCAAGACGGTGCGGACTTAATCAAAATCACTGCAACTGGCGGCGTCTTAAGCGTTGCTAAAAGCGGTCAAAACCCACAGTTCATGACCGATGAATTAGAAGCAATTGTTGAAACAGCAAAAGACTACGGTATGACAGTAGCTGTGCATGCGCATGGGAAAGAAGGCATGAAGCGCGCTATTGAAGCCGGAGTGGATTCTATAGAGCACGGCACTTTTATGGATGACGAAATCCGCAAATTAATGAAGAAGCATGGCACCTACTATGTGCCAACAATATTGGCAGGAAAGTTTGTAGCAGACAAAGCCAAAATTGATGGCTTCTTTCCAGAGTTAGTACGCCCGAAAGCTGCCGCTATCGGCCCGCTTATTCAAAATACCTTTGAACAAGCGCATAAAGCAGGCGTAAAAATTGCTTTTGGTACAGACAGTGGCGTATCAGCCCACGGTGACAACGCACAGGAATTTTCATTAATGGTTGAAGCGGGTATGAAGCCGGCTGACGCTCTATTAAGTGCTACCGTTAATAGCGCGAATTTACTAGGTATTAGCGATATTCTTGGCACGTTAGAAGAAGGAAAATTAGCTGATATTGTTGCGGTTCAAGGCAATCCGCTAGACGACATATCGCTTATGGAAAGCGTGTCCTTTGTGATGAAGGACGGCGTCGTTTACAAGCAGTAAAGAAAATAAAGTGGTAGGGATTACATGGAACTAGGTAAAAAAGTTAAGCACAAAACCAAAAAGCTTGTCGATTCTAAGCATATGTTAAAGGGCATCACTCTTGCGTCATTTTTAGAATCAACCATTGTTCCCATACCACTAGAAGCCGTAATGGTGCCACTGATGCAAGCAAGACGGGAATCGCTTTGGCAAATTGCATTAATGGCCACCTTGGGCTGCGTGATTGGCGCAATCTTCGGCTATGCCCTTGGTTATTATCTTTTCGACCTCGTTGGTCAGTGGGTTATTGATACCTTTTTCAGTCAGGATCAGTTCGACAGCGTTAAACAACAGATGCAAAACCAAGGTTTTTGGTTTGTCATGACCTTAGGTATTGCCCCCATTCCTTTTCAGGTTGCAATGCTTGCCGCTGGTGCAACCCAATACTCGCTGCCGCTTTTTCTTTTAGCCACTATTATTGCACGTTCAATTCGTTATTTTGGGCTTGCAGCTGTCGTCTATTATGCAGGAGACAAGGCAGAGCAGTTAATTAAGCGCTATAAAATGAAAGCGGTTTTTGCTGTCACAGTAGCGGTCGTTCTCTTGTGGTGGCTTTCAAATTTAATAAGCCAGTAAACGTACATGCTAATCTGTTTCAGGGCATGTAAAGTTTGAGATAAGCGATATAGTCTGATCACTGAAGCGTAATTATCAAACTAAACAATAGATTTTTTTAACTTTACATTTGATAATGATTCTTATTTGCACTAATGTAATAAAAAACAGGAGGTGCTTTTATGAATGTTCAGCGATTATGTCCAGTTTATAAGAAGTGGCTACAGCTAAACCCTTCAAATGCGAGGCAGCATCGCTATGCTATGCAAGCGCAGACTCAGCAGGCCCATCAACAAGGTAAATTGGATCACGCCAGAGAGTTAGGTTATCAAACTTTTGAAGCCGCCAAGATTATCTTGAATACGCTTCAGCCAACATCTTTGCAAAAGGTCAGTATAGTGCAAGAAGATGTGCTCGCATTTTCTACCATGGGAATGTACTTATCTTCCTTACTTGCACAAGAGCAGAGAAAACGAGAATCTCGTGCTATTTTGCAAGAATGCCAGCAACAACTCATTGCCATATTGCCTCTACATGCCACTAATCCTTCTGTATGCAGGCTGATATCAACCATTCAGCACACCCTTGAGCAAGCCTACGTACCCCAAGCAAGTAAACGACTTGCTTCTGTGGCCGTGCATTAAATACTTTAAATAAAGGAGATAGCTATGGCGTCGAAACAAATTTCAAACGAAGACGGCTTTGTCTCATTAAACGTTAGAGCCTCTGTACTTCAAAAAATGCTTAATGGTGAAGTGCTCCACATGACAGATATTCACTGTACCTGTGCTCACAGCAAACGCACGCTTCAAAAATTGCTTTTAAGAGCAGTTGTTGACAGTTCTGACCGCTAGTTTGGAACTAAAAAGCGTTCGGCATGCTCGAAACGGAACATAACTTGATAGCAAATTAACTAATCTACGCGTTTTTATTTTGCAATCAAGCTATGAGAGGACACCATGGATCCTTCGTTTAAATGGAAAAAATTCACTGTCAGAGCAGGGTATAGCGCCAAAACTGTCATGTACGTTATGCTTGGTGCTTTTATTTTAACTTCAGTATTCACGGTATTAAGTCGTGAAAAAGCCTCCCAATCCCATGTCTTTCTTACACTGAAACAACAGCCTTTAGGGCAAATTTTTCTCTCAGTTTTGGTGCTTGGCTTAGCCTGTTACGCCTTCTGGCGCTGGCTGCAAATTTTCATTACCGACAAAGCTCACGATGACAGTATGCTTGTTCATGTAATCAATAAGCTGTTCTTTTTTATCTCGGGCGCTTTTTATTTTGTTGCCGCTTACGCAGGAGCTAAAACCTTACTAGAGGTGAAAAGTAGTTCGTCCTCACAAGAGAGCGGGAAAAAAGTGAGCGAGTTTCTAATGCAATATGAGTGGGGGTTGCTGCTTGTGGCCGTTATTGGGTTTTGCATCATCATATTTGCGATGGTGCAGTTCAAACACGCTTATACCGCAGACTTTTTAAAGAAATTTTCGCTTCCCTCTCTCAGTCATCGTGTGAGTAAAAGTGTAAAAGTCACTGGCCGTCTTGGATATACCGCAAGAGGGGTCGTATATTCTCTGGTAGGAAGCTTTTTTATTCTCGCCGCCCTGTTAAGCAACCCATCACAGGCAGGTGGATTACAAAAAGCGCTTGAAACCCTCATGAAGCAACCCTTTGGTCCTTACCTTATTGCCGCTGTGGGCGCTGGTTTTATTATGTTTGGTCTTTATTGTGCGCTTGAAGCGAAATACAGAAAAGTGGAATAGAAAAAGTAAACTGATGATCTCACAAGTCTGGGCTTGAATGATAAAAAAGGCGCTTAATCGCGCCCTTTTCTAATAACGTACTGATAAGGCATGGTCTCGGTTTGAGACGCAATCAGCGTATGGTCCATAAAGCGGCAAAAGCTAGGAATATCTCTGGCCGTTGAAGGGTCATCAGCCGTGATCGATAGCGTTTCCCCATCGGCCAGCTTTCTAATATTCAAACGCACCATCATTACTGGCTCTGGGCAACGCAGCCCTAACGCATCTAAATGCTGGCTTGCTGCGCTAAATGCGCTCTCAAAATCAGATGCCATAGTTTTCACGGTAAGTGTTAATGGCGCTGATCTCGCTTTCAAATCCACCTTTCTCGGTAAGATAAGCCACCACATCGGCAAGCGACACAATAGAGATAACCTGAGTGCCAAAATCGCGTTCGACTTCTTGAATGGCTGACAGTTCGCCATTACCGCGTTCTTGTCTGTCCAACGCGATCAATACGCCAGACAAACTTGCCTGCTGCTGCTCAATTAACGTCATCGATTCGCGAATAGCCGTGCCAGCAGTAATAACGTCATCCACCAGCATAACTTTGCCTTCTAGTGGGCTGCCAACCAGATTACCGCCCTCACCGTGGGTTTTAGCTTCTTTGCGATTAAAGCAATAAGGCACATCAAGGTTGTGGCTATCGGCCAACGCGACGGCGGTAGTGGTTGCAATCGGAATGCCTTTGTAAGCTGGACCGAATAGAACGTCGAACTCTACGCCTGCATCCATTAGCGCATCAGCGTAAAAACGCCCCAACTTAGCTAAATCGCCACCGCGATTAAACAAACCTGCATTGAAAAAATACGGGCTAACGCGGCCTGACTTTAAAGTAAACTCGCCAAATTTCAGTACGCCACGCTCAATGGCAAACTCGATAAAATCACGCTGAAACGCTTTCATGATGACCTCTTTATTACTAACTTATCCGTAGGCGCTAAATTCGCTTTGATAACTCGATTACGCAAGCGCCGCTTTTTGAACGTCGAATAATTCACGTAAACCGTGCTTACCAATTTTCAGCATCTCGTCAAGCTCTTCGAACGAGAACGGTTCGCCTTCTGCAGTACCCTGAACTTCAATCAACTTGCCGGTTTCGGTCATTACGATGTTCATGTCTGTCTCGGCCTCAGAATCTTCAGTGTACTCAAGATCAGCAATTGGCGTACCTTCATAAATGCCCACTGAAAGGGCAGCGATCATGTGTTTAAGCGGGTTAGTTTTGATAATGCCTTTTGCACGCATGTAAGTAAGTGCATCAACAAGGGCAACACACGCACCGGTGATTGACGCTGTGCGCGTTCCGCCATCAGCCTGTATTACATCGCAGTCTAACGTAATGGTGTTTTCACCTAGTAGCTTTAAATCGACCGCTGCGCGCAATGAACGTGCAATTAGACGCTGAATTTCTAGCGTACGGCCGCCTTGTTTACCGCGCGCCGCTTCGCGGCCACTTCTCGTGTGTGTAGCACGAGGAAGCATGCTGTACTCAGCCGTAATCCAGCCCTTTCCTTGGCCCTTCATAAAGCGTGGCACACCTTCTTCTACCGTCGCATTACACAACACCTTAGTGTTACCAAACTCTACAAGAACAGAGCCTTCTGCGTGACAAGTGTATTGACGAGTAATAGTAACAGGGCGAATTTGACTGGCGGTTCTGCCGCTTGGACGCATAGTGTTCTCCACAACGTAAGTGCTTAAAAAAGGGTAGCGTTTTACAGGTTCATTAGGCGATACATATATATAAAGCCCAACTCGCGATTCAAACCTATAAAGTCAATATAGCTACGAAATTGCGCCTAAGTATAACGCAATACCCACAGTCGTTAAAAACGAACTTTACATGTTTATTTATTGAATTGCGTAAATGTGCGCTAATATACAAATTACAAAAAACCTGCCTTAGATATTCACGTATACAACACGACGTTCGGGTTGTTTTTGCAGGCTTTCAGTTAAATTTAAAGGATATTTATGATTTACAGCATGACAGCGTTTGCGCGCGTAGAAACTAAAAAAGAGTGGGGCTCAGCCGTATGGGAAATACGCTCGGTTAACCAACGCTTTTTAGAGACCTACTTTCGCTTACCGGAACAGTTTCGCTCATTAGAACCAGTTCTACGTGAGCGATTCCGTAAGAAGCTAGCCCGAGGTAAGGTTGAATGTGCGCTACGTTTTACCGCTAACGATGCTGCTGTAACTAAGCTAAGCTTAAACGAAGAATTAGCTAAACAAGTACTTCATGCCGCCGACTGGGTGCAATCGCATGGCCAATCCACGGGGGTTAACCCACTAGACGTTTTGCGCTGGCCTGGCGTAATTGCAGCGGAAGAAGCCGATATGGATACCATCCATGCTGACGTCATGGCGGCCTTCGACCAAGCGTTAAACGACTTTATCAATGCTCGCGCTACCGAAGGGGAAGCACTTAAAGGAATGATTACACAGCGCCTTGACGCTATTGAAGTGGAAGCTGAAAAAGTGGCTGCACGTATGCCTGAAATCATGGTGTGGCAGCGAGAGAAAGTGCAAACCCGCTTTGAAGAGGCAAAGGTAGAACTTGATGCAGGCCGTTTTGAACAAGAAATGATCATGCTGGCGCAAAAAGTAGATGTGGCAGAAGAGTTAGATCGCCTTAAAGCTCACGTTAAGGAAACCCGCAATATCCTTAAAAAGGGCGGAGCAGTGGGCCGCCGTCTAGATTTTATGATGCAGGAGTTTAACCGCGAATCGAACACGTTAGGTTCAAAATCTATTAGCACCGACATCACACAATCGGCCGTTGAACTTAAGGTATTAATTGAGCAAATGCGCGAGCAGATCCAGAATATTGAGTAAAGCTCACTAGCGCTCAAATATATTCATAACCACATGAAAAACCTCGCTTTATAGCGGGGTTTTGTTTTTTATCGTTCCGTATTTTTTCATTCTGTTTCGTCCAATTGGTGAGTATTGTGGTGAGTATTTTTCACTGCTAGTCTCAAACTACTGGTGAGTACAAGGGGTGAAAAAAATGCCAAATTTAACAGTTAAACAAGTCAACATACTTGCTAAAGGTGAACCTAAAAAAACGTCTGATGGCAATGGATTGTCCTTCGTCGTGCCGAAGCGTGGAGAACCATACTGGTCCCTGAGATATACCTTCAACGAAAAGAGAAGGGAAAAGTCGCTGGGTAAATTCGGACAACTTACACTGGCTGAAGCTCGTGGTGAAGCAGAGAAAATTCGGGCATTAATTCGAGATGGCATCGACCCTCTTTCTATTGCTTCAATTGAAAATTATGACGGAATGACATTTGATCTATTATTTAAGGATATGTATCAACACAAGATATTAAAGCGTAATAAGCACCCAGATATACCAAAAAGCAAGTATGGAAAAAACGTTTCGTCCCATATTGGCCACTTAAAGGTTGAACAAGTGACTGCAATTCATGTTCGAAATATCTTAGACACCATCACAAACAGTGGTCGACCAACAGTATCAAATGATGTGCTGGGCTTACTTAATCAACTTTTTAAACATGCTATCCAACTTGGTATTACATCAAATAACCCGGCTTCAGCTTTTTCCTGTAAGGATGCGGGGGGGGATGAAAAGCCAAGAAAAAGGTTTTTGAGCATTGAAGAAATTGAACACGCCTTTTCGGTATTCAGGGAAAATTTGGATTCTTTCACGCGAGATAATTACTTAGTTTGCTGTCTACTTATTACCTTAGGCGTTAGAAAGTCAGAGTTAATTCAAGCGCCTTGGAAGGAGTTCGATTTAGGTAATGCAGTGTGGCACTTACCAAAAGCGCGCACAAAAACGGAAAGCGATATCAGTATACCACTTCCTCCACAGGCTATAAGCTGGCTTGAAGAGTTGAAAGTCAGATCTCATAGTTCTGAGTATGTATTCCCAGCAAGACGCAAAAGCAAAGTACCTCATATGGGAAACGACACTGTAAATCGTGCAGTGAACAGCCTTTTTGGAATAGACAGCAGCAAAAAAGCTCCGCCTCCAAATCGTATGGGGCAATTAGAGCATTTTACTATTCATGATTTCAGGAGAACTTTTAGAACCATCGCTGGCCAGCTAGGCTTCGACAGGGATGTTCTAGAGCGCTGTTTAAATCATAAGATAGACAATATGGCTGAGATTTATGATCAAGGGGACTATTTTTATAAAAGACGGGAGGTTCACGAAGCAGTATCCGTCGCTTTACAGCCTCTTCTTCAGTAGTGAAGAGGCTAGCCTAACTCACATTTTACCCGTAAAACTTGAGGAAGCATTATCCTTCCTCAACCTCACGGTCAGTGTTTTCAGAGAGGGGATTGTAGTTAGCATTACAAGGCTGAACTATATACTTTTTCTCCGCACTAGGGTTGTAGACCAATACATTTTTTAATGCTGGATCTAAAAATATAACGCCTTCGATATCATCATCTACTTTACATGGATGATTACTATTAAAATCCACCATAACAGCTGTTTTTTCAAGAACACCAGCAATATTTCCTCCATAGGCCAAGCTAAGAACTAATATTGCATAACTGGCAAAAAAGCCATTTGCTGTGTAAAAGTCAAACTTTTTGCTTTTAGTAAAAAAAGGTAAAATTGTAAAAATGAGGCACGAAAAAGAGATTAATGCAGTTATCGGTGTAGCTGCAAGGAGCATTGCAATTGGTTTTGTCTGGCTAAAATAAACAGCATCCACTCCAAATATTTCATTAATTATAATATTTGAAAATGTACTCATCCCATATATTGACACTGAAAATATAACAGCCCAAATTAGTGCTGGTTCCCACTTTTCATTTGAAAACTTCCCTGAAAAGCTTGTAACTAGTGGTATCAGTACACAGTATAAGCAAAACACACCCCCTAAGATAAAAAGGTATGACAAATCTACACTCCAAATCATGCCTAAAAACGCAGCCATAAACATAGCGCTACCAATGACTCCAGCTATATCGTGAAGTCTATACTCAGTAAAACCATCATTTATAAACGCAAGAACCCAATAAATGAGTGCAAACAAAACAGCTATTGAAGTAAACAACACTTGAAAGGTTTTGAAAAACTCAGCCACATCTTCGGAGAGCAAAATTAAGCTATAATCATTAAGAAATAAGATTGTCATAACGACCGCAAAAGAAACCATAAACAAGCCTAAAAGCCCTAAACAAACTTTCTTTATTATCATTTATTCACCAAAAGTATAAAAATAAATATCAGACATATCATGAGTTTAAGTTACTAAAGTGTCTACTCATTTCGACACATCCAAAGCAAAATATCAGACAGCAACCAGCGAGCTTTCCCCTTGCCAACACTAGAAGCTGGCGGGGTTTCTCCCGCCTTTTGCATGCGCCACCAAGTAGTGCGGCTAATGCCGGTTCTGCGGCAGCGTTCAGTCTCGCTTATCAGCCGCTCTTCTTCGCCATAAAGCTTTAAAATTCCCGCTCGTTTTTCAAATAGCTCGTTATTCATGTTCGTCTCCCAATTCCACGCGATTCTTTAGTATCCAAGTATCAACTTCTGTTCTCTTGAAAAAGGTTCGCCGGCCTCCAAGCTTGTAGTAGGGCAACCCTTCTCTAACTTGTTGACGCAAGAAATTCGGGCTCAGTGCTGTGTACTGGACACACTCGTCAAATGTAAGAAACTCTTTGCTGTTGAGCGCTACTTTGCAAAGTTGGCTTTCAATAACGCATTTTATTTCGTCAAATAGTTGATCAGTAAGCATTAGTAATTCTCGCTCTGGGAAGCTGGGAAAGTGGGATTAGTATTACTATTCAAAGAGTTATCATTTGGATAAAAGTGGGATAGATCCACACTTTCACCGCATTCGCGACAGATTCTCTCAGGAAAAAGCTTAATAAATCGCTCTCCTCCTATTTTAAATGTACGGCGCGTGCCTTCATTGGAAATGGCCCAACCTTTTTGAAGCATGTAATGGACTGTTTGACTGTATTCATGAGCAACAGATTCAATAACTTCCGATTTGAATAACTGCTGAGGGATGTACCAAGCCAGGTCCGGCTCTGATTCGAAGAATCCTATGCTCCCGTTATGTGATTCTCCCCGAGGACTCAGGCTATGCCGCCACTTATTGATTAGCTTGATAAGCTTCTTAATAATTTTCTTACTTTCTGAGTTTTCGGTGCTATTCCGGTCATCTAGCCAAATTGTTGCTACTTGTTCTAATGCATCTTTAGCTTCACCCAAGTGCCATGGCAACAACCCTAAATTAATGGCAATTTCCCCCGCGGCCGCCAGCAGAGCAAACTTATCTAAAACGTTATTAGCTTGACTCTCAATGTTTTTTGGCCACGGCCACTGCTCCCGAATATCTTTGTACTCTTTAATAACCTCATTATTGGGGCAATCAAGTTTTGAGAGAGCTTCCACCCACGATTTAATGAAAGTGCCATGGTACTTACCTACGCAGGATGATAAATACTCAGCAAACTCTTTAGCTGAAGTAAATCCATGAGTATTTTCAAAAGCATCATATTTGCTAAATACTGGAACCTCTATCAACCGGACTGATTGCCCTGCACTAACACTTTGATTAATGCCAAACAAAAGCTCTTCAAGGGTAAGCTCGCCGGTACTGAGAAATATTGTTCGCCAACGGTAACGCTTATCCAGTGCACCATCTTGCTGGCTTCTTAGTTTTGATACGCCATTGCACAAGTGATAAATTAACTGGCCTATATCCTGTGCGGGACATTGCTTAAATTCATCAAGGCAAAGCAACATGTTATTTCGCGCACGAGCGATAGATTCAATACCGTTAGATGTGGAGCTCCAAGTCTCCCAGTAGGTTTGATCTGAATAGATACTAGCAGCCACTTTCATCACTGTAGACTTGCCTGATTTTGAGCTGCCGACGATTTGTATTCCAAAGCTTTCCAAATCAGTCCATCCAATAATAGGGGCCGCAAGTGCAGTACATACTGCAAGAATCATGATTGGATTACCTCGGCAATACTTTCCAATATTTTGTTGCCAGTCCAACAATGAGCCGGATTCAACTAAGCTGTCACCAGCAAAATCACCAACATAAACTGCCGGTGTCTCATATCGGCCAATACTCCAGTCTGGTGTCACGAATTGACCGTCCACCCAGCCACTTTGTCTCGCGCTGTATGCATGCTTATTACATGGGGTTTCGATTAGGTAGGCTAAAAGAGATTCCCACGAGTATTTTCCTGGCGACAGTTGAAAACCTGACCTAAGCAGCCTCTTTTTAAATTTCTTTGCGAAGTTGTCATCAACTTCTCCCATTGGTAGTACTTCACGAATCGGTAAGCCAAAGTAGTTTTTCCACTCTAAAAGTCGGCCAAAATCATCTCGCTTATCGTGCGAAGAGACAATAGCCTTCACTTCTATCGGACCGGAAATCTTTCTCTCTTCACCATCTTTGTTAAGGGCGTAAATCCCGTCAGGTTTTGCTTTTAGCATTGGTGCTGTTCCTTATAATTCGAAACGCTATATGAGCGTGTGAAATTGTTTAGAACAGGCTGCCATAAAGTCCTTCAGAGTGAGCGCGAAAAACTAGGGTGACTTTAGGAGGGTTTTTTCTAAGCTTGGAAAATACGCTGAAATTTACCCACTTCAGGGGTTTGATTTTCACGTAAAGTATAAGAAAACAGCTGTTTTTGGGCGCCAAGAATTAGGCATGCCTAACTCCTTCGCTCAAAAGAGTGGGTTATCAGTCGAATTTATTGATGTTGTCGCGATTAAAATGAAATAGCAAAGCCAAAAGTATCACCAACGCCAGAACCATGGCGCATCCTGTAAGCAACGGGGCCATCACTATATTTTCCCTTCTTTAATTGCTTTAAATAGATCGTGTTTTAATTTATCGTAGTGGCGAGTAGCGCGAATAGCCAGCACCATTAACACCCACATTTGAAACCATTCATATGTTGTCATAGCAGTTCCTATTAATTTTAATGCCTGGTAATACCGGTAAATACGTTACCTTCCCAGTTACACAACTCGATAACCCAATTACTGATTTGCTGTCGCTTATTAGGATTATAGCCGGTAAACGGGAATGTTATTTTGGTGCTGCGCGCTTTAAACTTTGAAAAGGGCTCCAGTCTTACATCCCAGACAGCTCCTTTTTCGTTGGTGACATCGAACGCAAACGCCTTTTGGGATATTAAAGTGAATAATATCTCCTCTTCAGTCTGAACATCCTTATCAAAAGAAAAGCCTAGTGGCTCACATTCAACTTCAATACCACACAGTCGATGTTTAATCTCAGCAAACGCGGGTAAAAATGGCCGTAGCTCAGAGTTATTAATCAATTTTTCTTCGTTCATAAAATCTGCCCCCAAATTGGCCTATGTATTAGCTCTAGTAATAAGTGTCGTATAACTCGCCTCGTGCCTGAGCATCCTCAGCCTCTTGACGAGTCATATGTTCGCCATCAGCGAAAACATTACCCATACCATCATCAAGCTTATCGAGTTGTTCATTTTCCGTAGATGATTGATCATCAGCGGTAAATATACTAATCAAAAAGTAGATAACCACTACCGACACACACACGAAAGTTTCAAGCATAGTCATATCCTCTAAAAAATTAGGCATGCCTAATCTATAGCTAAGCATTCCTTAGTATCTAGATTCAATTAAAGCTAAGAAAATCTTAGTTTTCAAGAGCAGATGTCTTACACCAATTGAAAACTAATGATGGTTCGCCGTTTCCAACACGGCTAAAGCAAGCAAGAACAAGACTCGGTCTGTCCCAAAAGCAGTTAGGAATAATGGCGGGGATGGATAAATTTGTTGCGTCTGCTCGTATGAACCAATATGAACGTGGCGTTCACACTCCAGATTTCAAAACTGTAGTCGCGTTGAGCGGTGTTCTAAAGGTGCCAACTGCCTTCTTGTACTGCATTGAAGACGAGTTGGCTGAAAAGATATTGGATTGGTCAGTAAGCGGATAAAATTAGGCATGCCTAATTTTAACTGCCCAAGTACGCATAGGTAATCTTCAATCGTTCGTGGCCTAATTCTTGGCTAATTTGTTCACGGACTTTGGTATCGTGCTCATAATCGGTTGGCGAGAGCTCTCTTCTATGCGGGCCACCATCGGCAGGGCATTTCCAACCTGTAAGCTCTAGATATCGCTCCCTTGCGTAATGATGACGCAGTCCGTGATTTTTATTTAATCCAACTCGAATTGTTTCGCGGTCGTACTGTTCCATTTGTGACTTATAGTTTTTGTCAGGTTCGATAAGTGCGCCTTTAGTAACAGCGGCAATATCACGAATAAGCTGTTGTTGAGATTCTTTTAAAATCGGAATTTTGCGGTATTTGCCACCTTTGGCCCATGAGCCTTTAATTTGTAGAGTGTTAGCGTTTATCAAAGCGTAGGATAAGCTGAATTTCATACACTCCTCTTTTCTAAGCCCAAATTCTTGCTGCAAACGCAGTGAAAGTTTGATTAAGTCACTCTTGATCTTGGCATTCTTATCCATGTCTAACGTTTTTGACTTGCCAATGGGGTTGTTGCGAACTCTTGGAATACCGTAATCATCATTGCTACGTGAACAGATATTAGGTTTACCTATTTTTTCGGCAATCCAACGCAATGCGGCCATTCTGTTTTTTATTGTTTTTGCTGCTAAACCTTCATCTTGCCAACGTGTAACAAGATGATTGATATGCTTGGTTTTAAGGCCGGTCGGGTCTTTTAATCTATAACCATGTTTGAGTAGCTGCTTTGCAGCAAGGTTTAAAACTTTGCTTCGGGTAGCTCTAGTGCTAAAGCTACTTTCGCGGTGTGTGTCGTTTACCATTTGGTGAAGACGATATCCTAATTGGCTCATTTCATGTTCCTCATAAATTTAAAAACTAATTTTTGAAAGTATTGAGAAAAACACCAAACCGAAGACCAGGGGGCGAAATGCCAAAATAGGTAAGTTTTAAAGCTATATGAACGGTACGTAACCGAGCATATTGTCATAAGACATAAAGGCTAACTGGTCTAAAGCAACAAAGCTGAGCCGTGTGATTTCTGTTGAAATACAGCGCGAACTACTGTGGTTTATATTTGTGTTGTTTATAGTGGGGTGGTCATGTGACCCATAATGCTGCGAATGCAGCTCCTCAGGAACGTGTTGCGGGCAGTAGATACGCCCTTTTTCTTGATGCTCATTTCGAGCTAGTTCATAAATAAAATTATCACAGTGATCAGAGATTGCAACACCTTTTTGGCACGCTCAAATCTCCATCCCTCTTCTGGCCCTGTAATTTTTCAAGGCGGATTGGGTGTCGAGGCATCATGAGCAGTGGCCTCGACGGGCGACTCTGCGAGTCGTCCCTACTTCTTTCGAGTAGGGACGACTCGTCGCCAATCCGCCTTCAAATAAAACCCCGGCAATCTAACCTGGGTTTTTCCGAACATTATTTTGGGAAACGGTTTATCTTTGTAATTGGCAGCACACACCGCGATTCGTTATCGATAGTAACGGCCCACACCTGGGTGCATGAGACAGGGCTATGGTGCATCAGGGTGCGACCCTGGAGGCGTGTAATCCATCAGACGTTAGGGTTTATCGTTTGTAGTCTTCGAGGATAGTCGTGTAGTTCCTACACGCGCAGCCCATTATATTGGGCTGTTTTTCTTAAGAATTGGTGTGTGCTGCTTTTTCAAATAAAAACTGTCTCATTATGAGCGTTCATTCTTACTCTCGATAAACTCAGCGAATCTCAGATGTCCCTCTAACCTTGGTAGGTCGTCTTCAGAAACTTTGCCTTGCTCGATCATGTGCCGAAATGCTCGGATCTTATTTCTATAACCTTTAGTTAGAGTGATTTTATCTTCTTTAACTAACAAACCATGTATTTTCAGTCGCTGACCCTTTTCAGAATCTGCAAAGTAGGTTTTATTCTTGTTTAGTGAAAATGTTGTTGCTTCGAAGATAGCTTCTAGTTCAGCTGGAAGCTCCTCCTGAAATACGCCCTTTCCTGAGAAAACGATATCATCTGCGTAGCGAGAAACTTGCAAATCATATTGGTTTGCTAGTTCTTTCAATCGCATATCAATGTCCTTCATAACAATATTCGATAGAACGGGGCTAGCAGGCGATCCCTGCGCTAATTTAAAGTTAAGTGAGCTAATATCCGCTAGTAGTTTTGCGGCATCTTTTGAGTATCCCAAGCTTTCCAAAGCGTTAGATGCTTGAAGGATTGAAATAGAAGGAAAAAAGTCTTCAATATCCACAGAGTAGACCCATTTAGCACCTTGATGAATTTTAGCAGCATCCGCGAACGATTTACCTTTCACGAACCCGCACACATGAGATTCAAATGAAACTGCATTACTTAGGTGTGTTCCTAACCACTTTTGCACCACTTTTAGCGCAACTCTAGGCGAGTGGATCACTCGAACTTTCTTACCTTGTTGAATTTTAAAGCTTCTATAAAACTTATGCTGCTTTTTAGATAAGGCGTAAACGAAATCAAGAGAGTAACCAAATAGCACAGCCAAACACGTTTCTGAGGTTACGGGGGGAAGTGACATATCAACTAAGCTTTCTATTTGCTCGCGATAATTATCACCATGCTTTTCTGGCAGAGCATCTAGAAATTTGCTTAAGGAGTTAAAAGAAACTAGGAGCGGCGCGGCATTCATGACACTATACTTTTCAAAAAATTTACAACGATGGACAAACGTCCAGCCGGGCGAAGCACGGATGGACGTTTGTCCATCGGTGTTTCTGTGTCTAGCCTTCGCAAACGGGCATGATGCACACCCTCGCGACAATTCTCCGCCGCTCCGTCTACAAATATCACCATTTTTTTCGTCCTAATTCAAGTACTCTTATAATATCTGTTCCATTTCTAGATTTAATCGATGGGACTACATTTAGGCCCATCATAGTGAGCACATATGTGCCATCAGGGTGCTCTCGAACAACAACCCCCTTTTTGATTAATTTGTCTAGGCTTTTACTAACCCAACTTGCCGTTGTATCAGGGTATTCGTGATTAAATGTTTCGGCTAAATCATCTGCTTTAATCGGCTGACGCTCTTTAATAGTCTTAAGTAACAAGATATTTGAAGGGAGCATGGGTTCACTGTTAATCCAATGAATCGCATTAAGCCGCAAACCTGACAAGACGAGCATTTGATCAACCACCTCTGTTATCTCTTGTTTTTTAAGCTCTCCACGCTTAGTTGGCTGTAGCCAAATACTAATTAGATTTTCAGTCCCATAAGACAAGTAAAGCTGCTCTACAGAATTTTCAAACCGGGAGTTGATCAGTTGAACTATTCCAGCTTCAAGCTCTTCACTCTTTCTTGATTTTAAATAGACTGTTTGGACGTCAACATTGTATTTATTTGATAATCGGTTACATAACTGCTTGATTTGACGACGCGTCACGTGACCTACTTTTGAGTCATCGCTTAGTTTGTCTTTGGGGATATATAGGACAATGGAGTCGTCATTAGCTCTGACTTGTATGTCTACGACAAAATACTTTGAAAGCTTTTCTGGATATTCGCTAATATCATCAATACTAAGCAAGTCCTGCCTCCTTCCATACACTTATAATCGTTTTACAATATGCAGCTGCTCTATCTGGCCATGATCTCGCACTGTCTAACTTATGAGCCTGAAGACTTATAACCTTGTTACTATCGATACATATTAACTTTTCAGGCTTATAATCAGCTATAACCCTCGCGTCATAAGCTCTTTCCAGCATTTCTGCTAACTCTTCAGTAGCTTCGTTTAATCGGTTAATCAAGCGACTTTTTTCCGCCAATGTAATGATGCCCTGCCTGTGAAAATGCTCTACCGACTTCTTAAGTCGCTGTCTGATGGTATCTCTAAGGCGGTTGGGAATTTCTTTATGAGGCGTAGATTTCCATTTCGGGTCTAAGAACGCCAGCATTTCCCTTGTTATCAGAAACGCAGCATAATAAAAGCGATTGAACGCACTTCTTCCATACAGATTTCTATCAGCTATCGGATGCTTTTCTAAAGCCAGCTTGCTAAGAGCTTCACCAACTAATTTCATCAATAATGCTCTTCTATATATCCATAAGCCTTGTCAAATAACTCTCGATCTTTACCAAGACCAAACTGGGCCAGAGTTACCAACAATGCTTTTTGTATTTCTCGTGGGCCACTGTTGGAGTTTTGCCAACCGTCAAAGCGCTTAGCTTTAACAATCTTGTCGATTTGCTCCACCACATCCTGGATAACTTGAGGAGTGCTATTTGGACGAGTTTCCATGAACAGTTTGGTAAGGGCCTGAACATTATCCTCTTCGGTAACTACTTTCTCACCAGTTTCGCGTTCAGCTTGCACAGTGTCCTTTGCGGCGTCTAACAGCGCTTTCAACCAGTCAATAGCCTTGATTACCCCAGCTTCGTAATCTTGTCGCAGCTTTTCTAAACGCTCGCCTAGCTCCACAAACTTCGGCTCGCCGCTGCCACGCAGTCGGCCCATAAGATCGATTTCAAGACGCTTAGCTCTTTGCTCTTGCTCTTTTTCCGTTAGAGTGAAAATCGCATGTTCATCCATAATGAGCTCATCAATATCATCCCTAATACGGTTTATGTCTGTATTCTCGTGAATCATCTTGATGGTTTCAGGACCCAGAGCAGCCCAAACTAACGCGCCAGTTTGACCGACAGGGCGGACCGACTCATAGATTTGCGCAAGCCATTTGTAGTCTTGTCGATATGGATTTAAAAATGGGTCTGGATTAATGGCTGACCATAGCTTTGTAAGTACACCAAAGCTTGCGGCAAACTCGTCTCGCTTTTCATTGGTCGGCAAGCACTCTTGTGCCGCCATCACACCTTCAAACCCTTCAAGGGTTCTATCTACACCGGGGAAGAAAGACAAGCACTTATCCAGTTGTGTCGGTAACAACGCCTTGAAAGCTTCAATGCCTTCAACAACACCTTCGATCTCATCTGGATTATAAGCAAGCGCGGTACGCAGATTTTCAAACACGCCGAGGTAATCAATGATCAAGCCCATATTTTTGCGTGTATCGTCAGTCTCATATAAGCGGTTGGTGCGACACATGGCTTGAAGGAGCGTATGGTCTCTTAACGGCTTATCTAAATACATGCAATAACAAATCGGCGCATCAAAACCTGTAAGCAATTTCGCGGTAACAATAATAAGCTGTAACGGGTTCTGTGAGTCCTTGTAGCCTTCGATAAGATCTTTCTGAGTTTGTTCTTCTGCATCGATTGTTTGCCAACGTTTGAAGTCCTCTTCCTTAACTGGAATGTCCTTATCGCTTTCCCACTTAGCCCAGTCTTTGTTTTTCTTACCTTTGTCGTCAATGATAGGAGCTTGGTCAACGTTCATCACCACTTCAACAGCATCAAAGCCTAGCTTATCGCCCAGCAAGTAATACATCTGTACACATGCATCACGGTCATAAACCACCACCATGCCTTTCATTTTTTTCGGCTTAACATGGCTGGTAAAATGTTCGGCAATATCAGCACTGACTGCGGCCATGCGTTTGGGCGCTTTTAGCATCACCGCCAACTTGCCCGCGCGTTTTGAAAGCGCTGCCTTTTCTTCGTCGTCGAGATTATTGTCTTTGGCGAGTTGCTCAAACTCTTGGTTGATGGCATCGCGATCTACTCGCAGCTCGGCCAAGCGTGGCTCAAACTTCACCGGGTTCGTGGCGCCATCGCGGATCGACTGCTTGTAGCTGTAGCGATTCATGTAGCGGCCGGGGTCTTCTTCGGCGCCAAATAACTTGAAGGTGTTGCGGTCGATACCGGAAATCGGTGTACCGGTTAAACCATAAAAGTGCGCTTGTGGCAGGGCCCAGCGCATTTTCTCGCCCAAGCCGCCCTCTTGGGTGCGGTGGGCTTCGTCCACCAACACGATAATGTTGTCGCGGTTGTTAAGGCCGTTGGGGTTGCCCTCAATAATCTCGACATCTTTAAACTTAAAGATGGTGGTAATTAATATGCCACGGCTGTCTTGCTCGATATGTTGGCCGAGCTTTTTGCAGCTTTGTACCTTGATGAGGTTTTTAACGTCCGCGCCACCAAAGGTTTCGTTGATTTGGCTATCCAAGTCGCGGCGATCTACCACAATCAATACGGTGGGGTTTTTCAGGGCATTATCACTGCGCAGCATCTTGGCGGCGTAGAGCATCAACAACGATTTACCCGAGCCTTGGAAATGCCAGATGAGGCCTTTTTTCGGGTAGCCTTTGCGCACACGCTCTACTATTTGCTTGGCCGCTTCAAACTGCGGGTAACGCGGTAGAATTTTAATGCGCTTGGGTGGCGTGTTTTTACCGGTTTTAACGGTTGAAAACAGCGCGAAAGATTCCAGTAACTGCAATAAGGTTTGTGGGTTTAACAAGCCCTCGCAGCTATCTAACACCGATGCCAAGCCGGGCAAAATGTCTTCGCGCAGGTCGGTATTGTGCCAAGGGCCCCAATCTTTTACCCGTGCATTGATGGCGCCATAGGCAAAGGTTTTGCCTTCACTGGCAAAACACAGCAGGTTAGGCACAAAGAAGGGTTCAACGTTTTTCCAATAGTGCTTTTTCCCGCCCATAAAATCGGCAGCACCGTCTTGCCAGGTCACACTCGGGCGGGTAGCAGTTTTCACTTCGCCCACTACCAAGGGTATACCGTTTACATAGAGCACAATATCAAAATAGACTTCGGTCGCCGCGATATAGTGCACCTGTTGCGACACAACAAAGTGGTTGTTATCGAGGTTATCGAAATCGATCAGATTGATGGTGATGTGGTCGCCATTCTCACCAAAAGGCAAAGTTTTCTCGGCCATTAACCATTCATGAAAGTTCTCATTGGCTTTTACTAAGCCGGTATGGCGGGCTTCTAGCACCACGCCGCGAAGCTTGTAAATTACTTCATCGGCGTAGTCCGGCTGTTTGGCGATATCGGGGTTCAACGAACACAAAGCGTCTTTGAGCCATTCATCAACGAAGATATCCTGCGCTTGTTTGGGCAGGCTCTCACCGTGGCAGTAAGTCCACTTTACCCCGCTCAAACCCTTTAAGCGGTCGATAATTCCATTTTCTGTGACGGTTTGTTCATTAAACATAAAAGCCCTATTAAGAAAAAATACTATTTACATAACCTGAAATCACTAATTCTTGCCGTTCAACAGAGCTACCTATTCTTTCAGTGACTTCCAATAATTTTTCTATAGCGTCAGCTATTGAAACTTGTTCGTTCAGTGATGGCGTAGGAAATTTTATCTTTCTTAAATCCCTAGATGTTACCAGCAACCTACCACCGGAATTAGTAAAGCGCTTTATTTGGTGCAAAACTATCGGTGAATATTTAATTGAGTAAAAGTAAAATCTTGGGTCGGCTTTTGATTCGTCCAGTGAAATCTTCATTAAATTTGAAGATATTATGGCTGAACACATGTCATCACCAATTAATATTGACCGCCCTATGTCCGCGACTCTAGAAAATACAATATCTCCTTTTTTTACTGAGTATTGTTGGAGTTGAAGTGCATAATCTTCTTCTATATACAATTCTTCAGAGTGATCGTACCCATATTCCCCTAAACAGCCAATTGTAATCACTGGTCTACCTTCCTGACACCAATGATCAGCTTTTAAAGCTGAACCGAATGGCCCAGTCCTAATTGCTGGCTCATGTTTTTTTGATAAGCTGTCTAGCGGCTTCAATTCCCAATGAGATGGAATTGCACCTAATTTATCGAAATTTGCTAAGTTCGTATCTTCTATATACCCATATCTCAATAAGCACCGAATACTTGAATTGGCCGCATCCTTTCCGGAAGAAGATAAAAGTCTGGATTTAGATATCACATGTTTTACTTGCTGAATAAAATCTCTACAAGAAACTAATTTGCCATTCTCTGGAAGATTAAATTCAATTTGCTTCAATGATTTGAACTTGGTTCTTGGTGAAAGAGAACCCGAAGAAGACCTTATTGCCTCGTTCCAAACAACCTCAGAACTAGCTAAGTAATAAAAGACGTCTTTCGGAATGGAATTGTTTTTGACATCCAAGACGAGGATATCACCGGAGCAGATTCCGTCGAACTCAGCAATTGCAGCCTTTCTTAGGTAAGGGCGGCGCTTACCAAAGAGAATGTGCCCTTTTTTAAACACTCGGGTAAAGCTTGGGTTGTCTTCGGAAATTATTCCCCAGCGTTTAATCTTGAGTGAGCCAGAATCCAAGTGTTCCAAGCCAATGTAGCGCTCATAACCATCAGCAATGGGGTCTTTGGAGGTGAGCTTTACTTCGTGGCAAATATCACCAAATTTAACGGTTTGTTTATCACTCATTGCTGCACTTCCTCACCGCTAACTTTAAACCCAAGCTCTTTTAAGCTTTTAAATAACTTATTGGTCTGCTTTTTCAATTGCACCCGGCTAACCTTCCATGCCTCGATAGCATGCTCAATATCGTGCACTTCGCCGTTGTTTGGTGCTTGCACATAAAGCGGAATCGACAGGTTGTAGAGGTTCTCTTTAAGGGTGTCGATGTCCACCAAGGCGGTAATGTCGCTCTGCTTTTCAGGAGCAAAGTACGCCTGGCAAAGCACGGTTAAATTCTCATCAGACAGGCGACTATGGGCGCGTTCGCGGGTAACGTGTTCCACGCCATTGATAAATAGTACCTTGTTTTTGCGCTCAACAGGCTTATTGCAGTTGAGCACCACCACGCAGGATTCCATCGGCGAGTTGTAAAACAGGTTTGGCCCAAGGCCAATCACCGCTTCGATAATGTCCGACTCAATCACTTGTTTGCGGATGCTTTGCTCGGAATCGCGAAACAAAACGCCGTGTGGCCAGAGCATAGCG
The DNA here is from genome assembly GCF_036864485.1 of Alteromonas sp. S015. NCBI lineage: Bacteria > Pseudomonadati > Pseudomonadota > Gammaproteobacteria > Alteromonadales > Alteromonadaceae > Alteromonas > Alteromonas sp. S015. The sequence continues at coordinate 76,970 of NZ_JAZETO010000003.1, read as the reverse complement.
GCGCGGCCCGTGTCGGGTTTCAGACTTTTGATGATATGAGTGTAAAACGCATAATCGGCACAACCTTGCGGTGGTACGCCGTATAGGTTGCGGCCATAAGGGTCGGCGGCGAACTTATCGCGGTTCCACTTTTTGATGGAGTAAGGCGGGTTGGCGAATATTACATCGAACTGCTTGAGCTGGTCGTTTTCAATAAACTTGGGTTCAGCCAAGGTATCGCCGCGCAGCACATCGAACTCTTCAATGTCATGCAGGAACATATTCATCCGCGCTATCGCAGAAGTAAGCAGGTTCAATTCTTGGCCATAGAGATGCACAGTTCGCCATTGCTGTTGATCCGCTGAAGGCTCTCCCTGCGAACGCAAGTCCATTACTGCGTTAAGCAACATACCGCCGGTTCCACAGGTGGGGTCGTAAGCCGTTTCACCGGGTTTTAAGCCCATGATGCGCGTCATTAGATGCACGACGGTACGGTTGGTATAAAACTCAGCAGCAGTGTGGCCGGAGTCATCAGCAAACTTTTTAATCAGGTATTCGTAAGCCTCACCCAGATCATCCTGAGCAACCGACTTAATCCCTAGCGGAATTTTACTGAAGTGCTCAATCAGATCAGATAGCAGATGATCCGGCAGGCGCTCTTTGTTGGTCCACTGAGCATCACCAAACACCCCATGTAAGCGCGGGTTGTTGGCCTCAATTAAGCGCAGTGCGTTTTGAATGGCTTCACCAATGTTTTTGCTAGTGTGGCGCACTTTTTCCCAGCGGGCTTCCTTGGGAATATCAAAACGGTGGAACATGGGCATTGCAGCGTATTCGGCATCGCCTTCATGGAACTCCAAGGCTTCGGTGTATTCTTCCAAATACACATCCGACAGGCGCTTATAGAACAGCAGCGGAAATATGTACTGCTTGTAGTCTGAGGCGTCGATTTGGCCACGCAAAAACTCGGCGGCGCCCCAGAGTAAATCCTCTAACTTTTTCTTGTTCATTGTACTCACAGTTCAAACCCTTCTTTTATCAGTAGGGCTTCAAATTCGTCTTCTGCTTTTTCCAGCGCAGTCAGATTGCTACGAAAATCAGCTAATGCCTCTTCAACGGTTATGGTCTCTTCCTCGAGGGGCTTTTGAACATATCGAGCAATATTGAGGTTGAAGTCGTTTTCTTCAATCTCAGTTAACGCAACCCAACGCGCAACACCTTCAATTTCATTTGCAGCGGGGCCTTCGGACTCCTGATGTTGATAGATCTTATAGATCTCGTCCGCTTGGTCATTTGAAAGGGTATTCTGCGCACGCCCCTTGGTGAAAATTTCTTCCGCATTGATGATGAGTACGTGATCTTGATGACTGGCCGGACGCGATTTGCGCAGCACTAAAATGCAGGCAGGAATACCTGTGCCATAAAATAGGTTTGACGCTACACCTATGATTGCTTCGATGCGGTTTTCTTTTAAAAGCTGTGTACGGATCTTGCCTTCCGCACCGCCCCTAAATAAAACGCCATGGGGCAATACCACTGCCATACGCCCTTGCTCGTTCAGTGAGGCGAACATATGTTGAACCCAAGCAAAGTCACCGTTTGTTTTAGGTGCTAAACCATACTGCTTTCGGCCATAAGGATCGTTAGCCCAAAGATCATAACCCCATTCTTTTAAGCTGAACGGCGGGTTTGCAATAACGCAATCAAACGTTTCAAGGCGGTCATTTTGTATGAACTTGGGTTCTCGAAGTGTATCTCCGCGTATTATGTCGAAATCTTCCTGGCCATGAAGAAAGAGGTTCATACGAGCAATGGCTTCGGTGGTTAGGTTCTTTTCTTGGCCTTTGATTTTAAGTAAGCGTGGATCACCGCCGTTTTCTTGAACATGGTGGATGGTTTCTAGCAACATACCACCTGTACCGCACGCAGGATCGTAAACGCTTTCACCCGCTTGCGGGTCTAGAATGTTAACCATTAAGCGAACAATGGTTCGAGGCGTATAGAATTCACCGGCTTTTTTATTGGCTTTATCAGCGAAACGTTTGATTAGGTACTCGTATGCGCGCCCCATATCGTCATCACGCACTGAAGCAACACCAAGGTTTACCTTGTTGAAGTGATTTAACAAGTTCACCAGAAGTTCATCGGATAGCCGTTCTTTATTGGTCCAGCTTGCATCACCAAATATACCGTGCAGTTTAGGGTTTGCTAACTCTATACCTCTGAAGGCTTCTTTGAGTGATTGCCCTACATCTTTGGTTCGATTGAAAACATGGCGCCAATGACAGTTTTCAGGGATCTGAACTCGGTGAAACATTTCACCTTTAGCAAGCTCTTCATCACCTACTTGTTCCATCGCTTCCTGAAATTCTTCGTCGTACACATCACATATACGTTTGAAAAATAAAATAGGGAAAATATATGTTTTGTAATCAGAAGCATCGATGGGCCCGGTAATGATATGTGCCGCATGCCATAAATGTGCTTCGAGGTCCTTTAGTTTTATCAGGGTCATTTACTGCTAGTGTCCTGTTTGATCATCATGTGTTGTTTGCTCAAATAGTTCGCTTATCTCACAATTGAACAAAATGCAGAGTTTATCTATTGCTTCAAGATCTACTTTTTGTGCTGTTTCACGGTAAAGCAGAGTAATGGTATTTCTACTCAACCCTGTCTCTCTGGCAACGTCTGCTATTCGCATTTTGTGCTCGCCCATTAGTCTTGCGAGGTGACACTTGATCACTGTTTGCTCCAAACAAATATGTTTACTTCCACCAGAATAACACTCAACATTTAAGAAGCAATTTTTTAAGTTAAAATGACAAAATTACACATTAAGCCCTAAACCACTTCGTTCAAATCCTGTAAAGCCATAAATCGGAACCCCGCAAGCGGGGCCCCCTTGCTTCGCAACCCTTCGGGCGATTTCTAGCTTGACTGGCTTTTCTCTACGTAGTCCATGTTGGCCATGAGGTATGGCGCGCCTTTAGGCGGCAAGCGCCTAAAACTTACCAACCTCATAGCGAAAGGGGCTTCTATGAAATCTATGGACTTTATAAACAGGGCTAAAAAAGTAGAATTTGCTGATATAGCAAGGTCGGCAAAACCTATTAAACGTACCACTCTTAAACACGTTCGGGCTACCGATAAATGTTACCTGGTAAAAGCAGGCAGTAAGTTGCAATTCTGGGTCACTCGTGATGATTGCTTGTTGTCTGTGAATGTCTCTTTGCACTCACCATTTTGTGTTTGTACTGACGTAGATAGTTAGTTATGTTTCCCATATCCCAACTTTCCCAGTTAGAAATTGAGCATTTTTTTAATTTTTTTCATAAATTTTTTTCGATTTCTTTATGGTGAGTACACTGGTGAGTAAGAGGGTTTTAAGACGCACCAAAAACATGCTTAAGCCACTGATATAGATGAAATTTTTAAATTTAAAACGATAAACAGATCCAGAATATTGAATAATTAAAAGTAGGTTCAGGTTCAACTTCACTCCATAAATAACACCAAACCCAGCTTTCTAGCAGGGTTTGTTGCTTATACGGGGCGCTTCATAGTTCCTATTTTTCGAACAACTAGCGTTACTTTGAACGTGCTATCAGCCGCAAAGACTGGGTTCGTTTCCAGTAAGTACTGTTCACTCAACTTCACCCTAAATACTGTGCTAAAAATGCCTCGTGCGAGGGGAGTTTAGCTACGTGGTTATCCACCTGTTGCTTTAAACCTGCCATAAACTGCTTAAGTGACTGTTCACTCATTTCATCGGCAACGCGATGATACTGCCTTGGAGTCATGCCTTGGCCCATCAATACTTGTGCCCAGGAATCGACACGGAAAATATCTCCGTCATCTAAAAACACACGTCCAGATTCGGCAAATAAAGCTAATTTATGCTTAAGTGACGGCGGAATCTCCATGCGTTGGCATTGCTGCCAAAAAGGGCTGTCCTCACGCTGTGTCACCTTGTAATGCATAACAATGAAATCGAGTATGGCCAACATTTCGCTATCAAACTTATTATTGTATTCGTCGATTGCGCTTTGGGTGATGCCTTCAAAAGGGAACAGGCGCATCAAGCGTACGAGGCCAGTCATGATTAGATGGATGCTGGTTGATTCTAATGGCTCGATAAAGCCGCTGGATAGCCCTAGCGCTACGCAGTTTTTATTCCAGCCTCGCCTGCGTTTTCCGGGCGTAAAGTGAATGACTCTAGGTTTGTTAATTGGTATGCCTGTCACCTGCGATTTAAGTGTATTGATGGCGTCTTCATCGCTCATAAAGCGGCTACAAAATACCAATCCATTGCCCATTCGCTCTTGAAGTGGTATCTGCCAGCGCCAACCCGCTTTATGGGCCACGCTTTTGGTGTATGGCACGGGTGGGGCAGTAAGCTCAGTTTGCATGGCTACCGCACTATCGCAAAATAGATAGTGTTGCCAATCGTCGTAGCCGGTGTGAAGCGCTTGTTCAATAAGCAGCCCTTTAAAGCCCGTGCAGTCTATGAAAAAGTCGCCATCTATGACTTCATCGCTTGCCAATCGAAGTGACTGAATATTGCCTGATTGCGGGCATACTAAGACCTCTTCTATGTCTCCTTCCTTATGTGTTACCCCGGCATCGCACGCTAAAGACTTCAAAAATCGACCGTAGGCAACGGCATCAAAGTGATAAGCAAAGTTAAGCGGCATAGCTTCTGATGTGGCGAACTTGTTCTGCTTAGCGGCAATAAGTTCAGGGCAATAATCACCAAATTCACCACCAAAACCGTACTCTTTAGCCCGTAGCCAAAAATGATGAAACTCACCAGCCCAGCATTCTCTTCCGGTAATACCAAAAGAATGAATATAGCTGTGTCCTTGTTCACGCCAATTTTCAAACTCAATACCCAGTTTGAACGTGGCTTGTGTAGCGCACATAAATGCTTTTTCGTCGATGCCCAGTAGCTTGTGAAATGTTCTTATCGGTGGAATAGTGGCCTCGCCCACACCTACAATACCAATATCTTTCGACTCGACTAGCGTAACGTTAATCGACTGACCCAAAAGTCGTGACAGCGCTGTGGCCGCCATCCATCCCGCAGTACCGCCACCAGCAATGACAACGTTCTTAACGGGCGTTTGACTACTATTGCTATCTAAACCCGATACGGTCATAAGAGGTGTCCTTTTTATCTAAAGCGTTATAGTTATTTATGTCAGTATCACTCAAGGCTAAAGCGTGTTCATCTTTTAGGCCTTGAGCATGCGAGAGAACATGTTGTTTTTCTTTGGCGTAGCGCTTTGCAATATCATTAAGCAAAACTCTATTAGACGGCAATCCCTGCAAATAAGCGCTTTTTTTCTGCTGTAACGTTTCGTAAATGTGCAGGGCTTTACGCTTATGATTTTCACTTAACCGTAATGGCGAGGCAGAAGAAGAAAAACCCATTCCATACAGCACATACTGATAGCTAGCAGAGGGGAATACCTCTTCGTTCTCGATAAGATCTAAGCGCGAAGGGCTTTGGTACTTCCACAGTTCAAGCAACTCAGCTAGGGAGTCGGGTATAGACGGTCTGTCTCTTTGCGCTAACCAATACGCCTCTTCTCTATCGCTTAAAACATAATGTAATTTTAGAAAGTCGATAACTCGCTGCCAGCGATACTCAAAGCGCGAGTTGTAGCGCTTACTGACTATTTCCATATGTGTTTTATTTTGCGGAAAGGCTTCACAGAGCATACGCAAGCCAAGCTCAACCATAGCGATGGCTGACGCTTCTAGCGGTTCAACAAAGCCCGAAGACATACCTAAGCTTAAACAGTTTTTAACCCAAAACTGTGCTCTGTAGCCAGGCTCGAAAGATAGCATACGAAACGAAAGCTGTTCATCTTGGATACGAGGGTAACGTTTACTGACATAGTCAATAAGCACCTGATTTGCGTGCGCTTTATTGGCAAATTGAGACGAATAAACAAGACCAACACCGCGGCGGTGCTGCAACGCAATATCCCACGTCCACCCGCAGGTTTGTGCAGTTGCCACTGTGGTACTTTTAATTTCAGTGTCGTCATTTGAATAGGGCACTTGAAGCGCTACGGCGCGATCATTAAGCATAGTATGCTTAACCGGTATCCACGGAACACTGAAATGTTTATCAATAAGCAACCCACTGCTTCCTGAACAATCAATAAACAGATCACCAGCTATTTCTTGCCCGCTCTCTGTTACCACCTTCTCAATATCGCCGCTTGAAGATGCATTAACTGACGCAATATGACCTATTACGTGATCAACGTTTAGCTTGTCTACGCAATGTTGTTTTAACAAATCGGCGAGCTTTGTGGCGTCAAAGTGATAACCGTAATTGAGCACATGGGCGTAGTCTGGTGTAGCTATTTGTTTAGGCGCCATGCCTTCAGCGCACATTGCTGCTTGTAACGAAAACGCATCTTCGTATGGCGTGTTCGGTGTTATAGCTTTCCAACATGTATAAGTATCTAGCTCATTGTAGCCTGTTGGTATGGTAAATGGATGATGATAACAGTGCCCGTTTTTGCGCCAGTTCACGAAGCTAGAGCCTTGTTTGAAAGCCCCCTGACATAGTGTTATGAATTCTGTTTCACTAATGCCAATATCAAGAAGGGTATCACGCAGTGAGGGCCAGGAGCCTTCGCCTACACCAATAGAAGGAATGTTGGGCGACTCTATCAAGGTAACGGTATGATTCAAGCTCAGTTTTGCGGCAAGCACTCCAGCAGTAAGCCACCCTGCGGTACCACCACCAACAATGACGACCCGACGTATACAGCCATGACTTTTGTTATCACTCATACGTTAAGAACCACGATATTCCCGATACACGTCTGCAAACATATTCAATCAATGTTCTGTTTACTATTCAAACAGCACTATGACAAAAAAGCCCGCTATAGCGCAACCCTAAGCGCTGTAGCGGGCAAACACACCCCAATGTTTAAAATGTATATCTAGCACTTAGCGCGTATCTAGCGCCAAACTCATCTAAGTTCCAAAGCATTGCGCTGGTGCGTCCATGTCGGCGAATATTCTCTTCGGTGATGTTGATACCTTCAAAGGCCACTGTTAAATCTTCAGTGACATCGTATGAGATACTTAAATCTATCTGTGAATACGCTTCGGTATAACCCGGTTCGTTGATGTATTGGGAAGTCGTGTCCAAAAACTTATCACGCCAGTTATAAGCGATGCGTGCTTGTAGTGCATCTTTCTCGTACATAAATACAAGGTTTGCAGTATCACTTAGACCTACTAGCGCGAATTGAGTAATGGACGGGGCAGCTTCGTTATCAAAGCCTATATCACCTTTAACAGACGTATAGTTTGCTAACACACCAAAACCACTATCGCCGAAGAAATGTTGTGCAGCCAGTTCAAAGCCGTAAATATTGGCAGCTTTGTTATTAACCGGTTTCGAATTTATAAAGGTTATCAATGGATCATCGCTGTTAGGTAAAATATCGAATTGTTGCTCAAATTGTTCATCGGTTAATGAGTCATATTCAATACCATTTTCCATAGCAGCAACCATATTAAACAAAGATGTATCGTTTACCGGAATTCCACGCGCTTCTAGCTCTGCTCGCGCTGCTTGCGCGCGAGGACCATTTGTCACATCTCTTAATCCAAACACGTTCTCTTCAACCTGCTCATTACCAATGAAATTCTTCACTCGCTTGTCATAAAAGCCCACAGACACATAGCTTGTCTCATCAAAATAGTACTCAATAGATAAATCTAAGTTATCAGACTCAAGCGGAATCAAAGATGGATTACCGGAGCTCGCCGTTGCTGTAATACTGTCGGTAAGTAAGGTAGGTCCACTTTGTGGTGACACTGAAGCGGCGGCACTTAAATTGTTGTAAGTGGGTCGTGCGATGGTTTTACTGTAAGAGAAACGGGCAATGACATTTTCAACCACTTCAATATCGAAGTCTAACGCAGGAAGCACATGGTCATAGCTAGCTTCCACTTCAACGTCTTCCATTGCACTACCGAAACGTACGTTAAAATCATTATTACCCTCCCATGCAATACCGCTTGGCAAGCTAATGTTTGCAATTGACGTAACATCTGTATTTTCATAGCGGACACCGGTTAAAAGGTTATATTCCATCCCATTTAACTCGCCCGACAAATCTAGTTCAAAATAAACAGCGGTAATATCTTCTTCAATGGTTCTGTTTGTTGCAAACGGATTATTAGCGACCAAGTCAAAGCCATACTCTTGAGCTGCAAATGCACCGATTTCTGCTACGCTCCCCGTGAAGCCCTGAGAAAACATTCCATCGGTATTGAAGTCATCAAATTCGTTTACTAAATCGAGCGGAGTTAAAGAGCCAGCAGGAAGCTCACCTGGGTTTTCTATTCCCCAGTTACCCATAGTGTGACGCGTTAACGACTGAAGCGATGTGCTCTCCATTGATCGTGACTCTATACCGAAGTTTATGCTTCCAGTATCCATGACGTAAGTACCATCAAGACGAGCTTGTGTAATCTCGGTGTCCTGCGACGAGAAGTTCATGTCTAAGATTGATGTACCCACATCATCTTGATCTAATGCGCCACTTCCATTTAAGTTGTCGCGCGCTGCATCGTCGAAGTCGACAAACATAATCGGAAAATCACCTCTAAAATCAACGCCTTGCCCTTTCACCACGTTTGCACCTAAACCTAGGTTTGTCCATGTTCCGTAAGGGGCATCAGGTCGTCCTTCGGCTGACGAATTATGAAGGTCAAAGACTAGGGTTAGCTCGTCATTAACGAAATACTCAAGATTTAGGCCGACTGACTTATTTTCGTTAACTTGATTTAGCTCTTGAAGCGCTAGACCTAAATCACGAGGAAGTAAGTCTCGGCGTTCTTGAGTTATTAATATTGGCGTTTTTACCGTTTCATCATCGAAGGTTAGTTCGGTAAAGTATCTATCATCCATCCAAATAGATTGCTCGGCTCGTGCCTCGTATAAGTCCTGTTTTGAATAGGTGTAATCCAGCGTAGCCGTCATTTTTTCAGTTGGTGCAAACTGTAACGTTAGCTGAGCGTTGGTTCTTTCACGCTCTCGGTCAGCCATGTAATAACGAAGGTCCGAAGGTATTGCGAACAGTTGTCCCATTTCTGGCTTGTTATTTAAAACAACAGGGGCTCCACTGTCTGGATTGGCGGGATCAGGAGATTGAGGGATGGTTCCATTAAAGGGGTTAACTCTCCACTGGTTTACAAATGCTCCTTGCGCAGCACTGTCGCGCTGTTGGAACGAACCTGTAAATGTCACACCAAATGTGTTGTCGTCATTAAGGTAATTTATAAAACCAGACACTTCAGGGGTAACGTCATCACCTACACGATTAGTTGTGTCGTGCAGAGCTTTCGCACCCACGCTTGCGGTAATTCCATTGTTAGCTGCATCAAATGGTCGTGCGGTTCGGATATTAACAGTTGCACCTATACCACCGGTTGCAATACTCGCCCTGCCAGTTTTATACACTTCAACAGCTCTTACACTTTCAGAAGCGAGATCAGAGAAGTCAAAGGCGCGCGAATTTGGTGTACCGCCTCCCCCTGGTAGCGCTGAACCCGGCATGGTTCTGCCATTTAGGGTAACCATATTGAAGTCAGGTCCAAAGCCACGCGCAGTAACTTGGCTACCCTCGCCGTTATTACGACTAATAGAAATACCGGTTATACGCTGTAATGACTCAGCTAAGTTAGTATCAGGAAATTTACCAATATCTTCTGCCGAAATAGCATCCACAACACCAGCAGAGTCACGCTTTATTCCCATAGACTCTTGAACACTACTTCGTATGCCAGATACCTGAATTACTTCAATTTCATTTTCTTCTTGCGCCGCGACCGGTGACAAAACGCCACTGCTTAATGCGGTTCCCAGTATTAACGACAAGCTTGTTGCGATTTTACTTTTGTGCGGTGTTTTGTGTGTCACGGTCGCTCTCTCTTCTCTGTTATGTATTTTGTGTTAAACCTGCGCTTTAGCAGAAAGGGCTTTCTCATAAAAAGAATAACAACCCCGCACTAAGAAAGCGCTTTCCGAAGGTTAATTCAACAAAAGTTACAGATCAATATATTTTTTACAATTATTTCACATTAAAAACTTTAGATGACAACAACACTCTTCTAAAAAAACCAATATAATTATATATATCAATACAATACAGACTTAAAAATAGAACAAAAAATCTAATATTAATTTTAGGAAGGACCATAAACCTAATATCCTGTTAACGTAAAAATGACACATTTTTTAGAAAGCGCTTTCTCATTGTTTCTTATTTGTGCTATAAAAACGCTGTATTATTTCAGACTCATTGTACCGCTGGCATATGTTTAAATTTTGTTCAGCAAGGAAAAAGGTTATCTACTTATGAACAGCATTTCACTTCCCGCAGACAGTCCCTTGCTAAAAAAATCCTTTCTTTATGGAACTGCTACGTCAAGTTTTCAGATAGAAGGGGATGTGGATAGCCGACTAGAATGTATCTGGGATAGATTTTGCGAACGGCCTTCAGCCATCGCTGACAACTCAAACGGCAATATCGCCTGCGATCACATCGCTCGGTGGAAAGAAGACTTCGATATACTATTAGACTTAGATGTAGACGCTTACCGCTTTTCTATTTCTTGGCCGCGCGTTATCACTAAAGAGGGTGAGCTCAACCATAAGGGTATAACCTTCTATAAGACACTAATTGATGCCTTAAACGAAAAAGGGATTAAGCCATTCGTAACTCTTTATCACTGGGATCTCCCGCAGCACTTAGAAGATAAGGGCGGGTGGCTCTATAGACAAACCGCTTTTGCATTTAAAGATTATGTCGACAAGATAACGAAAGCGCTCGGCGAATCCGTTTTTTCCTATGCGACGTTCAATGAACCTTTTTGCAGTGCTTATTTAGGCTATGAAATAGGTGTACATGCCCCCGGCAGAACAGGCAGGAAATATGGAAGAACTGCTGCTCACCATATTTTGTTAGCACACGGCTTAGGCATGCAGGTACTAAGAAAAAATGTTCCCAACAGTGAAGCAGGCATAGTATTGAATTTTACGCCATGTTATTCCGTCACACAAAAAGCGGAAGATGTGTTTGCCACCCGTAAAGCAGACGAGTATATCAATCAATGGTATATGCAGCCGGTAATGGAGGGGAGCTATCCCGAAGTATTATTTGATATAGACGAAGCGGATAGGCCACCTATTGAAGATGGCGATATGGAGACTATCTGTCAGCCCCTCGATTTTTTAGGTGTAAATTTCTACACGCGATTACATTACAGTGCGCCCAAAGAGAAAGACGCACTGTATTTCGAGCATCCTCATCAAGGTCCATTGACCGATATTGGTTGGGAAATCTATCCAAAAGCGCTTTATGATTTGCTTACTTCATTAAACGAACGATACACGCTACCACCCATCTTTATTACTGAAAATGGTGCTGCAATGGCTGACGAACTCCAAGATGGCAATGTTAATGATGTAGAACGGGTTGATTACTACAATGCCCATTTAAACATGGTACACAACGCGGTGCTTGAAGGTGTTGAAGTGAGTGGTTACTTCGCTTGGAGCCTCTTAGATAATTTTGAGTGGGCAGAAGGATATGAAAAGCGATTTGGACTCGTTTTTGTGGATTTTGAAACACAGAAACGAACGCTTAAACTTAGCGCCAAAGCTTATAAAACTTTTATAGCAAGTCGAAAATAACAACAGTGGACATAGCAATGAACCATAAGCTGACATTAAAGGAAAAAGTGGGTTATGGCATGGGCGACGCTGCGGCCAATTTGGTATGGCGGGGCGCACTAGCATATTTGGCGGTGTTTTATACCGATACGTTTGGTATTACGGCCGCTGCAGCTGCGATGCTATTTCTTGTCGTTCGTCTTTCTGACGGTATAACCGACATCATTATGGGAATGATTGCTGACAGAACTCAAACCAAAATGGGAAAATTTCGCCCCTGGATATTAGGCTCTACGCCATTTCTTGGCCTCTTCATGATCCTTTGTTTTACAACACCAGACCTCTCGTATACTGGCAAACTTGTTTATGCCTATTTAACTTATATCGGGCTAACGTTAGCGTACACGGTCAACAATGTGCCGTATTCAGCGTTAATGGGGGTGATGACCAGTGACGATAGAGAGCGCACAAGTTTATCTGGTTTTCGCTTCGCTGGGGCGTTCTTTGGTGGACTTCTTGTCATGGGATGCTTGCCCATGCTGGTAGACTTGTTCGGCCAAGGGAACAACGCTGTAGGGTATCAATATACCATGTGGTTGTTCGCCACATTACTTGTCATATTAATGTGCGTTACGGTCTTTACTACAAAAGAGCGTGTTACATTACAACAGGTTACTCAACCCTCTGCTTCCCAATCTGAATTATCTCAAATTGAAACTGCTGGCCAAATATCGTGCACTCCTCGCGCATTAGCATCTGAACTTATCGACTTAGCGAAGCAACTACCGTTAATTTTACTTCCTTTGTCAGCGATCACTGCCTTTTTCTATTATCGAGATATAATTACAGGCGCGTTTTTTATTGCTGCTATGGCACTTACCGCTTTCGCTATTAAACGACTCATTCGCCGTCCGGAGTTTAAAAACACACGTTCTCAGCAGGATATAATCGACCTGCTTTCCAACAAACCTTGGCTCATTTTATTGGGAATAGGATTTTTAACCATGATGTTTAACGGCATCAAATACGGTGTTATTGCCTATTATTTTAAATACTACATGGGCAATGAGCTACTCACTGGTTATTTTTTCACTGGTCTATTGATAGTATCGATTTTTGGTGCATTGGCGACGTCGAAATTAGCCGCGATGTTTGGCCGCAAGACGCTTTTTATCATCGCTCTTTTGGCAAGTAGCGTACTGACCTCGTGTATTTACTTTGTGCCTCAGGGCAACGTAAACGGTATATTCATCTTAGGGTGCAGTGCAGAGTTCTTTGCAGCTATATTGCCTACCTTGTTTTTTTCTATGCTCGGAGACTCAGCAGACTACAGCGAGTATCAAACGGGCCGAAGAGCCACAGGTCTTGTTTACTCTGCAGGCTCTTTTGTTCAAAAAACCGGGGGAGGCTTCGCAGGAGCGCTTGTATTACTGGTTTTAGGAAGCTATGGCTACAATGGGCTTGATATTAATACAATTAATCAAACCCTTCCCGGGATGAAGTCGTTGATGAGTTGGATACCTTCACTATTCGGCTTTGCGGGGGCGGCGTTAATCTGCCTATATCCGCTAAATGACGATAAACAAAGAGAAGTTACGCAAGCTTTGCTTACTCGACGTAGCGAACAATCGCCGATATCGGCATAATACCCATAGTTAGAGTGATTGTTTTAGAAAAACGAGGTCTTATCACGTGCCCACCATTTATCAAGTTGCCGAACGTGCAGGTGTTTCTTTATCCACGGTATCCCGGGTTTTAAATGGTAAGGCTTCGGTAAATAAAGTGTTGAAAGAGCGCGTAGAGAAAGCGGTTAAAGAATTGAATTACCGCCCAAACTCTGTTGCACGCTCTCTGGCAAATAACCGCACTGACAGTATCGGGGTACTTGTACCTGAACTAAACGCCCCATTCTTTGGCGACCTGATGCAGGCAGTAGAGTCGACCCTGCGCTCAGCCGATAAACACGTCATTATTTCGGTAGGAAGAAACTGCCTTGAAACAGAAAAAGATGCCGTGGAATTTCTTATTAGTCGGAACTGTGATGCACTTATTATGCATGCCGAAGCACTATCGGACGATTATTTGTTGGAACTTAATCAATCAAAACTTCCCGTAGCGTTGATTAATAGACAGGTAGAAGCACTCCCTGATGCATGTATTAGCCTGGATAACGAGAAAGGTGGGTATCTAGCCACCCGCCATTTACTTGAGCTAGGTCATAAAGACATTGCATATATCTCTGGCCCTAATGACAAATGCGACGCTAACTTTCGCTTAGAGGGACATAAACGCGCCTTGGCTGAAGCAGGGTTACCCTTGAACCCTGAGCTAGTATTTAACGGCGACTATTCTGAAGAAGATGGAAAAATAGGTTTACTAGAGCTCATGGCTCGCGATGTCCCTTTTACAGCGTTGGTGTGTGCCAACGACTGGATGGCATCGGGTGCTATAAGTTGCGCAAGAGATTTAGGCATGAGCCTTCCCCACGACTTATCCATTGTCGGCTTCGATGACGTAGTATTTGCACACCATGTCTTTCCTCGTCTTACCACAGTCATTAACCCGATTGCGCAAATGGCCGAAATGTCAGCGAAGTACATTTTAAATAAAGTTTATGGTCAGGCTAATGATGTTCAACACTATTTCGAGCCTTCCTTGGTTGTTCGGGAATCCACAATAAAGCACGAAGGTTAGTACTCAAACAAACAATAGGACGCCCACACGCACATAAATGCCGGGCGATTCCTACTACACTCTCATGTGACGCCATTTACTGAAGAACTCATAATGCGCTGACTAAATGAGGTTCATAAATACTTAAGCCAAGGCGAGCGGTGTTTAGATTTATAAGCGCTAAACCATTTAACAGGGATATAGAGCAACAAACCAAGACCTACAGCAATTAACCATATTTGATAAATATGATCCACGCCCACGTATTTTCCTTTGTTTGCGCCCCAAATCGCGAGTGCAGAACCGTACATTGCAAGTAACACATACAAATGAAGGATGTAAAAGAACATCGGTACAGACCCGAATGTATCTAAAAACGAAAGCCGTTTATCCTCAACTCGCTCGAAAGCGAAAAGGAGTAAAAACATTCCGGCTAAGGTGAAGAGTAAGAATGCCAAAGAAGGGGGGTACTTTGTCAAATTGAGTAGCGACATCAATGTTTCGACTGCACCTTGCTGTGATTCCCAAGGCAACGTTTCACCGTAAATATTAAAACCGCGAAGCAGTAAAAATAGGCCTAGCGAAACGGCAAATAAACCAAATAGCCACCGACCGCGCAGTGCTTTATCAATACCTTGGCTATAAAGCGGGCCACAGGTATAGCCCAGCAGTATTACCCCTATCCAAGGAAGTACAGGATAACTCACTTTAATATTGAGGGCGGCTGACTGATATATGTATCCTCTATCATGCAGCATCGTCCATAGCGTATAACCTGTTTCATGTGGAACATAACTAATTGATGTAAGTGCATTATGTCCGAATACAATCACGAGACCTAAAAATAACAGTAGGTATCGTGGAAGGTAACTCAACAATGCAAGAGCAATCATACTAATACCAATGGCCCACATCACTTGGAGGTAAAGGATATGGAAACTCGCACCCCAGCTAAACGTAATAAAAGTAACTTCCAAGAACAAAATAAACAGTCCGCGCTTTATTAAGAACTCTCTAATGTTTCGTCTCGGTTTAGGTTTTTTCGTTGAATCCATTGGATTGGCATAGAGCCACGCTGATAAACCCGTTAGAAATACGAAAGTTGGTGCACAATAATGAGCGGCTAAGCGAGTGTAGAACAAAGCAGGTGATGTCGTGTCAATATCCATCGGATCAGATACCTGCAAGTGGAGAAAAAAGCGTTCTCGCACGTGGTCGATAAGCATAATGAGCATGACTAACCCACGCATCATGTCGATGCTTCGAATACGGTTTCGTTGAATACTGGAAGACATTTAAGCTACTACTTTAAAGGAAATATTAATTGCCAACACAACGTCGATTTAAAATGCTAAGCCTTTTTAGCCAGTTACAACATCGACAGTAAAATGAGTAAACTAATGCTATAACATTACAGTGAATGGTGACAATCATTTGCTTCCGATATACTAATGATGCGATCAACAGCATAATTAGTAATACTAAAAGAAAAACGGGGTCACAATGAAATATCTACTTTTAGGTTTAATAGTGCTGGCCGTCGCAACGACAGCCTTCGCTAACGACGACCGTAATTCAGTTAATCAGACGCTTAATGCCTTGCATCACAACGCATCTATTGCGAACTTTGATAAGTATTTTAGCTTGTATCACGACAGCGCGATTTTCATTGGCACTGACGCATCGGAAGTATGGACCAAAGAGGCGTTTCAAGCATACGCTAAACCTCATTTTGACAAAGGCAGAGGATGGACATACCAGCCGCGAGACCGCCATGTTTATTTTTCTTCTAGTCACGACGTAGCGTGGTTTGATGAACTCCTTGATAACGAAAGCTTGGGCGAAACACGAGGCACAGGTGTGTTAATCAAAGAAAAAGGGACATGGAAAGTCACTCAATATCACTTAACTATACCTATTCCCAACGCAATTGCAGATAGCGTTGCACAGCAAATTAAGACCATGCAATAAAAAAGGCCCCGAAACGACGGGGCCTTTGTATATATTATAGGTCTTAATTACCTTTAGGTATTAGACTGTGTAAGTGGCTGAATTTCCATTTCTACACGACGGTTCATTGAGCGATTTGCCGCACTGTTGTTAGGTACTTTAGGTGCATATTCTCCCATACCTACTGTAGTGATACGCGTTGGATTAACAGAATAGTTAATCAGTAAATTTTTAACCGCTCCTGCACGGCGTTCAGACAAAGACTGATTGTACTGCTCTGAACCGGTGTCATCTGTATGACCTTTGATCATTAATACCGTTTTTTCGTAGTTGTTTACGACTTTAGCAACATCTTGAAGGACCGGATTGAAATTTGGGCTAATACTAGAACTGTCAGTAGCAAAGGTAATGTCACCAGGCATGATTAATCGTAGATTATCGCCCTCACGCACAACCTGAACGCCAGTATCAGAAAGCTCATTTCGAAGCTCTTCTTCCTGTTTGTCCATGTAATTGCCTATCGCACCACCTGCGATTGCTCCTACCGCAGCGCCCCACGCATATCGACTTTTGTCGTTGTCACCTGTGGCTTTTCCCAGCAATGCGCCTACTACTGCACCTATAGCGGCACCTTTTTGCGTATTGTTAGGATCTGTTGCACAACCTGCTACCGTTAGTGACGCAGCAATCAAACTTACAGCAAGAGTCTTTTTCATAACTTCCTCTTAATCCAGTTAAAAGCTCAGCATTGAAGAGTTGCAATCATCCTTTGCTATCCTCAATGAGCTCAGTGTTAATTTCGCATTAAACAACTACAGTGGTAGCAATTAGCGTTCCACTGACAAATATTCAATATGGGAGCAACAACGAATAGCTAGTTATTACGAGCTCCCATTCTATTTGAGTTTTTATAAAGAGCAGCAGCTAAGGGCTCTGCAGCACTTTATTTATTGAGGATTGTATAAGAACAAACCTGAACGCCAGCTAAATGAACGTCGGAAAAAGGAGAAAATAACGTTGTTACACAGTGTAAATACTACACTGTGTTGCTAAAAAGTAACGCCTTAGCCTATTGAAACTGAACGTTCAAAAAATGCATTCACGTCAATCTTATAGTCAGACGCTATAACGGCTTTGTTGATACTGATTGTTTTATCCAATGACAGGTCAATGTCTTTCGGCGTGAGATGGTGGTTGCTGCGAACTGAATAAAAAACTTTTACGAGTGGCGTAAGTGGATTGTTTCTCTGTTCAAGCACCATGGCCAGCTTATCGTTTGACAATAGCACTAGACTTCCTACCGGATAAACGCCTAAACACTTTATAAACTGTTGAACAAGCGACTGGTCAAGACGCGTTGGCGCATCACTCATCAAAATAGAAAATGCTTTTTGGCTAGACATACCTGCCTTATACACTCGGTCGGCTGTGAGTGCGTCATACATATCTGCAATGGCAAGCATTCTTCCCGCTTGGCTAATATTCTTACCTTTGGTCCCTGCAGGATAGCCTAGCCCGTCTAATCGCTCATGGTGCTCACTGATCGCTTGTATCAGAGGGGGCGCAATATCCGTATTTTTTAAATAGTCCACCCCGTGCTTTACATGACCTTTCATGATCTCCATTTCGCTATCTGTAAGGCGTCCTGGTTTATGAAGAATTTCATCTGGAATCTTAATTTTGCCCAAGTCATGTAAAAAGCCAGCATAGGAGAGGTCTTGCACCTCTTCTTCTGACATGCCCAAATAGTTGCCAAAATTAGCAAGTAGAATTGCGACATTAAGCGAATGCTCAAGTAAGTAGTCGTCTTTTTCTCTGATTTTCGTTAAACAAAGTAATGCATCGGGGTTTCTATCTACCGACTCTACTAACTTGTTAGAGAATGCTTTGGGGATACTTGCGTCAAAAGGCATCTCTTTTTGTACACTGGCAAGTAAAAGCTCTTGAATTGCTTTTCCCTGCTCGTGAAGCTTCGCCGCTCTTGCTAACTCGTTTTCGAGTGAATCTTTTTTTGATTTGACTGGGTGATTAGAAGGTGAGTTTTGGTGCTTTTCAACAGTGACTGATGAGCTGGGTTGTGCCACGTTAAACGCTTTATCTGTATCAATAGCGAGTGTTTTCACACCTCGCTTTTTGAGCGTTTTAACTATATCACCAGACGTAACGCGTCCCTGGCTCGTAACCGTCAAAGAACCTTTTTGCTCTAGTATTTGATGAACAAACATGCCTGGCACTAACTGATCAATACTAATCTTTTTTATCATCTTAAATGCACTGCACTATAATAAACGCCGTATATTTGCTAACTACTCTTATTTATGTAAATGAGAGCTCAGTACTTTAACTCTGCAAGTATAGTGTGTAAATCTGGCTTCCAACCAAACTTCGTCATATTCACTCGGTAGTGTTTAACGACCACACCTTCTACGGTTAATCGCTCTCGCTGCTCATCCGCTTTGTCAGAGCCAACAGGAAAAGCAATTTTACCATCGGAACGTAGGACACGATGCCAGTGGCAGTCAGCACTAATCTCTCTTAAACACTTTCCCATCATTCTTGCTCTGCCGGGTAATCCGCACAGGTCAGCAAGCAAAGCGTAACTTATTACCTGTCCCTCGGGCACTAAGGAAAGCGTTTTCTCTACACGAGATTGTACTGCTTTATTTGGCATGTTGTATATTATCCTATGTATTAAATTACTAAGTTAATAAGCATTATTAACGTTTAACTAGAGAATAAAAAATAGGTTATGCGCCTTTATTGTGAACATTGTGGATATCCTCAAAAAACGTGTATTTGCTTTCACATTAGCACAGTACATACGTCATTAGAGATTGTGATAATTCAACACGAGAAGGAAGGGCTTCATGCTAAAAACACGGCGCGTTTAGTTTCTTTGTGTATTCCATCGACGCGCATCATTCTTGCTAACAATGTTGATGCAATGCAATCTCTATCAGAACAGTGCTCCCCTCGACATTCAGTGCTTATTTACCCAAGTGAACATAGTGTACCGATAGAAAATGTAAACACCATCACTCGTACTGAAGTCAGAACGTTAGTTCTTATAGATGGAAGTTGGAAACAAGCATTTGGCTTAGTAAAACAGAATCCATGGCTAGCAAAATTACAAGTGTTTCACTTCGCTTCTGCACCGCCTTCTAACTACACTATTCGCCACACAACTATAAGCAGTGCACTCTCTACACTCGAAGCAACCGCTTATGCAATACAGTGCATAGAACAGGTTGATGTATCAGGGCTTCACAAAGCCCAGAAAGCCTTGCAAGACAAGTGGCAAGGCCCTACTTCACACAGAAGACAGTTATAGCGTTAAACTCAACATAAAACGTATTACACGTTCATGGGAATAAAGCCCTTCTGATCTTTAACTAAACTTATCCAATTTCGAATGGCAGGATAGGCTGAAAGGTCAAACCCGCCCTCGTAGGCAACGTGGGTATAGGCAAACAGTGAAATGTCCGCAAGAGTTAAAGCATCACCAAGTAAAAACGGCGTAGTTTTAAGTTGTTGCTCCATTACAGCCAGTGCGCGATACCCACCAGCTTGTTTAGATTCGTACTCCGCTTTCCTGTCGTCGGGAAGCCCCAAATAAATATTGATATAACGAGCCACAGCGATATAAGGCTCGTGGCTGTATTGCTCAAAAAACTGCCATTGTAAAAGCTGTGCAAAACTATAGGGCGAAGAGGGTACCAAAGGGGTGTTAGCCGCAAGGTAGTGCATGATGGCATTCGATTCTGATAACACCCTACCATCATCTAATTCAAGCAGCGGAATTTTTCCGTTTGGAGATTTTTCAAGAAAAGAGGGAGCACGAGTTTCCCCTTTCATTATGTCAACATCTACCCATTCACAAGTCTTACCCAATAAGGAAAGGAGCAACTGAAGCTTGTAACAATTTCCAGAACGTGTATCGCCGTATATTCGCACAATGAAATCTCAATGACCTAAGAGGGTTTACCATAGCAACGCAAGGTGAGTACGACAATTAATAATATCGAGTTGGGAGCGGTAAAGAATAACGGCGTTTAATAGGTTAATGATAGCGAGGAAGTTGGATTAACCATTCAACAATGAATAGCAATACCCAAGAAATTGGTATTAACGCAATACACGCAGCCACTCTAGCTTTGTCTCTTGGAGCAAAAGCCCGTGCCCCCATTTTTAAAACGCGTTCTTTTTCGCTCTCTAGTTCCTCAATAGACGCAGCAGCAGAGAACTCTTTGTGCTTTGCACATCGCTTAATTCCGTCTTCTATATTTTCCTCAAGATTTAAAACAGCCGCTTTCTGCTCTTTATCGAGCATACTTTTGAGTTTTATCACTGGCCAAAATAAATAAACACAAACGATACCGGTGAAAAAGGTCACTACCCAAATATCGATAGAAGGAATATCTTTTTTCAACCAAAAGAGGGGAAAGATAGCGAGTGAGCCCGAGGCCAATATGCTATTCGTTGTTCCAAGTTTTAAGATAGCCATTATGGAATTAAGTCGGTCTATATTGCTACCAGCTTGGGGTAAAACTTTAGCGCTGAGATATTTAATGTTAGACGATATCTGAAATAAAAATAACACCGCTAAAAACCAAAAGGGGACTGCTGTGGCGGTTAAGAATAAAACATGTATTTCTTGTTTTATTGCGATCAATCCCTCGAAGATGCAATACACAATAGTGATCATGATTGAAATGATAATTGCATTAAAAATATGATGTCTAAATTCAATGGCAAGTTCACGTCTGTGCGCCGAAAACTGGCTAAGCTGATTCGTTTTTACGAGTAAAGAAATAAGCGTGCTGGCCACGTTTTGATGCATTAAACGAAGCGCAAACCAAAAGTATCCTGTAATAAGCGACATACCAATTGCGGAATTGAAGTCGCGCTGTGCCCTGACATTTTCCGCTTCAGGCCAATCTAACGCCCCTGTATAGTAATGTATTGAAAGTAGAATCAATGTTGTTAACAGAGGAAAAAGTCCAATAGAGGCACCTTTGTGCATGTTGGAATACGGGTTAAACTTCATTTCTATTAATTCGTTGCAGGAAAAGGAAGTGCTGTATCTAGCACCTATTGCGTTTTAAATTAAATGGCTTAAAAACGGGTCTAACGATAAGCTTTGTGTAGTGGGATAGCAATAAAAATAAACGCGATAGAACGTGAACGACTACTTTTCGTTCGGAAACAAAAAACCCGCCAAATGGCGGGTTTTTTCAAAGCTGTGCTTTTTACTTGCGTAACTTCTGAATAAGACGAAGTTGAGCAATAGCTTCTGCAAGCTCGTGAGCTGCTTCTGCATAATTAAAGTCAGCGCCTGGGTTGGCGATGTGCTCTTCTGCACGTCGTTTGGCTTCTTCTGCTGCCTGCTCGTCAAGATCTTCAGCTCGAACCGCGGTATCAGCCAGTACGGTAACGTTGCCGGGCTGTACTTCTAGTACACCACCAGCAACGTAAATTACTTCTTCTTCACCGTGCTGTTTAACCAAACGCACCATACCAGGTTTAATAGCAGAGATAAGTGGCGCGTGCCCTGGGTGAATACCCAGCTCACCTTCGCTACCTGTCACCTGAATCGTTTCAACGCGACCTGAGAAAATCGCTTTCTCGGCGCTTACTACGTCCAAATGTACTGTCATTGCCATGTGAACCTCCTGATTAGGTACGTTAGCATGATGCTAGGCTAGCTATTGCTAGCCGCGTCATTATGCTTTCTTGGCTTTCTCTAGCGCTTCTTCGATAGAACCAACCATGTAGAAGGCTTGCTCTGGAAGGTGATCATACTCACCGTCTAGAATGCCTTTAAAGCCACTGATTGTGTCTTTTAGCGATACATATTTACCAGGTGCACCAGTAAATACTTCTGCTACGAAGAACGGCTGAGATAGGAAACGCTGAATCTTACGAGCACGTGATACCACTTGCTTGTCTTCTTCAGATAGTTCGTCCATACCTAGGATCGCGATGATGTCTTTCAGCTCTTTATAGCGCTGTAGAACAGTCTGTACGCCACGTGCTACGTCATAGTGCTCTTGACCAATTACTAGAGGGTCTAGCTGACGAGACGTTGAATCTAGTGGGTCTACCGCAGGGTAGATACCTAGAGACGCGATATCACGAGAAAGTACTACCGTTGCATCCAAGTGAGCAAAGGTTGTCGCTGGAGATGGGTCAGTCAAGTCATCCGCAGGTACGTATACCGCTTGGATTGAAGTGATTGAACCTGTCTTCGTTGACGTAATACGTTCCTGAAGAACACCCATCTCTTCTGCAAGAGTAGGCTGGTAACCTACCGCAGATGGCATACGACCTAGAAGTGCTGATACTTCAGTACCTGCTAGGGTATAACGATAGATGTTATCTACGAAGAATAGAACGTCACGGCCTTCGTCACGGAACTTCTCAGCCATTGTTAGACCGGTAAGTGCAACACGTAGACGGTTACCCGGTGGCTCGTTCATCTGACCGTATACAAGCGATACTTTATCAAGTACGTTTGAATCGTTCATTTCGTGATAGAAGTCATTACCCTCACGCGTACGCTCACCAACACCAGCGAATACTGAGAAACCGCTGTGCTCGATTGCGATGTTACGGATAAGTTCCATCATGTTTACGGTTTTACCTACACCCGCACCACCGAATAGACCAACTTTACCACCTTTAGCAAATGGGCAAACCAAGTCGATTACTTTGATACCAGTTTCTAGTAGTTCTACCGAGCTAGACTGTTCTTCGTAGCTAGGCGCTTCACGGTGAATAGACATACGCTCTTCTTCACCAATAGGGCCCGCTTCGTCGATTGGGTTACCCAACACGTCCATGATACGACCAAGTGTCTTAGTACCAACTGGAACCATGATTGGGTTACCGGTATTTTCTACTGCAAGACCACGTTTAAGTCCATCAGTAGTACCTAGTGCGATGCCACGAACAACACCACCACCTAATTGCTGTTGCACTTCCAGGGTTAAACCTGACAAGTCACCTTCGGTAACTTGTAGTGCGTCATAAACTCTTGGTACCGCATCTTGTGGAAACTCAATATCCACAACGGCGCCAATGATTTGGACGACCTTACCTTGACTCATAATTTGTCCTCGTTATCTCTTTTAAACCTTTGCCTACACCGCTGCGGCACCGCTAACAATCTCACTGATTTCTTGTGTGATTGCAGCCTGACGCGCTTTGTTATATACCAGTTGTAACTCATCAATGAGGTTACCGGCGTTGTCGGTTGCTGCCTTCATGGCAACCATTCGCGCAGCTTGTTCTGACGCCGCGTTTTCTACAACACCCTGATACACCTGAGACTCAATGTAACGAACCATTAGTGCTTCCAAAATTTCTTTTGGATCTGGCTCGTAGATGTAGTCCCAACGATGTTGATATTCTTCGTCTTCTGACTTTGGCAAAGGCAATAACTGATTGATCACAGGTTTCTGTGTCATGGTGTTAACGAAGTCATTGAATACCAAGAATACTCGGTCAATTTGTCCTTCGTCGTACGCTTTAAGCATAACGCGCACAACACCCACTACATCGCTCACAGACGGCTTGTCACCTAAACCTGATTCAGCAGCAAGCAACTTGCCACCAAAGCGGTTGAAGAAACTGCACGCTTTAGAACCTAATGCAGCGAAATCCACTTCTACACCCTGTTCACGCCATTTTTTGACGTCTTGAGTGACGAGCTTAAATTCATTGGTGTTCAAGCCACCACATAAGCCTCGGTCAGTGGAAATCACAATGTAACCGACGCGCTTGATTTCACGCTCTTCCAAATAAGGATGGCGATATTCAAGGTTACCGTTTGCAATGTGACCAATCACTTTAAGCATATTTTGTGCATATGGACGGCCAGAAGCCATGCGTTCCTGCGCCTTTTTCATTTTAGACGCAGCAACCATTTCCATCGCACTGGTAATCTTCTGAGTATTTTTGATACTCCCAATCTTACCTTTTATTTCTTTACCGCTGGCCATGACTATCTCTCCGATTACTCAACGAATTGCGCTGGTGGTTAAACACCAGCACCATTGATTACCAAGTTTGTGTCGCTTTAAAGTTTGTTAAAGCGTCGTTCAACTTAGAGGCAATCTCGTCGTTGTAGTTACCTGATTCGTTGATAGTCTTCATAAGGTCAGCGTGTTCGCTGTTCATGTAAGAGTGAAGAGCGGCTTCAAAATCTAGGATTTTGTTAAGCTCGATACCCTTAAGGAAACCTTTTTCTACCGCGAACAGAGATACACCCATGTTTGCAATTGATAGTGGAGCGTACTGTTTCTGCTTCATTAGCTCAGTTACGCGCTCACCGTGCTCAAGTTGCTCACGAGTCGCATCATCAAGGTCAGAAGCAAACTGCGAGAACGCCGCAAGTTCACGATACTGAGCTAGGGCTAGACGGATACCGCCACCCAACTTCTTGATGATTTTAGTCTGTGCAGCACCACCAACACGAGATACCGAGATACCAGCGTTAACCGCCGGACGGATACCTGCGTTAAACAAGTCAGTTTCTAGGAAGATCTGACCGTCGGTAATTGAGATTACGTTAGTTGGTACGAATGCAGATACGTCACCAGCTTGCGTTTCGATAATTGGAAGCGCAGTCAATGAACCCGTCTTACCTTTCACTTCACCGTTTGTGTAACGCTCAACGTATTGCTCGTTTACACGTGCAGCACGTTCTAGTAGACGTGAGTGAAGGTAGAATACGTCACCTGGGTAAGCTTCACGGCCTGGTGGACGCTTAAGTAGTAGTGAGATTTGACGGTAAGCAACAGCTTGCTTAGACAAATCATCATATACGATTAGCGCGTCTTCACCGCGGTCACGGAAGAATTCACCCATAGTACAACCAGAGTAAGGCGCTAGGTATTGAAGCGCTGCAGACTCAGATGCAGATGCTGCAACCACGATAGTGTGGTCAAGTGCACCGTGCTCTTCTAGTTTACGTACTACGTTAGCGATAGTAGATGCTTTCTGACCAACTGCTACGTACACACACTTAATGCCTGTACCTTTTTGGTTGATGATAGCGTCAACAGCCATTGCTGTTTTACCACATTGACGGTCACCGATGATAAGCTCACGCTGACCACGACCTACTGGGATCATGGCATCAACTGACTTATAACCAGTTTGTACTGGCTGGTCTACCGATTGACGCTCGATTACGCCAGGTGCAATTTTTTCAACTGGTTCGAAACCAGCTGCGTCGATTGCGCCTTTGCCATCGATAGGCTCACCTAGTGTGTTTACAACACGACCTAGTAGTGCGTTACCTACTGGTACTTCAAGAATACGACCAGTAGATTGTACTTTATCGCCTTCTTTAAGGTCCGCATAAGGACCCATAACAACTGCACCTACAGAGTCTCGCTCAAGGTTTAGTGCAATTGCGTAACGGCTTCCAGGAAGCTCGATCATTTCACCTTGCATTACATCGGCAAGGCCATGAATGCGGATAATACCGTCAGTTACTGCGACGATAGTACCTTCATTACGTGCTTCACTGCTTACATTGAACTGTTCAATTCTTTTCTTGATCAGTTCAGCAATTTCAGTGGAATTAAGTTGCATGCTCTTATCCCCGTTATGCTTGCAACGCGTCTGCTAGACGGTTCAATTTCGACTTTACGGAACCATCAATAACTGTATCGCCGGCATTAATTACCATTCCAGCGATCAGGGCAGGGTCCACGTTACAATTAAGCTTCACTTTACGTGCCAAACGTTTTTCCAAAGATGCGATCAACTCATTTTGTTGTGCATCGGTCAGCGTAGTTGCTGAGGTTACGTCCACTTCTATTTCTTTGTCGTAATCTGCTTTAAATGCATCAAACAAAGTAGAAATTTCAGGCAACGCGGCTAAACGTTTATTCTCAGCCAAAACCTTAACCAGGTTTTGACCGTGTTCGTCGAGTTGCTCACCACAAACATTGTTGAAAATGTCGGCAAGCGTATCAGCGGCAACCGCACCAGACAAAAGCTGGTGCATGTCATCGTTCGCTGCTACAGCGCCTGCGAAGGCTAGCATTTCTTGCCATTTTGCAACGGCGTCTTTCTCGACAGCAAAATCGAAAGCAGCTTTAGCATAAGGACGAGCAACGGTTGTCAATTCAGACATGGCTCATCTCCCTATTAAAGCTCAGCGACAAGTTTTTCAACAATGTCGTTTTGTGCGTTTGCATCGATTTCACGTTGTAAGATTTGCTGTGCGCCAGCTACTGCAAGTGCAGAAACCTGCTTGCGCAAATCTTCTTTGGCACGATTGCGTTCAGCTTCAATCTCGGCATAACCAGAAGCGATAATCTTTTCGCGTTCCGCATGGCCTTTTTGCGTTTCTTCGTCAACCAGTTGGTTGGCGCGCTTTTTGGCCTGCTCGATAATTTCAGCTGCTTGCGCTTTCGCATCTTTCAATTGCTCAGTAGCTTTCGCTTGAGCAAGCTCTAGGTCTTTCTCTGCACGTTCAGAAGCTTCAAGCCCATCGGCGATTTTCTTCTGACGTTCTTCAATCGCTGCCATTAGTGGAGGCCATACATATTTCATGCAGAACACCACGAACACAGCGAAGGCGATTAATTGACCGATAAAAGTGGCGTTAAAATTCACAATCGCCCCTCCTCTTAAAGTTCGCTAAAAAAGTGTTTAGTAATATTAGGCACCAACAGCGAACAATAGGTATAGAGCGATACCAACACCGATCATCGCAATGGCGTCGATAAGACCCGCTACGATGAACATCTTAACTTGTAGTTGAGGTGCTAGTTCTGGTTGACGAGCAGCAGATTCAAGGAATTTACCACCTAGTAGACCGAAACCAATAGCGGTACCAAGGGCGCCAAGACCAATCAGTAGTGCAACAGCGATGTATAACATTTACGTCTCCGATTTAAGTTAAATTTAAAGTTAATGTTTAAAAGTCAAACTCTGTAAAAACGATGCCGAATTTCCAGGTAACCGACACCCGTTAATGCTTAGTGTTCTTCACACGCCAGGCTTAAGTACACGATGGTTAGCATCATGAAAATAAACGCCTGAAGCGGAAGTACAAGAATATGGAACACAGCCCACATAAAGTGCAGTGGTAGCTGGAAGTAACCAATTGTAGCAATCAAAATGAAGATTAGCTCACTGGCATACAAGTTACCGAACAAACGCAGCGCTAGTGAAAGCGGACGCGCAAGCAAAGTAACGGTTTCAAGAATAAAGTTCACCGGAATAAAGATAGGGTGACCGAAAGGCTGCATAGTAAGTTCTTTCGCAAAACCACCGATGCCTTTCATCTTGATTGAATAGAAAAGAATAAGGATGAATACGCCTGACGCCAGTGCGAACGTCAAGTTAAGGTCAGTGGTTGGAACTGCCTTGTTGTAAACGTCGTGTGGATCCATGCCAAAAGCAGCTTGGCCGATAAGCCCAGACACCCACGGAATAAGATCAACTGGCACAAGATCCATAAGGTTCATTAGCAATACCCATACGAAGATAGTCAGTGCTAATGGCGCAATAAGTGCGCTCTTACCGTGGAAAGTGCTTTTCACGTTGTCATCAACAAACTCAACGACAAGCTCTACAAACGCCTGCATTTTGCCCGGTACGCCCGTCGTCGCTTTTGAAGCGACGCTTCTAAAGATAATTAGGAAAAGTAAACCAAGACCAATAGACCATGCCAATGTATCAACATGCCATGCCCAAAAACCAGCATCAGAACACGCTTTGTTAAACGCGATTCCGTTGTCAGTTGAGCACATGGTGGCATTGGTCAAGTGGTGCTTGATGTATTCTGAGGTAGTATATTCAGATGCCATTGTTTAACCCAAGTTGTAAAGTGTAAAAATTTGGTGACTGGTTCTTATGCTTCAATCGATCGATTACGTTTTTTCGTTCTCGCAACGCCCTGCGTTGGCTTTATTGTTTCGTGCCGTAATGAAACATGGCTAGCCCGTGGCTAGCGGTTGTAATCACAAATGCCATGAAAATTTCTAATGGCGCGGCGTTTAAGCCTTTAAAAGCAATTACAAATAAAATGATTGTCAGTGCCAGCTTCAATTTTGAGCCTTGGCTAAAACTCCGTGCAACAATCTCGTTTTTACTAGCACCGGCATACCGAAATGCGAAAGCGCTAAAAACGATTGTGGGCAATATGCTAATTAAAGCGCCTGCCGCTGCCGATATAGCGGAATGACTTCCCCCTGCGGCGCCTGCGAAAGCGGTAACGAATAAGGCTGTGATTGCCTGAAAAAGTAGCCCTTTTTTGGCGAGGTCAACCCCGCGTTTTGCTAACTTGTTCGTCACTTTTACTCGCAGCTTGTTCACGTCTTACAAAAAGCGTCAGAAGTATACTGTTTTACCGACAATTTTCAACAGTACAACGCATTTTGAAAGTTATTCTGAAAATTTTCTATTGCTATAACCGGAAAGGAGAGTGTCCGGCGTTCGCACCGGACAGCGTATCAATTGCGGGTTGGCAAAGGAACCATCTTAATTCTTATTGCTATAACCTATTGAATTTTTGAGATAATTCCATCTAATTGTTCAAGGTCGCTAAAGCTAATCGTCAGCTTGCCTTTGCCTTTGGCATTGTGGTCAATACTCACCGGCGTGCCTAAATTTTCTGAAAGTCGTGTCATAAGGTTTTGCACATCGGGATCAACTTTCTTCTCAGGCTTAGGTTTAGCTGGCTCCAAAAGCTTTTTAACAAGCTTTTCAGTATCGCGCACGGTAAGACCTTTACCCGATACTACTTGCGCGGTTTCCGACTGGGTTTCACCTTCTAGTGCTAAAAGCGCTCTAGCGTGACCCATTTCAATATCGCCATGTTCGACTAACAATTTCACATCGTCATTCAAATTATTAAGACGAAGTAAATTTGTCACCGTTGTGCGTGATTTGCCCACCGCTTCGGCCACTTCTTGATGGGTAAGCGCGAATTCGTTCATTAAACGGTCAAGGGCTTGCGCCTCTTCCATTGCGTTTAAATCTTCACGCTGAATATTTTCAATAAGGGCAATGGCAACCGCGGCTTCGTCAGGCACATTCTTAACCAAACAAGGCACTTCGTCTAGCTGTGCCAGTTGTGAAGCTCGCCAACGACGCTCACCGGCGATGATTTCATAGCGGTGTTCGTCGACTTTTCTGACTACGATAGGCTGAATGATACCTTGAGCGCGAATGGACGATGCCAATTCTTCTAATGCCTCAGGTGACATGTCTTTACGAGGCTGATACTTGCCCGGCACTAAGTATTCAATAGGGAGCTTGCTTAACTCACCGTTGGTTGAATTTACCTCGGCGGCATCTTGTTCTTTTTGAGCAGATGATTGGCTGGTTGCGAGTAGCGCATCTAAACCGCGGCCAAGGCCTCTTTTACGTGCTGACATAGTGTCCTCTATGGCATGTGCTGATAGTGTTCAGCTTATTGTCGTTTAACTTGCTTTTGCCTGTGCAGGCGTTGTTTTGTCCCTACGACGCAGTATTTCACCCGCCAGTGCCAAGTAGGCTTTAGCACCTGTCGATGACTTATCATAGTACATCGCTGGCGTACCGAAGCTTGGCGCTTCAGCAAGACGAACGTTGCGCGGAATAACCGTGCGATAAACTTGTTCACCAAAATGACGCTTCAACTGTTCTGAAACGTCGTTGGCAAGGCGGTTACGCGGGTCGTACATAGTACGCAATACGCCTTCAATCTTCAATTCTGGATTCACTACGGATGCCAATTTTTGAATGGTATCCATAAGGGCAGTGAGGCCTTCTAGCGCGTAATATTCGCACTGCATAGGGACCATTACCGAGTCGGCAGCCGCTAAGGCGTTCACGGTTAGCTGGTTGAGTGAAGGCGGGCAGTCGATAAAGACAAAATCGTAGTAATCCATAACGGGCTTCAGCGCGTTGCGAAGCCTTACTTCACGGGCAAACATTTCCATCAGCTTAATTTCTGCTGCGGTCACGTCACCGTTCGCTGCGATGAGATCGTACTTGCCGCTTGTCGCTTTAACGATTACGTCATTGATGGGTTTATCTTCAATCAACAATTCAAATGCTGTAGACTCAACGTCGTATTTATCAACGCCGCTTCCCATGGTCGCATTACCTTGTGGATCGAGATCAATCAGCAACACCTTGCGTTTGGTTGCTGCCATTGACGCTGCCACGTTAACTGCGGTGGTTGTCTTTCCAACACCACCTTTTTGATTCGCGATCGCGATTACCTTAGCCACGTTAGATCCTGTTCTCGTCTATTTCTATTTTTCGGCTATTTCTTTTTTAGCCAAACCAGATGTCGTTCGCCTACCAAATTTGGCACAGTGAGGTTCTCCGTTTTGCTCACATGAAAGTGATCACTCACTTCGTCTATCTCATCTTGAGGAAACTGACCTTTGAGCGCCAAAAACTGACCTTCTGAATCTACCAGATGCTGACACCAGTGCAACATATCTTTTAGTGAAGCGAAGGCTCGGCTTAGCACAATATCGTACGGCGTATCGCTATTGTGTTCTTCAACGCGGCTTTGCACAGGAGTAACGTTAGTTAATCCAAGCGTGTGCACACATTGCGTCATAAATCGTACACGCTTGCCCAATGAGTCAAGCAGTGTAAAAGATTTATCTGGAAACGCGATAGCTAACGGCATACCCGGAAGGCCAGGGCCCGTACCGACATCGATAATATTGTCACCATCAAGAAAGGGCACAATCGCCAGCGAATCTAGAATGTGTTTCACCATCATTTGCTTAGGATCGCGCACAGAAGTCAGGTTGTACGCCTTATTCCATTTGTCTATAAGCAGCACATAGTCAACTAACTGCTGCTGTTGCTTATCACTTAAATCTAGTGAAAGGGCATCGAGTCCAGACACCAAAATGGTGTGTAATTCTTGCTGTATAGTCATCGAAAAATCTGTCTGTTCGCGTTGAAGTCTTTTGCTTTACACAGTCCTTAACATATACCAAAGTGGCGAGTCGTGATTTACCACATATTTACAGCCGTTTGTTAACACAGCTCTTCATGTTCGATACAAATGCGGTTGAAGAATGCACCTGAACTAATCAAAGCTGCACAACGAACGTAAATTGGTGTAATGGGACGGTGTGAAAAGCGCCGAGTTTTTCTAGTTTACGCATAGTTTAGGCAACTGCGATTATCATAATACGCGAATAAACAGGAAAAACTAAGCGCTGCGAATAATGTGTTGAGTTGAGCGCGTGTTTTACGCACTAATTTTCTCTTGCTTACGCAACATGCCGTGTTTTTTAAGGTAAACCAGCAGCAAAGAAATAGCCGCAGGGGTAATCCCAGAAATACGCGATGCTTTACCGATAGTTTCCGGTCTGGCTTCGGTTAACTTAGCTACAACCTCGTTCGACAGGCCAGAAATCTTGCTGAAATCCATATCAACCGGCAACAATGTATTTTCGTGTCGCTGCGTTTTCGCTATTTCATCCATTTGACGGGCAATGTAGCCAGCGTACTTAATTTGAATTTCAACTTGCTCTGCTGCAATAGGATCTTCAAGACCTGGGCCAACACTTTCAATTTCCATTAACTGACCGTACGTCATTTCAGGTCGACGGATCAGCTCTTCAAGAGAATGTTCACGACTCACCGGATTTTTCAGCATAGTATTGAGTTCCGGCGTTGCCGCGTGATCAGGGTGGATCCACTGACCGCGTAAACGCTGTAGCTCACTTTCTACCGCTTCCATCTTATCGTTAAATTTCGCCCAGCGCGCATCATCAACAAGACCAATCTCTCGACCCATTGCGGTTAGACGGCTATCGGCATTGTCTTCACGAAGCAGTAGTCTGTATTCAGCACGGCTGGTGAACATGCGGTACGGCTCTTTCGTACCCATGGTAGCTAAGTCGTCGATAAGTACGCCCATGTATGCTTGATCGCGGCGTAAAATCATGGGGTCTTTTTCTTGAACCTGTAGCGCTGCGTTCGCACCTGCTACCAACCCTTGCGCACCCGCTTCTTCATAGCCAGTGGTACCGTTAATCTGGCCGGCAAAGAACAAACCTCGAATAAATTTAGTTTCCAGCGTCTGTTTCAGATCACGTGGGTCAAAGAAATCGTATTCAATGGCATAACCCGGGCGAACAATGTGTGCATTTTCAAAACCTTTGATTGAACGGACAAGGTTCATCTGTACGTCAAATGGTAAACTGGTCGAGATACCATTCGGATAAACTTCAATGCTGTTTAAGCCTTCTGGCTCAACAAAAATTTGATGCGATGTCTTGTCTGCAAAACGGGTGATCTTATCTTCGATACTTGGGCAATAGCGTGGTCCAATACCTTCGATAACACCCGTAAACATGGGCGAGCGATCTAAGCCCCCGCGAATGATGTCGTGGGTTTTTTCGTTAGTGTGGGTGATATAGCACGGGATCTGTGTAGGGTGCATGGTTCTGTCACCCATGAACGAGAATACCGGCGTAGGATTATCACCAGGTTGAGGCTGCATTACAGAAAAATCTAACGAGCGAGCATCAAGTCTTGCTGGTGTCCCAGTTTTTAAACGGTCAACACGAAACGGAAGGGCACGTAATCTATCTGCAAGTGCGATAGACGGTGGATCGCCGGCACGACCGCCGCGATAGTTTTCAAGCCCAATGTGTATGGTGCCGCCAAGGAAAGTCCCCACCGTCAGTACCACTGACTTGGCTTTAAACTTCAAGCCCATTTGCGTAACAACGCCGCATACCTGATCGTTTTCAACAATCAGATCGTCAACGCTTTGTTGAAACAAGGTTAGGTTTTCTTGATTTTCAACAATGTCGCGAATGGCGTTTTTGTAAAGCGTACGGTCAGCTTGCGCACGTGTTGCACGCACCGCTGGGCCTTTAGAAGAGTTCAAGGTTCTAAACTGAATACCGCCTTTGTCGATAGCCAGTGCCATTGCACCACCTAACGCATCGATCTCTTTTACAAGATGACCTTTACCTATCCCGCCAATAGCCGGGTTACACGACATTTGGCCTATCGTTTCAATATTGTGAGTAAGCAAAAGCGTATTTGCACCCATGCGAGCAGCTGAAAGTGCTGCTTCTGTACCTGCATGTCCACCACCTACAACGATGACATCAAATGCTTCAGCATAAAACATGGTTAAACCTCACTATTAACTTACGATAAGCCGATTAAAAACTAATTTTTTCTCATGCAGAGACTGCTGAAAAAAGGGCGCGTATTTTATCTGACTTATTAGATAAAGAAAATGATTAAATTTTCCTCAAAAGCTGTTTTTGTAAAGGTGTGATCGAATTATAAGATCTTAAGATCTATTTTAGATCTGTTTATTTTTACTTTTATTAGGATCATCAAAATCTGTGGGTAACCGATCAAAGCACATAAAGATCATCAAGTTACGCGATCAATAACATTGGGAAACCCCGATCCATAACCCTACCTCAAACTTGTGTATAAATGGCCTTTTTATCCACACCCCGAATCGTTTGAAAAGTTATTCTTTTTTCGATCAAAGCTTATGCACAGTGGTTTGTAGGATCCTATCCACAGGGGTGATCAAGATGTGATCCAACTGGGGATAAAATGTTTGCTATTTATGTATCGCGATCAAAAGATCGTGTAGTTACGTGCGTTATAGCGTGATCTCATTGTGGAGGAGATCTTTTCCAAAAGCTGTGATTAGATCGCCCGATCGCATTTATCAACATCTCCAAAAAATGTGCAGGCTTTTATGAACGACAAGATTATTTTTTCAAAACAGCCCATTTCTCAGGAGAAAAACATAGGAGCTGACCAAAATACAGTCACTTTTATAAGGAAGAAGTGGGTCTGAAAGAATGGTTATTTGTTTAACTGAAGGAGATCGTTGAGTGTATCTATGAATTAAAACCGTATTGTTTTGGTAAAAGCGTGATCAATAGGCCAAGTGATTCGCTATTACCTGGCACAACAGGAACATGCAATAAGGTTTAATGAAGGAAAAGACCTAGCAGAGTAAGGGCAAGGTTTTGAGAGAGATAGGAAACCAGGTGCTCTTAGCGCACCTGGTTGGGTTGATAGCGTGGCTGTGAAACAGAGCCTTGCATGTCTTCTTGTTCAATGGTTAAGCCTTCACGGCGGCTTGGGCCTTGAAACCTAACCTTATAGGTATCGTATTCTTTAATCGACTCAAAACAGTAAGGGCCAAGGGCATTTTCAAGTTCGGCTAAATTGTGATTGGTGATCAAAATACAGTTTTTCTTGTTTACTAAGCGCTGTCTTAGCAGATTACCAAACCAGCTCTGCGCATTTTTCTTTAACACGCTTTCGTTTACACACACCTCATCAAGAATAAGCAGATCAACGTCTAGCAGTTCCTGATTGATCTCCCTAAAGCGCTGTCCCGCGTTGTCTGAAGCCCCAAAATCAAACGAGAAATTGCGCATTTCAAGCAGTGTTGACAGTTGACGATAAAGCACTGAAATTTCGTACTGCTCTATAAGTTGATGGGCTATGGCGCCGGCGATATGTGATTTACCACGTCCGTAATCGCCGTAAAACAGCATCATATGCGAGCCGCTTTGACGCCATGCAGGGTCGTCATGGGCAGCAATAAAAGACTGAGCTATCGATACGGCTTCAATCACATCGTCACTGTCTTCAACTAAGTTGGCGAAGGTCCATTTGGGATTCAGATCAGAACGGCCATGAATAGCCTCTACACGCGCTTTTTTACTTCGCTGCTGTAGTTGTGATACTTCTTCGTTCGCTTTCGCCTCGTACTGCTTACGAAGCGTTTTATAGTCGATGTATTCACGATTGGGATCGACGTCTTTGTTGAGCGCTCTCGCTAAATTAGCAATTTTGTCGGTTATACGATCCATAACGAATTAACTCTTCTTAGTTGCGGCATACTTTTCCACCAGCTTTCTAGCATTATCATCTGCTTCTATGCCGGCTGCAACTTTCACTTGTTGCGTTCCCACCACCTTTGTTGGGGCGTAGCCTGAAGCGAGACGCTTGCGCTTGATATTGTTGGCAAACTTTTGTGTCCATTGGAATTCGCTAAACACTGAACTAGGTCTTCCTAACCAATAGGCAATGAATTCACCCACCTCGTTGTCATCAAATGTTTTATCGATAATACCAAGTAGCGAGGCCATTTCTTCAAACAACGCTTTATTGGGCGTCCAATTAGGGGTCATGGCACTGTGACGGGCATGCAGTTGGTCGAAGTCTGACTGCGGCTCGCTTAGAAGCGGAAGAAGTAGGGTTTTCCCGTTGATTGTGTGCTCAAGATCAAGTTCAAGGGGCAGGGCAACCAAACCCACTTGTTCAAGCTGCTTAACCAAGCTATTGATTTGACGACCGCGTTGATAAGGTTCGTCTTTGCTGTCGCCGTTTAGCAAATTTAATAATTGCTTATAATCAATAGGGGCGGACGATGTCGTTGCCGCATTTGCACCTGTTCGAAGGCCAAGTAAATACAGTACCCGGCAATCGTTAGAGAGGGGAGATTGCAACGCCGCCAGTTCAGCTTGGGTAAGGTTGCTGTTCATCGCATTGGTTCCACGTAAAAACGCTTGTTAAGCATTGGCCAGCTTTTCGTCAAACCATTCCACGGCGGCATCTTCAGGGATAGGGTGTTCTAGCACATCTATGTATAGCGCGTCGGTAATTAACGTGCCACCTGCATTTTTAATGTGTTTTTCCATTTCTTTTGCGCCGAAACAAAAGGTGTCGTAACTGGTGTCACCTAGCCCAATAACGTAGGCATTTACTGCGCTTAAATCCGCGCCCTCTAGCTGTTTTGCGAACGGCTGGATGTTGTCTGGTAATTCGCCAGCACCGTGTGTTGATGTACACACTATCCACGTTGATTCTGTTTTAATCTCATCTAAATTTGGTTCTGCGTGAATAGTGTGGGTGTGCCCGCTCGCATCAAGTTTTTCTGCAATGGCATCAGCCACATATTCTGCGGCACCTAACATGGTGCCAACGATGATTTCAAAATGCTTGCTCATTATTAGGTTGCTTCTCTATTTACGATTGTCGTCTTAACGTAAGTGCGGCTTATCCGTTACGTTATTCACCATCTTACTTGTAACTTTATTGGTTGCGCTACTTACCAATACAGAACGATGAAAAAATCTTACCAAGTAGATCGTCTGACGTGAATTCACCGGTTATCTCACATAGTGCCTGGTGAGCCAAGCGCAATTCTTCAGCGAGTAACTCGCCCGCCATAGCGTCATGCAGTTGTTGTTCGCCAGTGCTTACATAACTGTAGGCTTGGTCGAGTGCGTCTATGTGTCGTCTTCGCGCAATAAATTGACCTTCCGTTGTAGTGTCAAAGCCCATGGTTTTGGCCAGATGTGCTTTTAGCGTGTCGACGCCGCTACCTTCTTTGGCTGATAGATTGATAACTGAGATATCACCTTGCTCGGTGGCAACTGTGCTTTGTCCAATATCTAAGGTACTAAGGTCGGCCTTGTTGCGAACTACGGTAACGGGGATGCCTTGTGGCAATCGGGCCATAAATTCTGGCCATATTTCATAAGGGTCGATAACAGCCGTTGCGGTAGAGTCTACAACGAATAATACGTGGTCAGCTTCATTAATGGCTTGCCACGCCCGCTCAATACCAATTTGTTCCACTTTATCTGGGCTTTCTCGAAGTCCTGCTGTGTCGATAATGTGCACCGGCATACCATCAATGTGAATATGCTCTTTAAGTACGTCTCGTGTGGTACCAGCGATATCAGTAACAATGGCGCTATCACGTCCTGCCAGGGCATTTAATAAGCTCGATTTACCGGCGTTAGGGCGCCCCGCAATCACTACCTGCATACCTTCGCGTAACAAGGTGCCTTGTTTAGCCTGTTCGCGCACTTTGGTTAAGCTTTGCATAATTGCGCTTAAGTCACCTGATACTTTTCCATCAGATAAGAAATCAATTTCTTCTTCAGGAAAATCGATGGCCGCCTCTACGTACATACGAAGGTGCACGATTTGGTCTGATAGCGTTTGAATTTGTGTAGAAAACTCACCCTGTAGCGAACGCAACGCACTTTTGGCTGCCTGTTTAGAGCTTGCATCAATCAAGTCGGCAATCGCCTCTGCTTGTGCAAGGTCTAATTTATCATTTAAAAAGGCTTGTTCACTGAATTCACCTGGATTGGCAAGCCGGGCATGGCCCGTTGCAAGCACGGCATCAATCAGCATGTCCATGACAACTTGACCGCCATGGCCTTGCAGTTCAAGTACATCTTCACCGGTAAATGAGTTAGGCCCTTTAAAAAACAGTGCTATGCCCTGGTCTATTACGCTGTTGTTAGCATCAACAAACGGCGTATAGGTCGCAAGACGTGGTGTTAGTGCGCTTGGTACTAACGCCTCTGCGATGGCTTTAGCCTTAGGACCTGAAACACGTACAATACCTACTCCGCCACGACCGGGCGCTGTCGCTTGTGCGGTAATAGTGTCGGTAGAAAGGGTGAGTGATTCCATAATTAGTCGCGGAAGTTCTTAAATTGGAAAGGTTGGCCTAAGTTCGACTCTTTAACCAGCGAAATCACTTGCTGCAAATCATCACGCTTTTTACCGGTTACGCGAAGCTCTTCGCCTTGAATAGCCGTTTGCACCTTGATTTTGGCGTCTTTCACCAGCTTCACAATCTTCTTCGCCATCGGCTGTTCAATACCTTCTTTAAAGGTAATGGTCTGACGGTAAGTTCTACCGTGGGCATCGTAGGGTTTAACATCCATAGATGAGGTGTCGACGTTGCGTTTAGACATCGCCGTTCTAAACATGCTTTCCATTTGCTGAAGTTGGAATTCAGCTTCGGCCTTCATGACCACGGTTTTTTCTTTGTACTCAAAGCTCGCGTCAATACCGCGAAAGTCGAAACGCGTAGATAGCTCACGGCTTGCGTTTTCAGTGGCGTTGCGTACTTCTTCCATGTTGATTTCAGAAACAATATCAAATGATGGCACAGGTTATTCCTCTTAAGACAAAACAGCCCGCAAAGGCGGGCTGTATAATTCATTGATCAGCGTGTTATTTACTGCTGATGCCCCGCTTCTCCATTGAAGCATAAATCATTTTGGCTTGAACCAAGGTAATCACGTTACTAACTAGCCAGTATAGTACCAGACCTGCAGGGAACCACAGGAAGAATACGCTCATCGCTACCGGCATCCATTGCATGATTTTCTGCTGCATTGGATCTGTAATGGTGGTTGGCTGAAGTTTTTGCAATAGGTACATACTTGCGCCAGTTAGAATTGGCAATACAAAGTACGGGTCTTTTGTAGAAAGGTCAGTGATCCAAAGCACGAAGTCTGCATGGCGTAGTTCAACACTTTCCATCAGTACCCAATAAAGCGCAAGGAAGATTGGCATTTGCAGAAGAAGGGGTAAGCAACCGCCCATTGGATTTACTTTTTCTTTGCGGTAAAGCTCCATCATGGCTTGTGACATCTTCTGTCTGTCATCGCCAAAGCGGTCTTTAAGCTGCTGCATCTTAGGTGCTAAGTTGCGCATACGTGCCATTGACTCGTATTGCTTCTTGGTTAGCCAGTACATTGCGCCTTTCACTACAATAGTGATAAGGATAATTGCCACACCCCAGTTATTAACCAAGCTATGCAGGAACGTAAGCAGGGCAAACAGCGGTTGTGAAATCCAAAATAGAATGCCGTAATCAACAGTCAGATCTAAACCGCGAGCAATCTTGGCAAGCTTATCTTGGTCTTTCGGGCCCATGTAAAGGGTAGACGCAATAGTTTTAGTTTCACCAGGGGCAACGCTTTCAGAAGGTGATAATACACCGATTACTGCGTACTGATTTTTCAAATTACGAGAATAAAGCGTATTAGTTTGCTCTTGTGAAGGTACCCATGCTGACACAAAGTAATGTTCAAGCATGCCAACCCAACCCGCTTTTGTGGTTTCGCGAAGGTTGTCATCTTCAATCTCGTCAAACGAGTACTTTTGATAACGGTCGTCTTCCGTTGAATAAGCAGCACCACGGTATGTTGGCATAAACATGTTGCTGTCGTCTTCAAACTCCATCACTTGTTTAAGCTGTGCATACGGCTGAATCGTTGCCGCATTGCCGGTACCATTTTCAACGCTATAGCTCACGTTTACGTCGTACTGACCTTTAGTGAAAGTGAAGGTTTTGGTAACTGACAAGCCTTGGTTGTTTTTCCATGTAAGAGGAATAACAAGGGTGTCGCCAGTCATCTCATAATAGTCACTTTGTGCATTATACACCGGGCGGCCACTGCTGCTGGCATCAGGCCCTTGAGCACCGATTAGGCCACTTTGCGCTACATAAAGACCGTTGCCAGAGCGAAGTAGGCTGTAAGGAATATCCGAACCTTGCTCTACCGGAAACTTAAGTAAGTCTGCTGATACTACATCGCCGCCAAGCAAATCGATGCGTAAATCAAGCGTATCGGTTTTTACTTCAATAATGCGGTTTGAGCTTTGCGCCGCTGCGATAGGTTGTGCAGCAGGAACGCTATCACTACTTGGTACATCTTCGCTGCCATTTTCATTAAATGACGGTACGCCTTGTGTTGTCTCTTGCGTTTTTTGTTGCTCAACAGGCACAACTGGCTGTGGCCCATAATCTTTTTGCCATGATTGCCAAAGCAAAAAGCTAACTAGCGCAAGGCCGATTATCAGAAAACTACGTTGCGATTCCATAGAGGTCTCTTTATTTTGAGTGTTTATCTTGTTGTTTTTCCGGCACTGGATCATATCCGCCGGCATGCAAAGGGTGGCATTTTAATATGCGTTTAATAGATAACCAACCGCCTTTTACTAATCCGTGCGTTTTTAATGCGTCTATAGCATACCAAGAACAAGAAGGATGGAAACGACATCGTTGCCCTAACATAGGGGAAATGAACCACTGATAAAATTTTATCAAGGCCAAAGGCACTACAATTAAGAGTTGCCGCAACGCTTGTTTAATTTTTTCCATAGCTTGTCCAATGTAGCGAAAACTTCTTGGTTGCTAAGGTTGTCAGCGCCAGACTTGCCAATAACGATGATATCGACATTGGGTAAGTTGTGCTGTTTATGCCTAAAACTTTCTCTGACTAATCGCTTCAAACGATTTCTATCGTGCGCTTTACGGATACGTTTTTTCGCAAGCGTAATGCCTAAACGAGGAGTTGAAAGTGTATTTTTTCTGGCTAGAACAGTAAAAGAGGGAGATACAGCTGGGGTTGCGTTATCAAACACATAAGTAAAGTGGGTGGGAGTTAACAAACGTAACTCCCTAGAAAAATTATTCTCGCCCACTTTGGCGTCTTTCAATTAAGCTGAAAGACGAGCGCGGCCTTTTGCACGGCGAGCTGCTAGTACTTTACGACCATTTTTAGTCGCCATACGAGCACGAAAACCGTGAGAACGCTTGCGCTTTAGATTGCTCGGTTGAAATGTTCTTTTCATGACCAAAGTCTCACTTATATTTAGTTAAACATAGGCGTTTTTGGTAACACATTATACTGTTGCCAGAACAATGCGGTGTTTTCACCAGAAAAGCCCATCGAAAAAGGACGCTGAATTCTAGAGATCTCGGGGCGTGCTGTCAATGCATATTCTCGCTTTTCGGATGAATAAGTGAACAATTTTTGCATTTTCTAATCGATAGCTTAATCGATAACGCAGTTTTCGTACAAATAGTCTGTGAATAACGCGTTAAATTTGGTTAGGTTATCCACAGTGCGTTGTGAAAAACACAGAGATGGATATAAAAAGCAAGGTGATCTAACGGTTTTTTAGCACAAATTTAGAATGAATTTTTCTCGTTATAGTTTGATTTGATCTAAAAGAAAAAATCATAATAATCAGTTGCTTGTTGTTTTGATCGAAAAGATCGATCGGGATCGCCATTTACATTGTGTTGATAACGTAAGATAATCCACAGCGATTAAAACGATAACTTAATTTCTCGCTGCTACCCAACACTTCCAACGCTATTTTCTTCTAATGGCGCTTTTTAGTGCCTGCTTTCTTTATGCTTGGCTTTTCAGGAGTTGGTTTTTCTAGCGAGTTACGGGAGCTAACTACGTACCATGTCCTTGTGGAACCAATGCCTTGAAAGATTGCGTCAAGAATTACCAACGCAGCAGTTTAGTATGTGGATACGACCGCTTGTTTGTGAAGAACAAGAAGGCGTGGTTGCACTTTATGCTCCCAATCGTTTTGTACTTGATTGGGTGAGAGACAAGTACCTGAATAATATTACTACACTATTAAAAGAATTTGCCGGAAGTGACGCACCACAATTGCGTTTAGAAGTGATGAATCGCCACAGCGTAAGCCGTGGTCAGCCTGTAAGTACCAGTGGATCTTCGCCTGCTTCAAGTTCGCCTAATAATAATCAACCAAGCAAACGTAGTGCGCCTGCGAGCGGTCAAGGGTATCAGAACTATAATACTAGTGATCATTCTGTCCACAGTGGCAGCAGTGGCCAGCACACATCCTCTTATTCACCAATGTCGAATAGCGGTATGCCATCAACGGCAAGCCAAGCGGGTGATCAAGAACAAAACAATGCATTTTCAAAAGCACCGTCATACACTCAGAGTACGGATCTAAATGATCGCGGTGCGCAAAACCACGACCGTAATGGATATAATGGATACGCAGATCAAGCACCACGATCGTCTACACCGCCTAAAGTGATCCCGATCCCTGAAGCGATGAAGCATAAAAGCAATATCAATCCAACTTATCAGTTCGATAACTTCGTTGAAGGTAAATCTAACCAGCTAGCACGTGCAGCAGCGACTCAAGTTGCAAATAATCCAGGCGGTTCTTACAACCCATTATTTATTTATGGCGGAACGGGCTTAGGTAAAACTCACTTATTACATGCTGTGGGTAATGGCATCGTAGCAAATAACGGCGACGCCAAAATTGTATACATGCATTCTGAGCGCTTTGTACAGGATATGGTTAAAGCATTACAAAATAATGCCATAGAGGACTTTAAGCGCTTCTATCGCAGTGTTGATGCGTTACTTATCGATGATATTCAATTCTTTGCCAATAAAGAGCGCTCACAAGAAGAGTTTTTCCATACATTCAATGCGCTCCTCGAAGGTAACCAACAAATCATCCTTACTTCTGATAGATATCCTAAAGAGATTGATGGAGTAGAGGATCGATTAAAGTCGCGCTTCGGTTGGGGTTTAACCATCGCTATTGAGCCGCCCGAGCTTGAAACCCGAGTGGCTATTTTGATGCGCAAAGCGGCAGAAAACCGGATTCACTTACCAAATGAAGTGGCGTTCTTTATTGCCAA
Source organism: Alteromonas sp. S015 (assembly GCF_036864485.1). Lineage (NCBI taxonomy): Bacteria > Pseudomonadati > Pseudomonadota > Gammaproteobacteria > Alteromonadales > Alteromonadaceae > Alteromonas > Alteromonas sp. S015. The sequence goes on along the minus strand of NZ_JAZETO010000003.1, from coordinate 34,335 downwards.
GCGCTTGCGTTCAAACGTACGTGAGCTCGAGGGTGCACTTAACCGTGTTATTGCTAACGCAAACTTTACCGGTCGCCCTATCACTATTGATTTCGTTCGCGAAGCGCTTAGAGACCTTCTTGCGCTTCAAGAAAAATTAGTAACCGTTGATAATATTCAGAAAACCGTCGCAGATTATTATAAGATAAAAGTAGCTGATATTTTGTCTAAACGACGTAGCCGTAGTGTGGCGCGCCCTCGCCAAGTAGCGATGGCGCTGGCCAAAGAACTTACCAACCACAGTTTACCTGAATTAGGAAACGCATTTGGTGGACGAGACCATACTACGGTTTTACACGCATGTAGAAAAATAGAGCAGCTAAGAGAAGAAAGTCATGATATAAAAGAGGACTATAAGAACCTCATTAGGACTTTATCTTCCTAACACCACGACCTTAGAGGCGAGATAGCACTGCGATGAAATTTACTATAAGCCGCGAACAATTTTTACAACCCCTACAGTTGGTATCTGGTGCTGTAGAGCGTAGACACACACTGCCAATTCTTTCCAATGTCCTCATTAAAGTAAGTGAGGACGCACTTTGGCTTACTGGTACAGATTTAGAGGTAGAACTAATTTCTAGCGTGAAATTAGAGGGTGAATTCACCGAAGGTGAGATTACAGTTCCTGCTAAAAAACTGTTTGATATTATTCGCGGTATTTCTGAAGGAACAGATATTCATTTCTCGTTAGACGGCAGCAAAGCACTCATTCGTGCCGGTCGAGGTCGTTATACGCTTTCTACTTTATCTGCCAACGACTACCCCAATTTAGAAGACTGGGAAGGCGAAGTAGAATTTGAATTATCGTGCAGTGATTTAAAACGTCTTATCGATGCAACTAGCTTCTCGATGGCTCAGCAAGACGTGCGTTATTACTTAAATGGTATGTCCCTTGAAACGGAAGAGAATATCATTCGTACCGTTGCAACAGACGGTCACCGCCTTGCACTTTGTCGCTTAAATTATGAGACCGTTTTGCCAAATCGTCAGGTGATTATTCCTCGTAAAGGCGTGTTAGAAATATCTCGTCTTATTAGTGAAGACGATAAGTCTCTTAAGGTGCAAATTGGCGCAAACCACCTTCGTATATTTTCAAACGATTTCATTTTCACCTCGAAGTTAGTAGATGGCAGATTTCCTGATTATCGCCGTGTTTTACCTCAAAATGGCGACAAGGAAATTATTGCGAGTAAAGCGGTACTAAAAGAAGCGTTTTCACGTGCGGCCATTCTATCTAACAAAAAGTTTAGAGGCGTACGATTAAACTTGTCTTCTGGCGAGCTTAAAATAACGGCTAACAACCCAGAGCAAGAAGAAGCAGAAGAAATCGTTGATGTTCAATATCAAGGTGACGATTTAGAAATTGGCTTTAACGTTGCCTATCTGATTGACGTATTAAATGCGTTAGGGTCTGATGGTGTTAAAGTGAGCCTGTCAGACTCAAACGCTAGTGCGCTTATCGAAGATGATACCGATGACGCCGCCTTGTACGTAATTATGCCGATGCGGCTGTAGTTTTTACTACATTAAGTGCTTGCTGCGTTTCGCATAACCCACGTTATTTTGTTATTCCAATTATCAATTAAAGAAGCGATGAGTGCTGATACTCCCCGCTTCTTTTTTTCATCAGTGTGACCTCATGAAACTGGACCGCGTCCAGATTACACAGTTTCGTAATCTTACTTCCGTATCACTTTCTCCTTCACCAGCTTTAACCATCATTAAAGGCGTGAACGGGAGTGGCAAATCCTCGTTAATTGAAGCACTTTACTACCTTGGTTTTGGACGGTCCTTTAGAACGAATAAACACGGTTCGGTTATTCAAAATGAGAAAGCCAGCTTCAGTGTTTTTGCGTCATGCAAAACTGAAGAAGGGGACGAACTAAAGCTAGGTTTTCAACGAAGTCGTAACGAGACGTTTACCTGTAGTATTAATGGTGAGCATTCAAATAAGTTATCAGATTTAGTTAGTCTTGTACCACTTCAACTTTTCACGCCGCAAAGTACTGACCTTATAATTGGTTCGCCATCAGAGCGTCGTAGATTTTGTGATTGGGGATTGTTTCACGTGGAACATCAGTTTCAAGTACTTACAAATCAATATGGAAAGTTTCTTAAACACAGAAATGCGCTGCTGAAACAACAGGCAAATTTAAGCGCGCCACAAAATCAATATTGGGAATCTCAGTTTGCTGAATTGGGTGAGTCTTTAACGGCCACCCGTCAAAGCTATGTAGATAATCTTACACCTATTTTTAAACAATACGCGCAAGAATTTCTTCCTAACTTCGATGTGGAATTAAGTTATTATAAAGGATGGGAAAAAGATGTCGGTTTATCAGAAAGCCTAGTTAAAAAACGTGAGTATGATGGTAAAATAGGACATACCTCTTCTGGGCCCCATAAAGCCGATTTACGGCTTAAAGTGAATGGCGTAAATGCCCAGGAGCTTTTATCGAGAGGGCAGCTTAGAATGGCTGTGGCAGCGCTTCAAATGTCACAGACTAAGCTATTTAACACGGCGACTCAGCGCAAAAGTATATTTTTACTTGATGATGTTGGCGCCGAACTAGATGCCGATAAAAGAGAACAGTTTATTGATGGGTTGCTCAAAATGGATACGCAGGTTTTCGTTACTGCAATAGAATCCACGCAACTCGCTTTTATACAAAAATACAACGAAAAGAAAATGTTTCACGTGGAACATGGAAGCGTGAAAGAGGAGTAAAAGCTAGTATGTCAGCAGAGAACAACTACGACTCGTCCAGTATTAAAGTACTTAAAGGATTAGATGCCGTAAGAAAGCGTCCTGGTATGTATATCGGTGATACTGATGATGGTACCGGGTTACACCACATGGTTTTCGAGGTGGTCGATAACTCTATCGATGAAGCACTGGCTGGACATTGTTCTGAGATTACTGTGCTCATTCACAGCGATGGCTCAGTATCTGTGTCTGACGATGGACGTGGTATACCAACTGAATTGCACCCAGAAGAGGGCGTATCTGCAGCTGAAGTTATCATGACAGTTCTTCACGCCGGCGGTAAGTTCGACGATAACTCTTATAAAGTATCGGGCGGGTTGCACGGTGTAGGTGTATCAGTAGTAAACGCACTTTCAAGCCGACTGAAGCTTCGTATTCGTCGCGGTGGTAAAGCGCATGAACAAGAATATCATCATGGTGTTCCACAGGCGCCGCTAGCGGTAACAGGCGATACAGATAAAACGGGAACTATGATCCGTTTCTGGCCAAGTTCAGACACCTTTACAGATACGCTTTACCACTACGATATTCTTGCTAAACGTCTTCGTGAACTATCATTTTTGAACTCTGGTGTGTCGATTCGCTTGAAAGACGAACGAGATGGAAAAGAAGACCACTTCATGTACGAAGGTGGTATCAAAGCGTTCGTTGAGTACCTAAATGAAAAGAAAACACCTGTTCACCAGAAAGTGTTTCATTTCAGCAGTGAGCAAGAAGACGGTATTGCAGTAGAAGTAGCGATGCAGTGGAACGATAGTTTCCAAGAGAACGTGTTCTGTTTCACCAACAACATTCCTCAGCGCGATGGTGGTACTCACTTGGCCGGCTTCCGAGGAGCGTTGACGCGTACATTGAATAACTACATGGAAAAGGAAGGCCTGAATAAAAAGGCTAAAACGAATGCCAGTGGTGACGACGCGCGTGAAGGTCTAACCGCGGTTATTTCCGTTAAAGTACCAGATCCAAAATTCAGCTCACAGACTAAAGATAAGCTTGTATCTTCTGAAGTTCGTCCAGCTGTTGAATCGGCAATGAATGAAAAGCTAGCGGATTTCTTATTAGAAAACCCTGCAGAGAGTAAAATCATTGCGGGTAAGATTATTGATGCTGCTCGTGCTCGTGAAGCTGCACGAAAGGCCCGTGAAATGACACGCCGTAAAGGTGCGCTCGACTTGGCTGGTCTGCCAGGTAAGCTAGCTGACTGTCAGGAAAAAGATCCTGCACTTAGTGAATTATACATAGTGGAGGGTGACTCTGCGGGCGGTTCAGCTAAGCAGGGTCGTAACCGTAAAAACCAAGCTATTCTGCCGCTTAAAGGTAAAATCCTAAATGTTGAGAAAGCGCGTTTTGATAAGATGCTTTCTTCTCAGGAAGTTGCGACGCTTATCACGGCACTAGGTTGTGGTATCGGTCGTGACGAGTATGATCCTGAAAAATTACGCTATCACAGCATTATTATCATGACCGATGCTGACGTAGATGGTTCTCACATTCGTACGCTTCTACTCACATTTTTCTATCGTCAAATGCCTGAAATCATTGAGCGTGGATATGTATATATTGCACAGCCACCGCTATACAAAGTGAAGAAGGGTAAACAAGAGCAGTATCTTAAAGATGACGATGCGCTAACTAACTACCTAACATCAATTGCAATTGACGGTGCGTCTTTGCACACCAGCGATGAAGACCCAGGTATTAGTGGTGTAGGCCTAGAAAACCTTGTTAAGCAGTACCAATCGGTAGAGAAGATGATTGCACGTATGAAACGTCTTATGCCTGCATCTATCCTCTACAGAATGCTTTACACGCCTACGCTAAACCTTGAAGACCTTAAAGATGAAGCTGCCCTAGAGCACGTAGCGAAACACTTCGTAGAGCAGCTTACAGAGCGCGAAAATGATGGTGCTACATACCGCTATGAAATTCGTAATGATGCAGAGTTAAGCGAGTACTACATCACGATTATTATGCGTATGCACGGTATCGATTATGAGTACATTATCGATCACGAATTCATTGAGTCGTCTGAATACCAGCGTCTTAAAGAGCTTAACCTTGCCATTAACGACATGATGGGCAAAGACGCCTACATTCAGCGTGGAGAGCGTAAACAGCCAGTTGAGTCATTCAAAGAAGCCCTAGAGTGGTTAATGAATGAAGCTAAACGTGGTCAATACATTCAGCGCTATAAAGGGCTAGGTGAGATGAACCCTGAGCAACTCTGGGAAACCACCATGGACCCAGAGAGCCGTCGTATGCTTCAAGTAACCATTGAAGACGCTATTGGTTGTGATCAGCTGTTCACCACATTGATGGGAGACCAAGTTGAGCCACGCAGAGAATTCATCGAAGCCAACGCGCTTAAAGTGGAAAACTTAGACGTGTAGAGCTTTTAGCTATTTGAAAAAAGCGGCCCAATGGTCGCTTTTTTTGTGCCTGAGCTCATGTGAATTACTCGTATAAAACAGAGAACTTTTTATTGGCATTGAATATGAGGCAAGAGTCTTTACAATGAAAAAAGGATTAGTGAATGCCGCTACTACTACACGGCATTCAAGTCTAAATTTTAGAAACAACCAGGGCGACTTCCCCTGCACTTGCTGCTGTTGCAGTAAAGCGATAGGTGCCTGTTGAGGAGGGGGTGAATTGCAAGTTCTCTGAGCCCTGCTCACAGACTAAATAAACAGTGGAGCCTAACATTACAGGCTGACCTTTATATTTGCCGCCACAGCTTTGTGAAGGCGTCCATTTTGCGTCAGATAACCTAAAGTCATAGGGTTGTCCGTCGGCAATGAGTTCAACATCAACTGTCCAGCCTGAATTTGAACGTTTGAACCTGTAACTGGGGTCAGCTTCCCACCAGTTAAATACGCCTCTAAGGAACATGTTTTCGAATTGAATGCGAGGCACGTCCGGTGCTATTTCAGGAACCTTAAAGCTTCCACTGCTAGAGCATGCTGAAATTGCTATGCACATAGAAGTAATAGTTAGTAACTTTTTCACAGCGTCTCCATTTATGAAAAAGCCCAACGTTAAAGCTGGGCTTTTTTGTTTCTAACGGCCTAAAACCGAATTAACTTTACTAGCCTACGACTTCGCGAGAATAGATATATCCGCGGTAGTAAGAAAAAGTTGCCTTAAAAGCGACAGCAAAGCAAGTCGGTTATTTTTAACCGCTTCTTCATCAGCCATAACCATTACGTTATCGAAGAAGTTATCGATTACATTACGTAAAGTTGCAAGCGCGGTAAGAATACGCGTGTAGTCCTGTGAAGGAACAGCAATATCAACTTCTTTCTGTGCGGCTTTCAGCTCAACGTAAAGCGCTTTTTCAGCTACTTCGGCTAAAAGTGACTCATCAATATTCACTGTGTCTGTTACTTCAACGTTCTGCTTAGCAAGGATGTTTGCAACACGCTTGTTAGCGGCGGCTAGCGCTTCGGCTTCTTCCAATGCTCTGAACTTATCTACCGCATGAACTCGCGCTAAATAGTCGGCTGGTTTAGTTGGACGACGAGCGGCAACGGCTTGAATAACGTCAATGGCAATCGCTTGATCTTGTAGAAGTGCAGTGAATCGACCTAATACAAAATCAACAACCTGAGATTGCGTTTCAGCATTTGTTAACTTATCACCATATACATTGATAGCTTTGCTCACTAGTGTTTCAAGGTCTAACGGCAATGACAGCTCAGTAACAATACGTAAAACACCGATAGCTGCACGACGAAGTGCAAACGGGTCTTTATCACCCTTAGGTAACTGGCCAATACCAAAAATACCCACTAGGGTATCTAGTTTGTCAGCAAGCGCGACCGAAGCACTAACGCCTGAACTAGGAAGTGCATCGCCAGCAAAACGCGGCATGTATTGTTCATACAGTGCTTCAGCAACAGGTGCATCTTCACCGTCATTTAGCGCATAGTATTTACCCATAACGCCCTGAACGTCCGGGAACTCCATAACCATGTTCGACATTAAGTCTGCTTTAGCTAGAAGACCTGCACGTGCTGCTTGTGTTTCATTTGCATCTATTTGCGAAGCGATAAACGCCGATAGAGCAGATATACGCTCAGACTTTTCTTTTAGCGTACCAAGCTGTTTTTGGAACAACACGGTTTCTAAGCTTTCAAGGCGGCTTTCTAATGTTGTCTTTTTATCGCTGTTAAAGAAGAACTCGGCGTCTGCCAGGCGAGGGCGGATAACCTTTTCGTTACCAGAAATAACTTGAGACGCATCGCGACTTTCGATATTCGTTACGAACAAGAAGGTGTTTGAAAGTGCTCCGTTGCTATCTAGTAGCGGCACATATTTTTGGTCGTCTTTCATGGTGTAAATAAGGGCTTCTTTCGGTACTGCTAAGAAAGCCTTATCAAACCCTGCTTGAAGTACAACCGGCCATTCTACAAGTGACGCTATTTCTTCAAGTAAGTCTTCGTTATAATCTGGCTTAAGCGACAAGTTTTGCGCTGCGTCTTCAAGTTGTTGACGCACTTTATCTTTACGCGCCTCAAAATCTGCCAGCACATATTGTTGCTCTAAGGCAGAGGCGTAATTGTCAGCATGATCAAGTTCAAAGCGACCTTCGCCGTGGAACCGGTGACCTTGAACAACGCGGCCGCTTGTTAGGCCCAATACTGAAACATTAACCACTTCGCTTCCGTAAAGTACGCAAAGGGTGTGAACAGGGCGTATAAACTGAGTATTGTAATTACCCCAACGCATTGGCTTTGGAATAGGTAGTTTACTTACCGCTTGGTTAATCAGGCCTTCTAGTAGCTCTGCAACTGATTGACCTGGGACGTGGGCTTTATGCAGCAACCATTCACCTTTGTCAGTTACAAGGCGCTCTGCGTTAGCAACGTCAATGCCGTTACCGCGAGCCCAACCTTGCGCAGCTTTAGTGGGGTTACCGTCAGCGTCAAATGCGGCTGATACCGCTGGGCCGCGTTTCTCTACCACTTTGTCAGCCTGGCCTTCAGCTAGGCCTGAAACATAAACGGCTAAGCGGCGAGGGGCTGCAAACCAGCTAACTGAGTCAAAGCTTAAGTCAGCTTGCGTAAGCGCAGCTTCGAACTGCGTGGCGAAGGCTTCACCCAAAGACTTAAGCGCTTTTGGTGGGAGTTCTTCAGTACCTAATTCAACTAAACAATTTTCTGTACGCACGCTTATGCCTCCTTGTTACATAGTGGGAAGCCTAGTGCTTCACGTGCTTGGTAGTAGCTTTCTGCACATGCTTTGGCTAGCGTTCGAACGCGAAGAATATAGCGCTGGCGTTCGGTCACTGAAATAGCGTGACGTGCATCAAGTAAATTAAAAGCGTGAGATGCCTTCATCACCTGCTCATAAGCAGGAAGCGGAAGGTTATTTTCGATAAGCTTTTGGCTTTCTGCTTCACATTCGTCAAAGGTTCTAAACAAGGCTTCAACGTTGGCGTGTTCGAAGTTATACGTCGATTGTTCCACTTCGTTTTGATGGAACACATCGCCATAGGTGACTTTACCCATAGGCCCGTCAGTCCAAACCAGGTCGTATATACTATCTACGCCTTGAACGTACATGGCGAGTCGCTCTAAGCCGTAAGTAATTTCGCCGGTTACAGGCTTACACTCTAGACCACCTACCTGCTGGAAGTAGGTAAACTGTGTTACTTCCATACCGTTTAGCCACACTTCCCAACCTAGACCCCACGCTCCAAGCGTTGGTGATTCCCAGTTGTCTTCTACGAAGCGAATGTCATGAACCAGCGGATCGAAACCTAACTCTTTCAAAGAGCCCAAATACAATTCCTGAATATTATCAGGTGAAGGCTTCAGCATTACTTGGAACTGATAGTAATGTTGTAAGCGGTTTGGGTTCTCACCGTAACGACCATCAGTTGGTCTACGGCACGGTTGAACATAGGCGCTACTCATTGGCTCTGGACCTAAAGAACGTAGGAACGTCATAGGGTGAAAAGTACCTGCACCCACTTCCATATCCAGAGGCTGAATAATAACGCAGCCCTGGCGCGCCCAATAATCTTGAAGCGCAAGGATCAACCCTTGAAAGGTCTTAATATCGTATTTCTGCATACATCCGCTGCTTATTAGTTATCTGACTTAAAATAAAGGTGGGATAGTATACAATTTGTAAGGCATAGTATGTAGGTGTAAAAGGTGAAAAAACGTCACGAATAAGGCCAATATGCCACTTCACAACAAGGATTTAATCTTAAGCCATGCCCAATCAAACAAAAATAGAAAAAAATACGCCTTTGCATCGCTGTGGTTGGGTGAGCAGCGACCCTATTTATTTGGCTTATCATGATAACGAATGGGGTGTACCCGAGCTAGATAGTCGCGCATTGTTTGCTAAATTGTGCCTTGACGGTCAGCAAGCCGGCTTATCTTGGCTGACGATTTTGAAAAAACAGCAGAATTTTGAACAGGCATTCTACCAGTTCGACCCTGAAAAAATTTCGAAGATGGGCCCCACTGATGTCGACAGGCTTATGCAGGATAGTGGCATAATCAGAAACAAACTGAAAATAGAGTCGATTATCAAAAATGCCAAAGGTTTTTTAGATATCGAAGCCTCGCGGCCATTCAGTGAGTTCATTTGGCAATTTACAGATGGACGTACGGTCATTAATGCGTGGGATGAATTCAGGCAAGCACCCACATCAAACGATGTGTCAAAAGCAATGTCAAAAGCACTTAAAAAGCACGGATTTAATTTTGTAGGTGAAACGATTTGCTACGCTTTTATGCAAGCTGTAGGTATGGTCAATGACCACGAAGTAGGGTGTCATTGCTACGAGCGTACCTGCGAACTCGCGATAAAGTGACACAGTCATAACTGTGCTAAAAAAATGGCCGACTACATACTGTACTCGGCCATTTTCGATACTGATTGCGTCAGTTTTTATCTTTCAAATCAGCGTTGCGCTTACTCGTTATTTAGTGGCTACGAGTGTCTGGCAATACGCTTTCAGCGGTGGTAATTCGTCCAATACCTTAGATTCGTATTCCGATTCAATTTGCTCACGGGCTATATCTTGCTTTCTTCGCTCACTTTTTGGTAGCTGTTGCCTTGCTTCTAGAATAGCGAAACCACTTACCTCGGTAAAAAGCGCATGAACGTGGGGGTACTGCGCTTTAAAATCAGGAGGCGTGTTCAGCGGAAGCGCATTCAACAAGTTGACGATGCGAATAACACCTTCTGATAAATCACATTGCTGCTGCTCCATAGCTTTTGCTATCACTATAATACTGTCGGTAATAGTCGCAATGCGTGATTGCCTCGCTGCTTCTTGTCGTTCCTTTTGCTGCTTTAACATAAACAGCAGTTTGCCTGCGTAAAAACCAAGACCAACAATGATGAGTAGCGCGATGCCTGAAAGTACTGCCCAAAGCATGACTCTTTCCCGTTTTTATTAATGCTTAAAGTCGTCGATATTGATAGCGTCTAAATCATTAAACGGATCCATATCGTCGTCTTCATCATCTTCTTCTACTATTCCCAGCAGGTCACAAAGAATGCGATGTCGAGCCATCTTTTCATCTACATAAGTTTGTTGCTCACGGGTAAGCGGCTTGTCATCGTCAAGCTTATCGAGTAAATCAGATAAGCGTTGGTCTGCCTCGAGTGCAGCTAATTCTTGCGCTGGTGTCGCGTACTTCTTCTTTTGAGCTGGTGTAGGCGTCACTGCTTTCACAAGTTGAATAGGCTTTTTACTGCCGTGGCGCGGATCTTTATTTTCAGCACTCTTTTTGCCCGTGACTTTTTTCTGTTCAACATTGTGGCGACTACCGGCGGGCTTACCTTTATGCTTTTTAGGGCGAGGTGAGTCTGATTTACGGTTTTCGCTTGGTTTAAAGTCAGGATCTTTACGAACGCCTATTAGGCCGACTTTACGTGATTTCTTTGAACGTGCCATAATTTCCAAATAACAAAGAGAGTGAAAAAACAACGCTATTATAGCGCGAATTAGTGTCTACGTATTGATCTTTGGTTATGCGGAGCAAAATCAATAGACGAAAAATAAAGTTTTACGGAAATCTGTTTTAGCGCTTTTTCATAAGAACGACATCGTTGGCAGGGAAACTGACCTCATAGCCATCTCTTTGTGCCAAGTAATGAAAGGTTGCTTCGCTGAAAAAACTGACGTGGGTGATATCGTTTTTATAGTGCCAATTTGCGAACCTGGCTTTATCAAGTACGCGCTTGGTCATGATGGCAAGAACGCCACCAGAAACTACGAGTTTGTTAAATAGCGCCCACTCCTCATGAGGGACGTGAAAGTGTTCGATAGCCTCTGTACATGTCACTACGTCATAGGTTTGCTCAAGTACCGATAAGTTGTTTGCATAGAAGGGATCGTAAATATTCATCCTAACGCCTTCTTCTTCTAGCATACTGGCTAAAACTGGCGCTGGACCACAGCCAAAATCCAAACCGGCAAGCTCACTGTCTTTCGCACTTTCTATAAAAGGTGTAAGTGGTGTTAAAACCTTTCTTAAAAACTTTCGATAACCCTTGTCTTCGAAACTGTTTTCATGAAGATCATATTCTTGTTTTTCTACTTCTTTTGATGGCAAAAATTCAGGAGATATATAAACCAGTTTGCAATGATTACATTGAAGGTAATCGCGCTTTTTATCTGAATGATAATGAGATGATGCGTTAACACTTTGGCATAAAGGACAAAACATAGGAAAGTGAACAATAATAAAGAGGCTAAAAAAGAAAAAGGTGATGGTTCTCACCATCACCTTACATTGTATGAGTGTCAGATGACACCTCTCCCGTTATACACCTCTATGTGTATTTTGCTTCCCTAGCCGTGCTCCCCTTATTTTTATTGTTAGCAGAGCTGTATTGTTGTTTTTGGCCCTCGTGGCTCTTTATCCCGTCTTCCATGCTGCATTTTTATTATTATTCTTGTTATTTAGCTTGTAGCTTTTCAAAGGCACCTACAAACTACGCCGTTAGATTACACGAATAATTTCAAAATACAACTTTTCCGGTAACAAATTTTTAACAACAACGTGCAGAAACGGTAATGCTTAGTGTAAGCCCGCGATATAGTTAGATAAAATCTCAATATCTTCGTCGGTTAATTTCATCGCAATATCACGCATCATGCCGTTCATATCATTGTGACGCTGCCCTGAACGGAATGCTTTCAATTGAGCGGCAGTGTAAGTTGCATGTTGACCGCTGATGTCAGGGAAACCTGCTAAGCCCATACCGTTACCCTTAGGCCCGTGACAAGCAATACATGCTGTTACGCCTCGAGACTCGTCTCCACCTTGGTACAATGCACGGCCAGCTTCAACGTATTGCTCTGGTGTTTCACCCGCTTTCGGCTCTTGGCTTGAGAAATACGCGGCTAAGTCTTTCATGTCTTGCTCAGAAAGTGGGGCAGCCATGCCGTTCATCACAGCATTGTTACGACCTTCCTCGCCACCTGTTTGAGAGGCAAGTTTAAATTCGGTTAATTGCTTAACGATGTACTTCTCATGCTGGCCAGCAATCTTTGGGTTCATGTCAATCATGCTATTACCATCAGGGCCATGACAGGCTGCACATACTGCAGATTTCGCTTTACCTGCCTCGGCGTCGCCTTCTGCTATAGCAGTTGCGCTTAAACCTAAAGACATACATACCAACAAACACAGTTTTTTCATAATAAATCTCTTAAATGGATCCAACGGCTCGCGTGATATACGTGATATCATGCGTATTTTACACATTTAACGCGTCAGAAAAACCTATTCCATGATAAAACTATGGTTTTTAGTTGGTTTATTCATTAAAAAACTGTAAACCGAAGGTTGAGACGCATGTGGAGGTAAGTCTAGATGTCGTATTACACCAAAGCAAAATTCTTTACGAGTGCACCAGACATTCGTCATTTAAAAAATGATACCGGAATTGAAGTTGCCTTTGCTGGTCGCTCAAATGCAGGTAAATCGAGTGCACTTAACACGTTAACTCGCCAGAAAAACTTAGCTAGAACAAGTAAAACGCCCGGACGCACCCAATTGATTAATGTCTTTGAATTAGAAGAAGACTTACGCTTGGTTGATTTGCCTGGATATGGTTTTGCAAAAGTACCTGTCGCTATGAAAAAGAAGTGGCAAGCGTCACTTGGTGAGTATCTGCAAAAGCGTAAATCACTTAAAGGCTTAGTGGTATTAATGGATATTCGTCATCCTTTTAAAGATTTAGACCAAGATCTTATTCACTGGGCAGTAGCGTCGAATATACCGGTACTGGCTCTTTTGACCAAGGCCGACAAATTGAAAAGCGGTAAGCGCAAGGCGCAGTTGTTAATGGCCCGTGAAGCGGCGATGGCATTTATGGGCGATGTAACGGTACAAACCTTTTCGTCATTAAATAAGCATGGTTTGCCTGAGTTAGAGCGTATCTTGGATACGTGGTTTGGCTTAGATAAACAAGACGAAACAGAAGAGTCTGATAGCGAAGTACAGTAGCGCAATTTACCCTTACCGTTTTTGCTGATCTGACGTGCCCAATGAATAGGTATGATGGGGTGTTAGAAAAAAGAACGCCCCGCATAGAGCGAGGCGTAAACTGAGAGAAAACACATAAAAACCGTAGATATAGAGTCGTGATAAATAGAGAAGTTCAGAAAAATTAAAATAAAATTCGCTTTATTTTCTAAGTTTATGATATTTATGGCTTATTTATTTTCTGCATATATAAAAAAACCCCGACAAAACTGTCGGGGTTAAAGCAAAGGTTTGAAAACAGCTTTCTCACCTCTGTACCCTACATGTGTAATATTACAACAAAGCACAGAAAAGGCAAGGGTGTTATGTAATTAAATTACCAAATTTAATGAATATAACGCGCCTTTTAATGTAAAAACTGTAATCTAATTACCAAACTAGTGCGCTTCATCCCAGTTTTCGCCCACACCTGCCTCAACAACCAGCGGAACATTTAGCGTAGCTGCGCTTTCCATAAGAGCAGTAATAGTAGAGACATAGGTTTCCACTTTGTCTTCTTTTATCTCAAAAACCAATTCATCGTGTACTTGCATCATCATGGTCACATCATCAGACGCATTTTTTCTTATCCAATCGTCAACTTTAATCATCGCCATCTTAATAATGTCTGCCGCCGTGCCTTGCATCGGCGCATTTATCGCTGCGCGCTCTGCGCCTTTTCTACGTGCACCATTGCTGGCTTTAATGTCAGGCAAATAAAGTCTGCGACCAAATACGGTTTCAACATAACCTTTTTCTTTCGCGCTCTCACGCGTTGAATCCATGTACTCAAGTACGCCTGGGTAGCGTTCAAAGTAAAGGTCCATATATTTTTGTGCTTCGTTACGCGGAATATTAAGTTGCTTTGACAATCCAAATGCACTCATGCCGTAGATAAGACCAAAGTTAATCGCTTTTGCACTGCGACGCTGTTCAGTGGTTACTTCATCAAGTGGCACACCAAAAACTTCCGCTGCGGTTGCTTTATGAATATCTTTACCATGCGCAAAGGCATCTAACAGACCTTTATCGCCAGAAAGGTGCGCCATAATGCGCAGCTCAATTTGTGAGTAGTCGGCTGCGACGAACTTATTTCCTTCTCTTGGTACAAATGCCTGACGTACGCGGCGACCTTCCTCATTTCGGATAGGGATGTTCTGTAAGTTAGGATCGGTGGAAGAGAGTCGTCCTGTTGCCGTTACTGCTTGGTGATAAGAAGTATGCACTCGACCCGTACGATGATTGATCATCTTAGGAAGTTTATCCGTGTAGGTATTCTTTAGCTTGGTTAGGCCACGGTATTCCATGATCTTCTTCGGCAACAAGTACTCAAGCGCAAGTTCTTGCAGTACGTCCTCAGAAGTAGACGGCGCCCCTTTAGGCGTTTTCTTGATGATCGGTAGCGACATTTTTTCGAACAAGACATGTTGAAGCTGCTTAGTAGAACCTAAGTTGAATGGCTCGCCAGCTTCCTCATGTACTTCACTTTCAAGCTCGGCAATCCGGGTGGCAAGATCCTGGCTTTGCTGACGCAGCCTTTGGCTGTCTATCAATACACCTTCCTGTTCCATACGAGAAAGTACACAGGCTAGGGGGACTTCAACATCTATTAGTAGGTTTTTAAGCTCAGGAATATCTTTTAACTTAGTCCAAATGGCGTTGTGTAAGCGAAGCGTGATATCAGCATCTTCCGCAGCGTACGGGCCAGCTTCTTCAAGACTTATTTGATTAAACGTTAACTGTTTTGCACCTTTACCTGCAATCTCCTCAAAGTGAATAGTTTTATGACCAAGGTAGGCTAGGGCAAGTGAGTCCATATCATGGCGCTGCGCAGTACTGTTTAGTACATAGCTTTCAAGCATGGTGTCAAAGCCGATGCCGTTTAAGGTAATGTCATAGTTCGCTAACACATTTTTGTCGTATTTTATGTGTTGACCTACTTTGATCACGGTGTCCGATTCTAAAATAGACTTTAATGCGTCTAATACAAATTCTCGTGATAGCTGAGCGGGTGCATCGGGGTAGTCGTGAGCAACAGGCACATAAGCTGCTTCACCTTCCTCTATACAAAATGAAACACCAACTAACTCCGCATCCATGTAGTTAAGGCTGGTTGTCTCGGTATCAAAAGCGATTAGTTCGGCTTTTTCTAGCTTCGCTACCCAAGTGTTAAAACGCGCCTCATCAAGTACGGTCTCATACTTCGACTTATCTATCTCTACCGATTCACTTTGTTCGCTCTCTTCTGCGCTATCGCTCTTTTCCTCGTTGGCGTTTGCGTTGGCACTAGAGGTATCTCCGCCGGCTACAAGCGCGCTTACTTCCGCGTGCCAGCGTTTGAACTCGTATTCGGCAAACAGATCGCGAAGTTGTTCGTTATCGGCCTGACACGGCATTAACGTCTCAACGTCGTAGTCAAGGTCAAGATCGATACTGATAGTAGCTAGGGTATAAGAAAGCCGAGCTTGCTCTTCGTATTCCTGCATTTTAGCCGCCATCGACTTACTGCCTCTAAACGACAGATCTGCAATTTTATCCAGGTTCTTATATATGTCGTCGATACCGCCAATACCGTTTAACAAGGCTTGAGCACTTTTATCACCTACACCAGGTACACCTGGAATGTTATCGACTTTATCGCCCTTAAGCGCAAGGAAGTCGATCACAAGCTCTGGTGGAATACCAAACTTCGTATTTACACCTTCGACATCCATCAGTTGGTTTGTCATGGTGTTGATTAAGGTGACATGTTCATTTACCAGCTGCGCCATGTCTTTATCGCCGGTGCTGATAAGGGTATCAATACCTTTTTCTGTGGCGTGTTTGGCTAACGTGCCAATCACGTCATCAGCTTCTACACCCGATTCAACAATAACAGGTAAACCCATTGCCTTAATGATGGCGTGCAACGGTTCGATTTGGCTTCTTAGCTCATCCGGCATCGGAGGACGGTTCGCTTTGTACTCTTTATAGATGTCATCGCGAAAGGTCTTGCCTTTAGCATCAAAAATCACCGCCATATGTGTGGGGTTGTATTGTTTGATCAAGCTTTTAAGCATGTTCACAACACCATAAATAGCACCGGTGTCTTGGCCTTTTGAGTTGGTTAATGGTGGTAAACCGTGAAAGGCACGAAAAAGATATGACGATCCATCGACAAGAATAAATGGAGGCTTTTTAGAATCAGGCATAGATGGCGATTTTCCAATAGAGAATATGAGCGCAAGGATGCCACAGGCTAGGGCAGATCGCCATATCGTGAAGGAACATTAAGGTCGATAGCGGATCGCATTTCGCCTGTGGATAACTTTGTGATCTAAAATTTTGGGCACAGTGATCCGGATGATCTTTGTCAAGTTAAAGGTCACCTTTCAAATCAAGAAAAATAAGGGAATGAGACTTAGGTGTGAAAACAGCGTACCTGCTACTTACCATTCCATTTTATGTGGATAACTTGGTGTACGTTTATTTTTGGTTTAACCAAGTTGGTCAAGTAATGTAGCATAACCATTAACAATGTATACACGTATTATTAAGAACTTTTTTTGAACAGTTGTGTGTTTAATAGCCAAATTTTGAATAAGTAGATGGCATAGCGTCTAGGAGGACAACATGAAACAAGTAGCCGTTATTTTAAGTGGTAGTGGTGTGTTTGACGGGGCTGAGTTACACGAAGCGGTATTGACACTTTTAGCCATTGAGCAAGAAGGTGCGTCTTACCAGTGTTTTGCTCCAGATGTAAACCAACTGCATGTAGTCAATCACTTAACCGGTGAGGTATCAGAAGTTGAAACCCGAAATGTGTTAGTAGAATCGGCCCGTATTGCCCGAGGTGATATAAAACCCGTGACTGAGTGCGACGTAACTGCTTTTGACACACTTATTTTACCTGGTGGCTTTGGCGCTGCGAAGAACCTATGCACGTTTGCTGTAGACGGTGAAAATTGTACCTTTAACGAAGAGGTGCTGACAGTGTGCAAAGCCTTTGCACAAGCTAAAAAGCCCGCAGCGTATGCGTGTATTGCACCTGCGCTAGCCGCAAAAGTGTATGGCAACAAAACTAAACTGACTATTGGCAATGACGAAGCCACGGCTGGTGGATTAAATGCTTTAGGGGCAACCCATGTAGAGTGCCCGGTTGATGAGGTGGTTGTTGATAATGACGCAAAGCTGGTAACTACGCCTGCTTACATGTTGGCGCAAAGCATTAGTGAAGCCAATGCGAGTATTACTAAGATGGTTAAAACCGTGCTTGCTATGAAATAGAAAACTAAAAAATAAAAGTGGTTGGTTTTTTCCTAGTGAAAAGATCAGGTGCCTTTATGTGTAATTAGCCTAATGTAGTGGGGAGACAAAGGTTTCCCCTTGTTGATTATAGTCCTATAATCAAAACCCTATGTGTAACGTATAGGGTTTCATCTACCTTGTTTCACGTAGATAGATTCGCTTTTTGAAACCATATCAAAAAGCACATTGTAACTAGGGCTCAGTAGTCCTTATGCGCACTATAAAAATAAAGGCATAACAAACAATGCACTACCGTGCCATCATACGAATACTTGGGTTATTAATTGCGCTTTTTAGCGTAACCATGATCCCTCCTGCTATCGTGTCGTTGATTTATCAAGATGGCAGTGGCCTGCCTTTTATCCTTGCATTTATATTTTGTGTTATCGGCGGTATGGCATTGTGGTACCCCAACCGTCAGCAGAAAAATGACTTAAGAGCACGAGAAGGGTTTCTGATTGTTGCGCTGTTTTGGTCAGTACTAGCAAGCGTGGGGGCAATTCCACTTATCTTGTTAGAGCAACCAAGCATGACGGTGACCGACGCTTTCTTTGAGTCATTTTCTGGCCTAACTACAACTGGGGCTACGGTTATCGAGGGGATAGATTTTCTTCCTCATTCTGTACAGTTTTATCGTCAACAGCTTCAGTGGTTGGGCGGCATGGGTATCATCGTACTCGCGGTTGCCATTTTACCTATCCTTGGAGTAGGGGGCATGCAGCTTTATCGTGCAGAAACGCCTGGCCCAGTTAAAGACAATAAAATGACTCCGCGTATTGCCGATACGGCAAAGCATTTGTGGTACATCTACCTATCCATAACCATTGCATGTGCCGGTGCATACTGGCTTGCGGGAATGAATGTTTTTGATGCTATTTGCCATTCTTTTTCAACGGTTGCTATTGGCGGCTTTTCAAACCACGACGCCAGCTTAGGCTATTTTAATAGTCCTATGGTAAACGTGGTGTGTACCGTGTTTTTGCTTATTGCAGCGTTAAACTTCTCATTACACTATGCGGCGGTGAGCTCTCGTTCGGTTAAAGGCTATTTTAACGATCCCGAGTTCAAGGCGTTCTTTATCATTCAAGCCTCACTCATCGGGATTTGTTTCTTAGTACTTACATTATCAGGCTACTATAGCTCTGCAGAGCAGGCACTGGATCAAGCAATGATTCAAGCTGTTTCCATTAGCACCACAGCAGGGTTTGCTACCACCGATTTTTCTGTATGGCCTACATTTCTTCCAATTATGCTTATTTTCTCAAGCTTTATTGGAGGGTGCGCGAGTTCCACGGGTGGTGGCTTAAAAGTAGTGCGCGTGTGCTTATTATTTTTACAGGGCAAACGTGAAGTTGATAGGCTTATCCATCCGAAAGCGGTATACAGCGTAAAGTTTGGCGACCGTGCCATGCCCGACAGAGTGGTAGAAGCCGTATGGGGCTTCTTTTCGGCTTACGCCGTAGTGTTTGTCATTATTATGATAGGCCTTATCGCTACAGGGTTAGACAACCTAAGTGCCTTTACCGCTACTGCGGCCATGCTGAATAACTTAGGCCCTGGCTTGGGAAGCGTAGCTGCAAACTATGCTGATGTTACAGATGCGGGCAAATGGATACTTGTTATCGCTATGGTGTTTGGTCGTCTTGAAGTGTTTTCATTACTGGTGCTGTTCTCGCCCACTTTTTGGCGAAGCTAAATCGCGGTGAATGTGATAGCGAGCGAGTGTGAATTATCTGAAAGTTATGAAGTTTAGTAGCCACGGAACGTGGCTACTAGTATACACAGTGTTAGAAAAACGATGCCATTGCGTAAGCTGTTTTATCAAACATCAAAGGCTGCGCTTCTTCTAATTCAAGGTTAGCTTTATTTGCTGTAGTTACTACACGCGTGCGATATTCTTTCTGATTTGATACTTCAGATGAAGTTTGTGTTGACGCTCCATCATCTGAAATCTTTGTATTAATTTTCGAATCCTTACGAACGATTACCCCTTTTTTGGCTCGTTCTTTAATTTGGATATCTGCTACTAAGAGATAGGTTACATCTTTAACCATTGCATTTGCAGCAGTAGATACCAATCCGCCAATAATACCGCCAGCTGCGGCTTCACGATATCCGCCGCCTCCAGCGTAAGCCGCCGCTGAACCTATCGTCACGCCTTGAAACCCTGATGAAAGGTAGTTTTCAGCGGCTGAAGGGGATGCTTTTTCAAGGTTACGTACGAAAACGCTCATGGTGTACTGTGCGTCATCAGGAGAGTCTACAAAGGTATAGCCATTGCCACTGCTCGATATTTGGTTGTTTAGCGCAGTTCTAAAAGCGTTTCTATCAAATTCCATCACTGCAGAACGCACTTCTAGGTAAATTTTGCGTTTTTCTGGTGGTACAGGATCAACAAAAACAGACGTGCTCAGTTTGGTTTGTACGTCCAAATCCTTCTTCGCAATTGAGGTATGCACCGCGGCGCATCCACTAAGGGCTAATAGGGTAATAGTGAGAACAACAGCTTTTAGATTGTTAGTCCATATGTTCATGGTAATTCCTTATAAAAAGAGTGTACTTGTTAAAATTAGTAGTAACGTCCGTAATAACGGTAGTAATATCGACAGTTGCGGTACTCGCGCCAATTGTAGCGAAGTAAATCGCGGCAAGTATAACCAGGGCGCCAGTTAGTTCCTTGATATTCTTGGGGCTTCTCCCCTTTTTCTAGCATGCTCTTTATATATGCATCGACTTCTTCCGGCTTTTCCGCAAGGAAAGGTTTAGACATAACTTCAGCGTTCAGCTGAGCCTGCAGTTTCGCAAGTTCGTCCTCTTCAGAGGATTGAGAGAAAGCATGTGTTGAGAACACAACACAAAACGCAGCCAAAAGTATATTTCGGGAATCGATTATTTGTGTTCGTAAGGAAGGTTGTGAAGAGCGATATCTAGGCATGTCCGTCATTCCTTTAACGTATTAGATAGATTTAGTATGTACCAAAAAGCGGCGAATTGGTAGGCGAAAATCCAAATATTGTCTATTTTTTAGCACACGAATTTGCGCTGCTATTTAGCGTTTGAAAGATTAAATTATAACTCTATGATTTGGTAGCGCATAGTCATTTTGTTAACCAAAGAAAAATGCGCTGGGCTGGAACAGCTTTTCCACATCGTTGATGTACTTCTTATCAACCAAGAACAAAATGACATGGTCGTTTGCTTCAATCTTGGTATCGCTGTGGGCAATAATCACCTGTTCGTCACGAACAATTGCGCCTATTGTTGTGCCTGGAGGTAATTTAATATCGCCAATCTGTTTGCCAACCACTTTCGATGTATTTTCATCGCCGTGCGCTATCGCTTCAATAGCCTCGGCAGCACCTCTTCGCAACGAATACACGTTTACAATGTCACCGCGGCGTACGTGAGTCAGTAGCGCCGAGATAGTGGCTTGTTGAGGTGAAAATGCGATGTCTATCTCACCGCCTTGCACCAAGTCCACATAAGCACTTCGCTGAATAAGCACCATGGCTTTCTGCGCACCCATGCGCTTTGCCAGCATGGCTGACATGATATTTGCTTCATCGTCGTTGGTAACGGCTATGAAAGCGTCGACTTGCTCAATGTTTTCTTCACTTAGCAATTCAGGATCAGACGCGTCGCCGCTGAATACAATGGTTTTATCTAAGTTCGCAGATAAATATTTGGCCCTTTCTGGACTGTATTCAATAAGCTTAACGTTATGATTGTGCTCTAACTTTTTCGCTAGGCCTGCACCAATCAAGCCACCACCGGCTATCATAATTCGTTTGTAGCTTGATTCGAGTTTTTGAAGCTCACTCATTACTGCACGAATGTGCTTGGTAGCGGCAATAAAGAATACTTCATCATCGGCCTCAATAACCGTTGTACCTAATGGTCGAATAGGGCGGCCGCGTCGGTAAATGGCAGCAACCCGAGTTTCAACGTTAGGCATGTGGTCTTTAAGCGCAGATAACGCGTGCCCTACTAATAAACCGCCATAATAGGCTTTAACCGCCACAAGACTGGCTTTACCTTCGGCAAACTCTACAACTTGCAGTGCGCCCGGGTAGTCGATAAGACGTTTGATGGCCTTAGTTACCAACTGCTCAGGAGCGATAATGTGGTCAACGGGAATGTCTTGCTGCTTATATAGCTGCTCTTGGTAAATGATGTATTGTTCAGAGCGCACGCGAGCGATTTTAGTGGGTGTTTTAAATAGGCTGTAGGCCACCTGACAGGCCAACATATTGCTTTCATCACTATTGGTTACGGCAATCAGCATATCGGCATCTTCCGCACCGGCCTTACGCAACACGTCAGGGTGTGACCCCACGCCCGTTACTACTTGTAAATCAAGGCGGTCTTGAAGTGCGCGCAATATAGTGGGGTCAGAGTCAATAACCGTTATTTCGTTATTCTCACCCACTAAGTTTTCAGCAAGTGTTCCGCCTACTTGGCCGGCCCCTAAAATGATGATCTTCATCGTTATTATTTTGCCTTCATATTCGTGCAAGTCTTAACTGTGTGACGTTGCACAACTATTGAACTCATTCTGCTGACTTTACCAGCCTCGCATAATAGAAACCATCCATTTGTTGCTCCCCTGGTGTTATCTGACGTCCAGGTTTTTCGACGGTTTCGGTTTTTAGTATGGGCGATAATGTGGCATCTGGCGTGTCGGCTAAAAACTGCTGTATTTGCGCCATGTTCTCTTTCGGTAAAATAGAACAGGTTGCATAGAGTAGCGTGCCTCCGGGCTTTAATACGCCCCAAAGCGTGTCTAATATACTGCGTTGAAGCTTTGCTAAATTATCAATGTCGTTGGCTTTTCGAAGCCAGCGAATATCTGGGTGACGTCGAATCACGCCGGTAGCAGAGCAGGGGGCATCCAGTAATATTCTGTCGAAGGGCTTTCCGTCCCACCAGGTATCAGGATTAGCAGCATCACCCTGCTTAATATCGACAGAGTGCTTAAGGCGAGTCATGTTTTCTTCTACCCGTTTTAGGCGTGTAGCATCAGCATCAAGCGCTAATACGTACTGTGTATCAGGTGCAGACTCAACAATGTGTCCTGTTTTTCCGCCCGGCGCGGCGCAACAGTCTAGAATGCGTTCATTCGCTTGAGGCTGTAGGTAGTGCGCAGCTAATTGCGCTGCCCCATCTTGTACCGCAAAGTGACCTTTTTCAAAACCAGGCAGGGCAGTAATGTCTTCTCGCTTAGTCAGAATTACGGCATCAGCATGGTTTTCGCTAAGGGTATATTCAACCCCTGCTTTATTTAACGCTTGAGTAAATGCTGCTAAGGATGTTTGCAGCTTATTCACACGAAGCCAAATGGGCGCCATAGCGTTAGTTTCACTACGTACTTGCTCTGCATCGGCGCCATAAGCATCTTCTATTGCCTTGAACAACCACTTCGGTAAACCGCTGTTTATGATGGCATCGTCTACACGTTTGTCCGCAAGGTTCTCTCGCTGAAAGTTACGCAGTACCGCATTAACTAACCCTTTTAACCCTGCGGCATTTAAATAAGACGCTGCGGCGACGGTTTCGCCAACGGCTGCGTGGTTGCTAACGCGGGAAAAATTAAGCTGGTACAAACCAAGAAGAATAAGATGTTCTATGACCTTCTTGTTGCCTTTTAGAGGTCTATCCAACAGAGAGCGTAGCCAGTGTTGTAAAAGGGGCAGGCGACGCATAACCCCTAACGACATCTCTTGAAGCCATGCGTTATCTCTAGCGTTGTGTCTGCGCTGAACGCGTTCTAGGCATTCTCGAGATGACTTGCCTTGTTCTAAAATTTGGTAGATGACCCACGCGCAATCTGCTCGCAGGTTCTTTTGTTTGGGAAGGGGTAATGGTTTCACGTTTAGTCCGCTTGTGTCAGACAACGACCCACTTCAAACCACGTTTGGCGAGCATTGATAACGTCTGACGCTGGAAGCGCCTTTTTGCCAGAAATTTGAAGTGATGTAATGCAAAGCGCATCGCGTCCTGTAGCGATAGTAATGCCTTCTTTATTGGCACTGATTACCGTACCGGGCTTAGCATTTTTATTTAACGGAACTACGCTGGCAGACCATACCTTTACATTCTGCTCTTCAACCTGCATCCACGCTACAGGCCAAGGGTTGAAGGCGCGGATATTTCGTTCAATTTGCTTCGCATCGTCTGCCCAATTAATAAGGGCTTCTTCTTTTGATAGCTTTTTCGCGTAGGTCGCTTGAGTGTCGTCTTGTTTGGTGGGCGTGTAACGATCAAATTCACTAACGACCTCAACCAACGCTTGTGGTCCTAGCTCTGCAAGCTTTTCATATAAGGTGGCGCTGGTATCTTCAGATGTAATAGGTAATGTTGCTATGTGCAGCATGTCACCCGTATCTAAACCTTCGTCCATTTGCATTATGGTTACGCCAGTCTCTGCGTCACCCGCCCAGATTGAACGCTGGATTGGTGCGGCGCCTCGCCATTTGGGCAGTATAGAACCGTGCACGTTAATGCACCCTAGCTTAGGTGCATTTAATACTGCGGTAGGCAGTATCAGCCCATAAGCAACCACCACCATTAAATCGGCATTAAGCGACGCTAATTCTTCCTGGGCTTCTTTCGCCTTTAGCGATTGTGGCTGGTATACGGGAATGGCGTTTTCTTCTGCTAATACTTTAACCGGACTGGCGGTGAGCTTTTTACCTCGTCCGGCGGGTCTATCAGGCTGTGTGTAAACAGCAATGACCTCGTGCTCACTCTCTATCAACGCTGATAGATGTTTAGCTGCAAAATCCGGAGTACCGGCAAAAATCACTTTCAATGGAGTTGTCACGTTATTCCTTAGGCTTTTGCCGCAAGACGCGCTTCTTTTTCAAGCTTTTTACGAATGCGTTGGCGCTTAAGCGGTGAAAGGTAATCAATAAACAATTTACCTTTTAGATGATCCAGCTCGTGCTGAATACAAATCGCTAACAAACCTTCTGCATCCAACTCAAAGCTTTCGCCGTTTTGATCTAGCGCTTTTACTGTAATTGCTTCGGCGCGCTCAACTTTGGCGTAGTTGCCTGGTACAGACAAACAGCCTTCTTCGCTAATTGTTGAGCCTTCTTTGCGAATAATTTCAGGGTTAATAAATACGCGTGGCTCGTTTTGATCTTCCGATACGTCCATTACAACAACTTGAACGTGGCGGTTAACTTGCGTTGCAGCAAGGCCAATACCGTTCTCGTCTTTCATGGTTTCGAACATGTCCGATACCAATTGTTTAATTTCATCGTTAACTTCTTCAACCGGCTTAGCTACCGTGCGAAGACGTTCATCAGGAAAACTTAATACGTCTAAAATTGCCATTTCTCGCTTACTTCACCTTTTCGCTGTATAAATTCATATACGATCTAATTGCCAGCACACTTTACAGTGCTTATTAAGTTACTATTCTAACGTATATCGGGTTGTTTCGTGCAGTTTTTTACCGGAACCCTATTAGAATACCTAGTTATGCCGATATAGTGCTATTGTCTGAAAAAACAACAACAAGTGACAGTGAATAATTTGCAGGTGGTTAATTTGAAAAAGCGATTAATTTACGCACGTCGTGCAGCATTGTTTATCTTAGGTATACTGCTTTCCTTGCCTGCCTTCGCGCTGCAACTAAAAGAGAGCGCACCAGATACTTACACGGTTAAGCGTGGAGACACGCTATGGGCAATCGCTAACGTTTTTCTCAATGAGCCTTGGCTGTGGCCAGAATTATGGCGCACAAATACACAAATTGATAATCCACACCTTATTTATCCCGGCGATGTCATTGTTGTTGGGTATGTCGATGGACAGCCTGTATTGAGCGTAAAGCGCGACAAGCCCTCCTACAAGCTGACTCCTTCTACCGATAAGCGAGTAAAGACAAAACCTGTCGATGTGTTGCCGTGGACATCTGTCTCGCCTTTCATAAGACAACATATGTTGCTGAACGAAGAGAGTTACGCCTCGCTACCGAGATTGTTGGGTAATCAGGATGGAAACGTAAGATTTGCCTCTGACGACTTTGTTCTAAGCCAGCAACAGTTCAGTACTGACGATCAGTATAGAGTGGTAAGAAAGCACGCTACTATTACCAATCTTGATGGAGAAATTCTTGGCATTCAGGTCACACATGTCTCAACGGCGTCGTTAGTGGAAAAAGATGAAGCAAGTAATACGATGTTGCTTTTCATCGATGATGCGAATCAAGAAGCAAAGCGCGGCGATAAACTTATGGCTGGCGGTTTCTCTCATCCTGAAGATTTTGAGCTTGTGCCCGCGACTTTACAAAGAGGTGCTGTTGTCGGAGATCTGCACGATCATGATTTACTTGGCAAGTACGACGTTGTCATCCTTGATTTAGGAAGTATAGACGTTGCGCCAGGTACCGTGCTGGGGCTCTATTCTCAAGGTCCTGCCATTATTGAAGAAGAAAGCCCGCGCTATGTCGATGAGCCCGGCGCTAGTACTAGTGGCGAGTGGTTTATCGAAACGGTATCGCAACCAGCGCTCAAAGTGGGTGAAGTGGTTGTGTTTAAAACATTCAATGCGGCAAGTTACGGATTAATAACGCGAGCGAACAAAGGGATAAAGCGCGGCTTCATTGTCGCAAAGCCTTAAGCGCTGCATGGTTCATTGTCGCTCGCATTAGGAGCGATAATGTCCCTACAATCTTCTCAGTTAGACAGCGAAGCATTAGCATGGATTACGCTGGCTTCCGCTCAGTCTGTATCGCCTAAACTCTGGTTAAAGGCTCTTGAACAGTATCAACTTTCTTCTGTCGAATTGGCCAGAAATGGGCTATCACTGCCTGACGATATCAAACAACTGACTAAGAACATATCGCCATCTCTCGTTGATGCAGCCACAAATTGGCTGCAAGCGAGTGATAATAGACATATCGTGCCGCTGTCATCATCTTACTACCCTGAATTACTTAGGCAACTAGACAGCCCGCCATTAGTATTGTTTGCCACCGGAGATAAAGCGCTATTTCAAAAACAGCAAATTGCTATAGTTGGAGCCAGAAGGGCCAGCCACCAGGGCAAGCGTATCGCAAGCGATATCGCTTTGGAGTTATCCAATAACGGTATCGTAGTGACGAGCGGCCTCGCAATGGGCATTGATAGCGCCGCACACCAGGGTGCATTGTCTGGCACTACGGGAACTATTGCAGTAATGGGAACGGGGCCTGAAAAGGTATATCCCGCCAAAAACAGTAAGCTTTATGAATCAATCAATAACGATGGAGGAGTTACCGTTACAGAATTCTTTCCGGGACAAGGCCCCAAGCCTTGGCATTTTCCCAGGCGAAACCGAATTATCGCAGCGTTATCGCTAGGAACACTAGTAGTAGAGGCAAAAATTAAGAGTGGCACCTTGATAACTGCGAATTTGGCCGCAGATATGGGGCGAGAAGTATTCGCTGTGCCAGGCAATATCCTTCATGCGTACTCTGAAGGTTGCCACTGGTTAATCCAACAGGGCGCAAAGTTAGTAACTAATACAAACGATATTCTAAATGAAGTTGGGGTTCAGTCTGCACAGTTGGGCTTGAATGTTGACGAGCAAAACGAAAAAAGTACAGCGAATAGCTTGGCAACCGATAAATTATTAGCTAGTGTGGATTATGACATCACCGCTATTGATGTCATAGCCCAGCGCAATGCCTTATCTGTATCGCAAGCAATGGCGTCATTATTAGAATATGAGTTGCGTGGTTTGGTAGCCGCTGTCCCTGGCGGTTACGTTAAATTGAGGGGAAAATAATATGTTCGATATCCTCATGTATCTGTTTGAAAACTTCATTCACAGTGAAACGGAAATTCGTGTTGACCAAGACGAGTTAACGGAAGAGCTTGTGCGCGCAGGATTTCATCACGATGAGATTTATAAAGCCCTCGCATGGTTAGAAAAGTTAGCGGCACTTCAAGAGACGGACATCAAACCGTATTTTTGTAAAGGTATTAGCACTAGCTTAAGCCGTATTTACACCCACGAAGAACAAATGCGTCTAGATGTAGAGTGTCGCGGCTTCCTGATGTTCTTAGAACAGGTCAATGTATTAGATGCGTCTACACGTGAAATGGTGATAGATCGCGTTATGGAAATTGATTCTAGTGAATTTTGCTTGGAAGACCTGAAGTGGGTTGTGCTAATGGTACTATTCAACGTACCTGGCAAAGAGAAAGCCTACGCACAAATGGAAGATCTTTTGTTCGAAGAGCCAGATGGTGTTCTGCATTAATGCAGTTGTAGCCACTGGCATTTAAATCTTTACTTAAAAATGCGCTGTGAAATTACGGCGCGTTTAAGGCCTTAACGTCCAATACATGTCTAAAATAGACCATTCACTTTTTTCTGCTCACGAGCATGCTCTTGATGATAATTTCGGAGATTGCCCTGAGTGCGGTAAACCTCTTCATATTAAGAACAGTAAATCGGGCCCTTTTATCGGGTGTACAGGCTATCCTGAATGTAGTTTCAGTAAGCCACTTCACGATAAGCAAACCACTATACTTAAAACCTTGGAAGGTGTAGCCTGCCCTGAGTGCGCATCCGACTTAGCCATAAAGAAGGGTCGGTTTGGCATGTTTATCGGCTGTACTAATTTTCCATCATGTCATCACATAGAGCCCATTAAAGAAAAAGAAGATACTTTAGTGGATTGCCCAAAATGTAAGAAAGGGCATCTGATCTCGCGTACTAACAAATACGGCAAACAGTTTTTTGCGTGCAACCATTATCCACAATGTCGATATGTGCTAAATTTCACGCCAGTAAATGAAAGCTGCCCAGACTGCGGTTGGGGAGTATTGATAGATAAAAAGGGGCAGCTACAGTGTCCTCAGCCTAGTTGTGGCTTTAAAAAGTAATTATACGAACAACTAAACGAAGAACTATACGTAGAGATTAAAACCATGTCTGATACCCAAAATGGGAACGTAGATACGTTTACCCCCGTTGAGGCTAATTCAACTGAAGTAGACCCTGTTGTTGCCGCATTTCAAGCGGGAAGTTTAATCGTTTATCCAACCGAAGCGGTAATGGGCATTGGATGCGACCCAGATAATGAAGTCGCAGTAAATGCGCTGTTAGAGATAAAACAGCGGCCTGTGGAAAAAGGCGTGATCTTAATCGCTGCGAATTACAGCCAGCTACTGCCTTATGTTAACGACAACGCCATTCGCCCTGACAGACGCACCGATATTTTTTCAAGTTGGCCAGGGCCTAACACCTGGTTGTTGCCCAAATCGGCGTCGGCACCTGCGTGGTTAACGGGAAAGCACAGTAAAATAGCGGTGCGCGTTACTAATCACCCTGTGGTAGTGGACTTGTGTAATAAACTAGGAAAACCATTAGTTTCTACCAGCGCTAACTTAACCGGCCAACCGCCGGCTACCACTACTGAAGAGGCAAAAGCCGTATTCGCTGATTCCGTTTTCTACGTTGATGGTGCAGTAGGCGGTGCAACTAAACCCAGTATCATTCGCGATGGTGACACAGCAGAGGTAATAAGAGCATGACATCAGCAGAATTACTGGACGGTAAAAATGCCGCTGAAGTAATAGAGCAAGTAAAAAGCTATCTACTAGGGCTGCAGGACACAATCTGCCAAACCCTCGAGCTCGCCGACGGAAAAGGTCAGTTTGTTGAAGATAGCTGGCAGCGTGAAGAAGGTGGCGGTGGCCGTTCTCGAGTATTAAAAAATGGTGCGGTGATTGAACAAGGCGGCGTTAACTTTTCCCATGTGTTTGGCAGTCAAATGCCTGCATCAGCAACGGCTAATCGACCTGAATTAGCAGGAAGAAACTTTCAGGCCATGGGGGTATCACTCGTTATTCATCCACATAACCCGTATATCCCAACATCTCATGCTAATGTTCGCTTTTTTATTGCAGAAAAAGAGGGCGAAGCACCTATTTGGTGGTTTGGCGGCGGCTTCGACTTGACGCCTTTTTATCCGTTTAAAAATGACGTTTTGCATTGGCATGACACTGCGAAGAAGTTGTGCAAACCATTTGGCGATGATGTCTACCCTAAGTACAAAAAGTGGTGCGACGACTACTTTTATTTAAAGCATCGCCATGAAACTCGCGGCGTGGGTGGCTTGTTTTTTGACGACCTTAATGAATGGGGCTTTGAACAGTCATTTGCGTTTATGCAGGCCGTTGGCAATGGCTTTATCGATGCTTACGTTCCTATTGTAGAGCGTCGTAAGCAAACCGATTTTGGCGAAAGAGAGCGTGATTTTCAACTTTATCGGCGAGGCCGCTACGTTGAATTTAATCTAGTATTTGATCGCGGCACTTTATTTGGGTTGCAAACTGGCGGTCGTACGGAGTCCATTTTAATGTCAATGCCGCCACTTGCCCGCTGGGAGTATTGTTATACACCTACCCCAGGGAGCGCCGAAGCTAAGCTTACAGATTGGTTAAAACCCACCGATTGGTGATGATTTTTCAACTAGGCAGCGTTAAGATTCTAAAGTTTACTGCCTATAACAGCACGAATCTTTAATGACTAAAAAACGCCGTATTAACGTTAATGCGGCGTTTTTTTGATCTACATCAAGGTTGAATATCATCAGTGTTTCAGTGAGTTATCAAGCTTGCGCTGGATCAATGTTTCTCTTAACCACAGGCGTAAAGTAACGCCATCTTAGTTAAAAACAAAAGAGACACATCATGCGCAAACACACTTTATCTGCACTTTGCCTTACACTTGCTGCACTTTCACCTTTAGCTAGCGCTCATCAACAGGGCGACTGGATTGTTCGTGGAGGTGTTACTACAGTTGCTCCTGACGAATCGACTTCTAACATCGTCGCGGGTGGAACTGATCTTGGCGTGGCCCTTAATATCGATAACGATACTCAACTAGGTTTAAATGTAGCGTACTTTATTACTGACAACATTAATATCGAGCTGCTTGCCGCAACACCCTTTAAGCACGACGTTAATTTTTCTGTTGCTGACCCGTTAGGTACAGGCAACCAGCTTGGTGAGGTAACGCACCTACCTCCAACGCTTACTGCGAACTACTATTTTAATGATGCCAGCTCTGCGTTTCAGCCGTACATTGGTGCAGGTATCAACTATACCTTTATCTTTGATGAAGAGTTTACAGGTGCGAATGAAACAGCTGGCTTAAGCGACCTATCGCTTGATAATTCATTTGGCTTATCGGCACAGGTGGGAATGGATTACCAAATTGATACCAAATGGCATGTCAATGCATCGGTTCGATTCATTGATATAGATACCGAAGCAACCTTCAAAGTGGGTGATGCTGCTGGAAAGGTAAGTGATATTGAAATAGATCCTTGGGTGTATACCTTATCGGTGGGTTACACATTCTAATTCTTAGTTTCACGCCTTATTAACTATTAGGCTTTCACAATTGCACTACTTTATGCGCCATAAAGAGCGTAGACAGTAACAGGGGAGTTGCGCGTTAAAAGGTTAATCCTTTCAACGCGCTTTTTTATTTTGTATTCACCATGTGATTGGCGAGTTGATCAAGTGCGTCTATCAACTGTTGAGCTAAGGCGATATCTTCAACCGTTTTAAACATGGCTTTTCGCATGCAATACATCCACTGCGCTTTTAACTCTGGTGTTACGGTATAAGGTAGGTGGCGTGCACGCAGACGCGGGTGGCCATACTGCTGCTGATAATCATCAGGACCACCAAGCCATAAACTTAAATATAGAAAGAACACGTGGCGAATTCTGTCTAATGGCTGGGGGTGAATAGCTAGCAGTTCATTGGCGAGTGGATCGGTTTCCATTATGTCGTAAAACGTATTTGCTAATTCCCGTACTTTCTCCTCTCCACCTATACGTTCATATGGTGTACTCTGCGAAGCACGATTATCGCTTTTCTTCTTTATATTAAATAAGTCTCGTATTCCCATGAAAAAATTCGCTGTATTCGGAAATCCTATTGCACAGAGTTTATCACCAACTATCCATCAAATGTTTGCTGAACAAGTGGGAGAAAAGATTTCTTATGAAAAGATACTTGCGCCAGTAGACGGTTTTGTAGATGCCGCCAACGCGTTTTTAGCTCAGGAAGGCGCGGTAGGTTGTAACGTCACCATGCCTTTTAAGCTTGATGCATTCAACTTGGCAAAGGTAGATGACCAAGCAGCCAAAGATGCACAAGCTGTTAATACGCTAATGAATGGTGACAGCGGTGAAATATGGGGATTCAACACTGATGGTGTAGGGCTGGTAAACGACTTGCTTAACAGCGGTGTGGAAATTAAGGGTAAGCGCGTGTTGCTTATTGGTGCCGGCGGCGCAGCCCGTGGCGTAATCTCCCCGTTATTAAAAGCAGGGGCCGCCTCTTTAACCATCACCAATAGAACCAAAGCGAAAGCAGAGGAAGTGGCAGGTGCCGCTTCAAACGCTAAAGTGCAGGTGGCTGCGCTTGAAGATATCGCAGATGTTGCGCCTCATATTATTATTAATTCAACTGCCGCCAGTTTAAGCAATGAATTGCCGTGCCGTTTAAATGATGGTGTTTTACAAAACTGTGAAGTGGTGTACGACATGGTTTATAAAAACTCACCCACGCGCTTTATGAGAGATGCGGCCGAACTTGGTGTTAAGACACAAATCGATGGGTTAGGGATGCTGGTTGAGCAAGCGGCTGAAGCTTTCTACATATGGACACAAAAGCGCCCCGATACTTCAGATATTGTAAAACGTGTCAGGGCTATCGTTGAGCAAGGTGAGAAGCGACACTAGTTCGCTTCTTCAAGGTACTCATCTTTCAATACAACATAGTTAACGGCAGACTGTTTCAGGAATGCCATTTCAGCGTCGTTGAGTGGTCTTTTCTTTTGCATGGGGTTTCCCACGTAAAGAAATCCGCTTTCTAACCTTTTGTTCGGCGGTACTAATGTACCTGCACCAATAAACACATCGTCTTCAACAACAACACCATCCATTACAATAGCGCCCATGCCAACGAGAATTCGATTACCCAACTGGCAGCCGTGCAGCATACACTTATGCCCAACGGTAACGTCCTCACCAATAATAAGTGGGAAGCCGTTGGGGTTTTTCTCAGATTTACGGGTAACGTGTAAAACACTGCCATCTTGAATATTAGAACGGGCACCAATACGAATTTTGTTCACGTCGCCACGAGCTGCAACCAGCGGCCAAATACTCGCATCATCTTCTAAAACTACATCACCGACGATTCTTGCCGAGCCATCAACATAGACATTCTTTCCTAACGTAGGAGAAACACCTTTAAAACTATCAATCGTTTTATGCATTACACACTCATATAAATTGCGCAGAAAGTGAATTACGCAAACTCTAACAGCAATACAGATGACTTGGTACTAGTAGGGTGGTTACAGAGCCTATCTGTAATGCTCTTAGCAACAGGTAACTATAATGAGTTGCAACACGCGAAAAGGAGGGTAGTAAATCACAAAGAGAAAAATGATAATGTAGTTTGCTAATAGAATTTATCGAGACGTTGTAATGCCCAAGCGCTATGTATTTTTCACTGCTCTTTCCTATGCGTATCCTATTTATAGACCACTACAAGAGGCCATTAGGGCTAGAGGTGACGAAGTAGCGTGGTTTTTGGAAGGAGAATGTCCCGATCTATTGAAGCCTGATGAAATTCGCCTTCATACTATTAATGATGTTATTGAATATAACCCCTTAGCCATATTTGCGTGTGGAAATATCATCTATCACTTTTTGCCAGGAATAAAGGTATCAGTATTTCACGGTTATCCGATTGGCAAGCGAGGGGAGAAGAGTAGCGCTACAGACGATCATTTCTCTATTCGCGGGTGGTTTGATATGTACTGTACTCAGGGGCCAAGTAGCACAGAGTATTTTAAGCAGCTTGAGGCAAAGCATCAGTTTTTTAAAGTGTACCAAACAGGTTGGGCGAAAGTGGATGACTACTTTTCTTCATATAAGAATGAAAACGATGTTCCCACTATTCTCTACGCCACCACATTTTCAAAAGGCATTACCTCTGCTCCTGTACTTGTCGACACAATAAGTAGGTTAGTGAAAGTAAAAAAATGGAATTGGCGTTTAACATTTCATCCTAAACTCAACGATCAAGCACTATTAAATAGATATCGTGCAATAGCAGATGAAAATAGTAACGTTACCTTTGTCGATAATGTGCGTCTTGAAGACTTTCAGCAATCAGATGTCATGTTGTGTGACAGCAGCTCTATAATTTTAGAGTTTATGATGATGAACAAACCTGTTGTTACGTATCGCAATACTAACCCTGGACAACATTTACTTAATGTCACAGAAGTAAGCGAAGTAGAAAACGCAATTGAAACTGCATTAATGCAACCGGCATCATTAATGAAAGAGGTTAATGACTTTGCCCATTATCATGAAGCTTATAGAGATGGACGTAATTGCGAACGTATTTTAGATGCTGTCGATGACTTTAATAGTAACTATAAAGGTAAGATAAAAGCTAAGCCGCTTAACCTGTGGCGCAAGTTCAGGTTAAGGAATAAGCTGAAATACTGGAAATAGTTGGTATTTTGAGCGTTCAAAACGAATATGACACTTTTTTTAAAATAAGTGTTGACGTGAGCGCTCATTTCCCTAAAATGCGCATCCGCTTCGGGGAGAAAGCAAAACAGCAAGCCTCCTGGAGTAAGTCTCTACTACCTTTATAGGCCAGTAAAGACGGGAGTTTAGAAGAG